>WTGO01000071.1 GCA_011523515.1 Chloroflexota bacterium
CCCATCCCCCATCCCCTTCCCCCATTAAGAGGGAAGGGGAGTTTAGGGATGCAACCGAGTCCAATTGACGCGGGGGTTGGTTAACGATAACCGGCGATGGCCAGCGCCTCAACTTGCTCGTAGTTGCTGACGTCGATGAAGCCAGCGCCGGTATCGGCATTCAGCGGCGCCAGGCCGAATTTGGCCGTCTGGCAGATGCTGAGCACGGGCAGGTAGCCTTGCAAGAAGGGCTGCTGATCGGCGGTCAGGTGGATCCAGCCGTCGGCGAAACCCTGCATGATGAACTCGTTGGTATCAAAGCCGATGGCTTTGACTTGCCCAGCTTCCAGGCCTGCCGCTTCAAAGTAGGTTTGCGTATTGCCGAGGACTTGACCGCCGGAGAAGACGACCAGCTTCACATCGGGATTGTCGGTGATGGCGGCTACCATGGCCGGGATTCCCAGATTGGGGTCGGCGGCCCAGGTGGGCGCGGAATCAACATGGATAATTTCCATGCCAGCGTCTTCCAGGGCTTCCCAGGTGCCGAGCTCGCGCAGGGCGCGTTCGCGCTGGGCCAAGTTGGCCAGGACGATGGCCTGGTCGCCCTCGCCAAATCCGAATTGGCGCAGGGCCTCTTCGCCCAGGGCGCGACCCTGTGAGGCCAGCTGCGCGCCGACATAACCGCCGCCGTAGCGCGCGCGGACCTGATCGACATCGACATTCTGGTACATCATGATGATGCCGGCTTCGGCGGCTTCCGCGGCCAGCGGCATGATGGCTTCGTTGCCCGGGTGGCCCATCATGGCGATGCCGTCGGGCGCTTGCGCTACGGCTTCACGCAGTTGCTGCGTCATCAGCTCGCTGTCCCAGCCGGAGAAGACATATTCGACATTTGCGCCCAGGTCGCGTTCGGCCGCAAGCGCGCCGCGATAGACGATACCGGCGAAGGCGTCGCCCTCGGTGCCGCCGGCGAAAAAGCGAACGGTCACGCCTTCGCACCAATGCGCCCGGTCAAGGTCGTCCTGCGCTAACACCGGCGCTGCAACCATCACGACAAAAGCCAGAATCACAAGCATGCTAATCAAGCTTCGTTTGCTGCCCATTTTTGCCTCCACTCTACTGGAATTATAGGTAAATTTCAGCATTCGCCTGTCGCCGTTGGCGCCTTGCGGGAGCGCGGCGCAATAGCGCGGGAAGCTGACTGCGGGCAGTCTAACAGATTCTGCCGACACTGCCAACGCTCGCCGCGCAGTTGGCAACTTGAGCGTTACTTACGCTACAATTGCCGAATCTGTAGCGTTCCACTACAATGTCGCAACAGATTTTCGTTTATCAGTCAAATTCGCACAATTTTCTGCACGGAGGAAAACATGTTCAAACGTACGCTATTTCTCGTCCTGGTGGTGAGCCTCGCGCTAATTACGACCTCGCTTGTCATGGCGCAAGACGACATCTTGCTCTACGGCGGCAACCAGGACATCGACAATATCGACCCGGCCACCGGCGAGAATTACTCGATTAACGCCGCGCTGCGCAGCCTGTATGACGCCCTTTACATTTATCGCGGCAGCGACACGATTCCGCATCTGGTCGAAAGCCATGAAGTCAACGATGACGCCACGGTCTGGACCTTCACGCTGCACGACAACGCCGTCTTCCACGATGGCAGCCCGGTGACCGCCGAAGCTGTCGTCTACAGCTTCAACCGAATGATGGCGATTTCCGGCCCGCCGACCTGGCGCTGGGCCACCATCACCGATGAGAATTCGGCGCAGGCGCTTGACGACCATACGGTGCAATTCACGCTGACCCAACCCTACGCGCCCTTCATCGGCACGCTGCCGCAGCTCTTCGTGGTCAACCCGGCCATCGTCGAAGCCAATTTGGGCGACGACATGGGGCAGACCTTCATGAAAGAGAATGCCGCGGGTTCCGGTCCCTTCACGCAAGGCCGCTGGGAAATCGGCAATATCTATGAGTTCATCGCCGTTGACGATTACTGGGCCGGCTGGACCGGCGACGACCACCTGGACGGCTTCTTCTGGATCATCCAGCGCGATGCCTCAACGCAGCTGAATTCGCTGCTGGCGGGCGAGACGCATATCGCCGATACAGTCGCCGCCAGCGATAAGGAAAAAATTGTCGACTCCCCGATCCACGTTTGGGAAGAGCACGGCGGCTTTTTCACCAATACGTTGAAGATGAACAACCAGGGTGAATACACCAGCGACCTCAACTTGCGCAAGGCCGTCGCGCATGCGATGAACTACGAAGCGATGGTTGACGCGCAAGATGTCAAGATCACCATTTTGCCCGGACCAACGCCGGCCAACTTTGTGGGCTATGTCGAAGGCTTGGGTTACCCGACCTATGACCTGGACAAGGCGCGCGAATATCTGGCAATGACGCCTTGGCCCGAGGGTGGCATCACGCTGGATTACGTCTACGTGACCGAGTTCCCGCGCGAAGAAATTCCGGGACTGATCTTGCTGGAAGGCTTGGCCGAGATCGGCATCGAGCTCAACATGATCCCCATGCTTTGGCCCGATATGGTCGCCAGCTGCGCCACGACAGAGACTGGTCCGGATATCATCAACATCTACACCTTGCCGCCCTTCCTGGATCCGGACGCGCATCTATACAACCAGTACCACTCGGATCAATGGGGCAGCTTCAATTCCTGCAGCTTCTACCAGAATGACCGCGTGAACGAGCTGCTGGACGAAGCGCGTACGATTGGCGATGCCGAGACGCGGCAAGCTATGTACACCGAGGCGCAGGAACTCATCTCCGCCGAGCAGCCCTCGGTCTGGATGTACACCGAGGACAGCAGTTTCGCGCTGAATACTTGCGTCAAAGGATTCGTCTACTCGCCGATGTATCCGTTGACTGCGCTCTTCCAGGATCTGTGGATGGATGGGTGCTAGCT
>WTGO01000046.1 GCA_011523515.1 Chloroflexota bacterium
ACAGTACACCCCCTATCCGATGGAGTTCTTATATCATTGATATTTACCACTCCCTCTGTATAGTATTCTTGCATCAAGGTATTCAATTTGGTTAAACTACTGTTTAGGCAGAAACATGGTTACAATGTCGCCGTTTATCCAGATGATCATGAGCCGGCTCATGTCCACGTTTGGAAAGACAATATGGACATCAGGGTCTTCTTGGATCCTATCGAGTTTGGGGAGAATCCCGGATTCAAGACGGCAGACCTTAGACGGATAAGGAAACTAGTGACGAAGCACAAGGACATGCTTTTCGAAAAATGGGTCGAGTACCATGGAATCCCCGGTAGCGAAGAATACTAGGAGAGGAGGCTAAACAATGGACCTGATGCCACTGGTGAATCCGGTCCGGTGCGCCGCAAAAAAAGTATCTTTCACCAAGAAGTATGCGCGGATTTCACTCGCGGATGGCCGCGTGATTAGTCTGCCATTGAAATTCTATCCTCGCTTGCAGAATGCCACCGATTCGCAACGCAAAAACTATGAGATGTTTGGTCTCAACATCTATTGGGATGACCTGGATGAAGGCATAGATTTGACTGCCATGCTTACTGGCATGTATCGTCGCCGAGAGACTGAGGAGCCGGTAAGCTAAGAATTACTTGCCGCCCCGCCATTCCGCCAGCGTCCGATTCCCTTTGCTGCGGTTGCAGTGTGCGCGAAGAGATTGCGGCTAATCTATCCGTAACCCCACTGACTCAAGACACCAGCGAGCGAGGGCATCGCTGAGTGTCAAATCACGCCAAAGCAGCAGTCATCCCCCATTGCTATGGGGGGACCGAGGGGGTAAACCGCCTACAGCACCTGCGAGATAAACGCCGGAATCCAATGCGCCGCCGCGGCGATATCCCCCAGCGCCGCCGTCTCTTCGGTCGTATGCGCGTCCGCCACGATGACGCCCGTCAGCCCCAGGCAGCGCGCCCAGGTCGCCAGCAGCATGTCATCGCTGCGCGAGACGTAGCTATAGTTCAGCCGCACGGCGCCGGCGCGCACGCGGTTGACCTCGCTTGCCAGCGCTTCCGCCAGCGCCTGGTAATCCAGCGGCACGACCGAGCCGCGCCCGTCGCCCGAGACAAATGCGTGAGCCGCGCCCACGCCGAGGACCTGGCCCGCCGCTTCGTCGACATTGTGACCGTCGATGTTGATGAAACCCAGCCGCGGCGCCTCCAGCGCATGCGCCAGCCGGGCCGCGCCCTGCCCAAAGAGGCCAATAGGCGGGCCTTCTTCCTGGTCGGTCAGCGCGAAGAGCAGGCGGCGCCCGGCCAGCCCCTCGGCTGCGTACTGATTCAGCGCATGGGCGGCCAGCAGCGCCAGCAGCACGCCGATGGCGTTGTCCAGGCCCGTGCCGCTGACCAGGCCGCCTGTCAAAGTCGGCGCGCAGTGCATCATCACCGTGTCGCCGGGGGCCAGCTCGCCTTGGTCCGCCAGGAAGCGGATGCGATAGCCATCTCCCTCGGTGTCGAAGCGCAGCCGGCCGGTTGCGGTCACGCTCACGCGCCCGTCCACAAAGCGCAGCGCCCGCGCTTCGCATTCATAGCTGTCGCCCGGAACACGGATGGCGCAGAGCGGATACAGCGCGCCATCCCGCAAGCTGCGAACGCGGAAACAGGGCCGGTCCATATGCGCCGTCACAAGCAGGTCGAGCGGCGCGGCGGGGTCGCCGATTTCGATGACCAGATTGCCGCTCGAGGCGAAGGGCGCGCCGGGCAGGTCCAGCTCGGCTGCGATGGCGCGTATGACTTCGCCGACCGCGCCCGGCAGCGCGCAGCTGTTGGCCGGCGCCGGCGCCTCCAGCAAGCGCGTCAGCCGCGTGTAAATCGCCTCGGGCGCGCTGGCCGGGTCGGCGCTGATAGTAGAAAGCAGGTTCGGAAATTGAGAATTGGTCACAGGTTGATTCACCACAGAGGCTCAGAAGTAGTTCCAACAAAGTAATGAGAATCGCAGCAGTAAGAAAGAAACTACCAAAATAATCGTATGATTGCAGGGGCGAGCCTTGGCTCTCCCACTCTTGAATAGACTTCCATTAAATTTTCGCGCGATTAACTTGGTTCTACTGAGGGCGCAGCGCATACGATTGCAGGGGCTACCCAACGGGTGGTCCGATGCGCTTGCGATATGACTGCGAATCGAATACCTTCACATGCCAGGCGACAGTCAGGACTGCCGGAAGGGACCGACATGCTGGAAAAACTACTGCCGCAAACAGTGACAAACAATTATCGCGGCCACCCGTTGGCGAAGCGGGTCTTCATCGTACTGACCGCGATCACAATTGGCCGCAGCCTAATCCACATGTTCGCCCCAGACGGCGGCGCGGGCAGCATCGCGTCCATCGCGCTCGATAGCTTCGGCGAAGGCGGCGCCAATACCGTCATCACCATATTCGCCGTTTGGGGTTTGTCGCAGTTGATTATCGGATTGCTTTATGTGATCGTGCTGTGGCGCTATATGTCACTGATCCCGCTGATGTACTTCTTCTTCAGCTTCGAGTATCTGATGCGTTTGATGGCGGGCGTCTACACGCCAGGGTTGGAGAAGCTGGACACGGCGCCTGGCGAAATCGCCAACGTCATCTTCTTGCCGCTAGGGCTGGTGATGCTGTGGCTGTCCCTGCGCGGTGACTAGGATTGCGCGACAAAGGCGCGGACGTTGTTCAATGAAAGAAATGCGACAATCAAAAGGATAATTGTAAGGCTTGTCCGGTACTGTCTGAATAGCGTTCCATCCTAAGTTTACCCCCTCGGTCCCCCCATTAAAATGGGGGGATGACTGCTGCTCTGGCGACATGGACGCTGTTGCGAG
>WTGO01000107.1 GCA_011523515.1 Chloroflexota bacterium
GGTGGGCGTCGGGGGGTGAGGGGCAAACCTTGCTCGGATTTTTCATCAACCGTTTGCTGCAATTGTGGGTGACCATGTTCATCATCTCGGTGGTCGTGTTCCTCATATTGCGCCTAAGCGGCGATCCCATCCTGGTCGTGGCGCCTGATTTCTTCAGCCAGGAGCAGATCGAGCAAATGCGCAAGTTCTGGGGCTTCGACAAGCCGCTCGGCGAGCAATACCTCACCTTCGTCACCAAAGCGATCACGGGAGATTTCGGCAAGTCTTATCTCGCCAAACGGCCGGCGATGGAGCTCATCATTGAACGTCTGGGATACACCTGGATTCTCGCCGCCTCCGCCGCTTCAATCGGCCTGACCATCGCCATCCCGCTGGGTATCTTGTCCGCGCTCAAGCGCAACAGCCTGCTGGATCTGATTATCACTTCAATGTCGTCACTGGGTACTGCCATGCCCAGCTTCTGGCTCGGCCTTATGCTTATCATCATTTTTTCAGTACACTTGCGGATTTTGCCGGCCTTTGGCGCGCTGGAGCCCAAAGCCATCATCATGCCCGCGGCGACGCTGGGCGTAGGCATGGCGGCGCGCCTGTCCCGCATGACCCGCTCAGCCATGCTCGAAGTGCTCAATCAAGATTACGTCCGCACCGCCCACAGCAAAGGCTTGCTGCACAAGACCGTCGTCTTCCGTCACGCGCTGCGCAACGCGCTAATTCCCATCGTCACCGTTTTCGGCTTGCAGCTCGGCTGGCTCCTGGGCGGCTCGGTCGTGGTCGAAAGCGTCTTTTCCTGGCCCGGGCTGGGCCGGCTGATGATCGACTCCATCAGCGTCCGCGACAACACCGTGGTGCAAGCCGGTCTGCTATTTTTTGCCTTGTCCTTTATTCTGATCAATTACGTCATCGATGTGCTTTACATCATCCTTGACCCGCGAATTAAATTCCAATAGCTATCAGTCATGGACGCCCAGCCCAGCACCGGTCAAATTGCCGATATGCCCGCCCGCCGCAGTGCGCCCGCGCGCCTTGTGGCGATCTTACTCAAGAGCCCGGTCGGCATGGCCGGCAGCTTGATTGTATTCGCCATTGTACTCCTGGCGTTTTTTGGGCCAGTGATTTCGCCGCAAGATCCGCACGGCAGGAACCTGCGCGCCCGTTTTGAACCGCCGGGTTATGTCGACGAGCAGGGCTTTACCTATTCGCTGGGCAGCGATCAGCTGGGCCGTGACATCCTTAGCCGCATCATCGCCGGCAGCCGCGTTTCGGTGCTGGTCGGCGTGGTATCGGTGCTCATCTCCGGCACCATCGGCGTCATATACGGTCTGATCAGCGGCTTCGTCGGCGGCATCGTCGACAGTGTCCTCATGCGCATCGTCGACGGCTTGCTGGCCATACCCTTCATCATCCTGGTGATTGCGATTTCGGGCGTGGTCGGCGCGGGCCTGTCCACGCTGATTCTCATACTCGGCTTCACCGGCTGGATCACTTACGCCCGCGTCATCCGCGGCGAGGTGCTCAAAGTGCGCGAAATGGAATACGTCATCGCCGCCTATGCCCTGGGCCAAAACCGCCTCAAGGTCATGCTGCAGCACATCTTGCCCAACGTCGTCTCATCGGCTATCGTGCTCGCCGCCGTGCAGGTCGGCGTCACGATTCTGGCCGAATCTTCGCTGAGCTTCCTCGGCCTGGGTGTGAAACCGCCCACGGTGACCTGGGGCTTAATGCTCGCCGATGGCAAGCAATACATCAATAGCGCCTGGTGGATGACCGCCTATCCCGGCATTGCCATTACCATAACCGTACTCGGCGTCGTTTTCCTGGGCGATTGGCTGCGCGACTTCCTCGACCCCAATATCCGCGGCCGCGCCTGACCTGTAAGAGAGACTACAACACAACCTTTACCACAGAGGACACAGAGATAACATGAGTACACAGAGGATATGATTCTGTTTCGACTCTCGCGCTGCGCGCGCGATTTCGCTACTAATCCAACTTTCTCTACCGAGCGAATGGCCAATAGCTTTACTCGGTGTCCTCTCTTCTACTCGGTGTTCTCGGTGGCAAAGGAGTGTCAAGATTCCGCCGATCGTAGCAGTGAAGGCGTAGCGCTTATGATCGTGGGAAGAGCATAGCGTGGAGGTGTTCCGCGTACCCCGCTCGCGCGCCAGCCAGACTCACCGCGCCATGCGCGACAAGATTATCGCCGCCCTGGAGCCGATTCTCTTCGACGCCTACCGCCACAGCTACCCGCTGCGAAGCCAACTCGAAGACGCCTTCGCCGCCGAAGTACAGGGGCGCTACGCCGTTGCCGCTCACTCCGGCACCGTGGCCCTCGTCATCGCCCTGCGCGCTTGCGGCATCGGGCCCGGCGACGAAGTCATCACTGTCGGCAACTCCGACATTTCCACCACCGGCGCCATCAGCCTCTGCGGCGGGACGCCCGTGCTTTGCGATGTGCTGGAATCCGACTACACCATGAATATCGCGACGGTCGAAGCGCAAATCACTGAGCGCACCCGCGCCATCCTGCCGGTCGATCTCCATGGTCACCCGGCCGATGTCAAAGCCCTGCGCGCCCTGACCGACCGCCGCCAGCTCAAGATCATTGAGGACGCGGCGCTGGCCTCGGGCGCAATGGATCACGGTGTAGCGGCCGGCGCCTTCGCCGATGTCGCCATGTTCAGCTTCGCGCCCTTTAAACCGCTGGGAAGCGCGGGCAACGGCGCAATGCTGGTGACTGACGATGAGGCGATTCACGACCAATTGCGCCTGCTGGTCGGCTATGGCTATGACCCGGCCCCCACCCTAAATCCCTCCCCCATAAAGAGGGAGAGACT
>WTGO01000101.1 GCA_011523515.1 Chloroflexota bacterium
GTCTTGGCTTTTCGCCGACGCTGCCGAACCCGCAAGTCTGGGATTGGGGCGCGGCTTTTGGCAGCCAATACTGGGACGAGGCGGAGGGCAATATCTCCCTTGACCAAGAAGCCTGGGTCGAGTTGCTGAACTGGTACAAGAGTTATGGCGACAGATTCGGCGTCGAAAACTTGGCAGCCTACAGATCCACTTACGAGGGCAACGGCTTCGGGCGCAATTCGCCGCAAGGCATCTACTATACTGGATTGATCAGCTTCTGGGTGATTGGCAGTTGGCTCTTCAATGACATGGGCGAATACGGACCGGATGTCGATTTCGGCGTCGCTCCAATCCCGACCCGGGAGGGCGCCGAAGACGCCACGCCGGGCACGTCCATCGGGAATATGTACTTCGTGCCCGCCAATTGCGCCAACCCCGACGGCGGCTTCGCCTTTGCCGACTATATGAGTTCGTCGCCCTACGTGGCAATCAACAAGGCGCTGCCGGATAGCGTTATGCCGTCGCGTCCGTCGTTGGCGACCCTGCCGGAAGTCGAAGAAGAAGGCGCCTGGACGGTCTTGGCGCGTGACGAGATTCTGCCCAATACGCTGGAGAGACCGAGCTTCCCCGGCAACGGTTTCCTGGGTAGCGCGTTGAATGACGCGGTCGACAATGTCATGTTCAAAGACGCCGACCCGGCGGAAGTGATTGCCGATGCGGTCGCGCGTTCACGGCGCGAGGTAGAACGCATGCGGGGCTAGTTTTTTCAAGTCCAGTTGCGAGGGGTCAGCCGGTGGCTGACCCCTACCGGAATCTGCAAAGACAAACACCAATCCTCACGGAAAATTGTAGGGGCGGCTCTGTGAGTCGCCCAAACGAACCGAGAGACCTGCCAAACCTTCCATGTTCAAGTTGAAACGAGACCCTGCCAGCCAACCCAACAGCTGGCGCACCGACAATCTTCCGGCTTGGGGCTTGTTCTTTGTCGCGCCCTGGATCATCGGCTTCATCGCCTTCACCGTTTATCCCTTTTTCGCCTCTCTTTACTACAGCTTCACCAACTTCAACATCATCAATCTCACGCCGCGCTGGATCGGGCTGGACAATTATGTCGAGCTCTTCAGCGCTGACCCGCTGTTTTGGACATCAATCAGCAACTCGATCAGATACGCCGCCCTGCTGCTTGTCTTTGCCACCATCTTTGACATCTTCATCGCTTATTTGCTGAGCCAGAACGTCAAGTTCCTGTCAATCTATCGCACGATTTTCTTCTTCCCGGTGCTGGTGCCGGTGGTGGCGGCCAGCTTAACCTGGATCTGGATTCTGAATCCGCGCTTCGGCTTGATGAACGGCTTGCTCGATCTGGTTGGCATCAAAGGACCGAATTGGCTGGCGTCGCCGGACACGGCGATGTACTCGCTGATATTCATCGGCGTTTGGGGCAGCGGACGCCAGGTCATTGTTTACCTCTCCGGCTTCAACGATATTCCGAGCCAACTCTATGAAGCCGCCGATATTGACGGCGCCTCCGGCTTTCAGAAATTCCGCAAAATCACCCTGCCCTTACTGTCCCCGCAGATTTTCTTTAATGTCGTCACGCTTATCATCTTTTCTCTGCAATCATTTTCCGAAGTTTACATCATGACCGGCGGCGGACCGGCAAATTCGACTCTACTCTACGCCGTCAATCTGTATAACCGCGCCTTCCGCGATTACGCCATGGGTTACGCCTCGGCCCTGGCCTGGATCATGTTCCTTCTCATCCTGGGTTTGACCTTGATCATCTTCAAGTTCTTGAGCGGGAAAGTCATCTATGAACGCTAAGAGGAGACCTTAGCATGGCAGTCTTGCAGCCGGCCGCGCCCGGTCGCCGCGCGATGACGGCCGAAGAGCGCAATTACCTGCTTTTGCAGCGGGTGAGATCTGTCATCAAGCATGCCGTTTTGGTCACCTTCGGCATCGCCTTCATGCTGCCTTTCGTCTGGATGATCAGCTCCTCCGTCAAGCCGAACATCGACATCTTCGAGATTCCTGTCCGCTTGATTCCCAAGTCGCTCCGCCTCGAAAATTATATCGACGCCACTAACGCCATCCCCTTCTGGCAGTATTTGTGGAATTCCACCTATTACACCATCTTTGCCACCATTGGCGCGGTGCTGTCGAATACCTTCATCGCTTATGGTTTCGCGCGGGTGCGCTGGCGCGGGCGAAATGTGCTATTCATCATCGTCATCGCCACCATGATGCTGCCTTTCCAGGTGCGCATGATTCCGCTCTATATCTTGTTCGCCAGGATAGGCTGGCTGAACTCCTTCCTGCCGCTGATTGTGCCGAACTTCTTCGGCAACGCGTTCTACATATTCTTGATGCGTCAGTTCATGATGACGCTGCCGAAAGAGCTGGACGACGCCGCGCGCATCGACGGCGCCAGCGAATGGGGCATATTCTGGCGCATCGCCGTGCCGCTCTCCAAGCCCGCGATCTTGACCGTAGCCATCTTCGAAATCATCCACACCTGGCACGACTTCATCGGTCCGCTGGTTTATCTGCGGCATCCGACCAAGTACACGCTATCAATTGGCCTGCGGCTCTATTTCACGCAGTACGGCGCCGAATGGGGGCTGCTGATGGCGGCGGCCGCCATGTTCACGATACCGATGGTCATTTTCTTCTTCTTCGCGCAGCGCTCCTTCATCGAAGGCATCACTTTGACCGGGCTCAAAGGCTAGCCGCATGACGCGCGTCCTGTCTCAGCCACAAACCCGACTAGCGCTGCAGGCCGGCATCGACACGCTGGCGGGAGCGGTGATCCCCACGCTGGGACCTCTCACCGGTCCAGTTGCCCTGGATGACAAGAACCGCGGCGGTTCGCCTGAACTGCTTGATGACGGCGGCACGATTGCGCGGCGGATTCTGCAGCTGGAAAACGCCCATGCCGATGTCGGCGCCATGCTGCTGCGGGAAATCCTCTGGCAGCAACGCCAAATATACGGCGACGGCGCGGCGACTGCGGCGGTATTGTTCCAGACCGTATTCGCCGAGGGGCATCGCTTCATCAACGCCGGCGGCAACGCGATGCTGCTGCGTCAAGCGCTGGAAAAGGGCCTGCGCGTAGTGCTCGACGGCTTGCGGCAGCAGGTGCGGCCGCTGGAGGCGCCAGCGGAAATGGAGCGCGTGGCGCTGTCGGTCTGCGGCGATGCCGAAATCGCAGCGACGCTGGCCGATATCTTTGATGTGCTGGGAGCGCACGGCGCAATCGAGGTCCGCGAAGGCGGGCGCGACCTGGGCCACGAGTTCTTCCTGGGTTCGTACTGGGAGAGCAAAGTCCCGTCCCATATCGTCTTCGATGGCGTCATCGGCGACCGCTTGGAACTGAAGCATAGCGCCTGGCTGATCAGCGATTTCGAGCTGGACGATCTAAATGCGCTGGTCAAGCTGGTCACGGAGATCTACGAAGCGGGGCACAGCTCGCTCGTAATCGTGGCGAAGTCGTTCTCGGAGCAAATCATCGCGGCGCAAAGCGCCAACAGCCGCATGGAAGACTTTCAACTAGTCTACCTTGAGCCCACCGGCTTGGTCGACGAGCAGGAAGCGGCGCTGGAAGACCTGGCGCTGATCAGCGGCGGGCATGTCCTGCGAGTGGTCAGTGGACATCAAATGCAAGATGTGAATAGCGAGCATTTGGGCGAGAGCGAGTTGGCCTGGGTCGACCGCAATCGCTTCGGCATTATCGCCGGCGGCGGGGACAAGGCTGTTGTCGAGCATGAGGTCAAGGCGCTGGAAACCCGCTACGCGCGCAGCGACGACGAACGGCAGCAAGAGGTGCTGCGCGAGAGGATTGGACGGCTGCGGGGTGGCGCGGCGGTGGTGTACGCGGCCGGCAGTAGCGAAAGTGAAATGCGCTACCAAATGAACGTGATCAACAGGACGGTCGCGGCCATGCGCGCCGCCCTGCTGGGTGGGACGCTGCCGGGTGGCGGGACGGCGCTACTGCGCTGCCTGGATTCACTGAGCGATCGCTACAGCGACGGCGCCGATCTGCATGAGAGAGCGGCCTGGAACATTTTGCGCAAGGCTGTCGCAGCGCCCTGCCGCGCGTTACTGGAAAATGCCGGCCATGAAGCGCCCGGGCTGGTGGTCGAGGAAATCGCCATGGCAAAGAACGGCACCGGTTACGACCTGCGATTGGGCCGCCTGGTCGATATGCGTCAGGACGGCGTGGTCGATTCCGCCTCCGCGCTCATGGGCGCTGCCCGCAACGGCATCGGTGGCGCGGCGCTGGCCTTGACCGTTGATACGATAGTACACCGCGTGAATCCGCCGCTGGCGATTGAGCCGGGCGGTTTGCCCGCGGATGCTGACTTGGGAAATATCGAATTGAAGTGAGGCCTATTGGCGCAGCCAGATGCCTTGAGGAGAGACGAAAAAATGGGCTGGCAACCGACAGCGGAACAGAAGCGAAACTATAGCGAGCGCGGCTATTTCACGGTCGAGAACGTCGTTCCAAAGCAGACGGCAACCGAGATGCTGGGCGTGATCAAAAACGCCATCATGACGCCGGAAACCGACGATATCATGACCGATGCCGACCCGATGGACCCGATGAACGATGATACAGCCGAGGCGCGCGCCGTGCGTTACCGCAAGCTCAGCAAGTTCAATCAACGCAATCCGCTGATCTGGCATAACGCGCATTGCGGCCAGCCGGTGCTGGATATCGCGCGCTACTTTCTCGGCGACGACATCCTGCTGAAGTACGACAGCTGCTTCCTCAAGCCGGCACGCTCTGGCAGCGCCACGCCTTGGCATCAAGACAACGGCTTGTGGCTCGATGGCGACATCGAACCCTTCAACTTCTGGATGGCGCTGGACCCGGCCACAATTGAAAACGGCTGCCTGCAAATGATCCCCGGCAGCTATCAGACTGAAATCGTCGAGCACGTGTTTTACGAAGACAGCATCCACCGGCAACTGCCCAATGAGCGCGTCGAGGAGATGATCGATACTTACGGCGTCGAACATATCGAGCTGGCGCCGGGCGGAGTCGTCGTCTGGCATAGCAGCGCCTGGCATTACAGCCCGCCCAACACCAGCGAAAAGGGGCGCATCGCTATCGCCGGCGTGATGAGCAGTCCCGACATTGTGGAGAATGGCCGCAGTGGACACAAAATCGACTACAAATGGCTGATGAGAGACGGCGAGGTCGTCGCCGCGTTCCCCGCCGAGAGCTACGAGCGGCAAAACTTCAACGTTTGAGACGTTGACGGGGTGTCAGCGCGGCTCTTCGATCAGCGCTGCGGTTGAATCGCGCACGATCAACCGCGAAGGCATAATGGCCCGTTGAATCGGCGCATCCGGCGTCCAGATCCGGCGGAGCATCAGCTGAGCGGCCTGTTCACCCAATCCCCTTGGATCAGCTGAAACAGTCGTCAGACTGGGATGCCAAAGCGAAGCCTCCGGCACATTGTCGAAGCCGATGACGGCGAAATCCGCGCCGGCTTCCAAACCCGCCGCGCGCAAACCCAGCATCACGCCAAAAGCAATTACATCGCTGTAGCAGTACGCCGCTGAGGGCGGCTGCTTCATACGCAAGAGCTGATGCGCCGCGTCATAGCCGCCCCGCCGGGTAACGGGGCTGTCGACGCAAAGCGCCGGGTCAAAGGTGATGCCATGCGCTTTTAAGGTTTCGCGGTAGCTATACAGACGTCGCTGGCGCGTGGAACTGGTGGGGTAGCCGCCGACAAAGGCGATGCGCCGGCGCCCCTGCTGAATCAGGTGCCGCACCGCCCAACGGGTGCCGTTTTCGTCATCCATGCCGACGCAATCAGCGGCGAGATCTTCGTAGTAGGGGTTCGTCAGCACCAGCGCGCAATGCCCCATGATGGCTTGCAGCGATGCCGCCGTTGTACCCGCGACCGGGCCCAGAATCAGGCCGTCGACATCGCGCTCCAGCATGGTTTGGATGATGCGCGACTGCTTTTCCAAGTCATCGTCTGTCGTGGCCAGCACGAGGCTGTAGTCGTGCTCGGCCAGTGCCGATTCGGCGCCTGAGGTCAATTCGGCGCTGTAGGGATTCAAGACATCCGTGACGATCAGACCGATGGTAAAGGAGCGCTGCGTCCGCAGGCTGGCGGCGCGCTGATTGTAGACGTAGCCCAGCGCCTCGACCGCCTCCAGAACGCGTAGGCGCGTGGCATCGGAAATACGCGGATTGTTGCTGAGCACCAGCGAGGCCGTCGCCTTGGAGACTCCGGCCACCTCCGCGACGTCCTTGAGCGTCACGTGCTTGCGTCGACCTGGCGAATTGGGCATGGATGGCCCTCATTTCGCAGCCAGTTAATCGGTCTACCTAGTGTTGTCAGCAGTGTAACACAACCAGGCTATTGCGTTCACCTGCCCTGGCGCTAGCTGCAGCCTGTCAAAGCAAGCCTGCGCTGTTACAATGGGCGCTTGCGAGACAGCACGGAGGGCGCATCGGCATGGAGAATCGGGCGGATATTGGACTAATAGGCTTGGCGGTCATGGGCCAGAACCTGGCGCTGAATATCAGCGACCACGGTTACCGCGTGGCCGTTTTCAACCGCACCACTGCAAAAGTGACGCGCTTCATCGAAAACGAAGCGGCAGGCGCGGACATCATCGGAACACACACGGTTGAGGAGTTCGTCGCCAGCATTCAGCGGCCGCGCAAGATTATCCTGATGATTCAGGCGGGTGAGGCAGTGGACAAGTCGATCGCGCAATTGGCGCCGCTGCTGGATGAGGGCGATATCATCATTGATGGAGGCAATTCCAACTTCAACGATTCAATCCGCCGTACGCGCGAAGTCGAAGCGCAGGGCCTTTACTTCATTGGCGCGGGCATCAGCGGCGGCGAGGAAGGCGCGCGCTACGGTCCCTCTATCATGCCCGGCGGCTCGCCCGCGGCCTGGGAGTCGGTCAAGGAGATCCTGCAGGCGGTGGCGGCCAAGGTGCCGGACGGAACGCCCTGCTGCGATTGGGTCGGCGAAGACGGCGCCGGCCACTTCGTCAAGATGGTGCATAACGGCATCGAGTACGGCGATATGCAGCTCATCTGCGAAGCCTATCATCTGATGTCGGCGGCGCTGGGCCTGGACGAAGCCGAAATTAGCGCGGTCTTCTCGCAGTGGAATACAGGCATCCTGGAGTCCTTCCTGATTGAAATCACCGGCGAGATTCTGGCCTATGCGGACGAGGACGGGCAGCCGCTGCTGCGCAAGATCCTCGATGTCGCCAGCCAAAAAGGCACCGGCAAGTGGACGGCAATCACGGCGCTGGAAGAGGGCACGCCCTTGACGCTGATCGGCGAGGCGGTATTCGCGCGCTTCTTGTCCGCCATCAAAGACCAGCGCGTGGCCGCTTCGCGGGTGCTGCCCGGCCCGCAAGTCGCGTTCACGGGCGACCGCGCGGGCTTTATCCGTGATCTGGAGCAGGCGGTCTACGCGGCCAAGATCATCAGTTATACACAGGGTTACATGCTGATGCAGGATGCGGCGCGCACGTACGACTGGAACCTGAATTACGGCGGCGTGGCCCTGATGTGGCGCGAGGGCTGCATCATCCGTTCGGCTTTCCTGGGCAAGATCCAGGAAGCCTACGCCGAGGATCCGGCGCTGGCCAACTTGCTGCTGAATGAATATTTCAGCACGGCGGTGATCGGTGCGCAAGCGGCCTGGCGGGCGACGGTGGCCGCGGGCATCAAGCACGGCATTCCGCTGCCGATCATGAGCGGGGCGCTGGCCTTTTACGATGGCTATCGGTCGGCGCGTTTGCCGGCGAATCTGCTGCAGGCGCAGCGGGATTATTTTGGGGCGCATACGTATGAGCGAGTGGATCGTCCGCGCGGGGAGTATTTTCACACCAACTGGACGGGCACGGGCGGGGATGTGACGGCGGGGAGTTATGATGCTTGAGCCAAGTTCAAATCGCGAATCCGACTATAATCGAATATGAATACTAGCCCTCTACAAGATATAGAATGAAATGCCCAAACAACTAGCGCCCAATCGACTCTACTTTGGCGATTGCCTGGAGGTCATGGCGGAGTACATCCCAGACGAATCCGTCGACCTGATTTACCTCGATCCGCCCTTCAATTCCAAGCGGATTTACAACGCCTTTATCGGCGGCGCGCAGTGGGTTGCCTTTGACGACACCTGGCGCTGGTACGAGGCGATTGACGACTTTCACGCCGTTGCCAGCGATGTCTCACTAGCTCCCACGATGGAAGGCCTGAGGCGTATGCTGGGCGAAGGCGGGGAACTCGCCTACCTGTCTTATATGGCGAACCGCTTGCGCGAGTGTCGCCGCGTCTTGAAGCTGACAGGCAGCATTTATCTTCACTGCGACCCCACAATGAGCCATTACCTGAAAGTCATCATGGACGGAATTTTCGGAAAGAAAAACTTTAGAAATGAGATTGTTTGGCATTATCGCAAATGGTCAACTGGAAAATACGCGTTTCAGCGGAATCATGATGTATTGTTCTTTTATTCCCGTTCAAACTCTCGCAAGCGTACATTTAACCAATTATTCATGCCCAGAGCCGCATCTACACTGAAACGATTTGGTACAAAGAGGATCGTTTCTGGTTATGACGAAACTGGCCGGAGATTGCCATCGCAGGTAGCGGAGGAAGATTCGGAAGGTGTTCGCCTGGATGATGTTTGGGACATTGCGCGCGTTCCGCCGATCAAACAGCTTTATCCGACTGAAAAGCCCTTGGCGTTGTTAGAGCGTATCATCACAGCATCAAGCAATCCGGGCGACAAGGTCTTTGATCCCTTCTGTGGCTGCGGCACAACGATTCACGCAGCGCAGAATCTCGGCCGGCGCTGGATTGGCATTGATGTCTGCGTCCAAGCCTGCAAGGTGATTCAGAATCGCATTGAAGGGCATTTCGATTCCCTATGGGACGAAATTGAGTTCGTCGGCATGCCCAAGACGGTCGAAGATGCGAAATCGCTGGCGACTTACGACCCGTTCAAGTTTGAAACCTGGGCGGCGTCGCTGGCGCCGGGCATGGAAGCCAACAAGCGCCAGCGCGCGGACAAAGGCATTGACGGACGGGGACGGCTGCCCATACGCAAAGGTCAGTTTATCGATGTAGTCTCACAGGTCAAAGCGGGCAATTCCAACCCAGGTCATGTGCAGGCTTTCAACGAAGCGCGGCGGCAAGCGGGCGCAGAATTAGGCGTGTTCACTTGTTTTGAAGACAAAGTGGCGACTGGCATGAAAAACACGGCCGTAAATTCGGGTAAATTTCTCGACAAATGGCCTGTGATTCAGATCTATACCATAGAGGACTACTTCGCTGGTCGCATGCCTGATTTGCCGATGGCGGATTTCCGCTTGCCCTGATTTGTGACGGGTCACGGCAGCTCCGGCACGAACTGGTACTCGGGCTCGCGGCGCTGACGCCGCAGGATGGGGACGATCTGCGCCCAGGTCCCGCTGATCCCGCGCGGGCAATATGGCAGGTCATCTTTGATCAGCGCGTGCAATTCAGCCAGATTGTAGAAGGGCACCGCCGCGTACATATGGTGCTCGATGTGGTAATTCATCTGCCAGTAGAGAAATCCCAGCAGCGGATTCAGCAGGATGGTGCGCGTATTGATGCGGTAATCCGTCACTTCGTCCGTCAGGCCGATATGCTGCGCCTCGTTCAGCAGATATTGGAAGCCGCCGCCGTAAAAGGGCGCCAGCGTGACCAGCAGAGGCAGCATCCACCAGCCCTGAATCAGCGATATGGCCACGAGCAGCACATGACCCGCCAGCAGCAATCGCGCCCAGCGGAACAGCGCCCGCCGCCCGGCCGCATTTTCCGGCGGGAACAGCGCCTGCTCCCACTCGCTCTCGATAATGCCGAAGCACAGCTGAATGACATTCTTCAGGCGCAGGTAGAAACCGCGCGGATTGATGACTGCGAAGGCGAGCCAGGAACGCAGGGTCAGCTTGACCGGCAGGACAACTTCCAGGTCATCGGGCGGGTGCAGGGTATAGCGATGATGCGCTTGATGGCTGGCCCAGAACGACACATGACTGTACCAGCCCAGAAAGGCGTAGACATTGCGAAAGAAGATATTCAGCGCGTTGGTTTTGAAGACGGTTTTGTGGCAAAGCTCGTGAAAGCCGTTGACCAGGAAGGCGTAGAGCGCGCCGTGCAAATAAATCAACGTCAGCACGACGAGCCAGTGCGCGCGGCCGGCGGCGACCCAGGCGATGCCGCCGCTGAATAACAGCAGCGCCAGAAATCCCAGGGTCTGCGCCAGCCCGCGGGCGTCGCTGCGTTGATTGAGCCGCGCCAGATCGTCCGCCGCGATGGGCGAGCGATACCACTTTATGCGCCGCTTTATCGGCTCATCGCTCATCTTCCGCGTACCTCTTTAATCAAAGCTTAGCATGGCTTTGATGACGCCCGTTTCTGGATTGAGCCAGGTGGGGAAGTCGGGCACGATGCTCTCCGGCGTGGCGTAGTGCGTGATCCAGGGCGCCAGGTCGATCTCACCGGAGCGCAAGCTGTCGATAACCCAGGTGAAGTCCTCCGGCGTGGCGTTGCGGCTGGCCAGCAGCGTCAATTCATGCGAATGGAAGTGCGGATCACTGAAGGTCAAGTCGCCGGTGATATGCCCAACCAGCACCAGCGAGCCGCCATGCGCCACGTAGTCGAAGGCGCTGTGCATGGATCTGGCGTTGCCGGTGCAGTCGAAGACCAGCGGGGGCAGCTCGCCGCCGAGAAGCGTCTGGAGCTGCTCCATCGCGTCTCCTCGCGCGTCCACCAGCTTGTCGATACCCAGGACATCGGCACAGAATTCGAGCCGCGCCGGGTTGACCTCCATGACCGTCACGCTAGCGCCGGCGACTTTGGCAAACTGTGCGGTCGCCAGGCCGATCGGTCCCGCGCCGATGATCAGCGCGTTCTCGCCGGGAGCAATACGCGCGCGTTTGGCCGCGTGCGCGCCGATGCACAGCATCTCGACCAGCGCCAACTGCTCGACCGGAACGCCTTCCGCTTTGAGCAATTTGTCGGCGGGCAGCGTGAATTGTTCGCGCATGCCGCCGTCGATATGAACACCCAGGACTTGCATTCGCGTGCAGCAGTTGGTTCTGCCGCGGCGGCAGGCGATGCAGTGGCCGCAATTCAAGTAGGGAATGACGCAGCAGGTATCGCCGGCGGAATAGTCCAGCTCGTCGTCAGTGGCGCCGAGCTCGAGGATTTCGACCGCCAGTTCGTGGCCCATGATGCGCGGATAACTGAAGAAGTTCTGGTTGCCGCCATAGGCATGCAGATCGGTGCCGCAGATGCCTACGCGCCGGACTTGCACCAGCGCTTCGTTCGGGCCGGGGTTCGCTGGCGGCGCAAGGTCTTGCAGGCGCAGTGTCCCCGGTTGCTCCAATACAATAGCTTTCACGCCGGTCGCTCCCGTTTGATTCAAGGAAGTTGATAGAAATCGCTGGCGACCGCGCCCATGATCCTGGCTTGCTCATCAGCCGAGAGCGCGGCGATGTAGGTCTCGACGATGCCGACCACCTGACCGTAGCTGCCGGAGAGCGTGCAGACAGGCCAGTCGCTGCCGAACATCAGGCGATCAATGCCGAAGCAGTCGAAAACGACATCGAGATAGGGCCGGTAATCGTCCTGCGTCCAGCCGCCCCATGCCGCCTCCGTGACCATGCCTGAGACTTTGCACCACACATTTTCATATGCCGCGAGCTGGCGGATGTCGCGCTCCCAAGGTTCCAGCAGTCCGTCCTTGATGAAAGGCTTGGCGATGTGGTCGAGCACAAAGGGCTGATCGGGAAAGCGCTGAACGACATCAATGGCGATGGGCAGGTGCCGCGGGAAGAGCAGTAAATCATAAGTCAGGCCGCAGGCTTTGAGTTTGGTCAGCCCGCGCAAAAAATTGCCGCCCAGCATAAAGCGGTCATCGGCTTCATCGTGCACGATGTGGCGTACGCCGACCATACGCGGATGCGGCGCGAAACGCTCCAATTGCGCTTCCACGTCATCGGCGCGCATGTCCACCCAGCCGACCACGCCGCGGATGAATTCGTAGTCATCGGCGAGCTCAAGCAGAAATTCGGTTTCGCGCAGGTTCTGCCGCGCCTGCACGGCAACCGTGCCGTCAATGCCGGTCGCCTGCATCAGCAGCTCAAGGTCAGGCGGCATATAGTCCACCCGTAAGGGCTCGCGAGACGCGTCAATCCAAGGATAGTCGTCGCTGTTGTAGCGCCAGAAATGCTGATGCGAATCAATACGCAACGTCATACGTCTCTCCCAATCCTCGCGCAATCCGGCGTGATTTTACCTCAGCCGCTCACAGACCTGTATTCCGCGTGATTTTGAAGGCATAGGCGTGATCACAAGGTCGGTGATCAGGACGCTCTATCTTGATGCCGCCCGCCGTCATTTCCCATTTTAGCTCGCCGGCGACGCCCAACAGCTCAACAGAGCGCACTTCGCCCGGGTAGAGCGCGTGAGTCGATTCGATGACGAATTCTTTCTGGGGCCAGCCGAGGGCTATGGCGTAGAGGATATTTTTACGCACGGTGAAGCGAATGTCCCGCGCGCAGAAGTCCAGCTTTTCTTTGGTGTCGCTGAAAGCGCCGACATGGGTCATCTGCGTGGGGCCCTCGCCGTAGGTGTTCCAGGGCACGGTGTCGTAGATAGCTTCGCCATTAAGGCGCAGCCACTCGCCGATGCCCTCCAGAATAGTTCGGGATTCATCCGGGATCGTACCATCGGGTTTGGGACCGACATTCAGCAGCATGAAGCCGTTCTTACTGACGTTATCGACCAGATAATGCACCATCTCGGTGACGGTCTTGTATTCGGTCTCCTTGATATAGCCCCAGCCCTGGCCGTCATCGACAGTGGTGTCGGTGATCCATTCGTAGTGGGTCAGCTCGGCGGTTTTGCCCAATTCAAAGTCCAGCAAGGCAGCACCCGGCGGGATATCGTGCCACTTGTAAGTGGCGACCACCTCTCGGCCCCACTCGGTTTCTTTGTTGTAGTAGTAGGCGAGGAAGTCCTGCTTATACTGGTCATGTACGAAGCGCAGCCCGAAATCGAACCAGATATAATCCGGTTTATAACGCTCGACCACTTCGACCAAGCGGTTTTTCCAGCGCTCAAGGAAGGCGCGGCTGGGTTTATCCTGCGCCCGCCACTCGCCGTGGTCGTGCCCTTTGCCATGGGCGTCGTAAGCAAAGTCCAGATTGTGCGGCTCGCCGTAGAGACCGGCGTAGCGAGGATCGGCGGTATCGTAGTCCGGCTTCCAGTGCGGGAAGAACCACCAGTTTTCAGCGTGATGCATGGCCACCATAAAGCGCATATCCTGGGCTCGGATGGCCCGCTCCAGCTCGCCGACGACATCGCGCTTGGGGCCCATCTTGCCCGCGCACCACTCGGTATCGCTGGCATCCCACATCGGGAAGCCGTCATGATGCTCGGCGACCGGTCCGGCGAACTTGGCGCCCGCCCGCTTGAAGAGCTCCGCCCATTCATCAGGATCGAAATGCTCCGCGGTGAATAGCGGGATGAAGTCTTTGTAGCCGAACTTTGACGGATGTCCGTAAGTCTTGCAGTGGTACTCGTATTGGGGTGTGCCCTCGCGGTACATATTGTAGGGATACCAGGTGACGTTGGGGCCGGTGGCCGGCACGCAGTAAATACCCCAGTGGGTATAGATGCCGAACTTGGCCCGGCGCATCCACCCCGCAGTCTGGTGCGTTTTCAGCGAGGCCCAATTTGCCTCAAATCGCTTAGTCATCATGCTCTCTCCGTTTGTGAAATGGCCAAATGCTGGACTTTATGGAGGGCGTCGTTCATTTGTCATTACGAGCCGAATCTACGCGCGCGTGCTGGACGGACGACGAATCGCATTTCTACACGGAATCGCGGACAATCAGCTGGCAGTTGAAAAGCGCCGAGGGAATCTCCGCCTCGTCCTCGTTCAAAGCCTTCAGTACTTTGTGCGCAGCGGTCTCGCCGATGGCATAGGTCGGCTGCCGCAAGACGGTCAAGGGCGGATTGGTGACCTGCGCCCAGGGATGATCGTCGAAGCCAACAATGGCGACATCATCGGGGCAGGACAGGCCCATTGCCTGCATACCCATCAGCGCGCCCAGACTGAGCAAGTTGTTGCAGATGAAAACCGCCCGCGGCCGCTCGGGCAAGGTCATCAGCGATTGCATGGCGCGTTTGCCGTCTTCAATGGACAGCGGGCTGGCGATGCGCCATTCCTCCCGCAGCGGCAAGTCTGCGGCGGCCATGGCATCTTCATAGCCTGCCAGCCGGTCGCGCATGGTCGACAGGCGCTGGAAGCCGGCCAGAATGCCGATTTCGGTGTAGCCGCGCTCAATCAGGTGGCGCGTGCCGAGAAAGGCGCTTTGCCGGTTGTCAACGCCGACATAGGGTGAGACGGCGTCGTCGAACGTGCGGTCAAGCATCACGATGGGGATATTCAGCTTGGCGGCTTCGTTCAGCACATCCCAGTTCTGGCTGGTCGCCGCGGCGATAATGCCGTCCACCCCCTGCCGCAGCAAGATATCAATATAATACTCTTCGCGCTCCAGCACTTCGTTGGTGTTGCAGAGCATCAGGCTGTAGCCGTTGGCGATCAGCACATCTTCAATACCGCGCATGATCTCGGCAAAGAACGTATTGGTGACATCGGAGACGATCAGCCCGATGATGCGCGTCCGCTGAGTTGTCAGGCTGCGCGCCGCCACGTTGGGTCGATATCCCAGATGCTGAATGGCCTCGCGCACACGCTCTTTGGTAGCATCTTCAACAAAGCGCGTGCTGTTGATCACGTGCGAAACTGTAGCGTTCGAGACGCCGGCTCGCTCCGCGACATCGCGCATGGTGACCCGCTTCATACTGGCCCAGCCTTCGGAATATAACCTGTTACGCAACCGATTATGCGAAGTCTAGTGCATCGCAAGGGAATCGTCAAATTTGGCCGAAATCTGCTCGCATGCAGATAGAGAACGCGCAGCGCAAATGGCGGAGAAGTCACCGCAGTCGCGTGGCTGCCTCGGCTTCCAATTCTGCCGATTCCGTACTTGTTGCGGTGGGTATTGGGCTATGTTATAGTCCAGGCCGTCGTCAGAAAACCGATTGCGCGGAAAGCAATCGATCAAAGGTTAGCGGATGAAAACCGTCGCTGTACTGGGTCGGGAGCGGGCAGGCGTGGAAAATGCCGAAGCGCCCGTGGCAAGGGACAATTGGGCGGTTGTGAAGGTTCACGTCGCGCCGATGTGCACCGAGTACAAAGCTTTCGAGGCCGGCAGCAAGCAACCGGTTTATGGACATGAAGCGGCCGGCGAAGTCGTCGCGGTGGCGCAGCCGGGCCGCGTGCGGGTCGGCGATCGCGTAGTCGTCATGCCGATGAACGCCTGCGGCAAGTGCACGCTCTGCCTGGACGGCGAGTATATTCATTGCCAAGATGGCTACGACTTCGCCGCGCTGCATGGCTGCACCGATGGCCTGGGTACGATGGCGCAGTACCTGCTCAAACAGGACTGGATGCTGCTGCCGATTCCCGAGGGCATGTCGTACGACCATGCCTCGATGGCTTGCTGCGGCTTGGGCCCCACCTTCGGCGCCATGCAGACGACGCGGGTGGACCGGCATGACACCGTGCTCGTCACCGGATTGGGTCCGGTCGGCTTGGGCGGCGTGATCAACGCCAAATATCGCGGCGCCCGCGTCATCGCTGTCGATGCGATAGCTTATCGCGCTGACTTGGCCCGGGAGTTGGGCGCGGACGCCGTGGTCAATCCGCTGGATGCGGATGCTCTGCAGCAGATCCTCGATCTGACGCCGGGCGGGCGCGGCGTCGACAAAGCGGTGGATTGTTCCGGCGTGGTGGCGGCGCACCGGCTGTGCATCGACGCGGCGCGGCGCAAGGGACAGGTGGCCTTCGTCGGTGAATGCAGCAACGATACGCCGATTCAAATCAGCAACGATATGATCCGCAAGGGCTTGACGCTCGTGGGCAGCTGGCATTTTAATCTGGCGGATAGTCCGCGCATGATGTCCATGATCGGCGAGATCGGCGACCAGCTGGACAAATTGATCACGCACCGCTTCCCGCTGGACGCTATTCAGTCGGCCTGGGAGACGCAATTATCCGGTCAATGCGGCAAAATAATTTTGCAGCCTTGGGAGGGCGCGAATGTATAAATCAGTCATCATCGGCGTCGGCGGCGGGCGAGCGCATGGCCACGCCAATGCCTACGAATACGTGAAAAATGGCCGAGTCGTGGCCGTCTGCGACTTGCGACAAGATGCGCTGGACGAATTCGGCGACAAGTTTGACGTGAGCGCACGCTACACCGATTATCGCGAGATGTTTGAGAAAGAAAAGCCGGAACTGGTGCAGGTCAGCACCCCGCCGAATCTGCGGTTGGAAGTGCTGGAAGCGGCCGAAGCGGCCGGTGTGCCGGCGGCGATAGTAGAAAAACCCCTGGCGATTCAGGGCGAGGATTATGTGGCGCTGCGCGACTTCGCCGCGGGCAAGCCCAAGATCAAAGTGGCCATCAATCATCAGCTGCAATTTCATCCGCGGCGGCGGCAGCAGCAGCAGTTGGTGGCGGAGGGCGCCATTGGCGATCTGCGCTTCGTCGAAGCCAGCTCGGGCATGAATCTGGCCTACCAGGGAACGCACTCCCTGCAAGCGATCGGCGCCTTCAACCCGGCCCAGCCGACCACAGTATTCGGTCAAGTCTCCGGCGCGGAAGGCTTGCAGCCCAATATCAAAGAGCACTACGCGCCCGACCAGAGCTTGGCGGCGGTCGAATACGACAACGGCGTGCAAGCGACGCTGCGCTGCGGCGAGAATGCGCCGCGCGTGCCGGGGGGCGACGCCATCTACCAGCACAAGCGCATCGCCGTCTACGGCATGAAGGGTTACATCCACTGGACCATGTGGGGTTGGGAAACTTTCATCGATAACGTCTACGAGAGCGGTGCGCATGAATATCCGGATGAAGACGTCCTGGGGCAAGCGGCCATGTGCGATGCCATGTTTGACTGGCTGGAAGACGACGAGAAGGCGCATCCGCTGAACCTGGATGCGGCGCTGGTCGACTTCAATGTGATACTGGCGCTCTACGCCAGCTCGCTGAATCATCGCGTGATCGAGCTTCCTTACGAACCTGAGCCGGATTTGGTCGCCAAGTTGAGACGCGCGCTGGCGTAAGCATTCATGACCGAAAAGCCCAATATCCTGATCGCCATGCGGCCGGCGCTCTTCGACCAGCTATTTTCTGAAGAGCAGCAGACGCGACTGCGTGAAATGGGCGCGGTGACGCTGCAGCCGGGCGGCGACAACCTCAGCGAAGCGCAGTTGACACGGCTGATTAGCGGTCGCGATATCGTCATCACGAGCTGGGGTACGCCCCGATTTAGCGACGTGGTCTTGGCCGCCGCCGATCGTCTGCAGTTGATCGCTCACTCGGCCGGCTCAATCAAGCGCTTGCTGCCGCCGCCGGTCTTCGCCGATGACAGGCGCGTGACGCATGCCGCCGAAGCCATGGCCATTCCAGTGGCTGAGACCACGCTGCTGCTGATACTCCTGTGCTTGCGGCGCTTCCACCAGATCGACCGCGCTTTCAAAGAAGCCGGTTGGGCGGCGGCCAAGGCGCTGGGGCCAGGCACGGAACTCGAAGGCGCCCGCATCGGCGTCATCGGCGCCGGGCATACCGGACGCGCAGTGATTAAGAAGTTGAGCGCGCTGGGCGCCGACTTGTGGCTTTACGATCCCTACGCAAGCGAGGCGCAGGCGGCGGCCATGAGCGCCCGAAAAGCGGGGTTGGAGACGCTGCTGCGCGAGTGCCCGCTGGTGAGCTTGCAGGCGCCTTCTACCCCGGAGACGTACCGTATGCTGGGCGCGGAGCAATTCAGCTGGCTGCAGGATGGCGCCATTTTCATTAATACGGCGCGGACGCACCCGATTGACGAAGCGGCACTGCTGGCGGAGTTGCAATCGGGGCGGATCAGCGCGGCGCTCGATGTATTCGAGCAGGAGCCGCTGCCGGACGACAGTCCCTTCCGTCAGTTGGACAACGTGATCATTTCGCCGCACATGGCCGCCGTCACCGATCAAGCCTACAGACGACAGGGGCGAATCACCACCGATGAAGTAGCGAGCTACCTGAGCGAGGGTAAATTGCGTTACGAAGTCACGCGCGATATGCTCGACAAAATGGCCTAAACCAGCCGGGGGAAATATGGGCGCATTGGATGGCAAGACAATCATCGTGACCGGCGCCAGCAGCGGTTTTGGCGAGGCGATCGCTATTGCCTGCTGCGGGGAGGGCGCCAATGTCAGCCTGGTGGCGCGGCGGCGCGAATTGCTGGAGTCAGTCGCAGCTGATGCCCGCTCGCTGCAAGGGGGCGGCCGAGCGCTGGTCTGCCCGGCCGATGTCAGCGATGACGAGCAGATCCATGCGGTCTTGGAGCAGACGCGCGCGGCCTTTGGCCCAGTCGACGTGCTGGTCAACAATGCCGGCTACAACGTCACCGAGCGCTCCATCTCCGATACCTCCGCGGAGCAGTGGCGCGACCTGTTGGCGGTGAATTTGACCAGTGCCTTCATCTTTACCAAGGCCGTCTTGCCCGAGATGAAAGCGCGCGGAGACGGCCTAATCATCAACCTGGCCTCGCGCGCCGCCATGTACCCCAGCTTGCTGGCCGGCGTCGGATACAGCACTTCGAAAATCGGCATGGAAGCGCTGAATATGGTCACCAACGAAGAAGGCAATCCGCATGGCGTACGCGCCTGCCTATTCAATCCGGGCGCGGGCAATACGCCGATTATGGAGCGGCGGCCGATTGTGCCCAGCGCGGAGCGGAAGGCGATGATGATCCAGTCCGAGGACATCGCGGCGGCTGTGGTCTTCCTGGCCAGCCTGCCGCCCCACGTCCACATTGATGTGCTTTCCATGATGCCGACCAAGAGCTGACCCAAGCGCTAAACATGAATCCGCTAGCCGTATTCGCCAAGCCCTGGAAATCGCTGCCGCTGCCGCAGCTGGCGGCGCATATTAAATCGCTGGGCTTCGACTGGATCGAGCTGCCGGTGCGCAAGGGCTTTCCCGTCGAGCCGGAGAATATCGAACGCGATTTGCCGGCGGCGGTAAAGCTCCTGGCCGAGTACGGCATCCACGTACTGAATGTGACCGCCGATGTGCCGCTGGACGACGAGCGACTTTACAGCGCATGCGCTGCGGCTGGCATCGGCATGAATCGGGTGCTGTTCCGGCAGCGGGAACTGGATTACTGGGCGGCGGAGGCGAAAGCGCGCCGGAAGCTGGATGCCGCCCTGCCCTTCTGCGAGCGCTACGCCATGCAGATCGGCGTGCAGAATCACTCGGGTCGCTTTGTGCCCGTCAACGAGATGGGCATGTTTCAACTGCTCAAAGACTACGACCGGCGCCAGGTCGCAGCGGTCTGGGACCCGGCGCATAATGCGCTGGAAGGCATCGACAGCGATGCCGCGCTGGACATCGTGGCGCCCTACCTCTGCGTGGTTAATCTGAAGAATGCGTACTGGCGGCGGGTCAGCGGGCCGGAAGCCGCGGCCGCCGAGTGGAGCATCTACTGGACTTCGGGCGCGCAGGGACGGGCGTCGTGGTCCAAAGTGATCGCGAAGTTGAAGGCGATCGATTACCGCGGTCCGATCTGCTTTTCGGCCGAGTACAGCGATGAAGACCGCGTGGATGAGCTGATTGCGCAGGATTTGGCTTTCGCGCGCGGGTTGCTGGCCTAGGCACGGTCGGACTCAGCCTTTGATGCCCGAGGTGGCGATACTTTCGATGAAGGCCCGCTGCAGCGCCAGGTAGAAGATCAGCACCGGGATCGTTATCATCGACAAGTAAGCCATGATCTCGCCCCAGGCTATATTCAACTGGAAGAAGTATTGCAGGCCGACCATGATCGGGCGCAACTCCTCCGAGCGGATAGTCATCAGCGGCCAGATGTAGGCGTTCCACATCACGAGGAACTTGAGAATGGCGACAGTGGCGACGATGGGACCTGCAATCGGCATGATGATGCGCGTGTAGATTTGCCAGATGCTGGCGCCGTCGA
>WTGO01000115.1 GCA_011523515.1 Chloroflexota bacterium
GGCAAGGGGGTTGGGGGGATGGGGTAGAATACGCGCTAGCGCAAGCGCCGGTCGTACCAGACAGGCAGTTCGCCCAGGCTGAGCGCGATATGAATGGCGGCCGCTTGCAGTGCGGTCGCGGCTTCGGCCGGCTCCAGCGCCAGCACGCCCTCGGGCCGCTTTTTCTCCGCCGCCGGGTCGCTGCCGGGCAACAGCGCGTCGACAAGCTTTTCACGGTCGATCAATAACGGCAGGAAACTGCCGTCCAGCAGATGCAAATTGATCTCGCCGTGAAAGATCGTCGGCCGGCGTCCGCGCTTTTTCACGACTTCGCTGGCGTAAACCGATTGAACGCGGCCGGCGTTGACTTTCCACAGCTGTTTGTTTCCGCGCCAGGCGCCCACCGACCGCTCCCAGGGCTGGATGACCAAGGCGTCCGGCTCGCGTAAAATGATCAGGACTTGGCGCGCTATAGCCAGCACCAGCAGCGCGGCCACCACCAGGCCCAGGTAGGGCAGCCAGGCGGGATTGGGAATCAGCGTGCCGGCGATGGGCAAACCCAGCTCGTTGGTCAATGTCGCAATCGAAACCCACAGGTAAACGGCCGTCCACAAGCCGTACCAGGCGATTTGCCGCAGCCGGCCACGCAGCCAGCGCGGCTCCCGCAGCAGCCGCAAATCGCCATTGCCGGCGCTGTTCTCGTCGGCGGGCTGCAAGCGCCACATACCCAGATGCAGCGGCAGATCGACCAGCGGGATCGGCTCGGATTCGGGCTCGGCTTTGATGCCGGCTTCGGTCGAGGCGAAGGGGATGCCCAGCGCCGCCGCCAGCGCTCTGCCCAGGCGCGCCGCCTTTTCTTCGTGAAGGGCGGGGTCGGGATGAGTGAAGCGGAAAATCTCGAACCAGCGACTGGAGCGCGCCAGCGAGATCTCCGGCGAGAGCGTCAGCCCCAATTGCCAGGACTCCGATTCGCTGGACCAGCCCAGGACGACTTGGCCCAGATCGGCTGCGAGGATCTCGCCCGATTCGGGCAAGTCGCGGCTGGCGGCGAAGTAGGCATCGAATCGCAGCGGCGCGCCGCGCTTGGCTTCCAGCACCAGCTTGGGCGTTTGGGGGTCCTCAACTTTGATCAAGCGCCAGCGATCGGGGCTGTAATCAACCAGCGAGTTTGAAGATACGGCGATACGGGTCATAGACCTATGTCCGCGTTAATTGTCGCCCGAATAATATGGGCTGATTATGGCAGACATCAGACGAAATTGCAGGCGCGATTTGCCTACTCAGCCGGGCAATCGCTGCGAATTCGGCAGACGCTGGGACGAGGACAATCGTACTGAGTTTAACCACGGTCGCCCGCAAGTCACGACACGGCTCACACCAAACTATTAACATAAAAACCAGAATATGTAGGGGCGAGCCTTGGCTCGCCCCTACAATCATACGATTATTTTGGCAGTTTCTTTCTTACTGCTGCGATTCTCATTACTTTGTTGGAACTACTTCTGTGTCTCTGTCGTGAATTGCCCGTGCCGAGTTCGTCAAAACGAATGTATCCGCGAAGCGTACCGCTTGCCGGTCTAGCCAGTTTGCCCCTGTGAGCGCTGCCGCAGGATCATGAGCAGGCAGAAAATGCCCAGCAGCGCCAGCAGAAAAACCCCGCCCAGCGCCAGCGCGTCCGGCACATCCGCCTGGCTGACGGCCAGCGCAACCAGACCGAAGACCACTGAAAACAGATAGAGCAGGGCCAACGTTTGGCGCTGGGTCGCGCCCAGGTCCATGATGCGGTGCGAGACGTGGTCTTTGGCCGCCAGCATCAGCGGGCGGCGCTCGAGCAGGCGCGTGGCGATGGCCAGGTTGATATCGAGGACGGGCAGCGCCAGCACAAAGACCGGCACCATCCAGGTCACGTTCAGTGGCTGGGCGGCGAACTTCAGCTTGATCGCCAATATCGCCAGCACGAATCCCAGCGTATAGGCGCCCATGTCGCCCATGAAAGTGCTGGAGGGATTGAAATTGTATATCAGAAAGCCGAAGGTGCTGCCGAATATGGCCGCGGCCAGCATGCTCACCAGGATTTGACCCTGTGACAGCGCCAGAATGAGAAAGAAGCCCGACGCAATCGCGGCCGTGCCAGCCGCCAACCCATCCATATTGTCGATCCAGTTGACGGCGTTGATCAAGGCGACTATCCAGAACAGCGTCAGCGGGATGTCGATCAGCAAGTTGTTGAAGAGGCGAATCTGGATGCCGGCCAGCACGGCCAGGATTGCGGACAGGGTCATGGCTGACAGGCGGATGCGCGGGCTGAGATGCCGCCGATCGTCCAGGTAGCCGACGAGGGCCAGCAACGAGGCGCCGGCCACGATCGCTCCCAGTTCGCGCAGATGGTCGGGCGGGCTGAAGAGCAGCACCGACAGCACGAAGGCGATGTAGATGGCCGCGCCGCCCATCAACGGCACGTGGCGCTGATGGATGTTGCGCTGGTTGGGCGCGGCGGTGACGCCCAGCCGCATGGCGATCTGGCGCGTCAGCGGTGTCAGGCAGAGCGCCGCGCCGAAGCCCACGATCATGATGGGGATGAATTGCAGTCGCGCGTCCATACGCTCAGTATACGACGGCCTCGCTCACACGCACAGACTACCGGTTCGCAAACCGTAAGAACAAATCGCTGTGCTCTCAGTAGTTCCAAGAAAGTTATGAAATAGATTTACCACCGAGTACACAGAGGAAAAGAGAGGACACCGAATAAAGCTGTTATGAAATATTTTGGCAGCGAAAGTCAGTCAGAAGGGCAGCGGCATCCGCTGCGTGGGCATCGAAGCAATATCAAATCCTCTGTGGCCTCAAAATTATTCTGCGTCCTCGGTGGCAAGAAAGAGTTCATTTTCATTGATGCAGGATTCGCATTACTTAATTGGAATTACTTCTGAGCCTCTGTGGTGATTATTCTGTGTGGCGTTCGCTAGTCGTACCGCGCCCGGTGGTCTTCAGCGCGCCCTGGTTGACGCGCCACTCCAGCGATACGCTCAGCGGTAGATGATCCGAGCCGATCGCCGCGCCGACTTCGGCCGCGGTCGCCCGCAGCGCAGCGCTGTGCCAGATGTAATCAATGCGCAGGAAGGGCTGAATCATGCGCGGCAAACCGATCGCCTCCGCCACGGGCCAGGTGCGGCCGGCGCCGTTGCCCGCCCCGCGCCAGCCGTCCTGCATCCTCGCGGCGATCTCGGTGTAGATCAGCGAGGCGTCGCTCATGTTGAAATCGCCGGCGACGACGAAGAAGGGCGAAATCTCCGCTTCCAGGATGCTCAGCAGGCGCCGGATCTGCGCATTGCGGCGACTTTCGTCGTAGCGCAGCAGCGCCTCCGGGCCGATGTCGGCGTCGGGATTGAGTTGCGCCCGCGGCCGCAGCGGCAAGCTGAAATGCAGGGCGTAGACCGCCAGGCGGCGACCGTCCAGATTCAGCAGCAGGCGCAGCGCTTCCCGCCCGCTTTGGCCGTCACCGGGCGCCTCGATGGTCAGCGCATCCCGTTCCAGAATGGCGAAGCGGGAGAAGACGCGCACACTGCCTTCAATATGGTCTTCGTGGGCATAGACTTCATACAGGGGCGCCAGACGCGGATCGTAACCCTCGGCAGTCTCTTGCAGTACGATCACATCGGGCTCGGCAGCCAGCAGCCACGCGGTGGCGCGCTCGAGCTCGGCATTGCTGCCCTGCACGTTGAATGAGATGACGCGGAAGGTCTCTCCCGCCGGCGGGTCAATCGGCCGGTACATCGCGGGCGCGGCGAAAGAGTACAAGCCCATGGCGAGCAGAACGATCTGCAGCAGCACTGACCAGCGCGGCGGATGGGCGCGCGTGTGCCCGGCGTCTCGCTTGCGTGGCGCCTGCGCCAGCCGTTTGCGCGCGCGCTCCAGCGACTCGGCGCTGCCCCGCGAGACGATGACCGAGAGCGGAAAACTGACCACCAGCGGCATGTAGAGGTAGGGCGCGAAGGTATTGGCCAGGTCGATCAGCGGGATCCCGCTGATGCGCAGCAGCCGCGTGAGCGTGAAGAGCGCCAGCAGCAGCGCGTATAAGGAAAACAGGTGACGAAGCGGGGTGGCGATGCGGCGCAGAAGAACTTGCAGCGTGTTCCAGGGCATGTCACGCTCTCGACACTCTCCCGGATATCAGAGCAAGACCAGCGAGACGATGACCAGCGCGATGAACAAGCCGGCCGCCAGAATACCCATATTGCGCAGGTCGCGGATGACAAAGCCGTAATCGGCGCGCAAATCGTCCTCGGTGACCACTTTGGTCGGGTTCGCCAGCAGCTCCGCCACGTACTCGCCGTCGAGCGTACCGGCATCTTTGCGCCGCTCCAACTGTGCCGTTTGCAAGGCGCGGCGGCGGCGCGGGGGCGCCTTTTGTGCGGATGTCGCGGCGGGAGCGTCTTGCTCGGCGTTGTCCGTGGCGCCCGACTCCGCAACGCCCTGACGCGCCTGATCGAGCACGGTCTGCGAGATATTGGGTTTCCGCCGTCTGCGCTTCGCCATAGGGGCGCTCCTGACCCTTGGGTCTTCTCTGCGGCTATTATCCCAGATGAGGCCGGCGCCGGCAAGCGCGCTCATTCGCGGGGAGTGGTGAATTCAGTCGACACAAAACTTCGCCAAACAAACAAGAAAACTCTGTGTCCTCGGTGGTGAAAAAACCTGCGCAGTGTTCGCCAAGAGGAAAATATCTGCGATATTCACCACTCCCAAAATCTGACGGGTTAGTTCAGCCGCATCCGGCGCAGGCCCTGATAGGCCGGATTGCCTTGTATTTCTTTCCAACGTCCTTCGCCGCCGTCGGTATGCCACTCGACCACAAACATGCCTTCGGTGTCCTGGTAAGTGAAGGTGGGCTTAAGCCCCAGCAGGATCTGGCGCATGGTGGCGATGACATCCTTGCGCTCCTCGCCCATACGCAGCGTGAAATATTGCCCGGCCACAAATTCAAAACAGATGGGCATGCCCTCCAGGCTGCCTTCCATCTGGATCGGCGCCTCCGCCCGAGTGCAGCTCATGAAGACATTCTGCAGCCGGTTATTCCACAGGCTGTGGTTGACGCGCTCTTCGATGTAGTAGGGGCGCGCTTCCGGCGTCGAATAAAACCATTGACGGGCGGTATTGGCCATCGTGCTCGCCTCCGCGGGCTGGGCTCTTCGCAACGCCGCCAGTGTACCAAATCATCCCCCGCCGCGAAATAGGAGAATCAGCGCGAAAGGATAGAACAAACGTTCTAATCCTGTGATATGATAGAACCGTCTTTACGTGTGCGACAAGCAAAAGGGCAAACCTGCATGAAAAATCGAGACGATCGCAGCCACCGTATTTTCGACTTTATATGCCATTATACCGATACCTATGGTTTCCCGCCGACCTTGGGCGAGATTGCCGCGGACGAAGGCTACAAGTCTAATTCCGGCGTCATCCGCCATCTGGACAAATTGGAGAAATGGGGCTGGATCGAACGCTATCATGGCAGCGCGCGCAGCATTCGCATCCTTCGGCGCGGGCCTGCCGCCGCTAAACGCGGTAGACCGAATTCTTCTCACCGATACCTTCGGCTGCGATGATCACGCGGGATTGGGGCAGCACGTAAAATTGATAAAGTTCGCCGGTTTTGAACTGCCGCGCCAGAGACGGGTCGAGTACGCGGTAGCTCTGTAACTCTATGCGGCAGGTGTAATAGAGAATATGATGGCGCAGTGTGGCGCTGCTCGTGCGTCCCTTGACGATGCGCACAGCTTCCGCCTCGCGATCCAGCATCAGCTGCTGCACAAAGCGATTGAAGTCGCTGGTAAGATAGAGCATCGCGCCCACGACAGCCACCTCAATCGCCAGCGCCACCGGCAGCAGTATCACCCGCACAAAGGACAGCGCCACTACCGCGATGGTGACGATCAGCGCCAGCCAGACCAGGCGGCGAACCACGCGCGACATGCGCGGCTGAAAGGCATCGATCTGCCGCTGCAGTTCGCGCAGCTGCTCCGGACCCTGCAAGCCGAGGCGGTTATTCTTCAAGTCGCCGGGCGAGGCCGCGATAATATGTTGGGCGGGACGGCGCATGGCGGCTTCCCAATCGCGTCATCTGATGCAGAGAGTGTACCAACAAAGGGCGACCGCCTCAAACACGCCCGGACTACGCAGGGCAATCGCCTGAAAGATGATTTCCCCACAAAGACACAAAGGACACGAAGTATATTCTGGAAGGCTTCGTCTCTGTGATCTCTTTTTTTATGAAACCCGCCCAATCTCCGCTTCCATTCACGTCGAATGCCGCAGGGGCGAGCCTTGGCTCGCCCACTCGGGCGCGTGTGAGGGTTTCATATTTTGTGAGAGCCAAGTGGTGACTCGCGAGCGGCTGTGGATAATTCTGTGTTCTATTCTCGTCGCAGTCAAATCGCCCTTAGACCGAGGCCGGCGCCGGCATGAACTCGGTCAAGTAGACCGTCAGTTGGTCGCGGCTGTGCGCATAGGCCTGGCGCTCCGCCTCCGCCAGCAGCGCTTGGGGAATGTGGCGCCACAAAATCGCGTCCAGGCGCGCCGGGTCGTCAAGGGCGGCGCGGATCTCGGCGGGATCGCATTTGAGGCGCGTGCCGAATATCGACAGGGTTTGGCTGACGCCGCCAGGCGCGATCTGCCGCGCAACCAGGTCGCGCCAGCCGCGCAGCGTCTCGTCGCTCATGAATGGCAGCCATTCGCGCGGCTCGCAGCGGGCCAGACTCTCCGCCTGCCAGTCACCCAGCAGCGGCTCGTCGCGTTCGTCCATCACCGTGAGGATCAGGTGCAGGGCGAAGAATTTGTCCCAGCGCTCGACGCCCGGCCAATCACGCCCCCAGAAGTTAGGCCGCACCATCTTCAGCGCCCAGGCTTCATCGGCGGCCAGGTGCGCCACGTAACCGGCTAGAAAGGCCAAATGCGCTTCGTCTTGCGCTCGGCGCAGCGACGGATGCTGACGCAGCATCTGCCGCCAGGGCCGCTCGCTGATGGGCATGCCATAAGCGTAGAAATGAGTCACTTCGCGGCCGACGCCGCTGGCGACGCGGGCGTCGGCGACAATGCTGCCCAACTGAAAAGCCGGGCGCTGACGCTCCAGCAGCTTGCGGTAGGGCGGGGCCAGCCGCTCGTCAGCAAGCAGGCGCTGGGCGATGCGCAGGTGGGTAAAGGGGGTGGGCATAACGACCGATTGTAGAGGCGAACCGCCATAATCCGTAGGGGCGACTCTTTGAGTCGTCCGCTTCATCCTTGCGCGGAATTCGCAGGGGCGAGCCTTGGTTCGCCCAGTGTCGCTAATGTGGTAGAATGACTCAATCTACGGTACCGTATGGCGAGCAAACTAGGGAGCGCCTATGTACAACCCCAAAGCCCATCTCAAGCGTCTGGTCGAGGTACACGCCCCCAGCGGCTACGAAGCGCCGGTCGCTGAATTGCTGCGCGACGAGTGGCGCCGCCTGGTCGACGAATTCGACAGCGACCGTCTCGGCAGCCTCATCGGCATCAAACGCGGCACGGCGTCCACGGAAAAGACCGGTCCGCGCCGCAAGATCATGCTGGCCGCGCATATGGACGAAATCGCCCTGATGGTGCGCCAGATCGAAGACGGCTTTCTCTTCGTTCATCGCATCGCCGGCATCGACCCGCGCGTCATGCTGGCGCAGACGGTGCTGGTGCACGGTAAACGTGTGTTGCCCGGTGTGGTCGCCACCATGCCGCCCCACATGCTCAGCGCCGCCGACCGCAAGCAGTACCTGCCCATTGACGCGCTGGTGGTGGATGTCGGCTTGCCCGCCGCCGCAGTCGAGGAGTTGGTCTCCGTCGGCGATCTGGTCACCATGGAAGGCCCCATGATCGACCTCAAAGGGCGCCAGGCCGCCGCCAAAGCCATGGACGACCGCTCTTGCATCGCCGTGATGACCACCTGCCTGGAAATGCTGCGCCAGGTGAACCACAGCTGGGATGTCTACGCCGCCGCCACCGTGCAGGAAGAGGTGGGCCTGCGCGGGGCGACCACAGCCGCCAATCACATTCAGCCCGATTGCGCCATCGCCCTGGATGTCGGTTTCGCTGAGCAGCCTGGCGTGAAACCCGGCGGTAAACTCGGCGGCGGACCGCAGTTGGGCATCGGCGCCAACTTCCACCCGCGCATGGTGCAGCGCCTGAAAGACATCGCCGCTTATCACGATATCAAGTGGCAGCCCGATATCATGCCGGCCCGCACCGGCACCGACGCCTGGGCCATTCAAGTCTCGCGGGGCGGCGTGCCCACCGCTCTGCTGAGTCTACCCTTGCGCAATATGCACTCGCCCGTGGAAACGCTCGACCTCAAAGACATCGAGCGCGCCGGCCGCCTGCTGGCGCATTTCATCACCGCGCTGGAAGAGGATTTCATCGACTATTTGTCGCTGATGCCGGCCGCAAATTCTGACGACGCTTGATGGACCGCTTCCTGCAAGCTGCCATCGAGGAAGCCAAAATTGGGCTGGCCGAGGGCGGCATCCCTATCGGCTCCGCCCTGGTCATTGATGACGAGATCGTCGGGCGCGGGCACAACCGGCGCGTGCAGTGCGGCAGCCCCGTCTTGCACGCCGAGATAGATTGCCTGGAAAACGCCGGCCGCCTGACGGCGAGCGACTATCAGCGGGCGACCCTTTACACCACGCTCTCCCCCTGCGATATGTGCAGCGGCGCCATCCTGCTCTACAAGATTCCCCGCGTCGTCATCGGCGAGAGCCGCACCTTCCAGGGTCCGGAGGCCTATCTTGAATCGCGCGGCGTACAATTGACGCGGCTGGACGATGACACCTGTTACCGGCTGATGCAAAATTTCATCCGCGCCAATCCGCGACTATGGAACGAAGACATCGGCGTCTAGCGCAGGTCCGCGTCTATAGTTAAATCAAACTAGAATTGAACTACAGAGGACGAAGAGAGCGCAGAGAGGGGAAGCGGAGCGCCATTTCATCTTTTGCTTTGTGTCCTTTGCGCCATCGTGTCTTTGTGGTAGGTAATATCTTCAAGTGATTGCTCATGCCTGACTTCGACTTTCGCCAGACCGCCGCGCTGCCCGCCCAGCCCCTGCCTATCGTTAGCATCGGTTTGGGCGGCATCGTCCACGACGCCCACTATCCCGCTTACCGGATTGCCGGCTTCAATGTGGTCGGCGGCTTCGATATCGACAGCGAGCGCGCCGCCATGATGCGCCAAAAATTCGGCATCCCCGCGCTCTATGACTCGCTGGCGCAGGCGGTCGCCCAAGCGCCTGAAAATGCCGTATTCGATATTGCCGTGCCGGGCGGCGCCAGCGCCGATATCCTGCGCCGGATTCCCCGCGGACGCGCCGCGCTCATTCAGAAGCCGATGGGCGAAGACCTGGCGGAAGCCCGCGCTATATTGCGGATCTGCCGCCAGCGGCAGCTCACCGCCGCCGTCAACTTTCAGCTGCGTTTCGCGCCTTTCATCATCGCCGCGCGCGACATGCTGTCGCAGGGGCTGCTGGGCGAGCTCAGCGATATGGAAGTGCGCATGCAGGTCAATACGCCCTGGCATCTGTGGCCATTCGCGGCGGCGCTGCCCCGCGTCGAGATCCTCTACCACAGCATTCATTATGTTGACCTGGCTCGCTCGTTTTGCGGCAGGCCGAACGGCGTCTATGCCAAGACCATGAACCACCCGGCCTCCCCGAACCTGCGCGGCGGCTCGCGCTCCATGATCATCCTGGATTACGGCGACAATCCGCGCGTCAATATCACGGCCAACCACAGCCATATCTTCGGCGCGGAGAAACAGGAATCGTCCCTCAAGTTCGAGGGCAGCAAGGGCGCGATTCAGATCCGCGCCGGCCTCAATATGAACTATCCGCATGGCGTGCCCGACCGCTTCGAGTATGTCCTGCCAAGCAAGGGGCAGCCGCCGCGCTGGCATTCGCTGGACATCGCCGGCTCCTGGTTCCCGGAAGCCTTCATCGGCGCCATGGCCAGCTTGATGCGCCGCGTCAACGGCGAGACCGACGAGCTGCCCACCTCGGTGGAAGACGCGATCGAAACGATGGCGACCGTGGAAGCGGCTTATCAATCCAGCGCGAGTGGCGGGACGGCGTTGCCCTCTGTATAATTTTGCCGTTCAACGGCAGCATACATGTAACTTAAACTTGTTCGCTTTGTGAGAGGGTCGAGGTATGACTATGCAAGCCACATTATCGCTGGACTCGCTGCTGATCCTGTTTGTCTTTGGCGTCTTCATGCTTGTGTCGCATTTGGAAGGCAAAACTAGAGAAGCCGTTCACGAGTTGCGAATGGAGCATCGCAATAGAATCGCCGAGCTCTCTGCAGAAAACCGCCAGCTACGATCCGAATCGAGCAAGCTGCGGCGAGAAATTGACAGCGTCCAACAGCGTATGGAGCGGCTCAGCAGACAGTGATAATGGCGGGTGACGGCTCGCTTAATCCGACCTTACAGCCCCAGCCCATAGAACGCGTTGCCCGTCCCGCCCAGGATGGCGTCCCTTTCACCCGCCGACAAATCCGCCAGGCACTTCAACGTCTCCTGCCACACTTTGGCATAGTCACCTGCCAGCAGCGCCACCGGCCAGTCGCTGCCGAACATCAGCCGCTCGGCCCCGAAAAGCTCGATGGCCGTGTCGATCAGCGGCTTGAGATCTTCGTATGTCCAATTCTCGGCGTCGTTCATTATTGTATTCAAGCCGGAGACTTTGGCGTAGACATTGGGGCTTTCGGCGGCCGCGGCCATCTGCTGTCGCCAGGTCCCGCGTTCCTCGGCGCCCGGCGGCGGCTTGGCCAGATGGTCGATGACCATCCTTAGGTTGGGCGCGCGCTCCGCCAGGGTCGGCACATGTTTGAGGTGATTTGGGAAAACCGCCACCACATCAAAGGTCAGCCCGGCATCCGCCAGGAGTTGCAAGCCCTCGATGACTTGCTTTTGCACCACCCAGTCGGGATTGGGCTCATCGTGGATCAGGTGCCGGATGCCTTTGAACCAGGGATTGCGCCCGTATTCGTCCAGCTTGCGGGCGGTCTCGGCCGGGTCATGGATGGGCAGCCAGCCGACCACGCCCGCCACCCAGTCATGGGCCGCGGCGATCGCCAGCATTGAGTCGGTATCGGCGTAGGAATTCATCGCCTGCACGATCACGGTGTGTTCGACGCCGGTCGCCCTCAATTGCGGCGCCAAGTCGTCAGCGTCAAAGTTGCGATAGATTGCGCCATAAGCGGGCGCCAGCCAGGGATAGGCCACCTCGTCAAGATTCCAAAAATGCTGATGGGTATCGACTCTGACCATGCCAGCCTCCCGCTGAAATCGACTCGCCAGGCTGACCACTCGTTTGGCGTCGCGCTCGAATTATGCGAGCAAGCGTTCGACTTGCCTGGCGATCAACTCTGGAATCCACGCCGATTTTGGCATAGGCTTTCGCTTCTGGCAGCGACGAATTTGGCGAGGAGAAGCATTATGCAGCGATTTGGACAAGTCATCGGCTTGCGGCCCGAAGATGCCGCCGAATATATTCGCCTGCACGCCGATGTCTGGCCCGGCGTCCTGAAAAAGGTCAAAGAATGCAATATGCGCAATTATTCCATCTTCCGCTACAACGATATGTTATTCGCTTATTTTGAATACATCGGCGACGATTACGAGGCGGACATGGCGGCGATCGCGGCGGACGAGACCACGCAGGAATGGTGGGCGCTATGCGGCCCCATGCAGCAGCCGGTCCCCGAGCGCGCCGACGGCGAATGGTGGCATACCATTGAAGAAGTCTTCCACGTGGACTAGCCATTGAGCCCGGCGCCCCGCGACAGGGTAGGGGCGAGCCGGCGGGGCGCCTCTACAGTTTTTCTCTGTGCCCTCTGCGCCTCTGTGGCGAAATAACGCTTACAGCACCGCCACGGTCGCGTTCTCGATGAAATCCCAATCCCACTCGATGCCCAGGCCCGCCCCCTGCGGCGGATGCGCGTAGCCCTCGGCGTCGATATGCACGGGATTCTTTATGCCCAGCGTCAGCAGCGAGCTGGGAATCAGCGCCTCGAAGAATTCGCAATTGGCGATGGCGCAGCAGCAATGCAAGTTGACGATCTCCAGCGCCGGATATATCGTCGTATGCACCTCGCAGCGCATGCCGAAGGCTTCCGCCAGATGCGCCGTTTTCATCAGGGCCGTGACGCCTCCCTTCCAGGAGACATCACTGCGCACGATATCAACCACGCCGCCGGCGATGCGCTCGGCCGCCGAATAATGCGAGCCGGCCAGCACCTCAACCCCGCAGATCGGGATATCCAGGTCGCGCGTCAGCTTGCGCAAGCCATTGAAGTCCACATCGTAAAGCGGCTCCTCGAACCAGTAATAATCCAGCTTCTCCAGCTCGCGGCCCATGCGCAGCGCTTCGTCGTAATAGGTGTGCGCCGTCACCGGGTCGGCCATCAGCTTGAAACCGGGATCGTCGCCGACCGCCGCGCGGCAAAGGCGATAGGCCTCCAGCGCCTCGTGGAAATCGCCGGGCGGGTGCAGCTTGTAGCCGTGGAATCCCTGCCGCTTGAATTCGAGCGCTTGATCAGCGTAATCCTGCGGCGTATCGAGGTACATCGAGCTTACGTAGGTCGGTACTTTCTCGCGATAGCTGCCCAGCAGCTGATAAAGCGGCAGCTGCGCCACCTGGCCGGCGATATCCCAGAGCGCGATGTCGAAGGGTCCATAGGAATAAATCGGCGTATGATGCCAGTGGCGCTCATAGCGCCGGAATTCGTGCCAATGCTGTTCGCGCGCGAAAGGGTCCTTGCCCAGGAAGAAGGGCTTAAGCGAAGTAGCCGCGATCGAGCCGGCCATCTCCGCCCCCATACCGGCGAAACCCATGCTGACGCCCGCCACGCCCGCGTCAGTCTTCATCGTAATCATCAGAAAGTGCAGATCCGACTTGTGGGAATCTCGCAGCTCGTTTGCGCTCATCACTTCTTCCTGATGTTTGCAGAGCCTGATTTCGATATCCGAGATCTTCATGGCAAAGCTCCCGTTCAGCTGAATATACCTGGATTTTAATGATTAAACTTGATTCGGCAAACGCCGGGCAAGTTTGCGTCGGCGCGGCTTGTCGCTTAGAATCAGAGCTAGAACCATATTGAAAGGGGACTCCCAACATGAATCTGCACAAACGCATTCTTACCCTTGTTCTATTGATCTTTCTGCTTAGCCTCGGCGTCGCCGGGCAGGCGCAGGACAGCATCTCATTCCTGACGCCATCCTGGGGCGTCCCGCCCAATGGAGTCGACGCCTTTACGGAGGAGAGCGGCATCACGGTCGAGGTTCAGTCGGTGCAGCTGGCCGACCTCTTCAGCCGCGTACAGGTCTCGGCCGCCGCCGGCGAAGCAGCCGCTGATGTCATCTTCATCACCGAAGAAGGCATCTCCAATATCGTCGCCACCGGCAACATGCTCCCGCTCAACGATCTGCTGGATAACGGCGACCTTGACCTGGACGATTTCGAATTTCTGGACTTCTTCTCCATTGACGGCGATCGTTACGCCGTGCCCAGCTACTTGCAGTTGGTCATGATGGACTACAACACCGCAAAGCTGGCGGAAGCCGGCTTCGACGCGCCGCCAACCACCTGGGCAGACTTCGACATGATGGCGCGGGCGGCGAAAGAAGAGGGCGTCGACGAGTACCCCATCGCCATGAATGCCATCCACTGGTCCTGGTGGCTAATCGCGCTGAGCATGGGCGACCCCATGTTCGACGACGAGCTCAACCCCGTCTTCGCCGATGAAGGCAGCAAAGCCCGCGAAGCCATGGCCCTGCTGTATACCTGGTTCGCGGACGAGCTGATCAGCCCCGAAATTCTGGCGGGCACTATCAGCCAGCACTCCATCTGGTGGAGCGGCATCGGCGTATTTCACCAAGGATGGCAAGGCTCCGTCCGCGTCGGCAATAACCCCGATGTCTCTGCGCACGCGCCTAATGTGGCGTACATGGTGCTGCCCGAAGTGGGCAATACCTGGAACCTGCCTGCTGGCATCGGAATCCATGTCGATTCGGAGAATGTCGAAGCCGCCTGGGAGTTCATCAAGTGGTATGTCGACGACCAAAACATGATCGATATCTATAACGCTGTCGGGCTGTATCCCTCGCGGATTTCCGTCAGCAGCGCGCTTAACGAAGCCGGCGCTATTGAGGGGTACAATGTCATGGTGGAGCAAGCCATGCATGTCAATGACTTGCCACGCGCCGAGCTCTGGTGGGGTCCTTGGGTGACCTCCGTCAGCGAGCACATACGTGAAGGCGCGGCCACGGGCATGTCGTCGGACGATATAATCGACGCGCTGGCCGAGGAATGGAACGAGCTCAAGGCGGAGTACGAGTAAAGCTAGCTGCGTCACACCAATCCCCTCTGCGCTTGTGGCGGAGGGGTTTGGTCACTGAGTCAAGAATTGTAGCACCGAGAAAAGGTCAGCCTTGTGGCGCGGCCACGGCGACTTAGCGTTCAGATGACCAAAGGCCTGTTTCTTCCAGCATCCGAAGGATCAAAGCTGTTGGCCAGTCGTCCAGTTCGCTGCGTCGGTCAATATGCAGAAGTACTCGTTCTTCTGCGCCGTCAAAATACAGGACGCGGAAGCCGCCGCTACCGCCGCCGCCACTGCTGCTATCCATTATTCTTGCGCCGAACACGGGCGCCGACTTCACGCCGCGAGCGCGCTTACGTCTGACAGCGCCTTCAGCGAGTCGATTTATGAACGTTGCCAGATCAGCTGGTAGTTTGGGATATCTCTTGGGTTTGGAGAACGTCTTCACCAGGACGTCAAACTCAGGCGTGGTTCTTACCGACTTTTTGACCATATCTCAATCATGAAGACTGCCGATCAACTCGTCGGCCGCTCGTGTTCGCCCAGCCGCCAAATCACGGAAGCTGCGCTCAAGGCTTTCTTCTTCCGCGCGTGTCTCCGAATAGTCAAAAATGCTGTTTGCGCGTTGCTCGGGATATAGGTAATAGATGGCACGCACCAACTCATCAAACGACGACATCCTGGACACCCATTCAACAGCGCCCTGGACACCAGATTCCAAGTCGCTTGACAAGGGGGATCGCCACGCACCAGCGTCGCTTGAGAGTCGGTATACTGGACGGCCATCGTCGCTAACAGCCATCTCCACCCAAGGCCCGTCACACAGCCTTTCCGCATCTGCGTAAACCTCGTGCGCAAAGGGCCCGTAAAAGTAAGGCTCAAACTGATAGTAGTTCGCCGGCAACTTGCCGTCGAATTCCTCACCCACCAAAAATGCCGACTTCTGCAACTGCACTTTGCCTAGTCCAGCGTCACCGGCGGCCGCAATGATGGCGATCAATATGTGCTCCCTGCTCGCCACCGTTCCAGTCATGACACACCTCCGCACCAACTACTGCAATTCGATACCATTTCATTTTGATGTAGTGTATAGTGCAATAGAATACAAACTTAGGTTAGCTCGAATCTCGGGATACGTCTAGGAGACGGCGCATGAAGCGCCTTAGAGGCCTCTGCATGTCGATCAAGGCTTGCCTCTACAGCAGTCGCGTGACGGCGCCGATTAAGGAAGAAATAAGCGTAGCGGGTCCTAAGATCCTGACTCATGAAGACTCCTAATCGACTCCTCTCATCCGACTCGCGCTACGTCATCGTCGTCCTGACGCCGATCGTCCTGCTCATCGCGCTCTTCATCTACTACCCGGCGGTCGACACCTTCAGCACCAGCCTGACTAACCGCAACCTGCGCATCCGCCGCCCGCCCAAAGCCGTCGGCCTGGACAACTACGTTAAGCTGGTCAAAGACGACGAATTCTGGGAAGTCACCGGCCGCAGCTTCAAGGTCGTGCTTATCACCCTGCCGCTGGAGATGGCGGTGGCCTTTGGCATCGCTATGCTGCTGAACCAGCGCTTCCCGGGCCGCGGCGTTGTGCGCACGCTGGCGATCTTGCCCTGGATGCTGCCCGGCGTGGTCAACGGCTTCTTATGGGGCTGGCTGCTCAATGGCGAATACGGCGCGCTCAACGGCTTCCTCTACCAATTCGGCTTGATCAGCGAGTATCAGTATTGGCTGCGCGAACCGGATCATCAGCTCTTCTGGGTCTGCGTCGTGCAGACCTGGACGCGCTACGCCTTCCCCACGATCATCTTGCTGGCCGGCCTGCAGAGCATCCCCGACGACCTCTTCGACGCCGCCAAAGTCGATGGCGCCAACGCCTGGCATCGCGTGCGCTATATCACCTTTCCGCTGCTGCTGCCTTCCTTCGGCATCGCCCTGGTCGTCGAGTTCATCGCCGCTTTCCAGATCTTTGATGTCGTCTGGACGCTGACCGCGGGCGGCTCGGCCGGCGGCGCCATGAACCCTTTCACCAAAACGCTGATGCTGTACAACTACGAGCTGGTCTTCCGCGATCTGCGCATCGGCCTGGGCGCGGCGCTGTCCTACATCATCCTGGTCATGTCGTTGGCCGTCGGCGTCATCTTCGTCATGCGCGTCTACAACCAGGGGGTGCAGGAACAATGAAACTGAACCCCCGCGGTCAAGAACGCATCCGCCTCGGCGTCATCTACATTCTGTGCGCCATTGTCTTGATCTGGGCGCTGGCGCCGATCTACTGGGTGGCGGTCAGCAGCATCTCGACCCGCCGCGAGCTCTATGCCCAGCCCTACAAAATCTGGTTCCCCAGCGAGCCGACCTTCGAGTCTTACCACACCATCTTCACCCAGGGCGCCAAATTCCGCGACGGCAGCTTCTCGCCCACCGCCCACCTGATGAGCGCCGGCTTGCGCAACAGCCTCATCATCAGCGTGGCCTCCGCCGCCGTCGTCACGCTGCTGGCCACCGGCGCCGGTTACGCTTTCGCCCGCATGCGATTCCGCGGCAAAAACGTCATCTTCCTGCTCATCATGCTGATGCTGCCGCTGCCCATCTGGGTCTCGCTGATCGCGCTGTTTTTCATCATGTCGCGCCTGGAACTGGTGGATACGCTGCTGGGCCTGGTGCTGATTTTCGTGACGCTGCTGCTGCCGCTGGCCGTCTGGATGATGACCACTTTCGTGCGTGATATCCCGGCTGAGATTCAAGACGCCGCCCGCGTCGACGGCGCCGACCGCTGGCGCATACTCTACAGCATCGTGCTGCCGCTGGCGCGCCCGGGCATGGTGGCGGTCTTCCTGGTGGCCATGCTGACCACCTGGAACAATTTCCTCATCCCGCTGATCTTCAGCCGCAGTGACGACTCGCAGCCGCTGACCATCGTGCTGACGCTTTTCATCGGCCAATACGAAGTCGCCTGGGAAGATATGTCCGCCGCCGCCGTCGTCACCATGACGCCGCCTTTCCTGATGGCGCTCTTCTTCCAGCGCTACCTCGTGCGCGGCCTGACCATGGGCGCGGTGAAGTGAGACGAGCGCCGTCTGGGTGTCGAGGGAAAAGGGATGATTCTGTCAATCGCCCCGGTCGGATAAACCGTTAGCTCAACGTGCCAAATACTGCAACGGCGGGGACGCCGAAACGCGGGAGGACGGGCGGTCTGCCATACTTGGGCAGCTTCACGGTGAAGGGCGCTGTCGTTTCGCCAAACTGGTTTTCGAAATTGTCGTAATCAATCGCCCGCAAGCGGAATCTCACCTTTTGTTTCTCAGCCAGGTGACAGATCATAACAGTGCCAGGATTTTCGGGACTGCTGCTATAAGCCCCGGTGTGTTTCCAAGAGGCTGCTTCTCGCGGAGAACCATCAGGCCGAATCGGGGTTTTGCCTTTCTTCCCGAAGACGCGAATGAAATAGAAATCCGCGCCGGGAGTCAACTCCCATTCAACCGCAATGCACCAGCCAAGATCAGGCGAGTACCCGCTATAGTCCAAAGCGGCTATGGCGACGACATGAGGCGGGGGCAGAGTGTTCTGAGCCAAGCTCGGGGCAGCCAACAAGACCAGCAAGCAAATTAAAACGAGGACTTTCTTCATAGCAACCTCCCAATCTTATCAATGAGCCACAACTACACTATAACACGCAATGATACAAATCAAAGTAGGCTCCGCCAGGCGGAGTGCAAATCGTAGTGGATATGGTTTCCTTAGACCTAAACAAATAAACTCTGCGCTCCCTGCGCCCTCGGTAAGCGGAAGCAAGTCATACAATAAATCGGACGAGCCAAGGCTCGCCCCTGCATGGCTTGCTTTTTCGCATGACTTGCCTGGTGTTGCTTCTGTACCCTCTGTGGTTAAATATCCTGTGTCAACTTCCTGCGAGAGAGGGATGCGCCATGAACATCCAATCTACAATCGCCAGCATGACAACCGCAGAAAAAGTCGGCCAGATGTTCATGCTGGCTTTCGCGGCCGATCAACTCGACGAAGCCCGCATCCTCATGGCCGAGCACCTGGTGGGCGGCGCCTACATCGGCGACGACAACGTCCCGTCCGCCGCCGCTGCGCTAGCGCTCTGCAATACGCTGCAGTCCTACGCCGCCGACGCCCGCCTGGGCATCCCGCTGCTGCTCGGCGCCGACCAGGAGGGGACCTGGTCCGTTATGACCGCCGAGAGCGCCATGGGCCCGGGCAATATGGCCCTGGGCGCCAGCGGCGACCCCGACTGCGCCTACCGGATGTACCGCGTCATCGCCCGCGAAACCGGCGCCGTCGGCTTGAATGTCGTATTGGGCCCGGCCGCCGACTGCAACTCCAACCCGCATAATTCCATCATCGAGATGCGCTCCTTCGGCGAAGAGCCCGGGCTGGTCGCCGCCATGACCGCCGCGGCCGTGCGCGGCCTGCAAGACAACGGCAGCACCGCGGCGCTGAAGCACTTCCCCGGCCACGGCGATACCACGCTCGACAGCCACCGCGGCTTGCCAACCGTGACGCGCAGCCGCGAGGAACTCAAGCGCATTGACCTGCGCCCTTTCGCCGCGGGCATCCAGGCCGGTGCGCGCATGGTCATGACCTCGCATATCATCTTCAGCGCCCTCGACCCCGAGCGCCCGGCTACGCTGTCGCCCATCATCCTGGGCGATTTGCTGCGCGGCGAGCTGGGCTTTGAGGGTCTGATCGTCTCCGACAGCATGAACATGCACTCGATGAAACGCAATTACGATCCGGTCGACGCCGCCATCCAGGGTTTTAATGCCGGCGTCGACCTGATGATGCTGGCCGAAGAACACTACGACCACGATGCCGCGAACTACCTGGAAAATCAGCGCGCGCTCATCCGCGCCGTGATCCAGGCGGTCGAGGACGGTACGATCAGTCCCGAGCGCGTCGACGACGCCGTGACGCGCGTCCTGCGCCTTAAAAGCGAAGCCGGCTGGAGCACAACGCGAAGCGTATCGCTGCCCGACTCAAGCGGGCAGGTGGGCAGCAGCGAGCATCGCGCCGTCGAACTGGATGTCGCCCGCCGCGCTGTGAGCATAGTTCGTGATGAACACGGGCTGATTCCGATCGATCCCGCCGTGCCGATGACGCTGGTGAATACCACCGAGCGCAGCGCTTACGCGGTGCTGACGCAAACGCGCGGCATCGGGCCCAACCAAGCCCGGCCCGCCTTTGACGTATTCGCCGAAACCATGCGCGCCCGCTGCGGCCGGCTGAGCCTGATGGCGGCCGAAGATTTTTCCGCGGCGGATGTGGCGGACGCGGGCCTCATCATCGCTGTCACCGAGAATTACACGCTGCCCGGCTTGGACTTCGACCAAAGGCGGCAAGCTGAAATCGTCAGCGCGCTGCATGAGGCCGCCGGCGAGCGCCTTATCGTGGTCGGCCTGCGCGATCCCTACGAGCTGGCGCGCTTCCCCGAGATCGGCAGCTACCTCTGCGCCTTCAGCTTCCGCCCTTGCGCCGCCCAAGCCGCGGTCGACGCGCTGTTGGGCCAATGCGGCGAGGCGAACGGGCGCGCTCCAGTCAGCGTGCCGGGCACGGATGTTGTGGCGGCCAGCTAAATCGTCCACCATCCCCACCGACGATTGTAAGGCTTGTCCGATATTTGCGGCTAGGCGCGCGCATTCTTTCCCTGTAGTGGTCCTCAAATGTTGGACACGAAAATGCAGAAATTTAGGGAGGACA
>WTGO01000073.1 GCA_011523515.1 Chloroflexota bacterium
CCGCACGGGCGATACCGTCAATTGCATCGCCGTCGCCTATGCAGTCGATCCGCTCACGATCATTATTCTCAACCAACTCGAGAACATGGGGCACTGGATTTACCCCGGCCAGGAACTGATCGTCCGCGAGGCGGGCGCATAATCCGCCTGTCAATAGCGGCGCGGCAGCCAGACAGTCATTTCGCTGACGCCGCGATTGTTCCAGGCGTAGTAGGGAATCAGGCGGATATCCAGCGCTTCTTCATTTTCCCGGCCCGCCTCGAGATACAGCGCCGAGGTTCCGTTGTCTTCATAGAGGCGGCGCGCCTGCCCTTCAATCGTCACGACGCCGCCCAGCAGTTCGCCCTCCATCTTGGCTTCCAAGACCATATCGTCTGGCGCGTAGACTTCCAGGATTGAGACGCCCTCGGGCAGGTCCATGCCTTCCAGGCAGTAGACAATTGGTCCGCGCGTGACCGCCACGTGATTGCGGATCTCTTCCGCTTTGGGATGCGCTTTGATCATTCGCGGCGCCAGCGGCAAAGTCAGTTCGATGACATCGCCCGCTTTCCAGGCGCGCTTCAGCTCGACATAGGTCGCGGGCGTCAGTGGCGCATCGCTCGCTTCGCCGTTGACGCGCAAGACTGCCGATTCGCACCAACCCGGAATGCGGAGCATCAAGGCGACTTCGCCCGCCGGCGCCGCGTCTATGGTAATGCGGATATGCTCGTCCCAGGGGTAGTCCGTCTGCTGCGTCAAGGCGAAAGCGGCGCCGGCCGCCAGGGTCGTGTTGACGCTGTTGCTGCCATAGAGGTGCAGCCATAGCCCCGCATCCGATGCGCTGTAGAACCAGTTATGCACGAGGGCGATAGTGCGGGCAGTGTTGGTCGGGCAACAGTAGCAGCGCGAGATGAACCAGCGTTCGTAGGCGTCCTGGCTCAGCAGCGGATGCTCAGCGCCGTACCAGCGCAGCGGATTGGTATAGCAGAAGGTGATACCATCCAGACTCATTGACGAGAGCATGCTGTTGTAGAGCACGAGTTCGACAATGTCGCTGTATTTGGCATCGCCGGAGAGATTGAGCAGGCGCCAATTCCACATGGCGTTGGCAATGTTGGCGCAGGTTTCATTATAAGCAGTGGCGTTAGGCAGCGAGTACTCGTAGCCGAAGGCTTCGTGTACGCTGCCGGCGCTGCCGCCAAATTCCGGTCGCTGCGAAGCGCCGTGATGCTGGGCCGAGGTGCCACCGGTGATATACATCTTGCTATGGATCGCGTTATCCCAGATACGCTTCAATCCGGCCAGCAGTGATTCGTCGCCGGTTTCCGCTACGACATCGGTCGCGCCGCAGTACAAATAGCCGGCAGTCACGGCGTGGCCTACCGCCCGCGTCTCCTCCCGCAGCGGCACCAGCGCCTGATTCTGATCGCCGCCGCCGGGCTGCGAGCCGCGCATTTCGACGAAGCATTGCGCCAATTCGAGGTAGCGCTCGTCTCTCGTGGCGCGATACAAGTCGACCGCGCCGATGGTATTGGAGGGGTTGAAGCCGAAATGCGCCAGCTCCGGCGGGCGCGGCGTGAAGAGATCGTAGAGATAATCGGCCAGTTTGATGGCGATTTGCAGGAAGTTGCGTTTGCCGGTGGTGCGATGATGAACCGAGGCGGCGGTGAGCAAATGGCCCATATTGTAAAGCTCATGATCGCGCAGGTTGCTCCAGTATTCTTTGTCCGGGCTAAGCTGCATGGCGGTGCTGATATAGCCGTCGTCCTCTTGCGCCGCGGCGATCACTTCGATGAGCGGATCCAAATGGTCGAGGATTGACGGGTCCTTGGTCTGGCCGTAGATATGCGACCAGGCTTCCATATATTTGTAGCAATCGCCGTCGCTCCACATGGTGCCTTTGCGCTCGCCATCTTGCCGGCCGGCGGCGATGTAAAAGTTGCTGAATACGGCGCCGTTCTCGGGTTCGTCGAGTGCTTTGCGCATGCTGGGCAGCACGGACTCTTGACAAAGTTGATGCAGCCGGCCCCAGAAGCCGTCGCTCCAGCTGACGGCATCGTGCGCGAGCGGGTGCAGTTTGTTGTACTTCGATTTGTCCAGCATGATGTTTGTTTGTCCTCTTCAATCTACTTGCCAATTGGCGTAAACGCCCAGCGTGAATTTCGCTTGTCTGCCTGGTATGATTTAATCGACCTTTCTACAATGTCTATATTAATGTACAGGGAAGCTTACATGCGGCTCGGTTGGTCAGTACTTTGCAGGGGCTTTGAACATCATATTGATTTCATGTATGGACGAAGCAGTCTTACGGTGTTCTACTTCCACGAATTGACATTTGTCGGCGTTGGATTGTATGAATTTCATATAGAAGTCCCACAGTTTGGCGAATGGAATATCATGACTCAGAATAGCCTTTTCATTGGCGATTAGCTACAATTGACGGGAAGTGAAGGGTGAATACGAATCATGAAGTCAAATTGGACAGTCAGAAACAACACGCCCATCGTAGAGTATGAGGTGAGTTCCAAAGGCATCCGTCACATCCGCACTACGATACCCGGCAAGAAACCAAAAGACGACAAAAATCGACGCAGTGGCGACGACAAGCGCAAGCATTCGGATTAGCCCTCGCCGGTCACTTGGTTCATTCGTTCCTCTATAGTCCGCTCTTTTCCACATTGACGCGAGTAGTTGGACAGTCCCGCGTCACTCAAGTCTCCGCATCTGGTTTTTCGTGTTGCTTTGGCGGTATTCGTTCCTATAAGGCTTGTCCGATAATTAGTGGATGAGGGTTGCCATCGCCCCATCAAGT
>WTGO01000030.1 GCA_011523515.1 Chloroflexota bacterium
AGAGCGCTCCCTTGGTAAGGGCGAGGTCATGAGTTCAAATCTCATCGGAGGCTCTTGGCGGGGCGCGGAGTCACTCGCCTGAGGAGTAGGAACGAGGAACCCAATGGCAAAAAAGGGACAGCGCATTCTGGTGAAGATGCGCAGCACCGAGAGCGGTCACATCTACATCACGGAAAAGAGCCGGCGTAATACGCAAGGGCGCCTTGAGCTGCGGAAGTACGACCCCTACCTGCGCAAGCATGTGGTGTATCGCGAAACCAAGTAGATTTGCGCTGCGTATTGGTGTATAGTACTCACAGGACGCGGGGATCACATAGGGGTATAGCTCAGTTGGTAGAGCGACGGTCTCCAAAACCGTAGGTCGAGAGTTCGAGTCTTTCTGCCCCTGTCGGAAATTCACAAACACCGTCCTCAGCGGCGGTGTTTAATTATCAGGGATGACTTCCTGAAACAGAGTGAGGAGCGTTAGCGAATGGCGCTGGAAGAAAACACACAAGCTGCGATCACCCGGAAAAAAGGCAAAGCCACGCCCGGCCGGCGCACGCGCAAAGTCAAGACGACCACGTCGGAGCCGCAGGGCAACGCCATCACGCGTCCGCTCTACCAGACGGTCGATTACTTCAGCAACGTGCGCTCCGAGCTAAACAAAGTAGCCTGGCCAAACAGGCATGATACGCGTCGACTGACGATACTTTGCATCAACGTCACCATCGCCTCGGCCATCTTTCTGGGCATCCTGGCGGTGATCTGGTCCGAATTCATGCGCGTCGGGCTCAATCCGGGCAACTCCTGGATGCTGCTGACGGTCATCGTGGCTATGGTCGGCGGCGCTTTCTATATGATCCGCCGCGGCTCGATTTAGCCAGCTTGCCTCCGCTACTGTAAAATTTGCACGAGACAATCACATGAGCGAACAACCGCAAGACACACAGACGCTGACCGACTACGAGCCGGCTCCGGTTTATCTCGACGAGACCGAAGACGCGGACGAAGTCGAAGGTTTGAACATCGGCCTGGATGAGGATGGCGCCGGCGACGAATTAGAGCGCAGTTGGTTCTTCATCCACTGCTATTCCGGCTACGAGAAAAAGGTCGAGCACGCCCTGCGCCAGCGCATCGAAACCATGGGCATGCAGGACCAGATCTACGATGTGCTCATCCCCACCGAAGACGAAATCGAAGTCAAGGACGGCAAGCGCCGCACGGTCGAGAAGCGCGTCTTCCCGGGCTACGTCATGGTGCAGATGCGCTGGAACAACGACGAAGAAGAGCTGGACAAGGACGCCTGGTACACGGTGCGCAACACGCCCGGCGTGGTCGGCTTTGTCGGCGGCGAGAATCAGCCGACGCCGTTGCGCCCGGAAGAGGTCAAACGCATCATGGACCGCATGGACTCCGAGGACAAAGTCGTCAAGGTCGATTACCGCATCGGCGAGCGCATTCGTATCGTCGGCGGGCCCTTCAACGACTTCCCCGGCACGGTCGCTTCGATTGATACTGGACGCGAGAAAGTGCGCGTGATGGTCGACTTTTTCGGGCGCGAGACCGCCGTTATGCTGAGCTTTATGGAAGTGGAGCGAATGTAAAGACCGCCGCGAAACGCGGCCGCTGGAATGGCAAGGCTGAAGCCCGGCGCAGTGCCGCTTTGAATTTGAAAACAAGCGAGGAAACAGAATGGCAAAGAAAGTTAAGGCGATCGTCAAATTGCAGATTCCGGCAGGCAAAGCCAATCCGGCGCCGCCGATTGGACCGGCGCTGGCGCAGCACGGCATCAACTTGATGCAATTCTGCAAGGAATACAACGGGCGTACCTCCAGCCGCATGGGCGAGATTGTGCCGGCGGAGATCACCATCTTTGCCGATGGCTCCTTCAAGTTCTTGCTCAAAAGTCCGCCTACCTCCTTCCTCATCAAGAAAGCGGCCGGCATCGAAAAAGCCGCTTCCAATCCGCTGACGGAAATTGTTGCGACCTTGAATCGTGACCAGGTGCGCGAGATCGCCCAGGTCAAGATGAACGACATGAACGCCATCGACATTGAGGGCGCAATGCTTCAAGTCGAAGGCACCGCCCGGCAAATGGGCGTCAAAGTGGCCGAATAACGTCCCGGCACGCGCGATTAGTCGTCAGCGCGCTGGAAAATGTAGATTGAAATGTGGGAGGGCCGTCCCGCCCGATTACCACGAGGAGAAACCAATATGGGAAAACGCTACAAAGACGCGCTCAAGACTTTTGATCGCCAGAAATACTACCCCATGGACGAAGCGCTTAAGCTGGTCCAGGACAATGCCAAGGCCAAATTCGACGAGACGATCGAAGCGCATTTCCGGCTGGGCATTGATCCCCGCCACAGCGACCAGCAGATTCGCACGACTGTGATGCTGCCGCACGGCACGGGCAAGTCCATCCGAATTCTGGCCTTTGTAGACGAACAGCATGAAGAGGACGCGCTGTCCGCCGGCGCCGATATCATCGGCACGGACGACGTCATCAACCAGATCCGCAACGACGGCTGGCTGGATTTTGACGCGACCATCGCCATGCCGCCGATGATGCGCAAGATCGGGCAGGTCGCGCGCATTCTGGGCCCGCGCGGCCTGATGCCGAATCCCAAAGCAGGCACCGTTGTCCCGCCCGAGGAAATCCCGCGCGTCATCAACGAGCTGAAGGCGGGCCGCGTCGAATTCCGCAATGACCGCACCGGCAACGTGCACGTCCCGGTCGGCAAAGCCAGCTTCTCGTATGAGCAGCTCTCGGAGAATCTGCAAGCGGTCGTGGACAGTATTCAGTCGGTCAAGCCCGATTCGCAGAAGGGCGCCTACGTGCGCCGCATGGTATTGACATCGACCATGGGCCCCGGCGTCCGCGTCGATGGCATGTCCTAACGACATAACCATAGAATGCGTAAGGGCGACTGACCCGCAGTGTCTACGCGCGGCGGTGAGTCGCCCTTTGCTATTTCTTCACGTTTGCTAACGCTTCAGGCGCTCGAAATACTGCTTGCGGAACTTGGCCACCTTGGGCGCGATGATGTAGGCGCAGTAACCGGCGCGGGGATTGTTGACGAAGTAGTCCTGATGATAATCCTCGGCCACCCAGAAGGTGCTGGCCGGCGTCACTTCCGTCACGATCGGGTTGGGATACAGTCTCTTCGCATCCAGCCGCGCGATGGTTTCTTCCGCGATCCGCTTCTGTTCCTCGCTGTGATACCAGATGCCCGAGCGATACTGTGGCCCGCGGTCGTTGCCCTGCCGATTCAGCGTGGTCGGATCGTGCGTGGCGAAGAAAATGTTCAGGATTTCTTCAAGGCTGATGACGCTATTGTCGAAGGTGACGTTGACCACCTCGGCGTGGCCGGTCGTCTTGGCGCAGACTTGCTCATACGTGGGATTATCGACATGCCCGCCCATATAGCCCGATATCGCCGACTCGACCCCGACCAGCTGATTAAAGACCGCTTCGACGCACCAAAAGCACCCGCCGCCTAATGTTGCTACTTCCATACCCATGATCTCCAGCTTTCTACTTGATTAGCTCAATATCAGTATCGGCGCTAGTTCTTGCGGATTGGCTACGACAATGAAAGTTTCGCATCAGAGCGCCGGCTCGGCCTCCGCTACAATTCGCGTCAATCGCGCCCATTCCTCAAGCGTCAGCGTCTCGGCGCGGCGCTGCGGATCAATATCGGCGGCGCTGAGCAAATCCGCTGCCACCTGCGCCTTGACGCTCAAGCCGCCCGCCAGCGCGTTTCTCAACTGCTTGCGCTTTTGGCTGAAGCCGGCGCGCGCCACGCGAAAAAAGGCCTGCGGAGAAGGCACGTCCACCGGCCGATGCGTATGCGTTTCAATGCTTACGATTGCGCTGTAAATATGCGGGCGGGGCCAGAATACCGCCGGGCTCAGCTTGCTGACGATACGCGGGACCCCGTAAAATTGCACCGCGATGGCCAGCAGGTTCATGGCGCCGGGCGCGCTGATGATGCGCTCCGCCACCTCGTATTGCATGGTCAACACAAGGCGCCGAGGCGGCCGCCGGGATTCCAGGAAATGCCACAAGATTGCGCTGCTGATGTAATAGGGCGCATTGGCGACGACCAGATAGTCGCCGTCGCCTACCAGCGTAGCGGTATCAGTTTTTAGGATGTCGGCGAAGACCAGGTAAACCATGTCTTGATCTTCAAAGCGATCTTCCAGGATGGGCTGCAAGCGCTCGTCAACTTCGATGGCATACACCTGCGCGCCTGCTTCCGCCAGTACTTGCGTGAGAGCGCCGGTTCCTGCGCCGACCTCGACCACCGCGTCGCCCGCTCGCACCTCCGCCGCTTCCACGATCTTCTCCAGCGTGTTGGGGTCATGCATAAAGTTTTGCCCCAAGCTCTTCTTGGGCATTAAGCCGTAGCTATCGAGCAGCGCCTTGGGGCTGATGGACATCGGGTACCTGCAGGGGTGGTGTTTTGCAGTACTTTCAGTTGACCATAGGGCGCCGCATTTGAGTAGGGTAGCTGCCGTGCGCGGCTGCAGGTTCTGCTAGAATTGAACGAGTCGAATAGCCAATGATTACTCAGCCATGTCCATATTTGATCCACAGTTTCTGCCGATACTGATCTTCGTCTTGCGCGTTTCCAATAATGTGATTGGCACCTTGCGCCTGATTCTTGTATCCCGCGAACAGCGCCTTTGGGGTTTCGCCTTTGCCTCTTTGGAGTCGCTACTGTTTGCGTACACCGCCGGCCACGTCATAACCGACCTGAACAACATACCCAACCTGACGGCCTATGTCTTCGGCTTCGCGGTCGGCGGCGTGGTCGGCATGCAGGTGGAAAACCGCTTCGTCAAGTCCTACGAGAGCGTGACGGTCATCGCCGCGCGCGCGGTCTCGCACGAGATGGCCCTGGCGCTGCGCGATGCCGGGCACGGCGTCACGGAAATCATGGGCGAGGGTGCCCACGGCGAGGTTGAAGAGCTGCGCATCATCGTGCATCGGCGCGATCTTCACCAGGTGCTGCGCATCATCCACAACATCAAGGAGGACGTCTTCGTCACGGTAGAGCATTCGGAGTTCGTCCGCGGCGGTTGGATTCGCGCGCACCGACACAGGCGCTGAGCCGGGCTATTCTTCCGTCAGCGCCAGATCCACGAAATATGTGGGGTATTCCAAGAGACGGTGGACCGGGCATTTGCCGGCGATATCGCGCAGCCGCGCCAGCTGCTTGTCATCGAGGTCGCCGTGGAAGACCAGCGCCTCCCGCACTTCATGCACGAAGAGGTCGTCGCCCTCATGCTGCGGATAGTCGCGCCCGCGAAAGCGCTCGTAATCCAGCTTGACTTCGACGCCCCGCAGGTCCCAGCCTTTGCGCTCGGCATAGAGCTTGCAGGTGATCGCCATGCAGGAGCCCAGCGCGCCCAGCATCAGCTCGCCGGGCGTTGGGGCGGTATCTGTGCCGCCGTGTTCAAGCGGTTCGTCGGCGTGCCATTCGTGATTGCGAATGTTAATTGCGGTGCGTGTGCCTTCGCGCAGGACGATGTCGACTGGCATTCTCGGCTCCCGATTTCCTGTTTAGGGTCTCTCGTATATCAGTGCAGAACCGCGAAAAGCTTGCTGACTTCCAATTCGAAACCGGGCAGGATGTCTTCGCCGCTGAGCTTGCCGTCATTGCCAATCGACTCAATTTGCAGCTGAGTTCCCTCAATCAGACGACATACCTCAACGACTCGCTGTTCAGGCTGAACTATCCAAACGACGGAGCTGCCATTTAGCAAGTAAACTTCGGCTTTCCTGCGTACCTCGGTCAAAGTATCGCTCGGCGACAGAACCTCGACAGCCAAGTCCGGCATCACCGGGACGAATTTGTCCGTTTGCCGTTGCGGCATTCTATCGTAGCGCGTGAACGCGACATCGGGTCCGAGCAACGTGTAGCGGTAACCCGGCGGATGGTAGCCCGACTCGACGGTGACCTGGCCTAAGTTATTCTCTCTGTTGTAGAGCCACAAATGCCCTGAGACTTCGGTGGCGAGAAGCCCGTGTGTATTTCCCGGTCGCGTCACAGTTATGAGCTCTCCGTCAATGAGTTCTATGAAAATGTTCTCGTTGTCCGGGTCTTGCGCCATCTCCCAAACATCGTCGATGGTATATAGCTGTTTTTCGACGATCATCGTGAAACGAACTCCAGTATAATCTTGGTCCTAAACTGCTTGGCGGCTGGGCGATACATCGAATCTAAACGGGTCATCCGCCACGCACAGCATTGAATAGCTGGCTGATTTCCAATTCGAAACCGGGCAGGATGTCTTCGCCGCTTAGTCTATCGCCTGGGCCAAGCAGCTCGGACTGTATGTCGCCGTCTTCGCCCAAGCGACAAACTTCAACTCCTCGCCTTTTGGGTTGAACCAGCCAGACGAGCGCAGTGCCATTCTCCAGGTACGCTTGCGCCTTACGAAACATTTTCACCAGCGAGCCGGACGGCGATTGGATTTCAACTGCCAGGTCGGGCATTTGCGGCACGTAGCCTTCGGGCGGCGGATCGGGCAATCGGTCAAAGCGCTGGTATGCGACATCGGGCAGGAGCACAGTGTAGCGTGAATCCGGCGGAAAATAGCCGCACTCGCTGGTCACTTCGCCCTGGCCACGCCCCTCGGCGAATTCGTCCAAGTAACGCCCGATTTTGACTGCCAATCGGGCGTGGGTTCTGCCGGGCATCGCATCCTCGAACAGTTGTCCATCAATCAGATAGAAGTATCGATCCTCGTAGGCGGGATCATTGTCCATCGCCCACAGATCGTCCACAGTGTACAGTTTTTCCTGGATGGCCATTTCAAGTCAGCCTGTAGCTTCAGCCTGCGCCCAAGTATAACATACTTGCGCTTGCGCCGGCTGTGTGGTTCGAATCGGTGATGCTCAGATGCTGTAGCCCAGGGGCGGGATCGCCAGCAGGAACATGATCGACAGGCTGGCGACGAGCAGGGGCAGGAGAATGACGATGGCGATCAGCGGTTTCTCTTCGCGCAGGTGCATATAGAACCAGATCACCAGGCTCGACTTGATGATGGCGATGCCCAGCAGGAGAATCGCTTTGATGGCTTGCAGGGTGGCGGCAGCGCTGGGCGCGTCGTGGATGGCGCCTTTGAGGAATTCGGCGCTGACGACTTCGATTACGGTCAGCACAGCCAAGGCGCCAAAGACGACCGTGTAGATGCCGCCTTCCACGGTGATTTCACGCCCGAGCAAACTTACGGTATTGCTGTGATGCCCGCCTTCGTGATGCGTCGCGTCAGCCATCTCGTGTCTTCTTTCTCTTTCGCGCCCGGCTTAAACCAGGTAAATCAAGGTGAAAAGCATAATCCAGACCACATCGACGAAGTGCCAGTAAAGCCCGAACATCTCGATGCCGATGGGGTTGTTGTCATAACGCCCTTTGGCGCCGCGCCGCATCACTTCCAGCGCCCAGAGCACGCCCACGAAAACATGCGCGCCGTGGAAAAATGTCGGCGCGTAGAAACGCATGCCGAAGGTGCTCCAGGCGGAGGCGTCGTCAAAGCCCAGCACGATGCCCAAATGGGCCAGTTCGCTGTATTCAATGTACTGGCCGCCCAGGAATACGATGCCGCCCAGCGCAGTCAGCCCGATCCAGCGCAGCATGCCGTTGCGATTGCCCTGCTGCATGGCGCGCAAGCCCATCACCATGAAGAAACTGCTGGCCAGCAGGACGAAAGTATTGGCGGTCACCAGGGCGACGCCCAATTCGTCGTGCGCTTGCGCCACGATGTCCTTCTCGTTGATGCGAAAGATGATGTAGCCCACGATCATGATGGAGAAGATGACGATCTCCGACGCCAGGTAAAGCCAGACGCCCAGCTTCATATTGTTGTTGTGTTCTTCTTCGCTGATATGCCCGTGATCGTTGTGGGCGGCCGCCGCATGCAGCGAGTCGGCTGTCAATTCTGCCATGTCTTGTCCTTAGTGCTTTTTCAGCAAGAATAGATACTCAAAGTTTTTTCCTTCTTTGGGACGTATCCATTCATTAGTCCAGCGCATGCCAGACATTACATTTCGTTTGTACTCAATTTCTCGAACCTCAACAATTTCTCCGCACTTCTGCAATACATCAATAAGTTCGTCTGACGTTGCACGGCCCCCGGAGCTATATGAGAGGAGCACGTACTTTGCGCGGACGCTGCTTATCAATCTCTCGATTGCCACTACGGAGCGAAACCGACCGCTAAAATTCCTTCGAAAGTCTTCAAAGGCAGACGCTGCTACCTTATCACGCGTATCAAGTCGGCGCTTTGCTTTACCGAATAATCTTGGCCTGTCGTTGAGACAGACTGTTGTCCAAATGTGATAGTAGGCCGCATAGCGTACTCTAGATGGTGGCATTTTCTCATTATTTGAACCATAAGGTGGATCGAAATATGCCAGATCTACTTCTGGTAAGTTGTCCACAACTTGGAAAATGTCACCGCGTCGAACCTCATGCGCTCCAGCCGTCTCGGTATACATTGGCTCTTTGAGCAAAATACTTTTGTACGAGCGCGGGGACCAATTCTTAAGGTACGAGGCAAAGTGTCCCAATGTACTGTCAACTTTGTCAAGCGCCAAAATAAGGCTTGTGAGTGCAACAGCTCTTTCAACTTGTGATAAGGACATTTCGTCTATAGCTTCTCTAATTGCATCCAGTTTTCTGGTGTTGTGCCTTTGCCAAGGTTTCTTTAATTGGACGAACTCAGACTCTGTGGGATCTCCACCGTAGTGTTCGGTGAACCAGCCGTCGAAAGGCTTGACGTTGTTTAGATGCTTGATCAATTCTGCCAAATAATTGATACGGCATTTTCTTAAGTAGCAGGTCGCAAACACTTCTGACCACGCGGAAATGTCCGAAGAAATAACATCGTATCCATTCTGAGCAAAGGCCTGTGAGACCCGGGTCGTACCCGAAAAACCATCCAGAACCGTTTGCGCGTTGATGCTGCTCGCAATTTCCAAAATGTACGGAAGCAACAGCATTTTGGAGCCGATGTATTTAACTCCTTCGGTGTTTACTGCTGTGAGCTTTTCATCAGCAAACAACCCAAGTTGATGCTGTGGTTGGTTCACAGTCCCTCACCTTGAATTAATGCTTCGATGTCCTTTTTCACACGTTCCAGCGCCTCAACATGCCCTCTTTCGGAAGCTACAAGCGCGTGCGAAAATAACTTGACTAGAATTAGGTTATGCGAATAATCGATCCAGCCGCCGGTAATGCTCTCAAAATACCCGCTTGCTCTACGAGTATTAGTCCACAGGCCACGCTGCAGCGCATTCGCTTCAGCATCGCCATATCGCACTTCGCAAACATAGTTCCCCCTATTATCGAAAAACTTGAATACGGGATGAATCCGATTGCCTCCGCCCGTTATTTTCTCGATTGTCTCGACCCTTTCCATTGCAAGCTCGGGATCAAAAACCAAAATGTTGCACTGCTGCTTTTTTTCATGATAAATAAGGGGAAGGACGTTTACGTTCTGGAACGCTGTAAACTCAGGTGATTCTAGAATAGGCCGAATTTGATCATTACCGGTCATTACGTCATCAACAAGTGAGGACAAAAGTGGAAACATGCGAAATTCTTTGTCCGTCGAAAGCTGAAGAGGCCCGAGGCCGTATGCCTTCAAGCTAATGAGAATTTCATCTTCGGTAATTCGATTGATGACTCTAATGTCTTCTTCTTGTGTTTTTGCCCTAAACAAGTCTTTACCTACATGAGCCGAGGAGAAATCGTACATATACTGGTTAATAAACTCTGACATGCCTATTTCCGCCAAATCACCATGCGTCTTGTTTCCAATCAATCTCATGGTGAATACGTTGCTCAGCGTCGTAGTTATTAAGTTCGGATGGTCGCTGATAAGCAGTTTGAGTCTTTTTGTAAACTCTTGGTAAGGTGTATAAAGTTCCATACTTGTCCTCTCTCTACTTCTGATAGCCGATGGCGCGCGGAATGGCGCGGATGACGCCCACGACGCCGCCGGCGATCTTGCCCGTCTCGCGAATGGGCTGGATTTGCGTCCGCTGCCCATCGGTCGGGTCAATCTCTTTGACTTCGCGCACACCGCGATGCGCCAGGTAGAAGAATACCGCGATCCCCCCGGCAGCCAGGGCCAGCGAGACGAAGATCACGAGAATGAAACCCAGCAGCACGGTGAATTGGCTGGCGCCGGCAATCGTCTGGTTGGCGAAGTCATCGGGCGGCAAGACCAGTCCCAGAATCTCCTGAATGGGAATGATGAAATCGCCGAAGCCGTTGGCGAAGAAATCGGCATTGGGTTCGGTGGCTACGCGCAAGCCCAGTCCGTGCGGCAGCAGCGCGAAGGTAAAGAGCACAATAGTGGTGATGACGGCGATCGTCAGCACCAGAAATAGCTGGCCGGCGTAGAAGGCCATCGTCTGCCACAAGCAAGAGACGGTCATCAGCAGCGCGCCCAGCGTGCCGGGCAGGCCGGCCACAGTGGCCAGCAGGATGCGCCAAGCCAGGAAGATCGCCAGCCAGATAAAGAACCAGATCACATTGACGACCCAGTTGACCAGAAGGAAACTCAAATTGAGATACGGGAAGCGCCAAGGCTTCGGCGCGTCGTTGATGAGCGCCCAAGCCAAGTTCCAGAGCCTTTTGCCGTTGCGGAAAACCGGACCGGAGGTGCGCAGCGCGAATTCTTTTTCCGGCGCTTCTTCCTCGTGTTCATCGTCGGCGTGCTCGCTCATCTTGGGATCGAAGGCGCCGACGCCCCACATGAAGGTCGCCATCGAAACGAAGGCCGCCAGAACCAGCCCTACCTGCGCGCCCTCGCTCGATTCCGCGCTCATCCAGACCGGGTCCATATCCTGCGCGGTACGCAAGGCGTAGACGATGGCAAGCGACGCGATAAAGCCAACAATCAGCGCCGGTATCGCCCGGCCGAGTCCCGGTTTATCCATGTCCTGCTACTCCTTTAGCCCTTGCGCGAGCCGAGTATACCACTGCTCATCGCTTCGCAAAGCAATAGACCCGCTCTCAACGGATCCAATACAGCACCACATAAAACAGCAGCCAGGCGACGGTGACAAAATACCACAGTTTCACCGTGCCCTCGACCGGCCAGGAATCGTGCGGGTCGCCGCTGTAGCTGCCCCGGGCCGCATTGCGATACACGCGCAGCATCACCGCCAGAATCGCCAGGGCGTGCGCAACATGGAAGCCTGTCATCAAGCGCATGGTCACGCCGTATTGCGTCGCCAGCGCCGCATCTGACACCGCGGCGAACTCGACCATGATGAGCGCCATGAAGACCAGGCCGAGCGCCAGCGCCAGGCGCCAACTGTTCAAGAAGACGCCGAGCTGGCCGCGGCGCAACTGCCGCCAGCCTCCCCGTGCCAGCAGCGCGCTTAGCAGCAGCGCCAATGTCGCGGCGCTAGGTAGCAGCGGGTCAAAGGGGGTGACGCCCGCTGGCGGCCACTGCGCATAGCTGAATCGCAGCTGCCAGTTGACCACGATCAGCGCGAAAAACACCATGATCCAACTGGCTTGGAAAATCGTCATGCCCAGGCGATTGTTCTTCAGGCGCATCTCGGCGTCGCGGTCGAGGCCGAATTTCGCTTTTTCCTGTCGATCCACGTAGCTGGTCATGATTGGCGTACGCTTTCCCGCTCCCCCTAGCTGCCTGGTCGGCCGCCGTCGAAGGCCGCCTCAACCGCTTCCAGATATGCTACCGAGGCCTCGGTGCCGTAGCCGTAAGGGTCTTCAAAAGGAATGGGATCGTCGGCGAAGTTGGTCACCGGCGGCGGTGAGGTCGTAGCCCATTCCAGCGTCAGCGCGCGCCAGGGATTGGCGCCGGCGACCGGCCCGTGAAAGTACGAGTGAATGACATTGTAGACCACGATGAAGGTGGAAAAACCTAGCACAAAGGCCGCGAAGCTGATGAGCTGGTTCCACTCGGTGAAGTTGGGGTCGTACACGGCCACGCGCCGCGGCATGCCCAACATGCCCACGATATGCATAGGGAAGAAGGTGAACAGGAAGCCGAAGTAGGTGAAGGCGAAATGTATCCGCCCCAGGCGCTCGTTCATCATGCGCCCGGTGACCTTGGGGAACCAGTGATAAAGCGCGGCGTATATGGCGAAGACGCTGCCCCCGAAGAGCACAAAGTGGAAGTGGCTGACGACGAAATAAGTGTCGTGCACGTGAATATCGAAGGGCAGGGCGGCCAGCATGACGCCGGTGATGCCGCCGATGACGAACATGGACATGAAGCCGAGTGCGAAGAGCAGGGCGCTGGTGAAGCGCATCTTGCCGCCCCAGATCGTTCCCAGCCAGCTGAACATCTTGATGCCGGTGGGCACGGCGATGATCATGGTCGTAATCATGAAGGGGATGCGCAGCTCGGGCTGCAAACTGGTGAACATATGATGCGCCCAAACCGTAAAGCCGACGAAGGCGATGCCCATGCTTGACAAGCCGACCATGCGATAACCGAAGACCGGCTTGCGGCAGTGGATGGAAAGCACCTCGGACAAGACGCCCATGCCCGGCAGCACCATGATGTAAACGGCCGGGTGACTATAAAACCAGAAGATGTTCTGCCACAGCAACACATCGCCGCCGCCGGCAGCGTCAAAGAAGGTTGTGCCGGCCACACGATCCAGCAGCAGCAGAGTCAACGCGCCGGCCAGGAATGGCGTCGCCATGACGGCGATAATGCTGGTCGCCAAGACGGCCCAACACAGCAGCGGCATGCGCCAGACGGTCATTTGCGGCGGCCGCATATTCAGAATCGTCACGATGAAATTGATCGAGCCCATGATCGACGAGATGCCCAGCAGATGCGCCCCCAGCGCCCAAAGCGTCTGCCCGTCGCCGCTGAACAGGGTTGACAGCGGCGGGTACGAGGTCCAGCCGGCTTCGGCAGGCGTGACGAAATAACCCAGCAGAATGACAATAGCCGCCGGCGGGATCAGCCAGAAGGCGAAGGCGTTGAGCCAGGGAAAGGCCATGTCCTTGGCGCCCAATTGCAGCGGCACCACAAAATTGCCGAAAGCGGCCCACATGGGAATGATGAAGAGAAAGATCATGATGGTGCCGTGCATGGTGAAGAGGCTGTTGTAAGCCGAGCCCGAGACCATCAAGTCGAGCGTCGGCGTCCATAGCTCGAGGCGGATGCCCATGGCCATCGCGCCGCCGACCAGAAAGAACAGGAAGGACGCCACACCGTATTGCACGCCGATAATCTTGTGATCGACGCTCCAGCGCAGGTATTCGCTGAGCGCCGGGCGACGAACGGCTTCGGCCTCATGCTGCTCTGCTTGCGCCTCCAAGGGCACGGCGATTGTTGCCATGTTCGCGCCTTTACTCCAGAACTTTACTGGGATGCATCGCTGGTTTCAGCGTTGTCTTGCTCGGATTCGCCCGCTTCGTCGTCCGTCTCGCTTGTCGCTGATTCTGCTTCGTCATCGCCCTGGCCAAACGTGATATCGACTTCCAGGCCGAAGGCGGTCTTTATCGCTTCCGGTATGGCGACCGTGTTGTTCTCGTTGTCGCAGTCGGATTGCTCGCCTTGCGTGCAGAGGTAAGCCACGATGGCGTAGAGCTGCTCCGCGCTCATCTTGTTGGCGTCGGTCTGGTCGGGGCCGAAGACGGCCATCTGTTCGTTATAGCCGGGCACGACGAAGGCCTGCGCGTTCCAGACTGATATGGCGATATACTCTTCCGCCGATTGGCCGGCGACGCGCTCCCCGGCGCGGTCGGCAATGCCGTTCATCGAGGGGCCGGTGCGGCTGCTCCAACCCAGGCTGTCGAGCGTGTGGCAGCTGTTGCAGATGTATTCTTGAATGACGATCTCGCCGCGCAAGACCGGGTCCGCCGGCGGATTGAGAATGGCGTGTATGGCCGGCTCGTAGAATTCCGCCATGAACTGCGCTTCGTCCTCGTAAACAACGACCGTGCCACGCATGCGCCCGTGGCCATCGCCACAGAGCTCGGCGCAGACGATCGGGTACTCGGCCGGGTATTCAACGCCGTCGACGCGCACCGGCGTAAAGCGAATCTCGGTGGGTCGGCCGCCGGCTTCGGGATCGCCCGGCAGCAGGTCTTGCTTGACGCGCATGGCCGGCACCCAATACGAATGGATGACATCTTGGGTGCGCAATTCCAAATCGACATTCTGGCCGATATAGGTGTGCAGCTTGTCGCCACTATTGATGACGATGGGCGCGCCTTCGGGGTTGAGCCGGCTGGTCTCGTAATTGTGCGTCCAGGCGTAACGCGCGCCCGTCACCCGGATGACGGTTTCTGCGCCGTCGATCATGTTGACTGCCGCTTTGGGCTCTGAGTTTTGATTCCAGACGTTGAAGCTAATCACTGCCAGGTAAACGACGACCAGGGACGGGATGATCGTCCAAATTAGTTCGAGCAAGGGATTGCCGTGATAAGTCGGGCCATCGCTGCGATCGTCATCGCGGGCGCGGAAGAAGATGACCGAGACCAGCAGCATGCCCTGGATCAAGAAAAAGACCACGCCGCCGATGATGACCAGGATATAGAAGAGTTCGTCGACGCTCTTGGATTCAGCCGAGGCCTGTTCCGGCAGTATCTGGGGCACAAAAGTCGTGAACCAGTTGATGCCGATGACGCTCACCAGCAGAAAAATCGCGGTAACAACCACGGCGGCCGGGCTTATCGACGGAATATTGGAACGGTTATTCTCCATACGGGATCACCACCTGCGTTTCAAAGCCGCGACCTGGTCAAAATCCTTCAAGAGCGGACGACCGACTTTAGTTCTCGCGCATCCGCCGAGCCAATTACAAAGACACGAAAGCGCGTTTGTTCAATTTGTCACAATTCTAGCGAAAGGGCGCTCTTATTTCAAGCGGATGTCTAACTCATTCAGCGCAATTCGTCGCCCAATCATCGAAGCTCGCGCGGGTCTTCACTATGGCAGTGCCGCGCTTTGGGCTACACTGTTGCCAAGTGGTCTGTGGTGGCGGAAGAAGGAAGCCGGCGCGATGAACAAGACGAGCGAGAGCCAGGCAAGCAAGAATCGGATTCTCAACTTTGGGCTGGCCGTGCCGGCGTTGCTGCTGGTGGTGATCGCGCTGTTCGCCCTGCTGGAGATCATCCTGACCCTGGCGGCGCCGGTGATCGCCAGCAGCGCCGCCGATTCCGTGCGCGGCCACTATGCCATGGTCACGCTGCGCAATCTCTGGCTGATCTTCGGCGGTATGCTGTCGCTGGGGGCAATTATTTACAGCCTGGATCGGCTCTTCAAGCGGTCTGCCCAAGTGAGTACGCGCGTTTTTTTCTTGCGCCTGCTGGCTGTCGAGTTGATTATTATCGGCCTGCAATTGGTACTCGCCTAACGCATGCGTTACGCGCGGACAATGCTTGTAGCGTCGGCGGCTCTATGCGGTCATACCAGGTACTGAGTCCCGCGTACAGACGGCGCGCTAATCCCACCACCATATTGACCGATCATGTTCGATATTGGCGATTATATGGCGCCAATAGCTGTGTCGACCAAAGCGATCATAGGGATCAATGACTTGCGCCGCCTCAAGTTCTTTTTCGACGCACTCCTTTTCTTCACGCCACGGCTCCGCGGGATACCAATTGGGATTGCCCGACAAGTACTGGTAAATGTGGCAGGCTTCGTGAATCATCTCGTGAGCGATGGTGAAAATGTTCAAGTCGCTGGGAACCCAGTCGACGCCCCAAGCCGTCACGTGGGTACGGGATTCCACATACACGCCCGCGCCTGCGCCGTATGGCAACTCTTTGATCGTGCGCGTTGCCTCAATAACGTAGCTGTACCATTGCGGCGCCTTTCTTCGCAGCAGGTCCAGCCCCGCGTTCACCCAAGTTTGAAAGGACTCTGACCCTTCAATGACGAGGCCGCCGTGGCGCCCGACGGAGCTGGTCGGCGCGCCCGCCCCGCACTGGTTGTTCTGAAAGGCCCAATAGCCTCGGTTCCAGTCGGCGTCGTTGTGGCACTGCCAGCCAGTGAAGCAGCAATTGTCTGTCTCTGCCGGCGCGCTGCCAATGGGCTTTGCGCCTGTACTATCTGGCGAAGTATGGCCAAGCGGGCACTCATTCCGTTGAAATGACCAGTAGCCGTTCACCCATTCTTGGTCACCGCTACACTGCCGGTCAACGAAGCAGCAATTGTTGATGTCGCTGGATGCCGCCCCGCCGTTGACGCGCGTGTGCGGTACCCAGTCGGCCATCCAGAAATTGCCGTTTCGGCTGATGTTTAGCCAGCGATTGAAACGGCCGATAACTTGCAGAGTCGAACCAGCGGGAACAGTAGCGACGACTCTGCTTTCAAGGCTGTAGGAGGCGCGAAGATTGGAATTGTAGGTGACGCGAATGCTATATGGCTGCGCCGCGACAATATTGCAAAGATGAATCAGAATAACCAGACAAAAGCTAAATCTCGAAAATTTCACGAAAATCTGTCCAACAAACTGTTTGTCAGCAGACTATATCATACGGGATAGATGCAGTCAAAATGAACCAAAGTAGTAGTACTCCAGTATCTCGCGCGTCAGCGGCGCCGCGACAGAAGAGCCCTCGCCGGCGTTCTCCACCATGGTCGCGATGACAATCTGCGGCGCTTTGGCCGGCGCGTAGGCGATGAACCAACTGTGCGGCTGTTTGTCATCGCCGGGCACTTGCGCCGTACCGGTCTTGCCGCAAACCCCAACATCCAGCAGCGGCGAGCCGTAAAACTGATGCGAGGCGGTACCGCTGTAACTGGCGGTGACGGCGCACATGCCGCGGCGGATGATGGCGAGATTTTGTGGATCAAGCCCGGTATCCAACATGACATCGCGCCGGGCGACCGGGCTGCGCTGATCAAGGATGCCGCGCTCCCGCACCAGCTGAGGCCGCAAGAGGGCCCCGCCATTGGCGATTGCCGCGTATAGACGCGCCATCTGCAGCGGCGAGGCTTGCACTTCGCCCTGGCCGATGGAGAGGTTGACGGCATGCGAGTAGGACCAGGGCAGGCCGGTGGTCTGCTCGACATTATCCGGCGTCGGCACATTGCCGGCGACTTCCGGTATTTGGCCGATACCGGTCGGCTTACCCAAACCCAGCAGCAGCGCATAAGCGGGCAGCGCCCAATGATCTTTGGCGTTCAAGCGGAAGCCGGCTTCGTAGAAGAAGGGATTGCAGCTGTTGGTGATGCCGCTCTGAACCGACATGATGCCATGCCCGCCTCGCAGCCAGTCGTAACGGACATCGGCGCCGTAAGACCAACTGCCCGTGCACAGATAGCGGCTGTCCGCGTCGTAGAGCTCGCTCTCAAGCGCCGCGACGGCGGTCAACCCTTTCATCACGGAACCGGTCACATAGGCGCCTTGGGAGACGCGGTTGATCTGCGGGTTGCGTTCGTCTTCCAGCAGCTCGCTTAGTCCCTCGGCGGCGGCTGCCCGGCCGACAGCGGGGAAGGGATTGAAGAAGTTGGCGTCATAGGTCGGCTGGCTTGCCAGCGCCAGAATTTCGCCGTTAGTCACATCCAGGATGACGACCGCCGCGCCGCTGGAATTCTCCGCCAGATCGTCGTCCTTATAGAGCGCTTGCAGCGAAGCCAGCACGACACGCTGCAAATCGGCATCAATGGTCAACCATAGGCTCTCCGGAATCTGCGAGCGGACTTCCGCCAGCACACGCAGGCGGCGGCCTTCCGCGCCCACCAGCGAGAGACGCCCGCCGGGGCGTCCGCCCAGGATGGCATTCATGCTGGCTTCGACGCCGGCCTTGCCGATGATGGTCTCGGCATTGAAGCCGATGGCTTCCAGATCTGGAATTTGGTCCGCGTCCGGGTAACCGACGTGGCCGATGACATGGGGCATCAGCGTGCCGTCGGCGTAACGGCGCGTGGCCTGCTGCTGGAAATCCGCGCCGCAATCCGCCCGCAGGCGATCGCTGGTTTCGATATAGGGCGTGGCCTCCAGGATGCCGGCGTCTACGATCCAGTCCGCGCCGGAGCGCACATCAAAGAGGTCGATGTAGAACTCGACTGATCGTCCCATGGCCTGCGCCAGGGAGCGAAAGCAAGCCTCGCGGTTGGGAATCCGCCGGTTATCGACCAGCACGCGCGCGACCCGGCCATTCTGATCGGCCAGGATCTGGCCGTGGCGGTCGTAAATATTGGCGCGGCTGGGGATCTGTTCTTCGAAGATCAAGCGCGCGCCCTGGCCCATTTCGACGAAAATATCGGCGGGCGACCAGGCGATGCGCCAGTCGTTCGCCTGCGGGTCAAATGCCAGGTGCAGCAGCCGGTCGGCATCCGTGAACGCGCCCAATATGCGCGAGTGAAATGTCATGTCGTATTGCAGACTCAGAATTCGCTCCTGGCCTGTCAGGGTTTGCGGATGATATTCAAGCGCTTCCAACGACATGACGCGCTGCGCGTCTTCGTACCGCGCGCGGAATTCGTCGAACGAAGTAAGCTCGCGATTGCGGAAGGTGAGCAGGTCGTGCATGGCGCGAAAGTCGCCCTGCTGCCAGGCATCGAGGAATTGACGCGCCACCTCGCCGGCGGCTTCCAGTTGGCCGGCTGCGCCTCGATTCGGCCTGGCGGTGGGGATGGTTTCCGCGGCCGTTTCGGACAGTGGTCCGCTCCCGCGGCAGCCGCTGAGCGCAAGCAGGCATAGGCAGCAAATGGCGAAGAATCGGCGCATGTTGACCCGGGGCGAATTGGCGAGATTGCGCTTTCATTATAGATGGATTCGAGATTCGCGACGCGGCCGCGACCCGGCAATTGACGTGGCGTAGGGCCTAGGAGGATGGCGCTACTACGTTTATTTCGGCGATGACGAGGCGGTCGCCCCCGCCGGGCGACTGCAGGCGCTGCCAGGTCAGGGGATCATACAGTCCGCTGACGAGCCGGTAAGTGCCGGGCGCTATATCCGCCGGCAAGCTGAGCGTGAACTCGCGGCCTAGCATGATCTCGTCGGGGTCGTCCCAGGTGGTGGTGTCGCGCCGGTTGTCCCATAGCGGCACATAGTCCGCCTGGGCGACGATTTCGCCGCTGTCATTCAGCAGGTGATTGTAGACATGATGTTCGGAGCCGGTTGGCATCTCAGCTTGCCAGTAGTGACGGAATACCAGGTCCTCGCCGGCATGGAGTTGAGTGGCGTTGATGTCGTAGCCCAGGAGCCGAATCGAGCCCAGCCGCCCGCCGTGAAGCTGCTGCATCGGGTAGAGTCGCAGGACGACCATGTCGGGTCCGCGGAAGTTGGGGTCGGGCGGATAGCTCTTGAGCAGCACCGTTTCGTCTGAAAAATAAGCATCAGGATTCTCACTGTAAGGCACAATGGCGTAAACGGCGTCGTTCGCGCGCCACTCATCAATCGGTAAATCGGTTAGATTCCTGATCCTCCTTGCGAGCGGAAAATCGTGTACGCCGTCATAGCCGCCCCAGGCGCGATTAAGTGTTTTGAAATTGGGTTCTTGCCAGTCGGTGATGTGTTTTCCAGGCGGAAGCGACGTATCCATATAGCGCGTGAGATCGTTGCGGCGGTCATGCAGGGTAAAGTTGTAGGCTAGCGCGTCTGATTCGCGGTAGTTGGGCAGCAAGCTAACGGCAAGCAGCGCCCCAACCAGACCGGCTGGAAGCAACTGGCGAGGCGCAGGAACAATTGAGTGCACGGGGGGGGGGGGGGGGGGGGGGGGGGTGGTTTCTCCAAAAAAAAAAAAAATTCCGTTTATCAGGGCGCGAAAAAAAAACCCCAAAACCCCCCCCCCCCCCAAAAAACGCGCCTTTTTAAACCCCCGCGCCGCCAATATTGGTGACCAGGCAGCCGAGACCTCGTTTCTTTTACACTT
>WTGO01000045.1 GCA_011523515.1 Chloroflexota bacterium
GCCGATTGGGATTAGTCTGTCAAGGGCAATTTGGAAACTTTGCTACATAATCGCCTTTCAATTGCCTCGTTTCGATTACTTGTGAGACGAGTTAGCCGTTAGCGTATTTGCCGGAACTGAAGACGTACACGGTGTTGATGAGTTCGCCTTCTTCGTCCGGCTCGGCCTCAAGCATCCAGTCGTAGATCCAGCGGGCGTCGCTGATGCTCAGGTTGACGCAGCCGTGACTGCGCCGATAGCCGAAGTCGCCGTGCCAATAGGTGCCGTGCAGGCTGATGCCGCCTTTGAAATACATCACCCAGGGCACATTCTGCACGTAGTAGGCGTCGGGCTGGCCGGCAGCGCCGCTCATGGTATCTTTGCGCAGGCGCGCCCACACCTTGAAGAGTCCCTCGACGGTCGGCCATTCGGATAGCCCGCTGGAGACTACCGTAGCGAAGACCGGCCGGTCGTCTTCGTAGGCGATCAGCGTCTGCTCAAACAGGTCGACCGCCACCCAGCGACCGGTTACGCCTTCGGGTTGCGGCGCCGGCGCGAACATCGCCACCCATTCTTGCCGTATCCATTGCTGCGGACCGACCAGGTACCAGACCTTGCCCATGTGATCCTCCGCCCGCGCGAAGATGTTGACGAGCCGGTGCCGTCGGGCGAAGAAGCCGCTATCTTTGTCGCCGAATACGCCTGGGCGGGACGAGGCGAAGTGGCCCGCCTTGTCGACGATAATGGCGAAGGGGTGCTGCCAGTCTTGCGGCAGCGCAAAGCCGACGAAATTGGACGGAGGCTCCGGCTTGCCATCGCTGCTGCGGAGCCACTCGCCGCCTTCACGCTGGACCCAGCCCTCGACCTGGGCATCGGTCGCCTGTACGAAATTGAAGCCGGCCGGGATTGCCCCGATAAGCTGGCCGCCCGGGGCGTCATACAGATTGGTCCCGGCTGTATTAAGGCGCCAATAGCTGCGCCGTAGTGTGCTTTTGTCCTCCGGGATGCGCTCGAGATCGGGCCGCGGATAGGCCGCAATTATGGCCAGGCACTCGGCGCTCTGCGCGGCTTGTACGGCAGCCTCGACTGGACCGCCTGAGTTGCGCTGCGCTTGACAAACGCTCGGATCATAGACGATCTCGCTCGTCGTCACATCCGCGGACACTTTCGCTGCCAGAACGAAGAAAACCATTATGACTATATGAGTTATTCGAAGCATGATTTCGGCTCCTGTATGCTTGCGGGCAGAACCCCTCACCCCCCAGCCCCCTTTCTCGCCATTTCTATGGCGAGCATCACAAGGGGAGAGGGTGAGCAATACAATGCGTGAGGCAAGGTATTTTGCGTGGGCGGTGGCTGTGCCGCGTTTTACCTGTGCTCAGCATAATCGGACAAGCAGGGATTCGCGCTGTACGATTGCCCTTTGACGGACGGGGCGTTGTATAATCGCTCAAGGCTCGCAATTGTAGGACCCGCTATTAGTCCATGAAGACCCTTGTTCGTATCGGTACGCGGCGCTCGAAGCTATCGCTTTGGCAAGCCAACCACATCGCCGAGCTCATCGTCCGGCATCATCCTTCGGCGCGTATCGAAATCCGCGAGTTCACTACACGCGGCGACGCCACTCCGACGGCGCCACTGCCTGCGATCGGCGGCAAGGGATTGTTCACTGAGGCGCTTGAAGCGGCGCTGCGCAATGGCGAAATCGACTGCGCTGTTCACAGTCTGAAAGATCTGCCGGTGGAAGATGCCGCGGGCTTGGCCATCGGCGCGATCCCCCGCCGTGAGGACCAGCGCGATGTGCTGGTGAGCCGCAGCGCAAGCTCCCTAGCGGATTTGCCGACGGGCGCGCGCATCGGAACCGGCAGTCTGCGGCGGCGCGCCCAGCTGCTGGCAATGCGTCCGGACCTGGAAGTCGTATCGATCCGCGGCAACATCCCCACGCGAGTCGGGCTCTTGGATGACGCTGAGCGACAATTGGATGCGGTGGTATTGGCGGCCGCCGGCCTGATCCGGCTGGGTATGAATGAGCATATCCGCGAGATCTTCGCGCCGGCGCAGATGCTCAACGCCGCCGGCCAGGGCGCGCTCGCTGTGCAATGTCGCGCTGACGCTGAGGCGCGCGCATTTTTCGCCCCGCTCAATGACCCGGCGACGGCGCTGGCGGCAACTGCCGAGCGCGCCTTTTTGCGGGGATTGGAAGGCGGCTGCTCGTTGCCCGTCGGCGCCTGCGCCCACTTTCAAGGCGGTGGACTGCGCTTGCAGGGTCGCGTGATCGCGATCGACGGGTCGCATCAGCTGGATCTGATCGGTGAAGCCGCCATGACGGAGAATCGCGAGCGCTTGGAGACGGCTCGAAAGCTTGGCGCCGACTTGGCTCTGCAGGCTTTAGAGCAGGGCGCTGGAAGCTTGCTGCCCAATCTGACAAATCGGGGCGCGGCCGCGGACAAGCCATGAACAAGGCAGTAAACACGAAGGATTTGCTCGCCGGCAAGCGTATTGTTGTCACCCGCGCGCCTCATCAAGCCGGAGGTTTGGAAGACGTGATTCGCCAGTTCGGCGGCGCGCCAATCGCTTATCCCTGCATTGCTATTGCGCCGCCGACAGACTTCGCCGAATTCGACGATTGCTTATTGAGATTACATGCCTATGACTGGCTGGCGCTAAGCAGCGGCAACGCCGTTCGAGCAGTGGCGGACCGCGCGCGAACGATGGCAGCGCTGCCGGCATTAAAGCGCATGCGGATTGCGGCGCTCGGACCGGCGACCGAGGCGGAAACGCGCAGTCATCTAGGCAGGGGCGCTGATTTTGTCCCGAGCGCATTTGGTGCTGAAGCCCTGGCGCGGGAGCTGCCAGTAGGCGAGCGCAGCCGAATCCTGCTGCCGCAGTCGGACCTGGCGGATGATCGAGCCGCGCAGATCATGCGGTCTCGTGGCGCGGACGTCACTGCAGTGGTCGCCTATCGTACCGTGACTGGCAGCGGGGGAGCTAATTTGCCGGCTATGATTGCCAGCGGTAAGATTGACGCGCTGACATTCGCCAGCCCCTCAGCCATCCTATTCTTCCGTCAACGTTGCAGCGCGCCGGCCGCGCTAGCATTGCCGGCGCTCTGCCTGGGAAAAAGGACGGCCAGGTCCGCCGCAGACGCGGGATTTCGCTGTGTCATTATTTCGCGTGAATTTGGTCTGCGCGCCATGCTCTTGTCCTACGCCGCATATTGCGCTCAGCACGACTAGCCGGCCACCGCAGCGTGCGCCCCGGCGCCATAGCTCGCAATACAAGAGATTCAATTTAGAGAGTCCAGTTGCATTAAGGCGATTTAACGCTGGCTCTAGTATCGGCGTATAAAGATTGGTATATAATGAAATCAGCGACCAACGCACCGTGTAGATTTTCAAGGATCAGCGAAAGTGCGGCGGCAGCGCGTACTCGGAGGGCGGTCTCATGGAACTGGGTCAGAACATTTACACACATGAAAAGTTCACCGAGAGCGACCAGTATTGGAGCGCGGCGTCGGAGGAGTATGCCGCCGCCAGCCAGCTAGTGACAGCCTTACGCGCCGGTTGGAAACTGGCCTTGCCCCGTGTCAGCGCTCGGCAAATCTGGCATAGCGGCAGCCGGCCCAGCACGGTGTACGAATTCACGCTGATGCTGGGCAGTCGCTTGATGATAATGCCCGTGCTCAGCAATCCCTTTGTGGAGCGGTTCCTGGTCAAACACGATATTCGCATCATTTACGAAGTCTCGCCCCAAGCCGAAGTTCTGCCGGAATAGATAGCGGTTAACATCGCGTTAAGTCGCAACGGCCATCTTGCCGCTGTCACATCTGAAACGTATAATCCCCGCATGTATTCTTTGCTCCAGGAGCGATCTCGCGCATGACCGACGAGAAGCAGCAGAATTTGCAGGGCCAGTACCAGGACATTACTTCGCAGCACTGGAGCTATTCTTCGGAACGTTACGCCGGTGGCGATAACCTGCTCACGGCCATCGCGCGCGGCTGGTCTATTGATCGCAAGGTCGTCTTGCAACGGCATTGGTTTGCGGGCATGCGCTGCATCGAGGTTTACCATTTCACCATTCGCCGCGACGATGTCGTGGCGGATATGGCGGTGATGGGCAATCCCTACGTCAAGCGCTATCTGGCGAACCATCCCCACGATCTGGTGGAAATAGAAGACGCCGCTGTGGCTTAGATTTCGCCCCTCCGTTTCCCGCGATAATCCACATTCCACTATAATACTCTCTGTAGCAAACCTGCTTGAAACTGGACGCGATCCATGCCCGACGAACCGACGCGCGACAAGCCTGCGGAGAAAGACGAGCCCCAGTCTCCCGAAGAGATGATGGCGTCGCTGCTGCGTGGCGCGTCTGCCGCCGACGACGAATTGCCACCGCCGGAAGACTTCGCGCCTGCGCGCGACCTGCGGCGTTTCGCGCGCCCGGAAGATGAGCTGCCGCAGAGCGCCGATCCGCCCGATGTCGAAATCAGCGAGGTGGCGCAGCGTTTCCTCGATATGCAAAACCAGGCCGCCACGCTGGCCGACCTGCTCGGCAAGGAAGAGATTAGCTTTGAGGATTATCAGCGCCTGCTCTACGAGGCGATGGCGCAAGATGAGCAGGGCGTCTGGTGGATGATCGATGCCGAAAACGACGAGTGGTATCGGCATGATCCTGTCAACAATCAATGGGAAGTTGGCTTTCCCGCGGCCCTGCAAGCGCTGGAACGGGCTCGCCTCGACCAGGCCGACCCCGATGCCACGCTGACGCAGCCCAATACTGACATCGAATTGCCGCCGGGCTACGGCGAGCCGAAAGCGGGCGACCCCATCTATGACGAACGCGGCGTCAAAATTGGCAACATGCCGCCCACCAAGGACGAGCTATACACCGTGCCCGGCTCGGCAGCGCTGGTCGATGAGCTGCCGGGCCAGCAGCGGACGCTCGCGTCTGAAGCGCAGGAAGCAGCAACCACGCAATGGCTTGCTGACTATGACGCCGACAGTGTTATCCCGCGCGCCATCGACAGCGACTTCGAATTGCAACCGTCGCCAATCGTCCAGGAATTGCTGAGCACGCGCCGCAGCAATCGCATCCGCCTGGCCACGAGCATAATTGTCGGTCTGCTGATCCTGGCTTTGATCGGCGGAATTGTAGCCGCCGGCGTGATCATGATGTGGTATCGCGACAAGGTCGAGCCCTTCGCCGATGGCATCGCCGCGCTGCAGAATTACACGCCGGCGTACCAGACCGCTCGCATTTTCGACGCCGAGGGCAATCTGCTCGCTGCCATCAACAGCCAGGAGACCGGCGCGCGCACCTCCGTCCCGCTGGCGCAGATCAGCCCGTACATGATTCATGCCATCGTCTCGCAGGAGAATGAACGCTTCTTTGAAGACCCCGGCTTCGACCCGGTCGCCATCGCCCGCGCCTTCTTTCAAAATGTCAGCGGCGGCGGCATCGAATCCGGCGCCAGCACCATCACGCAGCAGATCGCCCGCAACCTGGTGCTGCGAGACCGCGATGTCACGGTCGAGCGTAAAGTCAATGAAATCCTGGTCGCGCTGGAAATCGCCAATCGCTACGACAAAGCGAAGCTCCTGGAACTGTATCTGAACGAAATCTTCTTCGCCAACCAGAGCTACGGCGTGGAAGCGGCCGCCAACTTCTACTTCGGCCACAGCGCGGCGCAGCTGAATTTTGCTGAAGCGGCGCTGCTGGCCAGCATCGTGCCTTCGCCCGTCCGGCACGACCCGGTCGCCAACCGCGATGTCGCTGTAGCGGGCATGCGCGCGACGATGCGCAAGATGCTCGAAATAGGCTGCCTGCAATTCCAGCATGACGATTGGCTCGAACGCGGACCCTTCTGCATCATTGACGGCGCCATAACGGATATCGAGGGCGGCGGCGCCGAAGTGCTGGTGCGCACCGACGACGGGGGCAGGATCGTGGGCGGCATGGCGATCTTGCAGATTGCCGAGATTGAAACGACCGCATTCCAACCCGGCGAAGCGCGTGTGACCTATCCGCACTTTGTCGATTATGTGCGCACGCTTGTGGAAGCTGAACTGGGCGCTGATGCGCTATACCAGCGCGGCCTGAATATCCACACCACGCTCAACCCGGCGCTGCAAGAGGCTGCGCAGGCTGCTTTGAGCAACCAGGTTCGCGGCCTGAAAGCGGCGGCCAGCGGTGTCAATACCGGCGCCGTGATGGTGACCGACCCCAATACCGGCGCCATCCGCGCCATGGTCGGCAGTCACGACTTCAACGATGAGCTCGCCGGCCAGGTCAACAACGCGCTGACCTTCCAGCAGCCGGGTTCAGCCATCAAGCCCTTCGTCTATATGCTAGCATTGCAGAACAACGATGAGAATTATTTGACGCCGGCCAGCATCATCTGGGATGTGCCGATTGTCGAGGATCTGGGCGCCGGCGGCATCTACGAGCCGCAAAATGTCGACCGTCGATTTCATGGCGCCGTGCCGCTGCGGTCAGCGCTGCAAAACAGCTATAACGTGCCGACGGTCAAAGTCTTCCGCGACACCGTCGGGGTGGGGCGCTTTGCCAATATGGCGGACGATTTCGGCTTGCAGTTTCCTGAAGAGTCCTTCATTTCGCTCGCGAGCGCGCTGGGCTCGAACGAAGTTACGCTGTTCGACATGATGGGCGCATACGGCGTGCTCGCCAGCGGCGGGCAAGGGATCCCGCTCCACGCCATCGAGCGCATCACCGAGTCAGTTGACGGCGAAGCGGCGGAGATCGAACGCGAGCGGCCCGCGCCCGAGCAAGTCATATCGCCGGCTCTGGCCTATCTAATGCAGAATATCCTCAGCGATGATCGCGCGCGCCAGCCCAGCTTTGACTCGGGCTCGAACCTGACTTTAACCCGCCTGGGCATCCCGACGCAGAACACAGTCGCCGCCAAGACCGGCACCACCAACGGCAGCCGCGACCTCTGGACCATGGGCTTCACGCGCAATGCGGTGGTTGGCGTTTGGCTGGGCGCATCGGACAATTCGCCGACCTACAATACCAGCGGCTATCGCAGCGCGGCGCCGGTCTGGAATGCCGTTATGTCCGCGGCGACGAATTGGTATCCGCCGATTCCCTTCGAGAATCCGGGCGGAGTGATCGCGCGCGAAATCTGCCGCACCACCGGCACGCTGAGCTACTCCGCTTGTCCGGAACCGACCACGGACCTGTTTTTGCACGAGCAGTATCCGCCGCCGGCGGATGACGGCTTTTTGCAGCGCCTTACGGTGGATAGTTGGACACTGCTGCGGGCCAACGAATTCTGTCAGGGTCATATTATCGAGCGCAATTTCGCCGCCATCAGCGATGCCGCCGCGCTTGATTGGCTGAACAACACTGAAGAAGGCAACGATTACGCCGCGCTGTTGGAGCTGGATGTTCCCGTGCGGCCGCCGCCGCAGCAGGCTTGCGCCCAAGGTCAGCCGCTGCCGCTGATCAACATCAGCAGCCCCAACGAGGGTCAAGTGCTGCACGGCGCCTTCGAAATCCGCGGCCAGGCGCAGGCGCCGGATTTCGAACGATTCGAATTGCTCTACGCCAGCGTCGACCAGCCGGAGACTTTCTTTCCCATCAGCGCGTCGCTGGTGCAGATGCCGCAATATGGCACACCGCTGGGGGTATGGGATACTATTGCCGGGCAGGTAGCGGACGGCCAATACATCTTGCGGCTGGCGGCCTCGTCTCTCAACGGGGGCGCAATCAACTTCGACCTGAACATCACGCTGGATAATTCGATCGTTGGCAGCGAGCCGGGCGAGCCGGCGTTTGGTCCGACGGTTGAGGAGATCATCGTTCCGACGCCGGCCGGCGGTTGAGCCTAACGTAACGGACGCCCGTTCTGGATTTGAGGCAGGCGATGACTAATCTCGTGGGCCGCGTATACCAATAGATGCCGCGCTGGAATCGACACTGACTGGCGTCTCGTCCAAGCTCTCGTATTTGTGAACCGCCAATTGCTGTAGCCGAGGGCGTTTGATATTTTGTGTGAACACGCCAGCCATTTTCGCTGCCGCCGAGCGGCTGATACAATGAGTAGACTGCGCCGAGGAGAAGCGCCGCATGAGCCAGCATCCGCTATTAGAAGGCATGAACTGCCAGCAGGCCGCCGCCATCACGGCCGGCGATGGTCCGGTGCTGGTGCTGGCCGGGCCCGGCAGCGGCAAGACCAGTGTGCTGACGCGCCGCATCGCCTGGCTGATTCGCGAGCATCGCGTGCCGCATCATCGCATTATGGCGGTCACATTCACCAATAAAGCCGCCGGCGAAATGCGCTCGCGCGTGGAAGCGCTGTTGGGCGACCGTCTGCGCGGCTTACAGATCGGCACCTTCCACGCCACCTGCGCGCGTTATCTGCGCCGCGAGGCGGAACGCGCCGGATACCGCCCCGATTATGTGATTTATGACAGCGACGATCAGGTCGCACTGGTCAAGCGGGTGGTCAAGCAGGTCGGTATCGACCCCAAACGCTACAACCCGCGCGCTATCTTGTCCAAGATTTCGGGCGCCAAGAATGAAATGATACCGCCGGCTCAGTTTCAGGCCCTTGACTATTTCGGCGAGATTGTCAAGCAGGTGTATACCGGCTATCAGCAGGCGCTGCTTGACGCCAACGCCATGGACTTTGACGACCTGCTGCTGAACATGGTGAATCTGATGCGGGACAACGCCGAACTGCGGGCCTATTATCAGGACCGCTTTGCCTACGTGCTGGTTGATGAGTTTCAGGATACCAACCAGGTTCAATACGAGCTGGTGAGGCAGTTCGCCGCCCCGCAGAACAACGTCTTTGTGGTCGGCGACGAAGATCAGGCGATCTACGCCTTTCGCGGCGCCGACTACCGCAACGTGCTGCGTTTCCAAGAGACCTACACTGAGGCCTCGGTCATCCTGCTCGAACAGAATTACCGCAGTACGCAGAACATCCTCGATGTGGCCCGCGCCGTCATCGACCGCAATCGCAATCGCACGCCCAAGGCGCTGCATACCGAGCTGGGTCGCGGCGAAACAGCAACCGTATTTGAAGCCTTCGACGAGCGCTACGAAGCCAGCGAAGTGCTCGAACGCATCCGGCAACTGCGCACGGACAAGGGTTTGGATTACAAAGACTTCGCCGTAATGTACCGCACCAACGCGCAGTCGCGGGCCATGGAACAAGCCTTTGTCAAGGCCGCTATCCGTACGCAGCTGGTGGGCGGCGTGGGTTTCTACAAGCGGCGCGAGGTCAAGGATCTGCTGGCTTATTTGCGAATCATCCATAACCCCGACGACCGTGTCAGTTTCGAGCGCATCATCAATGTGCCGGCGCGCGGCATCGGGGTTAAGTCGCGGGAGGCCTTCCTGAATTGGGTCGCGCGCGAGGGCTTGAGCATCGCCAATGCGCTCAACCATGTTTATTACGACGATCCGACCCCGTTGGGCTCGGCGGCGAAAAAGAAGTTTGCTGCCTTCGCCGAGATGCTGTCCGCGTGGCAAGAGATGGCCAAGGTGGGCGACCTGCTGGCGATGTTCGACAGAATCACCGCCCAGACGGGCTACTACCTGCACCTTGAGGACATCAGCAAGATCCCGGAAGAGGCGGTTGAGCGGGCTGACAATGTGCGAGAGTTGCGCGGCTTGCTGCAGTACGCGCTGGAATACGAGCAGCCGCTCCACGAATTCCTGGCTGAGCAGTCGCTGGTGGCCGATGTCGACAGCCTTAAGGAAGATACGGACGCTGTGACGCTGATGACTTTGCACGCGGCCAAGGGCCTGGAATTTCCGGTTGTGTTTATCACCGGTCTGGAGACGGGGATTTTGCCGCACTTCCGCTCCTTTGAAGAAGTAGGCGGCTTGGAGGAGGAGCGCCGCCTGTTTTACGTTGGCGTCACCCGCGCCAAACGCTTGCTCTACCTCAGTTACGCTTTTCGCCGCGCGCTCTTCAGTGGCAGCGGAGGCATCGCCGCGCCGTCCGAGTTTCTGGCCGACCTGCCGCCGCATTTGCTCGATGGCGCGCCGACCACGCTGGCGACTTTGCGCCGCTCGCAGAGCATCGAGTCGCAAACGCAGTGGCAACGCGATCCGCAACCGCTCAGCCGGCTGCAGCGCGACCTGCGCAGCGGTTCGGTCTCCACGCCCAACGAAGAGCTGCGCAAGAAAATCATCCCGTTCCCGGGGCTGCCCAAGACGGGCGAAAATGCCACCGCTTTCAAAGTAAATATGTCGGTGAAACATCCCCGGTTTGGCTTGGGCAAGGTCATCGGCGTTGAGGGTAAGAGCGGCATCGTCAGCGTGCTGTTTGATGAGCACGGCTCCAAGAAAATCCTGGCGGACGCCGAGGGCTTTACGGCGCTGGACGGATAACTTGCCCCGCTAGCAGCTGCTCGATTTCCCCGTGCGAATAGCCGATTTCGCGCAGTACTTCGTCTGTATGTTCGCCATGCGCTGGGGCCGCCTGCAAGTTGGGCCGGTGTCCGCTAAGGCGAATTGGGCTACGCATCCAGGGCAGGCCGCGCTCGTCAACGCCAACCATGCCGCGCGCCGCAATCTGCGGGTCATCGAGCAGCTGACCGGGCGTAATGACGCGCGAGAAGCAGCAGTCGGCTTCGTCGAGCACAATCGCCCAAGCGCCCGCGGTTTTCGATTTGAAGAGGGCCGCGACCTCGTCGATCAACGCGGGCTGTCGTGCTCGGATGTATTGCTGCGCGATCCACTCCGGTCGTTCGCTGGCGCGGCAGAAATTGGCCCAGAATTTGGCTTCGACCGCGCCCAGCGCCAGCGGCTCGCCATCAGCGCAATGGTATACGCGATAGCAGGCGCTTTCGCCGCGCAAGCTGATGAAGTCGTCGTCTGCGGGCGTGGTCTGCGCTTCGACCCAGGCGGCCAGGGCCAGCGGCATTGCCGCCTCGGATAGCGCCACATCGATGTAGTCGCCTGCGCCGGTGCTCTGCCGCTGGAGCAGCGCGGCCAGCACCCCCATGACCGCGACGTAAGCGCCGCTGATATCGGCGACTTGCGCGCCCGGCGTGCCCGGCTGCAAGTCCGCGCCCAGTACGCCGTCCCGCGCGATGTAGTTGAGATCGTGCCCGCTGAGCGGCGCGTAGGGCCCCGTCTGGCCCCAGCCGGAGAGCGAGCAGTAGACCAGCCGCGGATTGATGGCGCGCAGCGTCTCGTAGTCCGCGCCCAGGCGAGTTGACACGCCGGGGCGGAAGCCTTCGATCAGCACATCGGCCGACGTGACCAGGCGGTGTAGAACGGCTTGTCCGGCGGCGGATTTCAGGTCGATGGCGATGCTCTTCTTGCCGCGGTTGCTGCACTGGAAGAAGGCGCCCATGCCGTCGATCAGGGGCGACATCGTGCGGGCGTAGTCGCCGGTCTGCGGGTCTTCGACCTTGATGATCTCGGCGCCGAGGTCGCGCACCAGCATGGTGCAGACTGCGCCGGGGAGGAGTCGGGTCAGGTCGAGGATGCGGGAGTTGTGGAGGGGGAGCATTGGTGGAGTGTAGCGCGGGTGGGGCGTGCGTGGCAATTCCCGCAGCGCACAAATAGTATCTCGCTGGTATACATTGCAGGTTAATCTGGAGTATAATCCTGCGCCATGTCGTTGCATTACTTTGGCCAACAGAAGCCCGTCTTTGCGCGAAATGGCTGGGAGATTCCGCAGCCCAATCCTTTGGTAATAGAAAAGTTTCGGCAGACTGAAGAATTAGTTCGGATAAAGACGGTAGAGCTTGTCGACGAATTACTTCGTAAGGGAAAGACGGAGCTTCGTATTCGGTCGGTTTCTGCGCAACTGTATGACTGTGCAGGAATGATATTTGCGAACCGTAGAGCATGGATAGATATTGAATACGTCGGCCAGATTCTCACCAGCGACGGCTATCAGCCGGTGTCGAAAGAGGATTTGGTCGTTGGAGATGTTGTCGTTTATACTTTGGACAAGAGGCGGGTACATGTGGGACTTGTTACGTGTGTGCTCCCAGACTTGGGGGAAATCCCAAATACACGTGTACTGAGCAAATGGGGCAAGCACGGGGAAGTCGAGCATCGACTGGAAGACGTCCCGTACTACTTGGGCAAGCCTAGTGAATACTGGAGTGAAAGAGTTCCTCATGAAATTGGACAGCTATTTCGAGGAAATTGAGAAGCTCTCATTTCAGATTCAGTTTTCAGTGCTGAGTGGCCTGAGTAGCGTGGAGTATGCCCTGTCACGAGACGAGACTGTCAGAAGTCTTCTGAGCTTGCTTGAGTTTGAATCAGACCTTGCTGAAGATGTCTATCTACGCATAAACGTCCTACTTCCCCGTGTGTCACACGAAACCAAACTCTCCTACGACGAGAGTATCATTGCGTATCTCTACTGTTTGAACAAGGTAGATCAGCTCTTGGCGTATCGCGCGAGCACACTCATTTGGAATACTGAGGGTTTACTTTGGTCTCGGTGGAAGGCTTTCAAGATAATTCAACTTGTACAACAGATTGAGCAAAGTCTGGACGTTTCGTCGGTGGACAGCGTAAGCAGTTCACATAGTATGGTACAGGACAATGAGTCTGTTGACACACGCAGTCTAGCAACAACATCAATGGTTACTGTTGCCGCAAATCCTGACACGATAGGTTCATTTGCGGTCGAAATCTCAACGGCGGCGTAGGGGGAAACGTGAGACATATCTGGTCGGTCTTGTGCCGTTACGCTATTGAGGACAAGGACAGCAAAAATTACAGCTTGATAGAAACACTGAGTAGTGTTTCATTCAAAGGTCACCTTCCGAATGAGCGACCAGTATCGCTTCCGCTTAAGCATCGGATAGTCACGCTCTGGCGTCACTGTAACGATCCAGGCGGAAAAGAATATCCAGTGCGCATGCGTGTCTTTACACCAGCGAATGTTGAGGTCGTTTTGGCCGAAATGACGGTAAACCTTAAAGGACACGGAACTCTAAAGACCAACTTCAATTCCGATACGTTTCAATATACTAGCGACGGCATATACGAATATGAGATTTCTTTCCGTCAAGATGAGAAGTGGATTGTAGCTACACAAATACCTCTAAAAGTGACTCACGAACAGGCGGAACCCGAAGGACAAGAGAGCGAGCCCGTTGAGTAGGCCCGCTTCTATCCTCGATCTAAACTCCAAACCAGCCTAAGCCCCCGTCACAGCGCCGTCGCTGGCTTGCAAGACCTGGCGCGCGTATTTGGCCATGACGCCTTTGGCGTAGTTCGGCGCGGGCGCGGACCAGGCAGCCCGCCGGGCGGCCAGTTCGGCGTCGCTGAGGTCGACATGCAGCAGGCGCTGCGAGACGTCGATCGTAATCATGTCGCCCTCTTGCAGCAGGGCGATGGGCCCGCCGACGGCCGCTTCCGGCGCGGTGTGGCCGATCATCAAGCCGCGCGTGCCGCCGGAGAAGCGCCCGTCGGTAATCAGCCCGACCTCGCCGCCCAGCCCCTGGCCATAGAGCGCGGCGGTGATTTGCAGCATTTCGCGCATGCCGGGCCCGCCTACGGGTCCTTCGTAGCGGATGACGAGCACATCGCCGGCGACGATCTGGCGGTTGGAGACGGCCTCGAAGGCGTCCTCTTCGGTGTCGAAGACGCGCGCGGGACCGGTCAGCGGGGGTGGTGTGTCTTTGAGCTTGACGACCGCGCCATCGGGGGCCAGGTTGCCGCGCAGCACGACCAGGCCGCCGCTGGGCTTGATGGCCTTGTCCAGGTCGCGGACGACATCTTGCCCGGGCGTCTCCACGGCGTCAGCGCAGGCTTGAGCGAGCGTCTGGCCGGTGACGGTGGGCGTATCGCCGGTCATGTAGCCGCCGTCGATCAGCCGATTCACCAAAATAGGCACGCCGCCGGCTTTGAAGAGGTCGAGGGCGACGTATTGGCCGGTGGGGCGCATATCGCCGATGATGGGCGTGCGGCGGCTGATGGCCTCGATATCGTCCAGGGTGAAGTCGATGCCGGCTTCGCGGGCGAAGGCCAGGCAGTGCAGGATGCTGTTGGTGCTGCCGGCGGTGGCGGCCGAGGCGGCCAGCGAATTCTCCAGCGACTGGCGTGTCACCAGATCGGATGGGCGGATGTCGCGCTCGAGGATATCGAGCATCATCGCGCCGGCTTGGTAGGACACGGTCTCTTTCTCGGGATCTTCGGCCGGCACATCGCCCATGCCCATGGGGCAGATGCCGATGATTTCGCTGATCATGGCCATGGTGTTGGCGGTGAATTGTCCGCCGCAGGCGCCCGGCCCGGGGCAAGCCACATTCTCGACCGCCATCAGCTCCTCATAGCTGATTTGCCCGGCCTGGAATTGGCCCAGCGCTTCAAAGACGTTGACCAGGTCGATATCGCGGCCCTTGTGCACGCCGGGGTAGATGGTGCCGCCATAGAGCATCAGCGAGGGCAGGTCGAGGCGGATCAGCGCCATGATCGTGCCCGGGATGGTTTTGTCGCAGGCGGAGAGCGCCACCACGCCATCGAGCATGTTCGACATGGCTACCAGCTCGATGCTGTCGGCGATGACCTCGCGGCTAATCAGCGAGCCTTTCATGCCCTCGGTGCCCATGGTGATGCCGTCCGAGATGCTGATGGTGTTGAACTCGAATGGCGTGCCGCCGGCGGCGCGGATGCCGCGCTTGACATCGACAGCCAGCTTGCGCAGGTGGAAGTTGCAGGGGCCGATCTCGGTCCAGGTATTGGCGACGCCGATAAGGGGTTTGGCCAGGTCGTCATCGCTGTAGCCGACGGCTTTGAGCATGGCGCGGGCGCCGGCGCGTTCGGCGCCGTGGACGAGGGTGCGGCTGCGCTGGTTGAGCTGGGCGCGGACGCCGTTGGTCGTGGACATGTGGGGCTCCTTGGGTTGGTGAGTGGTGATTGGGCGTATTGTAGCGCAAGCGGCGGGGAATGGCAGGCGGGGGGCGGGGAAAGGTGAGTGTATGGTCGCGCTTTTGCCACCGAGTACACCGAGGAAAAATGAGGGCACAGAGTTTTTTCTATTGCCACAGAAGCACAGAGGTTTCCGATAGTTGTCCTGCAAACGTTATGGCAATATAGTGTCGATGGTTCGTTTGCGACTGTAGACGAAAGAATGAGTTTGCTGATGGCAGAGCCTAATTTCATAAACCGCACATTGTATCACGGCGATAATCTGAAATTCCTGCGCGGAATAAATAGCGAGACCGTCGACCTAATCGCTACCGACCCGCCCTTCAACAAGAATCGCGACTTTCACGCCACGCCGGACAGTCTAGCCGCCGGCGCCAAGTTCCAAGACCGCTGGTCTTGGGAGCGGGATGTTCATCAGGACTGGATTGACCAGATTACCGACGACTACCCGCGCTTGATGGAAGCGATTGAAAGCGCTCGCTATGCCCATAGCGATGGCATGGGGGCGTTCATGTGCTTTATGGCGGTGCGTCTGCTGGAAATGTGGCGCGTTCTGAAACCGACGGGCAGCCTGTACCTGCACTGCGACCCGACTGCGAGCCATTATCTCAAGGCGGTTTTGGACGCGATATTTGGATGGAATAATTTTCGGAACGAGGTTATATGGCATTATAAGAGTTTTCATGGCCAAACTAAACGATATTTTGCAAAGAAACACGACACATTCTTGGTATATTCCAAATCAAGCGGCTGGACTTTCAATCGGCTATTTGAGGACGATAATTCGGGCACGATAGACTTCAAACGATGGCGAAAATACCTTGTAGATGGTCGGTACATTTATGGTAGAAATATGCCAGTACAAGACTCTCGCTTTGTGCGTTTCTTGAATCGGTGGCGAAGGGAGAATGGAAGAGAACCCGGATCCGATGACTTGGTGTACGAAGTTCAGGGACAAGCACTTGACACCGTCTGGCATATGAAGCCTGTTGATCCCAAGGATAAGACAGAGAGACTCGGCTATCCTACACAGAAACCTTTAGCCCTCTATCGACGAATAATTTTGGCGTCATCAAACGACGGCGATATAGTGTTCGACCCCTTCTGCGGCTGCGCCACCACGCCGGTCGCGGCGGAACGGTTGGGGCGTCAATGGGTGGGTATCGACATTTGGGACAAGGCACACGAGGTGGTCGTTGATCGGCTAAAGAACGAGGTTGGGCTGTTCGGCGAAGTGCATTACTCAACAGAGCCGCCGACGCGGACGGACGACGCCCAGCCGGCCGCGCCCTTCTTGCGCGTCAAGCAAGTGCATGAGCCGCCGGGTCCCAAGATGAGCCGCGCCGAGATGTATGCGCATTTACTGGAGCAGCACGGGGCGCGCTGTCAAGGATGCTATCGGGACTTTGACGACCCGCGCTACTTGCAGTTGGATCACAACGTCCCGCGCTCGGACGGCGGGCTGAATCACATCTCGAATCGTGTGCTGCTGTGCGGCCCGTGCAATCGGTTGAAAAGCAACATCTACACGCTTAGCGGGTTGCGCCGGCAAAATAAGAAACTGGGCTATATGAATAAGGACTTGATATGAGGAGAGTTCATTTTCTCGGTCGCAGAACTTCCGAAGAAACCGTCTGGCTAAGATAAGATAATGTGTATCACATTGGTTTATTCTCTAGCGTTACAAGCGAAAGTCAGGACAGGGAGTGACAAGAAATGCAAAATGGAGAGTTTGACATTGTGATGGGCAATCTGGAAGATATCTCACATAGAGACGTTTGGTTCATCTGTTATCGACCGCAGATTAGCCTGCTGATGTCAGGAAGTGAAGATAATCATTTGGCGGCGCTGATGCTGATGTGGCCTTGTATTGAGCGTGCGTTTACACTTTATGATCCGAAGTTCGACCCAACAAAGAATGGTGGAAATCTGCAGGGCATTACAGACAACATGCTACTCTGGATTTTGGGCAGTGCAAAGGCTGTCGGCAACGAACACGATTCCAAAATGGAAATCGTAAAGATACTTCGAAAGAGCCTTGTAAACGGTCTGAAGCACGATAGTTTTATGCGCCCTCCTGTTTTGCTAGAAGACAAAGTGCAGAGCTATGTAAGAATGGAAGAGAAACAGGGTGCAGAACCAACCTTAAGGCAGATGTTTACTTATCGCTTCGCAATCGAATATAACGGGCAAGATCTCATTATTGCGCCTACGAGTTTCTGGCATTTGGTAAGGTACCGAATCGACAAGTTCTACATAGAAGAATACGATAAGTCGGAGAATGAAATCGGCTAATAATCCCACCAATGGCCCATCTATCTATCCATGGGAAGTAGTGTCTGCCCGATTTTAACGTCGCGAGCCTACTTAATCCCGGAGCTGAGGAAGCTATTGGTGAATTGCTTCTGCAGCAGCGCGATGAGGATCAGGATAGGCACGGCCACGATTAGCATGCCGGCCGAGAGCAGATCCCACTTCGCGCCGTCATTTGCCGGAAGGTAACCCCACACAATCCAAAGGGCGATATCAACCAGGCGAATTATTCAGTAACTGGACCACGACGCCGACGATTATTCCGGTAACGGCAATGGCTGCTGGAACTGCAATTGCCAGGATCCACATGAGTGTGTTCAGCTTGGCCTCAAGCGTACTGATGTCGGCTTTGGTCGCCAGGTGCGGGACTTGTCCCTCAAAGTAAGCGAGCAATTCGCCTTCGGTTCGAGTCTGGGCTGCCACGTGTGTCGTCCGAGTGCTCAACACTTGTCTATGCCACGGGCAGATTGTTCAACACCTGCACGACAATCCCGACCATGATGCCTGTGATAGCGATGGCGGCGGGGATGGCGATGCTGATGATCCATTTGACGGTACTCATCTCGGCTCGCAGCGCTTCAATTTTGGCGTCAAGCCTCGCTTCCAGCGCGGCAAGGTCCGCCTTGGTCGCCAAATGAGCGATTTGACCTTCCAAGTTTGCAATGCGTTCGCCTTCTGTTTTGCCTTGTGTTGCCATTAAGGTCGCCAATGCTGATATACGTTGATAGGGAATACTCCGCGTTCATTATACACGCGCCAGTCGCTGTCATCAAATGATGCGTTTTCGGCCCGGTCACCCCTACTTAATCCCCGAGCTGAGGAAGCTGTTGGTGAATTGCTTTTGCAGCAGCGCGATGAGGATCAGGATAGGCACGGCGACGATCAGCGTGCCGGCCGAGAGCAGGTCCCATTGCGCGCCGATCTCCGAGGACTGAACCAGCAGCGCCAGCCCGACCGTCAGCGGGCGCGTTTCCACGCTGCTGGTGATCAGCAGGGGCCAGAGAAATTCGTTCCAGTGGTAGGTGACCGAGACGATGCTGAAGGCCAGCAGGGGCGCGCGCGTCACCGGCAGGAAGACGTGCCAGAGCACTTGCAGCCAGCTGGCGCCATCGCTGCGCGCCGCTTCTTCCAGTTCTTTCGGCACTTGCTTGAAGGCCTGGCGCATGAGGAAGGTGCCGAAGGCCGAGGCGATATAGGGCGCCATCATGCCTTGGTATGAATCCAGCCAGCCCAGCGTTACTAAAGTTTGATAATTGGGCAGGATGAGCACGGTGGCTGGCACCATGAGTTGGGTGAGGAAGAGGAAGAAGATCTGGTCTTTGCCGCGGAAATCCAGGCGCGCCAGGGCGAAGCCCGCCAATGAGACCGTGACCAGTTGCAGCGCCAGCAACCCGAAGACCCAGATGACGGTATTGAGATAGAAGCGCGGGAAGGGCGCGACCTCCCAGGCTTCGGCGAAGGCACCCAGGTGCAGGCTCTGCAGCCAGACCAGCGGCGAGCCGTTCAGCAGCTCGGTGGTGGGCACAAAGGCGGCCAGCAGCGTCCAGATCAGCGGCACCATCCAGACGATGCCGAATAGCGCCAGCGACAGTATGGGCAGGGCTTCCCGCCAGGTGGCGCGTTTGGCGGTCATTTGGCGTCTGTCTGTTCCCGCGGCTCGCTCAGTCATAATGCACGCGCCGTTCCAGGAATACAAATTGCAGAATGGCCATGGTCAACAGCACAGCCAGCAGGACGACGGTCATGGCCGAGGCGATGCCGGTTTTGAACCACTTGAAGCCCTGTTCATATACATAATACAGAGCCAGACTGGTGGCGTTGTTAGGTCCGCCTTGAGTCAGCACAAATACATGATCGACTTGCTGCAGTGAATTGAGTACGCCGATGGTTGTTACGAAATAGGTCGTCGGAGAAACCAGGGGCCAAATGATATGGCGCAGTTTTTGCCAGAAAGTGACGCCGTCCAGCGTGGCCGCTTCCAGCACGTCATTCGGCAATGATTGCAGCGCGGCCAGATAAAACAGGGCGAAGTAACCCAGTTGCTTCCACAAATAGACGACAAACAAGCCCGGCAGCGCCAGATCAGGATCACTGAGCCAATTCGAGCGCGGAATACCCAAGCCGCCCAGGATATCGTTTAACAGGCCCACGCGCGGACTGTACATGAAGAGCCAGACGGACGCGACGCTGACCATGGGCAGGGCGATTGTCGCCATGAAGGGGAAGCGAAACAATCCGATATTTTTCAGGCCCTGGTTCATGAGGATCGCCAGCAGCAGCCCGCCAAATACGGATAAAAGCAGGCTCAGCGTGACGTAACCGACAGTATTCAGGATGACTTGCTGGCTGAAGGGGTCGCTGAAGATCCGTTCGAAATTGTCCGTACCGACGAAGATTTGGCTGCGCCCGCGCCGGGCGTGAAAGCTGCTCCAGATCACCGATACGATGGGCCAAAGCGTGAACACAGCCAGGAAGACTAGAGAGGGCAGCAGGAACAGATAGGCGACGGCGCCGCCTGATTGCAAAACAGCGGGCAGGGCAGGGTAGCGAGATGAACTCAGGCTCGCCTCGCTACCCCCATTCTGCGTGTGTAACTGATCTGGCATTCGATTCAGCGACTGGGCTCGTTAACGTTGCATGCCAACCCCACCCCC
>WTGO01000010.1 GCA_011523515.1 Chloroflexota bacterium
ACGCCTTACTTCATGCCGGCGAATTCAGCCGCGGCATCCGCCTGGACGCGCTCCAGCATGGCTTCGTAGTCGCCCGGATTGGCCATGAATTCCGAGAAGGAGCTCAAGCCGACTTCCGCGACCGGTGGCGGCGTCGCCAAATCGTAGTTGAAAGCGAAGACCGGGTCGTTGGCGATCTCACCGGCGATGCGCGCGACGACATCGTTGTAGATTCCGGTATCAACCAGCAGACTCGGCGCCAAGTTGCCAGCGCCCAAAGCGAATTCGGCTTGGACATCCGGGCTGGTCAAATGCACCAGGAAGGCTTTGGCGGCGTCAGCATTGGCGGCATCAGCCGAGACGACGAAGGTATCGATGGGACCCAGCGAGGCGCGCGGCGTGTCTTCGTCAATGGTGGGGAAGGAGAAGTAGTCGAAGTCTTCGCCCGCTACCATTTCGTTGCCGGCGTACAAACCGCCGATCCAGGTGCCCATCAAGGTCATGGCCGCTTCGCCATTGGCGACCTGGTTGGCCGCTTCGTCCCAGTCATAAGCGTTGGCGTCGGGATAGAAGTAACCGGCATCAACCAATTCTTTCCACAAACCAAAGGCGCGCGCGACTTCCGGATCGGTGTACGACGCTTCGCCGCTCATCAGCTGGTTGCGGTAATCGTTACCGGCCGTCCGCAGCAAGATCATGTCAAACCAGAATTGCCCGGGCCAGCGGTTGATCGAGCCGAGCGCGAAGGCCGGGATATCCGCCATCTTGAACTTCTCGGCCACATCGACCAGCTCGTCCCAGGTCGTCGGCACCATCGCGCCCACCTCTTCAAAGAGCGCAACATTGTAAAACATGCCCACCCAGTGCAAGGTCAAAGGCACGGCGTAGCGGTGCATATCATAGGTGGCGGCGTTGTCGATGACGGCCTGCGGGAATTGCGAATCCATGTCGTTCGCTTCCCATACATCGTCAATCGGCTGCAAGCGGCCGCCGTCAACCACAAACTGAATACGCGCGCCGGCCCAATAGCTGAAGGTATCCGGCGGGTTGCCACCGGCCAACTGCACCAAAATCGAAGTCTTGAATTGCTCGTGATCCACCGGGCTCGCGGCGTGCATCAGGCCCGGGTTCGCGGCGATAAAGTCCTCGACGATGCCGTCAATGAATTCGCCACCGAAACCACCGAAGTAATGAGATACGGTAAAGTCTCCCATTAAGTCGTCTTGCGCCAGGGCGGGCGTGACAGCCAGCGCTGCCGCAAGAACAAAAAGTACAGCCAGGATCAAACGTCTGTTCATCATCATCAATTCTCCATATGAGAGGCTAAGCTGGCGAGGCGAAATGCTGAAAGTCTGCTCATAGTCACCTCCTGACTACCCTTACAAATTAGCGCATATTCACCAAAAAGACAAGCAGTTCCTTGTGCATGTTGCTAAAACTACAACACTGTTCTATAATTGTCAACCAATTGGGCGGAGATCACCAGGATCGCAACGATTGTTGCTTATAACGCTTGATGTGTTGCGTAATGAGAGAAGACTATAATGGCTGAGATACAATCGCTGGCGCGAGGCTTGAAAATACTAAACTTGCTTGAGCATTCGCGCAACGGCATGGGAACTACGGAAGTCGCTAATCAATTGTCAATCGACAAGAGCAGCGCCTCCCGCCTGTTGCACACCTTGGCCAATTACGGCTTCGTCGAGCAAGACGAGCACAGCTCGCGTTACACCCTGGGCCCGCAGCTGTTGACGCTGGGCCAGCATCTGCTGAATCGCATTACCCTGCGCGATCACGCCCGGCCCTACTTGCACGAACTGGTGGACGAAACCGGCGAATGCGCTCATCTGGCCATCCTGGCGCAGCGCCAGGCGCTCTATATCGACCAGGTTGAATCAACAGCCGCCTTGCGCGTGGAATCCGAGATTGGCACGCTTTCGCCGCTCCATTGTACCGCGCTGGGCAAGGTAATGCTGGCTTTTGGCGACTGCTGCATGCCCGAAGAGATGAAGCCCTTCACGCACCGTACGGTCACCGACCGCTCCACTCTGGAGGCGCAATTGACGCAAACCGGAAAACGCGGCTATGCCATCGATGACGAGGAGTACAATTACGGTGTGCGCTGTGTGGCGGCGCCCGTCTATGATCACCGCAGCGCCTTGGTCGGCGCGATTGGCATCAGCGGTCCCGCCGGTCGCGTCACCCTCGAGCGCATCGACGATTTCGGCTCGGTCGTCAAAGATACCGCGGACGCGCTGTCAACTCGGCTGGGCTACGATGCGAAACTGCGGCGTCCAAGCGAAGGCGAACGGTAGCAGCTGCTGCCTTCGCCACCGGGCTGGATCGAGTTCGAATACGCAGGGCCTCGGTTGCTTTTCAACAAAGTTGCGTGTTTCGCAACTTGTGCGCTGCCGAATTCCCCCGAGGCGCGCTGGCGACAGCGGCATGGGGATGGTTCCAGACGCCACTGATTGACGCTCTCGAAAAAGAGACTGGAAAGGCGACAGGAAACTTATGCAATACAAAATGCTAATTGACGGTCAATGGCTTGACGCAGCTGACGGCGGAGCATGGCAAGTGGTCAACCCGGCCACCGAAGAGGAAATCGCGGATGTGCCCTACGGCGGCGCCGAGGACGCGGGCAAGGCGATTGCGGCAGCGCAGGGCGCCTTGCCGGGCTGGCAAACGCTGACGGCCTACGACCGCGGCGCCATCTTGCGCGATATCGCCGATGCCCTGCGCGCCAATGCGGACGAGCTGGCGCCGATTATGACCGCCGAATGCGGCAAACCCATCGGCGAAGCGCGCGGCGAATGGGGCGCCTGCGCCGATCTCTTTGATTGGTTCGCCGAAGAGGGCAAACGCGCTTACGGCCGGACCATCCCGGCGCGCAAAGCGGGCAAACGCCTGCTGTCGCTTCCGCAGCCGCTCGGTGTTGTCGCCACCATCACCGCCTGGAACTTCCCGGCTTACCTGTTAGCGCGCAAGTGGGCGGGCGCGCTGGCCGCCGGCTGCACCATCGTCGGCCGCCCCAGCGAACTGACGCCCATGAGCGCCATGGCGCTGGTTACCGTGATGGTGGAAGCGGGCATCCCGCCCGGCGTGGTCAACTTGATCAATGGCGATCCGCAGATCATGAGCGAGGTGATCATGCGCGACCCGCGCGTGCGCAAAGTCAGCTTCACCGGTTCGCAGCGCGTCGGCCAAATCTTGATGCGAGGTGCGGCCGAGGGCATCAAGAAGCTCGGCATGGAGCTGGGCGGCAGCGCGCCCGTGCTGGTCTTCGCCGATGCTGATATCGAGCGGGCCGCGCAGCAGGGCGTGATGGCGAAATTCCGCAACAACGGCCAGGTCTGCATCTCCCCCACGCGCTTCTATGTCGAGCAGCCGGCGCTGGAAGATTTCCTCGACGCCGTCAAAATAGAAACGGAGAAGCTGGTTGTCGGCGATGGCATGAAGAAAGACGTCAGCAACGGGCCCATGGTCAGCAGCGCCGGGCGCGACAAGGTCGAGCAATTCGTCGCCGATGCCGTCTCCAAACGCGCGGCGGTGGTCGCCGGCGGCGGACGCCCGAATATCGAAAAGGGCTACTTCTATCAGCCGACTGTCTTGACCGATGTCACGTCCGATATGCAAATCGGCTGCGATGAGGTCTTCGGGCCGGTGATGGCGGTCAGCACTTTCGATACTGTCGACGAGGCGCTGCGCCTGGCCAATGACACGCCCTATGGCTTGGCCGGCTACGTCATGACCAGGGACCTCTCGACAGCAACGCGCGTATACGAGGGGCTGGAATTCGGCATCATCGGCGTCAATGACATGGTGCCGGCCACGGCCGAGGCGCCCTTCGGCGGTACGAAGACAAGCGGCTTCGGCCGCGAAGGCTCGCAAGAAGGCTTGTACGAATATATGGACCAGAAGTTCGTGTCGATTGGGCTGGATGCTTAGCCGGCGATGCTACTCGCCCGTAAACTCAATCGCTCCGATATCGCAGGCCTCGCCTTGTGGCCGCGGAGTACCGAGCTGGTCCGTCGCCGTGCAATGCGCCGGATCCGCGGCGTCGATGGCGGGGCTGTCCGGCAAGAGCGGATGATAGCCGCCATCAGCTGAAAGATCGCCCAGCATCGGGTCGCAGCTGAGCTCGGCATCGCAGCTGCCGTCTGCGATTAAGCTGTTGGCAACAGCAACAGGCTGATTCAAGATCGCGCAATCTCCACCGCGGTTCCCGGCCACAATACTGTTTCGCAGGGTCACCCCACTTAACATTGAGATTCCGCCAGCCTGGGTCGCCTCGTTGTTGGCAATCGTGACATGCGTAAGCGTTCCCCCGGCAGCCCAAAGCGCGCCTCCCTCATCCGCCCGATTCTGCGTCAGCATACTGTTGTCAAGTTCGAGATTCCATAACGAGTGAATGGCGCCGCCTTGATAAGCGCGGTTGGTACTGAAAGTGCTGTTCCGAACACGGAGTCGTCCCCGCATCGCGTCTATAGCACCACCTTCTCCTCTTGAGTAGTTGCCACCGAAGCTGCTGCTGCTGATATTCACCGTTCCGCCGTTTACCTGGATTGCGCCACCGCCAAATTCGGATTCGTTCTCGAGGAATTCGCTGCCTTGAATGTCAAGTTGAACACTCCAGGTTGCCGTATAGATTGCGCCGCCAGCACCAGCTTTGCTGTTCTTCAAGGTTGATTTTCGAATGATGACATGCGCGCCATCCCGAAGGCGAATGGCGCCGCCCCTTGCGTGTCGCTGTTCGCCAAGGCTGCCCTCTGACACAGTCAGATGGCTAATCGTGAGCTTTGCGCAAGCTACATCAAAGATTCGGAACTTATTGTCCCCGCTTATCGTGAAACCGTCGCCGTCAATCGAAATCATCGACTCGATCACCGGCAGCTCGGCGCTCAGTGTCACGTCTCCGCTCAGAACAATGGTATCCGCCCCGGCGCCAGCCGGACAGCCGCCGCTCGCCTCATCCGTGTTCGCCGCCGTGATCGCATCGTGCAGACTGCAGCCCTCTTCCACGCGAATGACAGCTGCTTGAACCTCTTGATTGGGTACGCTGAACAGGCAGAGCAGTATAAAGGTAAGCGGAAACCGTCGGCTATTCATATTGTGTCGTCCCACGATTTCGCCCTCCTGGTCGGCAGCCGTTCCAACGCTGCCTCTCACGATAATGCAGCCCGTGATGGCAGGCAAGTCAGCCGGCTACCAGCGGTGGAGAACCGTCGGTTTAGCTAACGTACGTCTGGATAGGCAAACGAAGAAAAGACCGTTTCCAGCGCATGTTGGCGCTAACTGAGCCGGAGGATCAAGTTCTTTCGTAACCAGGTGGACGTCAAAATCACGTTTGTTATTTCTGATCCGCTTGGTCTAGCCGCAGTCGCCCTCAGCAACCACATAATCCGCGCTGATCCAGCCGATCACGCCGCGATACTCGACCTGGAACCAGCCCACAGTCCGCGCAGTTGCACTTAGGGTCGACTGCTCCCTTACGGTGCCGAAGCGCGTGCCACCCGGTCCCTCGCGGAAGTTGAGCGTGTGCGTCGCCGTCACCACGCAGCCTGATATTGATGTAGCAACCGGAATGGATTCGATCGCGCCGATATCACAGCCGTCGCCGGCAGGACGCGCCGTCCCGGCTTGGTCGTTGTCCAGGCAAAACTTGTGGTCGGCTGCGTCCACCGCCGGGCTGTAATCCAGCAGCGGGTAATGGGCGGGCCAGCCGGTCAAGCCGCCAAGCAATAGGTCTTCGCTATAGGGCAGAATCGCGCATGTCCCGTCTGCGCTCAAATTGCCCGCCATCTCATCTATACCGCCGCTGCAGTCATCGGTCCGCGCCGTGGCGGCAATCAAGCTGTTGCGCAGCCAGACGATGCCTTCTTCCTTGTGGATCGCGCCCCCGCTGGAATGCATCGCCCAATTGTCGATCATGGTCACATGAGTGAGCGTCACGTCCGCGCCGGCGACCAGCAGCGCTCCGCCCGACGAAGAAGCTCGATTGTTATGGAAGGTGGAATTCGATATGCTGACGCTGCCTGATTCACCGAAGAGTACGCCCCCTCTTTTTTCCGCGCTGTTGTCCCGGAAGCTGCTTTCTGTGATGTCGACCGCGCCGCCGGAGCCTTTGGATCTGCTGCCGCTAATGCTGCTGCCACTGATGACAAGATGAACATCGCCGTCAGCGGTCGCGACAGCGCCGCCTTCTGTGCCTTTGTTTCTGCTGAAGGTCGAAGCGACTATGCGCGCCCGCGCCCCATGTAGTAAGTGTATGGCGCCGCCTCTACCCTCAATTGAGAAGGCGATATCTTCAGGCCGAGGCCAGACGAATGTGACCGTAGGGCAGCCTTCGTCGCTGGACCGCTCATGCCTCGGCTCGGTCAGATCAATGTCGACCCTGTGCGCGGCGATCTCGGCGCAATTCCTCTCGAAAGTGCTCTCGCTAATCTGCAACGTGCCGCCATCAGCCAAAATCGCGCCACCATCCTCTTCGGCGCGATTGCTGACGAAGCTGCTGCTGCTGACCGTCAAAGTATTGCCGCTGCCAGCCATTGCGATTGCACCACCGCCGGTCGCCAGACTGTCCCCGAGCGTGGACCCTGCGATGCTGACCTGCGCGCTATTCCGTAGCCGAATCGCGCCACCCACTTCCTTGCCGCCGTTGCCCTGTGTCAGCGTCACGTTGGTAAGATCGAGCGTGCCGCCATTCACATCAAAAATGCGGTAGGCGTCTTTTCCACTAATGCTGTGCCCGCCACCCTCAATCGTGACGCTGCCCGTTATCGGCGGCAGCGCCTCGCTTAGCGTAATGTCCTCGGTAATCGTGATGATGTCGTGGCTCGTACCCCGCGGGCAGCCGCCCACCGATGTGTTGCTATTGGCCGAGCGGATGTGATCCGCCAGCGAGCAGGTTGAGGCTCCCACTGGCGAGGCTGCGAGCACGAGGCCGAGCAGCGCCATAATCAACAGCAGTGATGCGCTAGGTCTTTGCCATCCTGGATGCATTGAGGCATCTCTATGAATCTCAAGCTTCGACCTCATCCACACTCTCCTTCTGTCACCACATAATCCGCGCTGATCCAGCCAGTCACACCGTTGTACTCGACCTGGAACCAGCCGGGCGTCCGCGCCGTCGCCGCCAGCGTTGCGCTTTCAGCCACCAGGCCGATCCGCGTCCCAGCCGGCCCATCACGGAAATTGAGCCCGTGGGTCGTGGTCACATTGCAGCCGCTCAAATCGACGATGACCGGAATCGACTCAATCGCGCCGATGTCACAGGCGCCGACCAGCGATCGCTTCGTCCCGATCTGGTCGACTTCCCGACAGAATCTCGCGTCGGCGGCGTTAATCGCCGCACTGCCCGGCAACGGCGCATGAAATGGGGGCGAGCCGGTCAACGCGTCCAGCATAGGATCGCCGCTGAGCGCGGGCGAACACGTACCGTCTTCAATAAGATTGCCGATATTCTGCGTCAAAGGCCCTACACAAGCAGGACCGTCTTCAACGCCGGCGATGATGCTGTTGCGCAAGTTGAAACCGGAGTTTCTATCGTAGATCAAAAGCGCGTGCCCCCGGTCTTCCGTTTTCAGGCGCGGCGCCCGGTTCCCTACCATCGTCACGTGCGTCATGGTGACTTTCGTCCAGCCGACCGACAACGCTCCGCCGCGATAATCGGCTGCATTGCCGCTGAATGTGCTATTGGTAATGCTCGCCGATTCTCCAGAAGCGATGTCAATGGCTCCGCCGCTGAATTCCGCCTTATTGTCGACGAAGCTGCTGCCGCGTATCGTCAGTTTGTCCGACCACATCTCAATCGCGCCGCCTGATTCAGCGCTGTTTTCCACGAAGCTGCTATCGAAGACGACCAGTTGACTGTTCCGTCCGCGCAAAGCGATCGCGCCGCCTCCTTTCGCTTGATTACGCAAAAAACTGCTGTCCCGGACGACGACAGAGGCGCCGCCCAGCAAACTGACGGCGCCACCGCCAGAGCGCGGATTGCGCCCGTCGACCAACGTCAAGTTGTTGATCGTTAGCGGGGCGCCATCGACGGTGAAAATGGGGAAGCGCTCATCGCCGCTGATGCTGAAGCCCGCGCCCTCAATCGTAAGCGCGCGCGTGATAGGCGGCAGGCGCTCTGCCAGCGTAATGTCCTCAGTTAGCCTGATCGTATCAGCGCCCCTGCCCGCCGGGCATAACCCCGCCGGCCGGTCCGTATTCGCCGCCAGGATTCTGTCCGCCAGCGTACAAGCAGTGGGCGCCGGCGTCGGGTCCGGCGGCGCGGCGCTTTCCGATTCAATCGCGCCGATGTCGCAGCCGTTGCCCAAAGGCCGCGCCTGGCCGACTTGATCGGTCGCCGGGCAAAATTCCGCAATCGCCGCGTCAACCGCCGGACTGCCGTCCAGCAATGGAAAGTACAGCGGCGAACGGACTGCATCGCCAAGCCGCGCGTCAGCGCTCGTCTTCAGGCCACAAGATCCATCCGGGCTTATAACTCCGCGGCTGATTTCAATGCGACCGGCGCAATCATCGGCGACTTGGTCGCTGGTGATGATGCTGTTCCGCAATACAGCGCTGCCATCCCCATTCTTGATTGCATCCCCGTTGTTCTGCATCGCAAAGTCATCCACCATCGTCACATGCGTCAAGGTGATACCGCCGAAATCGATAGTGACGGCGCCGCCACTGGCAGCGCTATTGCGATGGAAGGTACTGTTGGCAACGTCAATCACTCCGTAGCCAATCTGAAGTGCGCCTCCCGAGCCACCGGCCGAATTGCGCAGAAAGCTGCTCTGGCTGACGTTGACTGTCCCGCGCTGCGCCAATACTGCGCCGCCGTAAATATCGGCTTTATTCAGCTCGAAGCGGCTGTTGCGAATGCTCGCGCTGGCGCTTGCGGCCGTCGTCGCAATGGCGCCGCCCTGTTCCGCGGTATTGCGAGTGAACTCCACACCGTCGGCTGTCAGGCGGGCATTTTCCCGCAATCGAATTGCGCCGCCTGCCGAGGTTGCTTTACCGTTGATGAGCCGGACATTCCTCAGCGCGAGCTCGCCGCCCGCGATATCAAATATGCGATTCTGTCGTTTGCCGTCAATGCTAAAGCCATTGCCCTCAATGGTGATTTCGCTTGTGATCGGCGGCAGCGGCTGTGTGATGTCTTCATCCGCGTCAAGCGAGATCGTATCGTGGCCCTGCCCACCCAGACAAGCGCCTGAGGGAGCGTCCGTGTTGGCGGCCACGATCGCATCGTATAAGGGACAGCCGGGCGGCGGCAAGATCGGCGTAGGCGCCAATTGAGCCGTGGTCGATTCTATCGCTCCAGCATCGCAGCCGCCGCCCTGCGGCCGCGGCGTGCCGTTTTGGTCTGTCTCCAGGCAATACGCCGGATCGGCCGCATCCAGCGCCGGACTGCCATCCAATAGCGGGAACCAACCCGGCGCGCCAGTCATCTCGCCAACCAAGGCTTCGGCCCGCGCGCCCAGCAAGTTGCAAGAACCATCGTGGCTGATATTGCCGCTGGCGTGGTTCAAGCCGTTTGTACAAGCCTTAAAGGTCGCATTGCCATCGACAATGCTGTTGTACAGATGGATGACGCCGGCCGTGCGGTGAATGGCGCCGCCGGATCTCCCTCGCGCCCGGTTGTTAATCATGGTGACATGCGTGAATGTCACCTCGTCCAGGAAGACTTCAATCACCCCGCCGAAATCGGCCGAATTGTCGCTAAAGGTGCTGTTGGCAACGTTTAGCCTGCCGTCATGCGCCGCGATCGCGCCGCCATACCAATCGGATTTATTCTCTTGGAAACTGCTGCGCGTTACCTTGGTCGTCCCGCCTTCCAGGAATAGCGCGCCGCCATAGTCGCCGGCGTGGTTGCGCGCGAACGTACTGTTGCTGATGCTTAGGTCGACGCCCGCGCCATGAGTAGCGATTGCGCCGCCTTGGACCGCCCGATTATCGCTGAAGGCGGCGCCGTCAATGGAGACACGCGCGCCATTTCGCAATCGTAGCGCCCCGCCGAATTGTCTCTCCGGCGCAGTGCCCGCGGTCAGCGTTATATTGCTTAGCCTGAGCGCCCCGCCATCCACGTCGAAGATGCGATAGACGCCATCCCCACTGATGCTGTACCCACCACCGTCGATGGTAAGACTGCCTGTGACTGGCAGAAGCCGGGCGCCCAATGTGATGTCGCCGCTCAACGCAATCGTCCCGCTGCCGCCACTGTTCGCCGCTTCAATCGCCGCGACCAGGCTCTCGAAATCGCCCGCGGCGCCCGCCGTCGATATCCGCCAGCCAGCCGCCGCCAGCAAGAGGATCCCAACTGTCACAGCCCGTCTCAGTCGGCCTTTCCTCATGGGAGCCCCCTTTTTGAATCTCAGCCTGTTCCGCGATCTTAACTGCACTCGCCTGCGGTCATCACATAATCCGCGCTGATCCAGCCTGGCGTTCCATCATACACAATCCGGAACCAGCCAACCGTCCGCGTCGCCGCCGCAAGCGTCGTGTCTATCGGCACGGAGCCGATGCGATTTCCACCTGGCGCGTCACGGAAGTTCAACGGGTAGCTTGTGGTCACATCGCAAGCTGACAGCGGCGACTCAATCGGCACAGATTGAATCGCGCCGATGTCACAGGCGCCGGCTTGCGGACGCGCCCGGCCGATTTGATCGCTCTCCGTGCAGAATGCCGCGTCCGCCGCGTGGATCACCGGGCTGCCGTCCTGTGGTTGCAAATGGAAGGGTACGCCTACCGGGCCCTGAAGCATGGGGTCTTCACGCAGCTCCGGTCGGCAGGAACCGTCTTCGATTAGATTGCCGCTATTTTGGTTGAACCAGCCGACGCAATCGCCGCCGCGGCTGCCGGCAATGATGCTATTGCGCAAACGGACCCGTCCGCCGCTCTGGTTAATGCCGCCGCCGCGATAAGCGTAGTTCTCCATTAGCGTAAGATGGGTCAGGGTGGCCGTGCCTCCACCCACATATATGCCGCCGCCACTGCTGTCCCTGGCCGTATTGCGTCTAAAGCTGCTGTTGCTAATGCTGAGGGCGCCCCGGAATATCTCTACCGCGCCGCCCGAGAAATCCGCCCGGTTGTTCCGAAAGCTGCTGTTCACGATTTCGACCAGGCCGCCATCTACATAGATCGCCCCGCCTGCGTGGATGATTATCGCGTTGCGATTCTGCGTCAGCGAAGATCCGCCGTGACTGTTGGCGGCATTGCCGTGGAAACTGCTGCTGTTGACCTTGAGGCGCGCATTCTGGCCGCTCGTGGCGATAGCGCCCCCCCAGCCGGCCGCATTGTTTCGGAATTCCATATTGCTGAGATTGAGCCGGCCGCCATTTTCCAGCTTGATCGCGCCGCCTTTTTCGTGCGGGCTGTTTCCTCGCATCAAGGTCAGATTGTTGATGGTGACATCCCCGCCGTCAATGTCGAATAGTCTGAATGTGTTAGCCCCGCTGATGGAGAATCCGGCGCCTTCAATGGTGATGCTGCTGGTGATTGGCGGCAGGACGGCTTCCAGCGTAATGTCCTTGGTAAAGATGATGATATCGTGGCCGCGTCCAGCCGGGCAGCCACCGGAAGGCTGATCCCGATTTGCGGCAACGATCTGGTCTGACAGCACACAAGCGGGTGGGGGCGCGGGGCCCGTCTCTTCTTGGAGGGCGGTCGATTCAATCGCGCCGATATCACAGCCTGCGCCATTAGGCCGCGCCGTGCCAACCTGGTCAGTCGCTGGGCAAAATTCCGGCGCCGCAGCATTGATAGCCGGGCTGTCTTCAGCCAAGAGACGATACGCCGGCCGCCCGAACAATTCTCCCAGGAATGCGGCGCCCCGCAATGCAGGCGAGCAGGATCCATCCGCGATAAAGTTGCCAATATTCTGGTCCAGCTCTCCCTGACAGTCTGCGCCGCTCCCTCTGCCGACAATAATGCTGTTGCGCAAGCGCAGCGTGCCGGCGTCCTTGCTCACGGCGTCGCCCTCAAAAAAAGCGAGATTGAGCGACATGGTCAGATGGGTCAAGGTAGTGTCAGCGCCGCTGATGGATACCGCGCCGCCCTGTGCGGCTTCGTTGTTGTCAAAGGTGCTGTTGAGAATTGTGACGCCGCCGCGCGCCGCCTCGATAGCTCCCCCCGAGCCATCTGCAGTATTTTCCAGGAATGCGCTGTTGCTGATTCGTAGGACGCCGCCCTCGGCTATCAGCGCGCCGCCACGGTTGACGGCGGAATTGCGTTGAAGCGTGCTGGCGTTGATACTCAGACGGTCGCCATCGCTCGTGGTTGCGATTGCGCCCCCGGCTACGGCGCGGTTGCCTTCAAAGCTCACATTGTTGGCGATTAACGACGCGCCCTAGCTTAGCCGAACCGCACCGCCCCGCTCACCGGCGGGCGCTGTGCCGGCGCTAAGCGTCAAATTCGCCAAGGTGAGGCCCCCGCCTTCAATATCAAATATGCGGAAGCGGCCGGCGCCGCTAATCGTGAATCCGCCGCCGTCGATGATGAGGATGCTGGTGACGCGCGGCAGTTCCGCGCTCAGCAATATGTCGCCGCCCAGCGTGACCCTGCCGCCCCCAGCGCGGTTGGCCGCTTCTATTGCGGCGTGGAGGCCCTCATCATCAACTGCCGCGCCAGTCTTCAACGTCGAAGTCAGCGCGAGCAGACATAAAGCGACAAGCCAAACCCTGCGCGCAACATTCATGGCAATCGGCTCCGCAAAATCTGATTCTGCCCGGCTACGGCTACTCCAAATCACACTCGCCCGCTTTCACTACATAATCCGCGCTGATCCAGCCCGTTTCGCCTTCATGCTCCACCTCGAACCAGCGCGGCGTACGCGCCACAACGCTCAATGTCGCGTTTTGCGGAACGCCGCCGATGACATTGCCGCCGGGGCCATCGCGGAAGTTGAGCAGGTGCGTGGTGGTCACGACGCATGTAGACAAAGCCTGGCTGACCGGGACGGCTTCAATCGCGCCGATGTCGCAGCGACCAAATGTCGAGCGCGCCCGACCCAGCTGGTCGCTCTCAGGGCAGAACCGCATGTCAGCCGCATTGATGGCCGCGCTGCCCGGCAGCAACTCCAAATGCGTGGACGAGTCATCCGCCTCCGCTAGATCGGGGTCGCCGCTTAACCTCGGCGAGCAGCTGCCGTCTGCGATGAAATTGCTGATATTCTGCCGCAAACTGTCGCAAACGTCAGAGGGCACGCTGCCGACGAGGATGCTGTTGTACACATTGAACCAACCCTCGGTTGTAAATGCGTCTTTGGCTGTGCGCAGCGGCGAAGAACCACAGCAAACCGTAACGTGAGTGAGATTGGCGACGGCGCCGTTTTCCGCAAACACAGCGCTGCCGCTTTTGATGAAACTGCTGTTGACCGCATCTAGTCTGGTGAAGGGATTGACGATGCTAATCACAGCTGACGAGTTACTGACGAAGCTGCTGCTCTCGATTGAAATCGAACCTCCGCCGGCAAAAATGACGCTGCCGCGATTGTTGACGAAGCTGCTCCTTTTCACGGTCAACCGGGAGCGCTCCGTACCTGTCCAGTTGATGAAGACCGCGCTGCCATTGCGCGCCGCATTTCCAATAAAGCGGGAATCGCTGACAATTGCTCGACCATGATTGTGCAGCTTGATCGCGCCGCCGTTTTCTTTTCCGGCGCGGCCCTCCGCCATCGTCAAATTCTTCACCGTCAGCGTCCCGCCATCCACATCAAAGATGCGAATTCTGCCTTCTGCGCTGATGCTGTACCCATTACCCTCGATGATGATGGGACTGGTGATCGCCGGCAGCAATTCGAACAGTATGATGTCCCTGTCCAATACGATGGTATCGACTCCACTGCCCGCCGGGCAGCCGCTAGAGGGCCGGTCCCGGTTGGCGGCGATAATCTGATGCGCCAATGTACAAACCAAAGGCGGCACAGGCGTCGGCTCAGCCGCGATGGCGGAGCGCCCCTCAATCGCGCCGATGTCGCAACCGCCACCCTGTGGGCGCGGCGTGCCCAGCTGATCCGTCTCCAGACAGAACTCCGGATCCGCGTAATCAACCGCCGGGCTGCGATCCAGCAGCGGATAATACGCCGGCGAGCCGCTAATGTCGCCCAGCATGGGATCGTCGCCGGGCCGCTCCGCGCATGTTCCGTCTGTGCTCAGGTTGCCCCGGTTCTGCTCCCCAACGCCCACGCAATCTGTGCCGCCTCGGCTGCTGACGATAATGCTGTTGCGCAGATGCACTGTCCCGCCGGAATTTGTAATCGCCGTAGCGACGCCACCGTTAGTCCTGTTGTCCACGAAAGTCGCATGGGTAATCGTGACCTTGGCATCCTCGTCGACTTTTAGAGCGCCCCCGCCGTTGTCAGCGCTGTTCTTGCTGAACGTGCTGTTATCGATGTCAAGCGTATGATTCTGCGCATCGATCGCCCCGCCGTCGCTTTCCTCGGCGTAATTCTCCACAAAGCTGCTGCTGTTGATCGAGATGCGGCCGCCGCCCAACCAGCTGCCCCCGATAGCGCCGCCGCTCTCGCTGGCGCGGTTGCCGACAAAGCTGCTGCCGCTCACGCTCAGCCGGACATTCTTGCTGCCGGTTGAGAGCGCGCCGCCATACGACGCCTTATTTTCTCTGAATGTAGAATCTTCAATCTCGACACGGGCGCCATGCAAGAGCCGTATTGCGCCGCCGTCGACATGCGACTGGATATCGGCATCGATCTCCGTCCGAACATAATTGACACGAAAACAGCCATCGGCGCCGGAACGAACAGTTCCCCGGTCGCCGCCTGACTGGACGAGTCTAAATGTGGCGAATAGCGCGCAATTCTTCTCGAAATTGCTATTCGATATGCTGACAGCGCCGCCCTTGACGTATATCGCGCCCGCGCTTTGTCGGGCGATATTGCCTGCGAAGTTGCTGTCGCTGACGCTCAGCCTGTCGCTGCTGTCTGACATGGCGATGGCGCCGCCGTGTAAGGCCGAATTGGCGCTGAGCGTGGCGCGCTCGAGCGTGACCTGCGCGCCATTGCGCAGGCGTATCGCTCCGCCGTCGCTGTCAGCCGCCTTCCCGCCGGTCAAGGTGGCGTCCCTGATGTTCAGCGTCCCGCCATCGACGTCCAAGATGCGAAACATATCGTCCCCGCTGATGCTGTGCCCGCCGCCCTCAATCGTGACGCGACCCGTGATCGCCGGCAACGGCGCGCTGAGTATGATGTCGCCTGTCAAGTTGACGCGGCCGCCGCTGCCCCTGTTGGCGGCCGCGATTCCAGCCCGCAAGCTGTCAAAGTCATCAGCGGCCAGGGCCGGCCGGCTGGCGAATGCGAAAGCCACTAGCGCGCCAGCGAAAATCAACCGAATGAAAATACCCATTCCTGTCTGGTGCGGCATGCCAACCTCATCTGGTCTAAAGTTTGTACAAGTTAAGCGTCAGCGACCATACCATGCCGCGAATGGTGAACAGGCAGCGCTGGCCATTGCAGCGCGTATGGCCAACTTATTTGCGAGTTCTATCAGCCGCTAAGATGATAGCGCGTAATGCTCCCTTTACACCACTGCTGTTGACATACGTATTATTGCCCGGCATTGCCAATTCAATTAAACTCGTACCTCAGTGAGTGACAGGGATGCCACATGAGCAAACTCTCAATCAGCCTGGGACAGATGCAAATCAAGCTGGCGCGAGTGGAAGACAATCTCGCCACCGCCGAACGCATGATAGGCGCGGCCGCCGCGCGAAACGCTGACATCATCGTGCTGCCGGAGCTCTGGTCCACCGGTTACGACCTGGAAAACGCCGGCGACTACGCCGACGAATTGGGCGAAGGCATGTTCGCTCAATTATCCGAAACAGCGCGACATAACTCGATCGCAATCTTTGGATCCGTGCTGGAGCGGCGCGGCAAGCAGATCATGAATTGCGCTGCCTATTATGACTCGGATGGCAGTCTGGGCGCCGTCTACCGCAAGATCCACCTCTTTCGCCTATTCGACGAGCACATGTGGCTGGGCGAGGGCGAAGCGCCCGCTACCCTGGCTTTTCCCTGGGGCGCGGCCGGCTTGAGCATTTGCTACGATCTGCGCTTTCCCGAGCTATATCGTCGCTATGCTGTGGCGCAAGGCGCCAAGCTGATGCTGCTTTGCGCCGAGTGGCCCTTGGTTCGCGTCGAGCATTGGCGCGCCTTGCTCATCGCCCGCGCCATCGAGAATCAGTGCTTCGTAGTGGCGACCAATTCCTGCGGCGATACCGGCGGCGCCGTATTTGGCGGGCATTCCATGATCATCGACCCCTGGGGCAAGGTGATCGTCGAGGCGGGCGACGACGAGGATGTGCTAACGGCGGAAATCGACCTCGAAGAAGTCGATCGCGTGCGGCGGCAGATCCCCGTCTTCGCAGACCGACGCCCCGACGCTTACTTGATGAGCTGATACATGCGCCGCGCGGGGCTTGAAAGACAGCGCGCGTTATGCTAGGCTCGCCCTGTGAATACGAACCTGGCAACAACAAGCTATCGCTCATTTCCGCATAATTCGCCAATCCCTCTATTCATTCTTGGCATCAATGATGTGAGTTCGAGCAGGAAGGTCATCCTGCCGATTTCGCGTCTCTTGGCGCGCGCAAGGGGTTCGTTCGTCGCCTGATGTTTGCGGCAAATACCGCGCTCACAAAGACAATTGGCGCGCGGACACTGTATATACAATCAAGGAGTTGCGCGGGCACGCGGTACTGGCACGAACTAGAGACCGGAGAAGTCTTATGTATTCCACTGGCGACCAGATCGTTCACCCTCGCTATGGTGCCGGAACGATAGTCGGGAAAAAGAAACTGACATTTAAAGGCAAAACTCGCTCCTACCATGTCGTCGAACTTGTGGGCAACCGCGGCGAAGTCATGATCCCGGTCGAAGCGGCAGTCGACATGAACATACGTCCAGCCATTGAAGACTTGACCATCATTGAAGAGGTATTCGCTTTGCCGCCGGCGCAATTATCGGACGACTATCGGTCGCGACAGGCCAAGATCCAGAAGCAGATTCAAACCCGCGAACCCGAAGCCATGGCCAAAGCGCTGCGCGATCTGTACTGGCGCGAGCAAAACGACAAGCTGACGTCGGTAGAACTGAAGATGAAGAGCAGCCTGATCAAAATGCTCAGCCATGAAATTGCCGTGATCTGCGCCGAAACGACCGTGGAAAAGGCCAACAGTCAACTGATGGGTATGCTGCACCGCATGATTCAAAGTGATGAACCGGACGCGTCAACCGACGAATCCGAGTCCACCTAGCTGCAGCCAAGCGGCCTTCACTCGCTTGTCTCCAAACCAAAGCGCCCCACGCCGCCGCTGTAGCGTATGAGCATTGCCTGCTCGGCATCCACATAATCTGCCGTCTGCCATACCAGCAGCGACTTGGTTCTCTTTTCGCCGGAAACACGCAAAAAGCGCTCCGCCAGATCGATTGCTCCCAAACCCGATTTCGCCTCGACCCGCGCCTCGATAGCTTGTGAAACTATTAGTCTTACGCCACCCAAACCGCCCTTGATGTCAAGCACGCCAAAAGCGCCAGGCAGGAGCGCCACTTCCGTCATTCCGACGCCGCCGCGGATCGCCGCGACCAGCGGACTGCCCGGCGCCGGCAACATCACCCGGACTTTGCCCACGCCCGTCTCCAACCTCAGCGCGTCGAGCCGCAGTCCGCTTAAGTCGAAATCCGCCTCGCCCACGCCGCCGGCCATGCTCAATCGAATGGGTAGATTTCGCGCTAGGGCGATGTCCCAGCGCAAGTCCTTCGCCTTACCCGCCAGCGCGCCGATCTCGCCCGCCGCGCCGGCTTTCTGCCGCAGTGATATGACTCGCTCCGCGCCGCCGCTCACGGCGAATTCGTACTCGCCAACGTAGGTCAGCTCCGCCTCAAACAGGTTGGGCGCCCCGGCCTCAAGCGCCCTGACGCTTGCCTGGCCCACCGGAAAAGCGATATCGATCGTCGCCGACACGGCGTCCTTACGCGCTTCGCTCAGCGACGCCGTCTTGGTCTCCGCCGAGCCGGACATCGTCTCGCTGACGAGTTGCCCGGCCCGCACTCGCAGATGCTCCAGATCCAGCGACCACTCAACGCGTCTTTGCTCTTTGCTCATATGATCCGGCCCCTCAACTCGCCGCCTGTTGCAGTTTACATTATTGATGATAGTTCCATTTGAATCCGTCGCCCGCCGAATTCCACTTGTCCTGGGAGCGAATGAAGGACTATACTTGGTTCAGCGTTGGAATGTCAGGAATCCAAAAGTATGCAAAACAACCCCGCCGTCAAATGGGTGTTGCGCCATCCACGGTTCAGCGCCTGGGTCGTCCTGGCCACCGGCATGGTGGCGCTGCTGGTGCATGAAGCGCAGAATGTCGGCCTCCTTCCCTCACAGTGGGTTGCGCTGATCGTGGCCACCGTCTTGGTCGCCGGCGCTTGTATCTGGATCATCAGCTGGGAAGACAAAGACAACCCCGAAGACGAGGCCGAAGTCAGCGCTGCCGATGACACAGCGCTCGAGTCCGAAAGCGCTTCTTGAGTAATTCACTGCCTCGATACATTTAACGCTAACGCTCGCCCGTGTGATGCGACAATTGCGCCGCATGCCCATCGCGCATACTCAGCGACTGTATTGAGGTCCCGGATTCGCCAGCGCCATTGCGTATTGCTAACCTGCCTGAGACGCTTATGAAACCCCGCCTCGCGCGCCCGCACGAGCGCTTCAAAGCGAGTTATATCCAAGGCGCCTGGGAATTCATCAGCGAAAGGCGCACGGTCACCTGGCATCCCGAGATACTTCGCCAGCGCTTTGGCGAATATCTGCAGGCCCTGCGGCAAGCGGAAACCGACCCGCTGGCGGGCCTCGCGCCATCGTCGCGCTTCTGGCTGGTTGGCGCCGATGATCGCTACCTGGGCGATGTCGATGTGCGGCATCATCTCAACGCGGCGCTGCGCTGCTATGGCGGGCATATCGGCTACAAAATACGTCCCTCGGAGCGACGCAAGGGCTACGGCAGATTGATCTGCTGTCTCGGCATCAGAGAAGCTCGCCAGCTGGGCATCGGCGACATTCTCATCACCTGTGACGACGACAACATCGGCTCCTGCAAAATCATCGAAGCCAACGGCGGTCGCTTGCAGGACAAAATCGACAATGATCGCGCGGTCTTGACGCGGCGCTACTGGATTCCGGCTGCTGGTTGAGGCAAGTTCAGCTCAGCATCTTGCAGCTGCCGTCAATGCAATCGGGCAGCTCATTGCCGAGCAGCGCGTTGATTCGATAACGCCGCCGGGCGATGAAGCGGTAGACGCGCTGCCCGATTCGCTCTGACCCCGGCAGCTGCAGCAGCAGCCACAGCGGAAAACCAAGCGGGACTTCCTTGAGCATGCGGCGCGAACCCGCGAAGCCGGCGAACACACCGCCCGTCCCGTCGACAACGTGAATCTCGGCCATCAGCCGCTCGAACGCCAGCTGCGGGTAGCGGTCCTGCCAGGCAGCATCCGCATGCAGATCGATAAATTCGATCCGATTCAGCCAATCCAGCCTGCGCATCGCCCTACACGTTGACCGGCATATCACGCAGTTTCCATCGTAAAGCGCTGTCAGCATCTCAAACGCCTCATCTTGCGGCGCGGGTAATTATAGCAGGCCTGGCCACTGAATCGCTCCCGGTGATTGGACTCGCGCATATGTCGCCGACTATTCTCATCTGCTTGCTTTAGAAAAAAACTCTGTGTCCTCTGTGTGTCCTCTGTGGTAAAACCTATAAGGCTTGTCCGATAAAGCAGGAAATGAGAGAAGGTGCTAAATATGAGT
>WTGO01000033.1 GCA_011523515.1 Chloroflexota bacterium
GGACATTTAATCATAAACCCAGTCTACTCATATCCGCAATATTCACCACTCCCAAGCAAATGTGCAAAACACTGAAAACATTCATCCTCGCCGCCCTACTCCTCACCTTCTCTACCGCCGCCATACCAGCCCATGCGCCCTACGGTATCAGGCACTGTACAGCCAAGTACCAAGGGTTCAAAGCCACCTACGCTGCTCATATTAACTGGACTTATGGCGGATGGTACTGGTCCAGCAATCCTTGGATAACACAGCACCGCGGCCCCGGATTCAAAGCTACCGCCAAGCGCACTTGGAGAAAACGGATCCTCGAAGTCCGAATCAAAAACGTCCTCACCAATCAAACGCTCGCTAAGAAAGAGTGCTACGCCTACTTCTAGATCCGACCAAAGTTGCAACCAATCCATTTCACTTCACGATTTCACTTCACGACCGCTCGGCCTGTCCGAGCGGTTTCTTTTCCCGATTTTCCCCAGAACTATCCAGGCGATATTGAGCGGGCCGCAGGGCGAAAGCCAAACATTCTTAGCATACGCTACACTACAAAGGTATAATGCTGCTGGCGAGCTCCGCACAGGATAATTCACCCCAGGGGCGCAGAGGGTCTCGTAGACACAGACCGCCGGCACAGAGATTTCTCTATGCCAAGAGAATCCGAAAAGGCTACGAAGTCGCTATTCCCAAGAGCGCGTCCAAGATTGACAATCATCTTGCCGAGGCTATACTGATTTCAGCGGCGGGATGGTGGAATGGCAGACACGGGCGCCTTAAAAGCGCCTGCCCGGAAGGGCGTGAGGGTTCGAGCCCCTCTCCCGCTACTTGACCTCTTTGGCCTAACACGCTTCAGCCCAGCGACTGCATCCAGAGTCAGCTAGCTACGCACCCTCAGAACTCCAAGCCTGCTGCATGTCTTGACAGACCGCTCCCCAAAACCTGTTGCATGCTTCAGTCCAAGCGATATAATTGCCGCGTCGCTTACTACGTTCAGTTGTGAACGCAGGCTTTAACGTTGGCATTAGTGGTTGAAGCGCCCCTCTTTGGTACGGTTGCGTCACACATTGGCCTTCCGCAATTTGAGCATTTTGCCATTCTGGAATACTATAGTAATAAGTCGCGAGTTGGGGAAAAAATCTGGGGCGCCGGTGGAGCCAGACAACATGAGGTTATGGGATTCTGCGTCATTTCCTACTATTTGAACTCATATGATTTGGTCCTCCTGGTTGACATTTATTTTGGAAATTGTGCTAGCGAGTGGTATGATGCTGATAAAGATGTATTCAAAAAGATTATTAGAGACTTCAGGTCTATCCGGAAGGATAAGTGAAAATGACCATTAAAGCCGATAAAGAATTGGATAGACAAAAACTATATAACGATACCAAGCGCCAGTATCGGGACCCATCTAGCTACAAACTCTACATATCCCGGAAAGACAATCCCGAACTCAACCGCAAGATCAGGGCCGGCGAAATCAAGCTGACACTACAAGACCTGATTGAGAAGGGTGAACAATCGCTTTCAGAGCAAAGCTAAAGCATGTTGCTCCGAATCCTGTTTCAAGCGCCGGTAGATCCCGGTTTCGTCATTAGCATACACTGTTCAACCAACTGGCGGCGCAACACAGTTCATCGCTTGGTGAACTACCTCAGGTTACGACTGCCTACCGCGCCAGCTGCAGATTATACAGACCCGCGTAAGCGCCTTCATCTTCAATTAACTCTTCATGCGTGCCCTGCTCGCTGATGCCGTCCGCGGTCAGCACCAGGATGCGATCGGCATTGCGGATGGTGGACAGGCGATGCGCGATGACCAGCGTCGTCCGGTTCTCGATCAGCCGCTCCAGCGATTTCTGCACCACCCGCTCGCTCTCGTTGTCCAGCGCGCTGGTCGCCTCATCCAGGATGATCAGCGGCGGATCTTTCAGGAAAAGCCGCGCGATGCTGAGCCGCTGCCGCTGCCCGGCCGATAACTTGATGCCGCGCTGGCCGATCTCGGTATCGTATCCCTGCGGCAGCGCCATGATAAACTCGTGCGCGTTGGCATTTTTGGCCGCCGCGACGATCTCCGCTTCCGCCGCATCCGGCTTGCCATAGCGGATATTCTCCGCCACTGTCGTGCCAAAAAGATAGACATCCTGATCAACCGTGCCGATATTCCGGCGCAGCGACGCCAGGCTGAACTCACGTATATCCACGCCATCCAAACAGATCCGGCCGGCGCTGACATCGTAGAAGCGCGGGATGAGCGTGCCCAGCGTGGTTTTGCCCACCCCCGAGGCGCCCACCAAGGCCACATATTCGCCGACCGCGATCTTCAGCGACAGATCATGAAAGACTTTGCCGAAGCGGTCCTGGTAGCTGAATGTCACATTCTGCAGCTCAAGCTCGCCGTTTACGCGCGCAGGCGCCAGCGCCTCTGCGGGCTCCTGAATGGCGGGCGGCAGCTCCATCATGTCCATGAAGCGATTGAAGCCGGTGATGCCTTCCTGATACCAGCGGGCGAAGTTGACCAGGCGCCGGATCGGCTCAATGAGGATGCCCACGTAGAGCAGGAAGGTGATCAGATCCGGCAGGTCGAGCGAGGCTTGCGTGATCGCCAGCGCGCCGAATACCACCACCACGACCGTCATCAGCTGCGTGAAAGCGGACATGCCGCCGTAGAAGAAGCCTTCGCTCTTGTACTCGAGGCGCCGGCTCTCCACGAAGCGCGCGTTGGCCGCGTCGAATTTGGCTTGCTCCAGCGGCTCGTTGGCGAAAGACTGCACCACGCGGATGCCGGCCAGCGAGTCTTCAATCTGCGCGTTGACTTCCGCCACCCGCTGCTTGCTCAGCCGCAGCGCGCGGTGCAATTTGCGATTGAAATGCAGCGAAAAGACCAGCATCAGCGGCAAGAAGACGATGATAATCAGACTCAGCGCCGGGTTGATCGTCAACGTGATGAGGAAAACGCCGACAAATGTGATGGCGCCGATAAAGAGATCCTCCGGACCATGGTGCGATAACTCCGATATCGCGAAGAGATCGTTGGTGATGCGCGACATCAATTGGCCGGTCTTCTGCTCGTCGAAGAAGCTGAAGGACAGCTTTTGCAGATGCGCGAAGAGCTCCCGGCGCATGTCGCTTTCCATCATGGCGCCCATCATGTGACCCTGATAGTCGACGAAGAGCGTGCAGAGCGTGTGCGCGGCGACGAGCGCCAGCATGAGCCCGGCCATGATGGCGATATCGCCGACTGGATCGGCAGCGTCGCCGCCCAGCAAGTTCCCCGTGATGTGGCGGACGCAGAGCGGCAGAATCAGCGTGATCGCCGAGGCGATACAGGCGCAAAAGAGATCGACCGCCAGCAGACCCAAATAAGGTCGATAAAAAGAAAAGAACTTCATAGCACGAGCAGGCACGGCATCACTCCAATCATTGTCGCCGCACATTATAGCAGTTGAATTGCCGGCAATACGGCCTTGACATGGATAGCACATTTGTACTATTCTGTCTGTAGTTTTTACTTGTAGCTGACGGATTGGGACCTGACGATGACCATACGACCTTGGACATGGCTATTGCTGACGGCGCTGCTGGCCGGCTGCGGCGCTCTGGCAGCCGAAATTAGCAGCGACCTCGCGCCGCAGATCAGCACCGAAGTGGCGATTCAGGTCGGCACGGCCGTCGCTGAACTGTCCGCCGCCGTTAGTCAAGCTGAGCCGGCCGCGGCCATACCTGCAGCAGATGAGACCGGGCCAGTCACCCGCGTCGTCGACGGCGACACCATCGATGTGCTGCTCAATGGCGTGAACACGCGCATCCGCTACCTGCAGATGAACACGCCCGAGCGCGACCATCCCTGTTTCGACGCCTCTACCAAAGCCAATGCCGATCTCGTGACAGGCAAGACCGTCCGCCTCGTGCCGGATAAGGAGCTGGTTGACCGCTACGACCGGCTGCTGCGTTTCGTCTATGTCGATGATATCCTGGTCAATCGCGTGCTGGTCGAGCAGGGCTGGGCAGAGGTCGTGCTCTATCCGCCCAACGACCTGCACTACGACGAGTTCCTGCAGCTGGAGAAGGAAGCGGCGGCGGCCGGGCGCGGCTGCCACCTCAGCGGCATCTTCGACGACGGTTCGACGACCCGTTAGGCGAAGACGGCATAATTGCCGAACCCGCGCGTGCTGTGCTAGAGTTGCCGCGATGGCGATCAAACGACTGATCTATTACCCGGGTGACGAGACGCTGCTGCGACAGCGGAGCCGGCCCGCCGCCAATCTCAAAAACAAGCGGCTCAAGCGGCTGATTCAAGACCTCAAGGATACGCTGGAATCGCTGCCCGGCGCCGCCATTGCCGCGCCGCAAATCGGTGTGCACAAGCGCGTCACCGTGGTCAAGTTCGGCCAAAACGATGACGATGACGAACAGCCCATGCTAACGCTGATCAATCCCGAGATCATCGAATGTGGCGAGCCCGAGACCGGCTTCGACGGCTGCCTGAGCATCCCCGATATCTATACCTGGGATACGCCGCGCCCCACTTGGATTCGCTTCCGCGCCCGCCGCGAAGACGGCAAGCAGATCCTGCGCCGCGTCGAGGGCATGGACGCCCGCGTGCTCCACCACGAAATCGACCACCTGGACGGCATTCTCTTTCTCGATCGTCTGCGCGATCCTGATGAGCTGTACACGCCGGTCGCAGGCGCAGACGGCGAGACCAAAATGGCGCGCCTCATTGATTTACCAAGGCGAGTGTGATGCCTGACGAGACCGTCTCCAAAGCAGCGCTGCACAAGCGCCTGACCACCCAGCCCGCGGACGGACGCATCGCGCTGATTCTACAAGTCCTGGCGGCGGCGCCGGAACGATTGCGCGCGCTCAGCAGCGGCTTGTCTGAAGCCGAATTGTCCACGCCGCTGGGCAAGGGCGAGCGCAGCTTCAAGCGGGATCTGACGCATCTCACATACTATGCCGAGCGTGACTGGGGCGCGCTCATGCGTTACGAGGCCTTTGCCATCGCCGAGCTCATGGCTTACTTCGAGTTTCGGCGGCGGGCTCTATTGCGCATCTTGACAGGCTTGAGCCGACAGCAGTCGGCACGGACAATCCGGCGCGAGGGTGTTAGACGCGCCGAGTCGGTCTATTTCTCGGCCCGCGGCTTATGTGTGCATGAACTCGGCCATCTTGAAGACCTGGCCGGTAAACTGGGCCGACCGCTACGCCCGTAAGGCCATCTCCCACACATCCAGGCTGGTGACCGCCGCCGGCGCGATGGCCCGCAAGCTGGGTTCATCGGCGCTGTCCGGATAGAAGCGGCTGGTGACGCGCGCGCGTCCATTGGCGATGACTTCAAGCACCGACCCGTCCAGCAGTACGCGCAGCTGCAAAGTCTCGCCGGCATCCAGCGCATGCACGATGCCTTCCGTCCCGCTGTCGATCTCGGCGCTCGCCTGGCGGTACTGGCGTCGGACCTGCAAGGTCTGCGTGCTGCGCTCGTAGACGACCGCCAGCTTGTCCTCGCCGGCGGCCAACTCGATGCCGCAACCAGGCGCCGCCCCCGCATCAAACTCCGCTTCGATATCCAGCGCCAGGCCGCCTACGGAGATTAGCGCATCGCTCAGGTCGCTCCCGGCGAAATGCTGGCGCCGGCCGCGCAGCTGCTCCACTTCAGGCACGGGCGTGCTGATGAGCCGATTCTCGCCGTCCAGGCTGAGTACGCGCGGGATCGCTTGCACACCGGTCCAGCCGGCTGCTTTCTGCAGGTCGACGCTGCGCGATTCGCGTAGCCAGGAATAAATCAGCGGACGCCCGCTCTCGTCGACGTGCATCAGCGAGGCGTAGCTGATGCCGGCATCGTAAACGCCCTCTGCTTCGGTGATAAAGCGCCCGTTCTCCCAGCGGCCTACAAAGTAGAGCGTGTACGCGGGCGCGTGGGCAAGCATCACCGAGATGATCATCACCCACTTGTCGCCCAGCGGGAAGAAGTTGGCGCATTCGAAGTTGCGGCCGTTACGCGCCCGGTCGCCCACATAGAGCGGATGCAGGTATTCCCAGTCGGTCAAGTTGTCCGAACGATAAAGCAAGACCGCGCCGCCGACGCCGACGATGTGGGCCGAGAGCGTCATATACCAGCTGCCCTCGTGCTTAATGACGAAGGGATCGCGGAAATCCTGCGTCTGCCCCAGATGCGCGGGCACATCGCCCACCACCGGATTGCCGGCGTATTTCCGCCAGCGCGTCAAGTCGTCATTGCCCGTCGCCATACACTGCACCTGCACCGAATAATCGTCGTTGGCGCCGGTATAGAAAGCCACCGGCGTCCCGCCGTCATCCACGACGCAGCCGGACCAGATACCGCCCTGATCGGGTGAATTCGGTGTGGGCGCGATGGCGATGGGCAGCTCTTCCCAGTGCATCAGGTCATCGCTGACGGCGTGGCCCCAGTGCATATTGGCGTGGTAGGGGCCATCGGGATTGTATTGGAAAAACAGGTGATAGCGCCCCTGCCACTGAACCACGCCGTTGGGGTCGTTCATCCAGTTGGCGGCGGGCAAGAAGTGGTAACGCGGACGGTGGATGTCATGGGGGTTGGTTGGGGTCATATGGAAATCTCCTGACGAAATTCGCACCTTCAGCTCGTGATTCTGTAGATTCTGTCGGATGCAGACACATTTCATCTCCACGCACAGGACCGACATGAAAACGCTTAGCGAGAGATGAATTGTTACCTAAAGCTTGACAGTGCTAGAAGAGTGTAAACCACTGCCACGCAAAGACGATAAGTATTGACAAATGAACCAATCAATCCGCCGGAAGTCGTTTCACGACTCCAGGCTCACTCTCATGGTCTTCGGGCAAAGCAACTCTACTCTGAAAAAACCCAAATCGGCTGCTTAAATGCTCTAGGTACGGGCTAACTAATGTACACCGTCGCTTTGTCTCGCCCCTTAGAATTCTCATATACAATTCGCTAGTCGGAACTGTGAAGAATCTCTTAAAGTCAATTACTAATTCGCCGATTCTCTCATCGTAGAGATCGTCACATGCATCAATTACTTCGAAAAAATGATACCTCTCGTCCTTGTTCTGCATTATGCGTGACCAGATCCTAGACCTTTTGCTAGTCTTCGACCCTTCAGCTTCCATTATCTGCAGTACAGAACTTTCCGAAGACTGTACCTCGCACAGGATTACATTCGGAATCCTTCTATGAACTGCATCGAAAGTGATTCGGGCAGCAAAGTCCCAGTCTAGGTCACAGTCCTGAGAAAGCACAAATGCGTACGGATGAACTTTCTCCGTAAACTCCTGAGTCTCGGATTCGATAGTATCGAGATTCAAGATAGTTTCAATTACGTTCGACAATAGCTCACCTTGCCGAAGTGCCGCGAGCGGGACGGACTTTTCGTATTTCATCCTAGAATTGTTCAACCTTAAACATCGTCATCAAACACGATAGGAAACTCGGGCCTTACGAATCTACCGGTAAGTTTGCCGCTTACGGCTCTCGACTTAACTGTATTGGTTGACTCGCCACCGGCGAAAGAGTAAAAGTCACGGATTTCAGAGGCAGTTTCAAGAAGCTCAGATATACCATCAGTTGGCATACCTGACATTTGTCTATGGAGCTCAAAATGTTTGTCTAGTTCACTTGGCGAAACTGTTACAGACATAAGCGCCAATGATGCCCTTTTCAGAAAGCACTCGATTTCATGATTTGGGTCGTTGGGTTCGTACAAGCTGATTAGGACGAATACTGCCCGTTTGAGCACATCCTCTATTTTAGCGAACGTAGCATGGGCCATGGCAGTCGAATTCGTAATGTCGCTTGATACATGACGAACGACTATGGTCTCGTTAAGCGGATCTTGGTCCCATTGCGTTGTGCAATCGATCTCGGATACACCACCGGAAGAGTCGTCGATTGGTTGAGTTATAACGATCAAGTCTTGAGATGACATGTTGTACACTTGTCCCTATCTCGTCGTTAGTAAAGAAGTCATGGTCCAACAAATAAGTGAGTTCAAAATCTTGATCTGAACTGCGTCGAATTAGACCATACTCAACACGCACCGCGTCACCGTTACCCGGCAGTTGAACCACAAAGCGTCCCCGGTTTTCCAATACACTACGCGCAGTCTCACCCGTTGCTAAAGGGCCCAAAACTACCTCTTGCAGCAATTCTATCCAACTAATGTTTCCAAGGGACAATTCACTCTTATCTATAACATTTTGATATCGCAGCCCGATTCTTGTCAGAACTCCGGGCGAATAAGTGTCCACAAGCACCTGAAGCACAAGTTGCATTTTCTCGCGGAAATCCTCCCAGCGAACATACTTTTTCGTCTCAAGAGCAACAAAGTCCTTCGCCAACGTAATTGTCCAGATATTGTCTTGGGTCGAAAACCGAAACTTTCTATCACTGATCCTGGGTAACGATTCCAGAATATCAGAAGGAATTATATGAGCGAGGCTGTCTGGCAACAATGTATCCTCAGCGTCGGGGACTTCCTCAAACAGAGGAAAAACGTACCGAACTTTGTCCTGAAAGTTCGAGGGCAAGCCTTCTACTATCAACAGAATCGGATGAAACCTAAGTTGACATATAACCGATTTCAGAGGGTTGTTAGTGTATATTACTCGTTCAGTTTCTGGAAAAGGCATGTCAGAGCAGTCTCGCCAGGCAACAGACCCAATATCCAATATATATTGAATACATAACTTGTACGTTAGAAGGCGACTATATTGTCGCATGATAGGCAGATTATACAGATATTTTACACTTTATCCAATTCTAGTACGCTACTCCCCCGCCACAATCTCCCGCGCCAGTCGCAGCAGCGCTTCCCGCCGGCCCGCGTCCACCGCGCGCGCATCGAAGTAGCGCTCCAGCAGCTCCAGCTCGGTCAAGCCCTCCGGGTTCACGCCCAGGCGCGTGCGAACGGGTCGCTCGACATCCTTGCTGATGGCGGCAGTATGAAACACGCCCGCTCGCCGCAGCTCCGTCTGGATAACTTTGTCCTTGAGCTGCGCCTCGCTCTCCGGCGTCAAGCGGATCTCCAGGCGCAGCACGACGCCCTCCAGCTCGTGGCGCTTCAGTTCAGCCAAGACGGCCGCGGTCGGGTTATCGGCGTCGCGACAATCAACCCGCAGCGCCAGCAACTTCCGCGCCGGCAACTCGACGAAGCGCAAGTCGGCCGCGCCCCGCGCCACCTCCACCCAGCAGAAGCCTTTCGCCTCGTTCGCTTGGGCGAAGCCGATGCGCTCCAGGCCCCCACTATAGACCACGGGCGGCGCTGCCGCGCTCAGCGCTTGATGCCGATGGCGATGCCCCAGCGCGACATAGTCCCAGCGGGCGTCCGCCAGCGAAGCGAGCGCTACCGGCACATCCTGCCCCAGCATGGCCTCCTGCTCACTGCTGAATTCAGCGCCCCCCACGCTGAAGTGCCCGCAAAGCAATCGCGGCGTGTCGTCCGCCGCCAGTTCGTCAGCTTGCGCCGCCAGCGCCTGCAGCCGCTCGGCGATGATGCGCGCTGCCGCGGCAGTCTGCTCGTCCGGCGACAGGCCGCGTTTGGCGACATCCGCCAGCAGACGACCGCGCGAGAGAAAAGGCGCTGCGCCCACAACCGCTTCTCCGCGCTTGGTTGTGATCAGCCGGGCCTGATAGTCCTGCGCCACCCAGATATTGGGCACGCGCAGCGTTTGGTAAATCTCAAGGGTCGAGGCTCTGCCGGAATGTGGCGGGCTATCCAGATGGCCAATAAGCATGACCGTCGGCGCCAGCCGCGACAATGCCAGCACGCGCCCGGCGAATTCGCGTTGATAGGTCGAGTTGGGGCTGCGGCTGTGGAAGGCGCCGCCGGCGAAAATCACCAAGTCGACATCGCTGTCGCGGGCGAAGTCGATCATTTCGTCCATCCGCCGCAGGCTATCGCCGACGCGACCGCTGACGCCGCGTTCGGGGTCCGCCGGGCCATAATTCTCCGCGCCCAAATGGACATCGGCGAAATGCAGGACGCGGATTGGCTCGCTCATCTCTTCGTCAGACGCGCTTTCAGGCGCCGTCGCGGTGGTCCTCATCGCCGCTGCCGACCGGCTCATTGGTCGTGGTCACGCTGGTCCACTGCGGATAGTCGCCGCGCAGATGCCCGAAAATCGGCCGCTCGTTGCGCAAGATATCGACAAAGGCGTGAATATCGCTGATCTCCATAAAGATTGCGCCGCGGCGGTTGGCGACATCAACCTGCGGCGCCGGCACTTCGCTGTCGGGAGACAGAAAGTAGACATCGAGGCGGTAATCTTCGTTTTCGCCCCCGCCATGACCGGTGCAGCGCACCAGCCCTCTGATGCGCGCGCTCACGCCCGCGAATTCGCGCTCCTCAAGTTGACGCCAGATGACCATGTATTTCTTAATCTCGAATACCGCTACCCGGTCATCTGACATGGCTTAACCCCCCCCTGCCCGCAAGTTCGCAGCGCTGCCTTCAACGCCATTTATTATATCGGCATCGCCCCTATCGTATACAGCGATGAAAAGAAAATGCCGGAGCTGATTGCTCCGGCGCCGTCTTAGGATTCTGTGCGATTGTGCAAGTCAAATCAGATCTGCTGATTATTCTGCGATCAAGGCCTTCAAGTTGAAAAAGTGTACCAGAGAAAAGCACAGACGCACAACAAGAAAATGAAACGAACATAATAAAGTTGCATGAGCCGTCGCGTCATTCCTCCTGTGACCACATTGCATAGTTTACAGACCCGGATGGAAACTACCCGTACGCCCTGCCGACGCCCTGCCGACGCCCGCGCTACGCTGTTTAGGGCAGCCGCGATTGAGGTGCATCTTGTCAGCGGCATGATGGCAAACTAGAATCGCTGCGATGACAATACTACTGCTAACTCTGTACACACTCTGCGCGATTTCGCTCGGCATTTACACCGCAGGACAAGCCATCCTGCTATGGCGATATTGGCGTACCCGCCAAGGCGAACGAGCAACGCCGCCGCTGGGCGAACTGCCCGGCGTAACCGTGCAACTCCCGCTTTATAACGAAGCCAATGTGGCGGGCCGCTTGATAGATGCGGTGGCGGCGCTGGACTACCCGCGCGTCAAACTGACGATCCAGGTGCTGGACGATTCGACCGACCAAACCGCGCTTCTGGTCGCGCGCAAACTGGACGCGCTGGAAACCCGCGGCTATCAGGTGCAGCATGTCCGGCGTGACAAGCGCGCTGGTTTCAAGGCCGGCGCCCTGGCCGCTGGCGTCAAACGCTGCGATAGCGAATTCATCGCCATCTTCGATGCCGACTTCATCCCCCCGCCCGACTTTTTGCAGCGCCTGCTGCCCCACCTGTTGGCGGACCCCGCTGTGGGCATCGTGCAGAGCCGCTGGGGGCACCTCAACGCCGACGAAAACAGCCTGACCCGCGCCCAAAAGCTGTCCATCGACACGCATTTTGTGGTCGAGCAAGCGGCGCGCAATCGCAGCGGCTGGCTCATCCCCTTTAACGGCACCGGTGGCGTGTGGCGGCGGCGCTGCATCGAAGACGCCGGCGGCTGGTCCGCCGATACACTCACAGAAGACCTCGACCTCAGCTACCGCGCGCAGATGGCCGGCTGGCGCTCGCTTTTCCTGCCGGAAGTCGAAGTCCCGGGCGAAATCCCGCCCCAGTTGGCCGCCTACAAACAGCAGCAAGCCCGCTGGGCCACCGGCAATACGCAATGCCTGCTCAAACTGGCGCGGCAAATCGGCGCTTCCAAACTGGCCGCAACGCAAAAAATCATGGCCATTCAGCATCTCTGCCAGTACCTGCCGCAGCCGCTGATGCTGCTGATGCTGCTGCTGACGCCGCCATTGCTGCTGAGCGGCGCGCTGGAGGGCTTGCCACTGGCGCCGCTGGGCCTGCTGGGTTTGGCGCCGCCCCTGATGTACATCGCCAGTCAAGCGCGCCTCTACGACAAGCGCCGCGCCCTAGCTGGTTTGACCGCCTTTCCCGCTTTACTTTTCATCGGCACCGGCATGTCGCTAAGCAACAGCCTGGCGGTCGCCGCGGCGCTGCTAGGTGTCAAGACCGGCTTCCGGCGCACGCCAAAATTCAAAGGCGACTGGAAGAGCAGCCATTACGCGCTGTCCACCGACATCACCGTCTGGCTGGAGCTGGCTCTGATGCTCTACGCTTTGTGGGCGGCCTGGCTGGCTTGGGATTTACAGCGCGAACTATTCGCTTACTTGCTGATCTACGCGCTGTCTTTCGGCTCGATCGCCGGCTGGAGCCTGCGCGAAAGCCTCATCGTCTGGCGGGAGGAGTTGGGCACAGCGCAGCAATCTCGCCAAGAGGCTGTGGACAACATCTAAGCCAGGCCTCAGTCGCCGATCTTATTCACCATCGAGCGCACCGCGGCCGAAGCGAAGGTTCCGCGGCCGTCGGGACGCCATTCGACCGGGTCGACCAGCTCCATCTCGTCCAGGCCAACCAGCTCATAGCCGCGCGCCTGCAGGCCATCGACTATCGCCGGCAGCGCCGCGATCATGGGCAGCGAACGCGCCAGGCGCAGAGCGTCGTCGTCTGACTCCGTGCTGTCGTGCAAGTCGATGATCGACCCGCCGGCCAGGGCCGGGTCATTCAGCGTCGCCTCGACGATCGCGTCTGGGTCGGTCTTGGCGTAGTCGGCCGGATTGACATCGGCATCGACGATCTTCATCTCCGGCGCCAGCGCCACCGGCGAGTACAGGCAGGTGAAGAAGTTGAAATAGTGGGCGCGCAGAAATTGCGTCGGCCGCCCCAGCAGGTTGCCGATGGCGGCTTCCGCACGGTCAAAATCCCCCAAATGCGTCTGATGCAAATGGCTGTGATTGCCTACCGCATGTCCCTTGTCGACAATGCGCAAAAAGGCTTCGGGCCAGCGCTCGACCCACTTGCCGAGCACGAAGAAAGTCCCGCGCGCGCCGCGGCTGTTGAGAATCTCGATGACCTGATCCGTGCGCGGCGGATTGGGCCCGTCGTCAAATGTCAGCGCCACCTTCATCTGGTCGCGCCGGCCGTGCGTATAGTATTTTAGCGGCATTCGCATCACCTGCCTTTGCTATACCCATGTGAGGGACAATATGCGGCGCGGGCTATTCGTCCGCGCCTGTCGGTCAGTGTCTGCGCACCCGACGGGCGTACTCTAGGCGCCCTCGCCGCCCAGCACCTCAATCACGTTGGTCCAGGAATCGGTCTCCGCATCCCATTCGCTGCGATACACGCCCCAGGCCCGCCCGTTGGACCACAGGGTCGCGAAGGGCTGGTCTTTCGACAGCAGCTCGGGGACGGGCGAAAAGCTGACGCCCCCGTCCGCCGGGTCGACTTGCGCGCCGCTCAACGCCAGCAGCAACACCCAGCTGGACATGCTGCGGGCGTAGTGATTGCCGCATTCGACTTCGTTCCAGGGGTTGCGCCGAATGCCATCGTGGCGTTCGCGCACCGCTTCCACGATCCGCAGCCCCTCCTCGACCCAGCCTTCGTAGATGAGATGCGCCGCGACCTGGTACTCGATGCCGGTCCAGACTTCGTCGGCATAGGGGAAAGGCAAATCGGGCCGGCCGCCCTCGGGCCAGGTGCAAAGCAGCAGCCCGGCCTCGTCGTTCAGCGCATAGACGCGCTGCGGATTGGCGTGCTCGCTGAAGTCGGTGGTGAAATTATGATCGAAGATTGACTTGACCGCGGCGCGCGCCTTGTCTGCCGGAACGATGCTGCCCAGCCCCAGAACGGTCGCGTGCAATTGGCCCAGCAACTGGTCCGACAGGCAGCCTGTCCCATGCTGATACTTGTGCGCGTTCACGTCATCGAGCCGCTGCTGATAATAACCGCCGTTCCAGAGCATGCTGTCCAGATTGGCGCTGCCCAGGGCAAAGGCTTCAGCGCAGCGCTGGCTCAAATCGGCTTCGCCCATCAGCGTTGCCATCTCCTCTACCGCTCGCAGCGCCGCCAGGTAGTAAATGCCGCAGAGCGGATTCGGCCCGTGGAATTCAATATCGTAAGTATTGTGTTGCACGCCATCCAGGACCTGGTCTTTGTCGTGATCCCAATAGACGCCTGCGAAGCCGATCGCCCGCTTGATGCCGGGCCAAATCTCCCGCAGAAAATCCATATCGCCGCTGAGCAGCCATTCGCGATAAGCGCGCAGTATTGAGCCCATCTGCCCGTCAACCGCGGCGTCAGATCGGCCGGTCCAGACGAAGTCATCGTGGAAAGTGCCGAAGGAGCGGAACTTCATGAAGCCGTCATCGCCGGTCTCGACATTGAACTCGATGCGCCGCATCTCCCGCTCCAGCGACGGGAACAAATAGGCCAGAGTGTAGGCATAGCTCCAGACATGGGTGCAGCTGCCCGCGCAGCAGCCGGCGTCGTCGAAACAGCCCTCCCAGCCGTAAAAGCCGCCGTTCTCCAGCCAGAAACAAGTGGTGCTGCGCAATGGCACGATATTGGCCGAGACCGCATCCAGCACGGCGGCCGGCAGTGTGCTGCCGAACAAAGCATCGTGGAAGCGGCGCGTTTCGCTCTCCAGGCGCGCCAGATTCCCTATGACATATGCGGCCGCATCCCAGGCGTCGTCAAAGCGCGTGGCGTATTGGTTGCGAATGATGCCGACAGATTCCTCAGCGACGCCGAGCATTTGCGCATTTTGCATGTCCCAGGCTTTGAGACGGTTGGGAAAATGCCAGCTCAAGACAAAGCGAAAGCGCTTGCTCTCGCCGGGCGCGAGGCGGTCGACCAATCCCAGAACGCCCGCCGCAATGCGCTCGCCCGGCTCATCGTCGGCCGGGTCATTCAAGCGCCCGTCCTCCAGCAAGTCGTCCATGAACGCGTGCAAATAATCCCACCATTCGCCGCGCATCCAGCTGCGCCTGTAGGTCACGTCTTCGTGGTCGGTGACCAGACTGACACTGCCGAAGTGAAGGCCGTCTTCGGCGAGCTCATCGTTGCTGAAGTTTAATCCGCGTAGTCCGTCCGCATCGTGGAAGGTATTGACTTGACGCCCGAATTCGGGCCAGGTTTGATTGCCGAACTTGTCGCCATGCAAGTTGCCGACCGGGTTCGTTACCGAGCCGACGACGGAAACTTCAACCGGGTCATCGCTGCGGTTGGCCACTGTGTAGGTTAGAATCGCGCAAGGAATGCCGGAATCTTCCGCGTTCAACGGCAGCAGCGGGGTGTAGGCTTCCAGCTGAACCGCGACCGGCAAGCTCGCGTCTTCAAATTCAACTGCAGCAAAGGGATACTGGCCGCGGAAAGTCGAGCCTTTGAAGCGCGGCAAGCCGGCCACGCCATGCATCGGATGGTAGCCGTGTGAACGCGTATGCGGCGCCTGCACCGGCCCTTCCAGAACGCGCATCGCCGGTTCTTGTCCCACTTGCTGGCAGCGCAGGGCGAAGAAGGTCAGCGGCAACCTGGCGCCCTTGGCCGGCAGGTTGAAGATCTCCCAGTCGCGCCATTCGCCGCGCGCGCCCAGCGACACATTGCCCGTGCCGATGCCGCCCAATGGAAACGCCAAGGCAGTCGCGGTGGCGTCATACTCTCGGATGTCGGTACGCATTTTCATCTGATTTGCCTTTCGCTTGCCGCGCGCTTGAGAATCCAATTATATCGGCTGATTATGCGCTGTATGTGTCGGAGTGGCAAGTCATTGGCGCGTCGGCGCAGGCTTATCCGCAGATTCCGGCCTGCAGCGCCGCATCTGCTATAATGGCGCTAGCAATAGAGGGCATCGCTATGGGACAACTCTGGAACGACAAACGCATCCGCCAGCTGGCAGTCGCGGTGTTGGTCGTCATTTTGGCGCTGGGCTTGCTCAGCCTGGTGTCGACAGTCTTCCAGATGATTGTGCCGCTGGCGCTGGTCATCGGCGGAGCCTTCGCGTTTTACAAGATTGTGCTTGAAGGCCGGGACGCGCCCGACGCTTTGGAAGCGATGGAAGACGAGCTGGCCGAATCCAGCGGCCTGGATGCCGGCGACTCGGCGCTGAACGCGGCGGACGCTGACACAGACGAGGACGAGGCGCTGGCGCTGGAACGGCTGAGCGCGGCCGAGCGCGCCCGGAGTGATTTTCTCGATAGCGCCACTCCGGCCGAGGAAATCCTCGACCAGATACGCGCGCGCGGGAAGCGCCTGGGTGGAGATGACGACGCGTGAAATTACTCGCGGTCAACGTCGCCTTTCCCCGCACCGTTTCCATTGACGGCAGGACGTATTCGACCGGCATTTACAAGACAGCGCTCGAGGGACCCGCGTGGCTGGGGAAACTCAATCTGGCCGGCGACGGACAGGGCGATCTCAAGAACCACGGCGGAAGCTACCAAGCCGTCTACTGCTACCCGCATGAACATTACGCCTTCTGGAGCGAGCGGCTGGGCCGCGACGACTTTGCCTTCGGCCAATTCGGCGAAAACTTTACCACCGAGGGACTGCTGGAAAACGAAGTCTGCGTCGGCGACACGTTGCGCATCGGCGCCGCGCTGATCCAGGTGACGCAGCCGCGCGTGCCCTGCTACAAATTGGCGAATAAACTGGGCATCCGCGGCTTTGACAAGACCTTCCTGCGCGCCAACCGCTCGGGTTTCTACGCCCAGGCGCTCGAAGAAGGCGAAGTCGCGGCGGGCGATACCATCGAGCGCGTCAGCCGCGACCCGGTCGGCATGACCGTGGCCCAGGTCAACGCCGCCCTCCTGCTCGACAAGCAGCCGGCCGCCATCGAGCGCGCGCTCCTTCTCGAAGCCCTCTCGCCGGAATGGCGCGGGCGCTTTGAGCAAATGCTGGCCAAAGCCTAGCCGCGCCGCCCTACGCTACCGCCTCGCGCTCCAGCTCCTCTGTCCACAGCCCGACCGACGCCAGCCCATTCATCCTGGCGCGGTGGTAGAGCGCGGCTTGCGCAGCCGGCACATTTTCGGCCCGGTTGCCCCAGACTGCCATCGGCTCGCGCTGCAGGGCTCGAGCGTAGGAAAAGCTCAGCTTCCAGGGCAATTCGTAATTCGCGTTCATCGCGTTGAGATGCGCGGTGGCGTGCCAGTCGCTCTGCCCGCCGGAGAGGAAGACGATGCCCGGAATCGCAGCGGGAATCTGCCGTTTGAAGGCCTTGACCGTCAACTCGGCGACCTTGTCGACATCGGCTTGCTCGGCGCATTCATTGCCGGATAGCACCATGCTCGCTTTGACCAGCGTCCCCTCCAAATCGACGCGATGCAGGTAGAGCGCCTCGAATGTGCGGCTCAGCACCCATTCGGTAACAGCGAAGCATCTGTCAATAGTGTGGTCGCCCCAGAGCATGACCTCGGGCTCGACGATGGGCACGATGCCGGCTTCTTGCGAAAGCGCCGCCACCTGCGCCATGACGTAGGCGTTGGCTTCGATGGCGTAATAGCTGGGTGTGCCGGGCCCGATTTGCAGGGCGGCGCGCCACTTGCTGAAACCAACGCCCATGTCAGCGTACTCGGCCAGGCGCTCGCGCAATCCATCCAGGCCGCTACCGACCGTCTCGCCGGCGCTGCCCGCCAGCACGACCATACCTTTGAATGGCGAGATGCCGGGAATCATGCCCTGCGCAATGACCTGCGGCAGCAGCGGATCGCCACGGCCGTCAGCCATACGCGCCTGCTCGTCCGTCATGATAATGCCGCTGACAGCTTCGTTCAGATTCGGCGTCTTGAAGAGCAGTTCCGACCAGTTGCGATAGCTGTCTGGGTCATGCGAGATGCCCTCTGACAGCATCAGCTCCTTGAATGCGGGCGACGGCCGGTCGGCCGCCATGATGCCTTTGCCGGGCGCCACCAACTGATTTGCGATTTCGTTCAGGCTCATATCCCCTCAATCTCCACCATATGTCTGGGCTGTACCAGCCGCTATTCTGGCAGTCGCCGCATCCATACGCAAGGTGATTCTGCGGACGCAAAAGCGGACGGCCTTCATCGACCGCCCGCTTTCCAAGCCCGCTGAAACGATGTCGGCGGTTTAGTTTTCTGCGGTGGTCAGCGTGCTCAATTGCTCGGCGATCATATCGGGACTGCAATGCAAGTTCTCCAGGAAGGCGGCATCCTCGGCTCGGCGTTCCTCCATTGTCATTTCCCTCAAGCCGACTTCGCCCGGGATTTCGCACAGCCCGCCTTCGCTCATAATTATGCCATCTTGTACGATGTAATCCGCCTCCGCCAGCAGCGCCTCCATAATGACAACGCCTTGTTCCTCGGCCGAATCGAGATTGACGGCGACGGCGAAGCCAGGCGTCGAGGCGATGGCTGTAGTCGCGATATCCAGGTCACCTTCAATATAAGCGATCACCATACGCGCCGCTTGCACACCCTCGCGATACCAGCCTTCAAACCCGGCGGCAATCGTCACGCCATGGATTACATCGGACACCAGCGGTGAGAAGACCGGCGCCCCAACCGCCGCATTGACCACTGACGGAATCCCGGCGGCAGAACCAGTATGCGGCAGCAAACCGATGGCATCTACATTCTTGTCCAACAAGGACGCTGTTGCGATAGTATAATCCGCCGGCGCTACCACGGTCGCGAATTCAACGGTGAAGCCCAGCTGGTTGCCAATCTGTTGAGCGGATGCCAAATTGCCGGGTGTTGATGGATCATTGGCATCGCCGATGAAGCCAATACTCTGGAAATCCGGATCTTGCAGGTAGGCGATGTTCAGGTATTCGTCGTAATCAATATGCCTGAGGCTGCCGGTTACATTCGGCGGCTTGATGCAAGTCGCCGTCGCCAGCCCCGAGTCATGCACATCGGTCACGATGGCGAAGATGAGCGCCGGCGGATCGTCCATATCGCTCATGGCGCCAACCGCGATCATACCCACCTGGGTTGACACGGTGAGCACGACATCGGCGCCGACATCATTAGCAGAAAAACACGGAAACCATAATCGGAAACGATATTCTCAACCTGGCCGCTCTAAGTTGCCAGCGTTGGCTCGTCGCAGCACTTTTGGAAATCAGCTCTGCTCGTTGAAACTTAGAATCCCTCACCACTAAGGAACAAAAAAGCGTCGCGCACGATGCACTCCGCTAGTATCAATAAAAGGGGATTATATACTTATGCACATTTCTCCTTGAAATCCTTACAAGTCCGCTCAAATAATGTACACTAAATACATAAATAGAGAGGGCAAGCACAATG
>WTGO01000120.1 GCA_011523515.1 Chloroflexota bacterium
CTGATCACAAGACGCAGACCCCAAGTGTCGGGTAATTACTAAACTTGTACAGTAGTCGGGATCATTGTTTTGCCCATACTCGGGGTCGTTTTCCATCGTCGGTGCGTCGTCGTAGCTGGACGAACCCGAGATTCGCCAGCGAGCGAGCCAATCGGTGTGCTGATCGGGGGCTGAGTTCAGGACGCTTCCCATCGGTGTGGTCATCGACGATATCGAGCGCCCGGGCCATATCGAGTACCGATCCGGTCCACGATTCTTCCAATCCCCTGGTTTCGAGAAATTCGGTGATCTGCTGTTCGTACGAATCCTTCTGTCGGAAGACTTCGTTGTGTCGCTGTTGTTCTTCCTTCAACGACTGTGGTAGTTTGGCTCTTGTTCCACTACGATACTGGACCAATCCTTCGGCCCAAAGTTGTCGGTAAATTCCATTTTCAATCGCATCTAACCGTTGGGTCACCAAACCGTCGTTTTCGCGAAGTCCGTCGATCACGACAAACCGAGTGTTTCCGGTCGGATCGTTCGGTAAGATATCGTGTTCGTTCGTCGTACCGATCAGTACACATCGACGCTTAACCGATATCTTGTTTCGTCCCCACGGTTTCCGGTATTGATCCGACGATACCGTAATGAATGCCTTCAGTTTTTCGAGATCGGCTTTTCGAAACCCGGCCATTTCGGCCAATTCGCCAATGACGTTACCCTGAATCGATTCGATCAATTCTTTCTTCGGAATACTGATGTTGACATCCGAATGAACCCATTCGTGTCGGCTTCGCTTTGGATACAGACACTTGATCAATGCCGACTTTCCACATTCCTGTGGTCCGATCAAAACCGGTATTTCACGAATGTAGCATCCGGGTCGATATGTTCGCTGAATAGGTGCGATGACAAAGTATCGACTGATCCATTGCGACAATGGATTGTTCGGTACACCAAACATTTCGTGCATCAAATTGTCGAGCCGTTCGTTACCGTCCCACGGTTCGAGTTCTTCCAACCAATTGCGAAATGGATCGACCTGGCGTTCGGGATTGGCCAAATATGCATCCAAGACGGCGTAATATTCGGTCAACGTCCATCTGAGTGGCCTGGCTTCTTTCTTTGGTGTGTAACTGAAGTGCCGTGCTATTTCTTCGCGCATCCACTTCAGGGTAAAGTCGTTCAATTCCGAATCAACCCAATCACCGGTATCGCGGTTGCGGAATTCGATACAGTTTTTTCGGATGTTGTATCGGAGTTTCCAGCCCAACATACTGATCGCCCGTTCGAATGTTTGCAGATCGAGTTCGTCTACATCGTCGAAGTGTGTTCGTTCGATTGATTCGGTTTGTTTTTCCGGTAGTGACGATTCGTTTGACTGGACGACTTCGGTTGGTGCATATGCGGTGCCGTGTTCTTCGTTGACCTTCAGGTACAGGTCTTTCCCGTGCGCCAGATAGTCGGCCAGATCGCGGCCGGTGTCACCGGGTGGTGCAATGATGCGAAGATTGCGCATTCCACCGTCGTACAGGACCTTGGCGATTCGTTTGGCGTACTTTCGGCCCGGATCGTCTTCGTCGGCCCATATCCAAATCGGTCCGGTGTAATCGTTCAGTAACGACCAGTTGACGTAATTGAATGAACCCGATCCCCCGGATCCCGAAACGACCGCCAGGGTACCGGTCGTCGAATACTTCAGTGCCGCATCGACGCATTTTTCGCCTTCGACGATCCACAACATCTTGGTTTTTTTCGTCAGGGTGTCGATCCGGTACAACGGTCGGGACCCGCGTTTGCGGTAGTGGTCCGGTAGTCCGCGTTGCCATTCCGCGATTTTACCGTCTTTGTTTCGGACCGGGTGTTCCTGCCAGATTTTTTTCCCGTCGTCCGAATCGACCCGTATGACTCGATAGACCGGTTCGGTTTCACCGGGTTCGTGGTATCGGTACGTGGTTTTCGATTCGGTCGGACGTGCGGTTTTCGAATCGAACCCGAGTTCTTTGATGATCGTGTCGTATTCGCACCCTGCGAAACAGTTCAGTACAACCGATTGCTTCGATCCTTTGGAAACCGATAACGACCGGTTGGTATCGCTGTGCGCGGGGCACATGGCCATGAATGTTCCGTTTCGGATCGGTTCGGGGTCATAACCACCTGTTTTCAGTGCGGTGTGGACTTCATTCAGTGTCATTTTTGGTGTGTGGAATTAGTTTTGTCAGCGGTACCGGTACCATTGGGATGGTTGCGAATGAATCGCAATGTATCGTGCGCAAACGATCGGATCAACAGGGTTTCGGACGGGTGAATCGTTTTGCGTTCGCATCCGTTATTGTAGACCGGTGGTGTTGCGTTTTTTCGTTCCATCGGTTACTTTATATCTGTTATTGCAGGGGAAGAAAAAAAATTTTCCACAATGTCGGAATACCATCTACCAGAAGGAAAGAATCCGTTGGATTCGGAAAACTGGATTCCGGTGGGTCTGGAACGTTTTTCCGACGAACTAAACCGGTTGAAGGAATCGGGTAAGACGGATCCCGAAGACTTCGCGAAGATGACCGATCGGTTGATAGAAGAATCGGAAGTCGATGATCTGGACGCGATGCTGTCGGTCAGTCGATCGGACGAACGGTCTACCGAAGGAGACGAACCGGTATCCCG
>WTGO01000060.1 GCA_011523515.1 Chloroflexota bacterium
GGGTTAGGGGGTGGGGGTAAACGACCTACATCCGGTCGATGGAAATCTTCCAGGGCTCAATCACGCTGACGTCCGGACCACTGTAGTAGTTCTTGACGTGCTCGCGGGCGTTGGCGGTGCGCAGCGGCTTGCCGAAGTGCATGATGACATAGTCGCCTTCGTACTGCGCCTGCGCCTCCAGCGCCAGCTCACAACGCCGCGGATCATCCGGCTGCAGCGTCAGCGCTTCGTCGACCGCCGCTTCCAGGGCCTCGTTGTAGTAGCCGTTCAGCATGGAGCTGCTGGGAACGGGACCAGACGAGTGGCCGGCTGCCCACATATAGGTGGCGGCGTCGGGGAAGCGAATGACAACATCGTCGCGGCTCAGGTTGATCTTGTCGTAGTCATCGCCGAAGCTGTTGGGGTCCTGCTGGAACTCAACATTCTCGATGCCCAGGTTCTGGCGCCAGAATTCGATGACCGCTTGCAGCGCGCGGTTGTTGAATTCGTTGCTGCCGCGCGGGGTGACGCGCAGCTTGGGCAGATTCTCGGCGCTGCCATAGCTGGATGCGGCCAGAGCGGCCTGCGCGCCTTCGACATCGTAAGGATAGCCGCTGGCGTCCGCGTTCTGGCAGGTGACGATATCGTCAAGCGTTTGCGTGGTCATCACACCGCTGCCTTCAATGGGGAAGGCGGCCTGGAATACGGCAGTCCAGTCGACCGACTTAACCAGCGCTTCACGCACCAGGGGGTCGCTGGTCGGCTCGCGCGTCGGCTGCATCCAGAAGGTGTTGAAGCCGATGGCGTCGAATTGACGGAAGTAATCCGGCATTTGCGCGCGCAGCACCGAGGGCGCCGGCGCCAGGCTGGCGTCGATCTGATCATTCAGCGCCATGGTGCCCACGATCTGCTGATCGGGAACGAATTGGAAGCTGACCTTCTCCAAAATCGGGCCCTCTTTCCACCATTCCGGATTGGGCGTCATCTCGGCCGTCTGCAGGTCGGCGTCGAAGCTGGTGAGGATGAAGGGACCGTTGACGATCGGATTGTTCTCCGGCTTCCAGAATTCGTTGAAGCCATGCTCCAGCACATCCTCGGCGCGGGCGATTGCCATATGCGCCGTGGCGATGCGCCAGAAGAAGATCGGATCCGGCAGGACCAGCTCAACCTGTACAGTCGAGTCGTCCAGCGCCGACAAACCGCTGACGTCCACAGTCATGGCGTCTTCCGCGGCCATTTCGCGCGCATCGGCGAATCCGGCTACATTGCCCAGATAGGTGCGGATGCGACCAACGCTGTTGAGCGGCGCCGCCTGCACCTGCCAGGAATCGATGACTTGCTGCGCGCTGATGGAGCTGCCATCGGACCAGCGAGCGGCGGGATCAATCGAGAAGGTCCAGACGGTGCCGTCATCGTTGGAGCTCCAGTCGTTGAAGTAGCCGGTTTGCAAGTTGAAGTCGACATCAAAGTAGAGCGGCGGCACGGACTGGAAGGTGATCCAGTTCTGCTGATCGCCGCCGGCGGACAGAATCTGGAAGCTGAAGTTGGCCACGCCGGACGAACCGGTGGCGATCCTCAACTCTTGATCCTGCGCCATGGCGCCTGCCGCGCTGAGCAGCAAGACCAAGGCGACGATGATAAGGGTAAGTAACTTCCTGGACATTGTTTCCTCCTCTTAAGTGATTGATTTGTAACGCTACTTGGTTATCGGCGCGCAAAGCGCAGCCCCGACTGTAGCCACAGTCCTTATGCTACCATTTCTCGTCAGGATTCTCCTTCCTCCAGATACCGCGCCAGTTCAAGCCCGATGCGCATAATTGGATGATTGGCGAGTGATCAGCTTCGTTGGCAATTTGATGATGTGATCTGTTCGCCCTTTTCTATCCTGAATGCCCCGCAGAAGCAGGCGCGCGGCTGTTTTGCCTAGCAGGCTCAAGTCGCGGTTGATGACGGTGATTGGCGGACGATGCAGTTTGGTGAGCGGCATATCGTCACAGGCGACCAAAGCCATATCGCGCCCAACGATTAACCCCCGATCCTGGAGCGCCATGAGCGCGCCAATCAGAATGATATTGCCGGCCACGATTAACGCGCTGGGCAGTGGCTGATGCCGCAGCAGGACCAAGACCTCAGCCAGGGCGTCCGTTTCAGTAAATGAGGTAAAACGAATGAGTTCCTGCCGCAGGGGGAGGCCGGCTTCCTCCAGCGCTTTACGGTAGCCTCGGAAACGCTCGTGCGTCGGGTAAAACTTTTCTGGTCCCCCGATGAAGGCAATCTGACGATGCCCCTGTTTGACCAAGTGGTGAACCGCGTCTTTTACACCGCTCAAATGATCCGATTGCACCGCGTAAATCAACTCGCCATAGGGTATTGAACGATCGAGCATCACCGTCGGAATGCCCAAATTGTTGATGAGCGCGCTTGAGCGATCTTGCGATTCCGCCGCCGACGACACAATCAAGCCGCTGACTTGACGGCTGGCGAGCAGGCGCAGATAGGCGATATCCAAGTCGGCTTTGTTGCGCGATGAGACCAGCGTGATGGCATAGCCGCTGTCAGCCAGAGCCTCGGCCGCCGCTTCAAAGATGGTGGCAATCACCGGATTCGCGATTGTCCCAACAAGGAAGCCGATGGAGTTGGCGCGGCCCCGCCGCAGGCTGTGCGCCAGAAAACCGGGCTCATAACCCAAGTCGGCCGCGGCCGTCAATACCCGGCTCTTCAGTTCTTCGGATACGTGCGGGTAATCGTTCAGCGCCCGCGAGACCGAACCCACCGAGACCCCGGCATGTTGCGCCACATCGTGGATAGTAACCTTTTGTGTCACGTCTTGTCTGAATCGACCTGCGGAAAACGATTTCCGAAACAGTAACTTATTTCGCCACCCTTGTCAAATCGCCATAGGATTCGATCTGCGGAAACGCTGGCTATGGACGGGATGACGGCTCTTACTCTTTGCCCTCAGAAGTAATGCGAATCCTGCATCAATGAAAATGAATTCTTTCTTGCCACCGAGGACGCAGAATGATTTTGAGGCCACAGAGGATTTGATATTGCTTCGATGCCCACGCAGCGGATGCCGCTGCCCTTCTGACTGACTTTCGCTGCCAAAATATTTCATAACAGGTTACTCGGTGTCCTCTCTTTTCCTCTGTGTACTCGGTGGTAAATCTTTTTCATAACTTTCTTGGAATTACTTCCGTGCCTCGGTGGTGAATCCCCTGTACTGAACAGGTCACGAGTCGCAGGTCGTCAAGGTTTTGACACAGGGCCGCCATCGGCTATACTCTGGCGCGGAAAACGTTTTCAGCGGCGCTTGAATGCCAGCGCCGGCGGGAGAATGATCATGACTCGACTTGCCATACGTGATGGCGCCTGGCCGATTCTGCTGACCGCCTTTGACGGCAACAACGAAGTTGACCTGCCCGCAATCGGCGCGCTGCTGGATTTCTACCGCGACCTGGAATTGCCCGGTGTGCTGGCGCTGGGGCAGGCCAGCGAGATGCTGCTGCTGAATCACGACGAGCGCCTGCGCGTGGCCGAGTGCGTAGCCCGGCATTGGCGCGGCGGCTTGGCGGCGGCCACTGTCGGCAACTACGGCGACACGCTCGCCGAGCAGGCCGACTGCCTGCAGCGCATCCATGACATGGGCACGGATGTCGTTGTGGTGGCCCTTTCGCTGCTGCCGTCGGCGGAGGGTCTGGCCGAGCAACTGCTGGAGCTGGCGGGCTTGGTGGAGCCGGAGGTTCGGCTGGGCATTTACGAGATTCCCGAGCCGGAGCATCGCCTGCTCAGCCCCGACGAGGTGGCGCGAGTGGCCGCCAGCGGGCGCTTCCATTTTATGAAAGACACCTGCCGCCAGATCGAGCCCTTCAGCGCCAAAGTGCGAGCGGCCGCGGGCACGAACTTGAAACTCTACCAAGCCAACCTGGCCGTGTTGCCGCCGTCAATGGACGCGGGCGGCGCTGGCTTCTGCGGCTGGCTGCCGATTGTCGCGCCGGAGCTTTGCGCGCAGGTCTGCGATCTGTCGCTGCCGGCCGAGCCGCGGCGGCGCGCCCATGACAAGCTGATGGCATTCAACGAGGTCATTATCGCCAGCGGCTTCCCGGCTTCGGGCAAATACCTGCTGTCGCTGCGCGGCGTGCCGATCCAGCCTTACAGCCGACGCGACACCGCCGAGCCTTTCTTCAGGCAGGGACCGGCCGCGCTGGATGAGTTCGTCGCCCGCGAAGACCCCTTCAGCGCCCTTGAACTGGCGAGTAGCCCCGGCTAAGCCATGCCGCCGAATATCGTCGTCTTTTTCAGCGACGACCACGCGCAGTGGGCGCTGCCGTCATATGGCAATCGCGAGATCCATGCGCCCAATCTGACTTATCTGGCCCAGACCGGCGTCCTCATGCAGAACGCCTTCACACCTTGCCCGGTCTGTTCGCCGGCGCGCGCTTCCTTCTGGACCGGCCTCTACCCCTCGCAGCACGGCGTGCACGATCATTTGGCCGAGGATGATGCCGAGGTGCAAGCCACCGACTGGCTGGCGGGTATGACCACGCTGGCGCAGCGCTTGAAGGCGGCCGGGTATACGACCGCACTCGCGGGCAAGTGGCATTGCGGCCGCGGCGAAATCCCCAAGCCCGGCTTCGATTACTGGTACAGCGCCTGGCGCAAGACGCCCAAATATTTCAGCCCGGTCAACAAGTACAGCGTTCAGGGCCGGGTCGTCGAGCGGCGCGGAACCGACACGCGGATCACCACTGACGCCGCCGTCGACTTCCTGCGCGCGCGTGACCGGGATATGCCCTTCTTCCTCTTCGTCGGTTACGCGGCCACGCACAATCCCTGGATCAACCGCCCCGAGCGGCAGGTAGCGCAGTACCGTAACGCGACCTTCAGCGACATCCCCGATGAGGCGTCCTGGCCCTTCGCCGCCGCCGGCACACATCCGGTCGCGCCCGCCGACCCGCGCGAGGCCCGGGCGCAGTATTACGCCTCGGTGTCCATGATCGACGACGGGGTAGGGCGGCTGCTGGACGAGCTGGACGCGCAGGGCGCGCGCGAGCAAACGCTGATCGTCTATACTTCCGATCACGGCTTGAACCTGGGGCATCACGGCATCTGGGGCAAGGGCAACGGCAGCGAACCGCTAAATATGCTCGAGGAGTCGATTCGCGTGCCACTAATCGTGAATCAGCCCGGCGCCGTCGCTGGCGGAACGAGGCGCAACGAATTCGTCACCCACTGCGACCTGCACATGACGCTTCTCGACGCCGCGGGCGCCGCGCCCGACGCTTACGCAAAGCAGTCGCAGCTGCCCGGGCGCAGCTACAAGTCGATCCTGCTGGGCGATTCCGGCGACGACTGGCGGAATACATACATCGGCGAATATGGCCCGACCCGCGTCATCCGCGACCGGCGCTACAAACTGGTGCTGCGCCGCGATCAAGCTGACCTGCTGCATGACCTGGTCGCTGACCCCCGCGAGACGGTCAATTTGATCGACGAGAGCGACTGCCGCCCAGTCAGCGAGCGACTGCGCGCCCAACTTGACGCCTTCTTCGCCCGCTACGAAGTCGCCGAGCACAGCGGCAAGCGCGGGAACACCTTGCCCATCCACAATCGCCGCGAAGCCTGGCGCAACGCAAAGCAGGCTTAAATCAGTCAACAAGTCTGTGTCCCAAATAGATCAAACCAAGTCATGCATATCTCGTCTCAAGAAACTTTTTCTTTACCACAGAGGAAAATGAGGGTACACAGAGGGCACAGAGGGTTTTGTATTGCTTCGATTCTGCCGCATTTTAGGCGGTCATCCAACAGATGACAGCTTTCGCTGGCATACAATCACTTCATTGCTTTACTCGGTGTTCTCTGTGGTGAGAATTTGCGTGACTTGCTAGTGAATACTACTGTGTCCTCGGTGGTAAAAATCACTGTATCGCATACACATTTGGGAGAGCAGACCGCAATATGAAAATCACTCGCATTCGCGACTTGTCCGTGCCGATTAAGTCCTCCATCCGCAACGCCTTCATCGACTTCTCGCAGATGACCGCCTCCATCGTCGGCATCGAGAGCGATGTCATCCGCGCCGGGGCGCCGCTTATCGGCTACGGCTTCAACTCCAACGGGCGCTATTCACAGAGCGGTCTGCTGCGCGAGCGCTTCATTCCGCGTTTGCTGGAGGCTGATCCCGACGCGCTGCTGGCGGACGAAGGCGCCAACTTCGACCCCGCCAAAGCCTGGGACATTATGATGGCCAACGAGAAACCCGGCGGCCACGGCGAGCGCTCGGTGGCGGTCGGCGTACTCGACATGGCGCTCTGGGACCTGGTGGCCAAGATCGAAGGCCTGCCGCTCTATCAGCTGCTGGGCCAGCGCTATCGCGGCGGCGCGGTCGATGAAGCCGTTTTCGTCTACGCCGCCGGCGGCTATTACTACCCCGGCAAGGGACTCAGCGCCCTGCAAGACGAAATCCGCAGCTACCTCGATATGGGCTACGCCAATGTCAAAATCAAGATCGGCGGCGACTCGCTGGACGACGATCGGCGGCGCATCGAAGCCGCGCTGGACGTCGTCGGCGCCGGGCAGGCCCTGGCCGTTGACGCCAACGGACGCTTCGACCTCAAGACCGCGCTGCAATATGCCGAGGCGCTGGAGCCCTACGAGCTCTTCTGGTACGAAGAAGCCGGCGATCCGCTCGATTACCTGCTCAACGCCGCGCTGGCCTCGGCGACCAGCCTGCCGCTGGCCACCGGGGAAAACCTCTTCTCCGCCATCGACGCGACCAATCTGATTCGCTACGGCGGGATGCGGCCCGAGCGCGACTTCCTGCAATTCGACCCCGCCTTGAGCTACGGTCTGGTCGAGTACCTGCGCACGCTGGACATGCTGAGGGCATACGGCTGGTCGCATCGGCGCTGCATCCCGCATGGCGGTCATCAATTCGCGCTGCATATCGCCGCCGGCCTGGGCCTCTTCGGCAACGAATCTTACCCGCGCGTATTCCAGCCTTTTGGCGGCTTCGGCGACGATATCCCGGTCATCGACGGGCGCATTCAGCCGCCCCAGGCGCCCGGCATCGGCTTCGAGCTCAAAGCCGACCTGATGCGAGAATTTGAGAAGTTGTATGGATAATGATTTACCATCGAGTACACGGAGGAAAAAAGAGGACACCGAGATGAATTGCCAATATCCGCTTTGCAGTACGCGTGTAGGGGCGAGCCTTGGCTCGCCCGCAGCATGCCAAGGTTTCGGCAAGGGCGACTCACCGAGTGGCCCCTATGTCTCCATTTCAGCGGCTTTAACATGAAATTCTCAGTGCCCTCGAAAAAACTCTGTGTACTCGGTGGCAAAAATGTCTGAACCAACATACTCATCCCTGGCAACAACATGAATCCGTCACCACCCCTTACCTTCGTCACCTTCTACATGGACGTGACCGACCAGACCATGGCCAGCATCCACCGGACCACGTCGACCATCACCGTCACCGAGCCGCATCAGTATATTCAGACCATGTTCGCCTCCGCGCGCCGTTTTCACCCCGATTGCCGCGCCGTTGTGCTCAGCGACCAGGCCACGCGCTTCCCGCCCCGGGCCGACATCGACATCATCCGCTATGACCTCGACCCGCAGCAGCCTATGCTCTCGCGCTCCAGCGCCTGGCTGGCCTACCTGCGCGCCGCCCGCGGCCACACCGTCTTCCTGGACAGCGACCTGCTGATCAGCGGCGATCTCTCCCACATCTTCGCCGCCGACTTCGCTGTGGCCTTGACCTATCGCGCGGGCGACAGCAAATGGCCCATCAACGCCGGCGTCAACTTCGCCCATGGCGACAATCTGGCGGCCGCGGCGGACTTCCACCAGATCTGGCTGCGTGAATTCCGCGCGGCGCACCTGAATCAGAGCGTCTGGGGCGGCGACCAGGATACCCTGCGCGAACTCTTCGCCGCCGTCGATTTCGGTCGCGACGACAGCTTCGACTGGCGCTTGGGCGAAATCGACATCCGCTTCCTGCCCTGCGCGCGTTACAATTTCTCGACCTCGTACAAACACGAGATGAACGGCTATTATCCCGATGCGCTGGTGCTGCACTTCAAAGGCAAGCGCAAACCTTATATGTTTCCCTATTGGCGCAAACACATCCGCCCGACCGCGAATGACGATGGCCGACTTTGAAACGAGATGAATCTCTGTGCCCTCTGTGATCTCTGTGGTTAAATTTCTTATGTAGTGTTCGGAACAATCCCGACCATCGGAAGGATCAGAACACCGTGGACCTACTGCCCCATATCGACATCATCGAGCCCGAGCGCATCGCCGCGCTGCTGGCGGACGAGCGCAACTTCTGCTGGCGCGCGGTCGACAGCGAAGGCCTGGACGGCTGGACGCCCGATCTCGGCATCAGCGGCTATCCCCGCTCCAGCGTCGTGCGCCCGGCTTCGGTGGCGGCGGCCGGCGTGCCATCGACCCTGCGCCACCGCTTCTGGCAGACCGTGCAGAGCCAGGCCGACCATACCGGCCCGCGCTATATCGGCGTCGTCATCTACCTCGCAGCCGACGAGCCCAGCCCGCTGATCCTGCGCCTGCGCGGGGAGGACATCGGCCGCATCGAGCCGACGCGCCTGGATAACCGCCTGCACCTGCTGGTCGCCGACCGGCCGGTGGACTTCATCGGCGAAATGGAGATATTCAACCTCATCGCGCCGAGCAAAGGCAGCTATCGCATTGAGCATGTGCTGCTGCTGAAAGAGCGCCCCGAGCCCAGCAGCTTCGCGCCGGAAATCAGCAGCCTGAGCTGGAGGGTGGAGGCCGGGGCAAACGGCGAGTGTAGCGCTCATCTTCAATTCCTGACCTCCCGCGTCGCTTCGGTGGCGGCGAATCTGACCAACGCCGATGGCGGGCAAACGTCCACGCAATCGGCGGCGCCATCCCGCCTGCATCATCTGGTTCTGCCGAACCTGCCAGCGGACGCGGAATATTTCGCCCAAGTCACAGTCCAGGATGCCGCCGGAGAGACGGCCAGCGAAACCCTGCGATTCTCGACGCGCGGCCAGCCGCCAGCGTCTGGGCAGTCTTTGTCAGTTCCGCTGGAATTGATCAACCCGCGCGATTGCGATCTGACCGGCCTGCCGCTCGCCTTCGGTCTGCCGCTTGAGCAAGGCGTGGCGCATCGGATTGACGCCTGCCAGGTGGAATCGGGCGGCGAATCGCTGCCGGCGCGCGCGCGTCCGCTCAGTCGTTGGAGCGATGGCTCGCTGCGCTGGGCGTTGATTGAATCGCGCGTGCCGTCTGGGTTGTCACAGGCAGGTACGCTCCCGGCTTTCGCACATATCAATAGCGGCGAATCCACAAAACAGCCGTCGGCTCGCCAGAGCCGCGAGGATGGCGAAGTGACCATCGACGCGCCCAACGCCTGCAACCTGTCCCCAGCGGATTGGCGCTTTAAGATTGTGCTCGCCAATGACATGGCGCTGAATTCCCAGGTGAGCGGGAAACCACAATCGTATGGCGGCGACTCCGCTACCTTCGCCGTCGACCACGTAGACGACCAGGGCGTCGCCCATCTGCGCAGCGCCATCCGCCTGCAATTCTATCCCGACCAAAGCTTCGCCAAGCTGCGCCACCGCCTGGAAATCATCAGCCCGGCCTTGGCAGCCGCGGCCGCCGGCGGCGACATCCCGCCCGAATGCGGCCACGATATGCGCGCCAATATCGTCGGCGACTCCGGCGAAGAAAGCACCCTGCTCAAGCTGCGTTCCTTCTCGCTGCATATCCCCTTCGCCGGCATCAAAGCGGTGCGGCATGGCGGCGAAGAATGGCGAGTCGGCGGTAGGAGCGGGGTGACCTGGCAACTGCGCCACGACCACGATCTGGCGCACGAAGTCGGCGGCGAAGCACGCGACGGCCGCGCGCTCGGCCATATCCGCGTCGAGGGCGATGCCGGCTCGCTCGGCGTCGGCCTGCGCCAATTCTGGCAGACCTATCCCAAGGCGCTGTCGGTGGGCAGCGCGGGCATCGACATCCAACTCTTCCCCGACCGGCGCGGCATCGAGCTGCCCGGCGACGAGGAAGCCTGGCATCGCCTGTACTTCTGGCTGGACGACGACGGTTACAAGCTCAAAGCCGGCATGGCGCTCAGCAGCGAAATCTTGCTCGACTTCGGCGCGGACGATCCTCGCGTCTTCGACTGGCTGGAGAATCCGATCCTCGTCCGCCCCGATGTCGACTACCTCAACGCCACCGGCGCGCTGAACCCCATCGGCCCGCGCGCGGGGTCGCCCCTGCCGCGCTACGAAGAATTGGCCGACATCGCCATGCAATCCTTCTTCGACGACCGCGAACACTACCGCGCCTATGGCCATGTCAACTACGGCGACTGGTACGGCGAGAGCGCCTGGTCCTGGGGCAATAACGAATACGACCCGGCTTACGTCGGCTACAGCGAGTTCCTGCGCGGCGGCGAACCGGGCTGGGCGCTCTGGGCGGCCGACGCGGCGCGACACCTGGCCGATGTCGATACCGTCAACTTCTCGCGCGCTGCCTCCGAAATCGGCGGACAAGCCATGCACATTCCCGGCCATCTCGGCGGATACCTGCCGCCCTATTTCCGCAGCAAGATGAAGGGCACGAGCCTGGGCCCGGCGCACATGTGGGTCGAAGGCCAACTGCTGCACTACCTGCTCACCGGCGACCAAGCCGTCTACGACTCCCTGCTCAAGACCAAAGATTGGCTGATCCAGCCGAGTCGCCTCGACTATTATGACTACAAGAGCGCGCGCGATTCCGGCTGGCACCTGATTCATCTGAGCATGCTGGCGCTGGCGCTGGACGACCCCGACTGTCTCAACGCGGCGAGCATCATCGTCGAGCGCGTGCTGGAGCGGCGTACGCCCGGCGGCGGCTGGGATCGTATGTTGGGCGAGCCCCACTGCGGCTGCGGCTACCCGCGCTGCAGCGGCGAGGCCGGCTTCATGATCTGCGTCCTGGTCTCTGGTTTGAAGCGCTATCATCACTTGACCGGCGCCCCAGCCGTGGCCGAGGCCATCATCGGCGGCGCGCGCTGGCTGATCAACGAGACCTTCGATCACGAAAGCGGCCACTTCCGCTATACATCCTGCCCCAACCGGACGCTGGGCGGGACATTCCAATACACGCAGTGGGCGCTGGAAGCGCTGGCGGCCGCCTGGGAACTGTCCGGCGATCCCGAGATTGGCGCTTATCTCGAGCGAGGCTTGCCGGTCATCGGCCAATACCCGGCGCGGCTCAGCCACCTGGGCGTGGGCAAAGCCATGTCGCAGCAAATGCGTTATGTGCCGACTATAATGGCGTCTCTCGCGAAGCGGCCGCTGTAACATCAATTGAGTAAGGAAAAACTTGCCACCGAGTACACCGAGTGAATTTGAGTACACAGAGGATTTGATATTGGCTGGACGCGCATCCAGTGTATGCCGATACACCAAATGCGTAACTGTTGCTGCCATTGTCGATCAAATTGGTTTTTCCCGGCGCCCTCTTTTTTACTCGGTGAACTCGGTGGTAAATTATTTGCAACTTGCCTAGAGTTACCTGTGGAGGGACTAGATGACAGACTGGACCAGCAGATTGGCGATCATCAGCGACGAAGCCGACGACTCCTTCGCCGCGGCGGCGGACTACTGCCTGCCGCTGGGCATCCGCGCCTATGAGCTGCGCAAGCTGGAGGGCGGCCGCTTCCCGCAGGTCACCGAGCGCGCCATTCAAGAAGTGGCGGATACGGTCGCCGCGCATGAGCTCGACCTCATCGGCGTCAGCCCCGGCTTTTTCAAGGGACCGCTGGATGCCGCCGTCATCGAGCGTACATTCAACGAAGACCTGCCCAAAGCTTTTCGTTTGATGGATCGACTGGGCATCCGCCAGATGACCCTCTTCACCTTCCGCCGCAGCGGACCCGACGATCCCATCCCGGCCGAAATCTACGATCATCTGGGGCGGGCCATCGAGCTTTGCGCGCGCGAGGGCATCGAGGTCGTCTTGGAAAACGCCGCCAGCATTTACAGCAATACCGGCGCCAACCTGGCGGCAATCGCCAGAACCCTGGGCCTCAACGTGGTCTGGGACCCCGCCAACGGCGCCGCTTCCGGCGATGCTTCCTGGCGCGATGGCTACGACCGGCTGCGCGACATCATCGCGCGCGCGCACTTCAAGAATTGGACACCGGACGGCTGGGCCGCCATCAATGACGGGCAGGTCGACCTGGCCGCGCAGGTGGCGGCGCTGAAAGCCGATGGCTACGCCGGCTACTACTGCCTCGAGCCGCATCAATGGCAGGACCGCCGCGCCGCAGTGCGCGCGAACCGCGACCAGCTCCTGGCGTTGCTTGAAACAGAATAGCCACCGAGTAAAACGAGGATAAAAAAGGACACAGAGTAAAGAAATCTGACAGTTATCTCGCGTTGACAGATTTCAGTCGAAAGCATGCAGCATATGCCGCGCGAGAGTCGACAAAACATAAAATCCTCTGTGCCCTCAATGATTCTCGGTGTCCTCGGTGGTAAGAATTTCCGAAGTTGTCAACAAAGGAGATAACGATGCCCAAAACCATTCGCTCGATCATCGTCGGCATGGGCGGCATCAGCCGTACCATGCTGCGCGCGCTGGCGGAAAAAGACTGGCACCAGGCGGCTGCTGTCGTCGATGTCAACGAAGACGCGCTGGGACGAGCCGGCGCGGATCTGTCCTTGCCCGATTCGGCGCTCTTCACCGACCTCGACCGCGCCATGGCCGAGACGGACGCCGATGTCGCGCTGATCAACACGCCCTCCGAGTGGCACTACCCGCAGACCGACGCCGCCCTGCGCGCTGGTCTGTCGCCGCTGGTCGCCAAGCCGCTCAGCAATAACTTCGCGCACTCGCAAGCCCTGGTGGCGCTGGCCGCCGATTGCGGCATCAAACTGGCTGTCGGGCAGCAGATGCGCTACTTCCGCCACTACCTGACCGCCGCCGAATTCGTGCGCAGCGGCGCGCTGGGCGATGTTGAGCAAATCTACTTCTTCAACGCCAAGCCACGCCATCAGGCCCGCAACCTGGTCGGCTTCGAGCAGCCCGTGCTCTGGGAGATGACCTGCCACCATCTCGACTGCCTCTTCGCCGTCCTGCCCGAGCTGGATCCGGAATCGGTCATCTGCGATGGCTATCTGCCGTCCTGGTCGGTCTACGACAGCGCCTGCATGATCAATGGGCTTTTCCGCTTCCGCGGCGGCCAACACATGATTTACCACGCCGGCTACTCGACGCAGTCGGACTGCTACGAGTTGCGCTTGGAAGGCAGTAAGGGCGCGCTGCGCTGCCGCGGTTTGCACATGTCCAAAAACGAAATGATCTATGAATTCGCCGGGCGTGGCGAGCCATTCGCAGTCGTCGACCTCGATCGCGGTCGCCCGCCGACTATCCCCTGGTCGCTCTTCTTCGACCGCTGGCAGGAATGGCTGGCTGGCGGGCCAAACGCCGACGAGCCGCACTTCAGCGGGCGCAACAATCTCAAGGTGCTGGCGACCATCGACGCCGCCATCCGCTCCTTGGACGCAGGCGCCTTCACGCCCATCGCCGCCGATGACCGTTATGCCGCCGTCTTCGGGAGTTAACCATGAGCTTCATTGTCGATTGTCAAAGCCACATTTTCCCGCGTGAATACGCCGAACTGCTGACGCGCAACCGCAACAGTCTGCGCATCAGTGGCGGCGATGGCGTCTACCAGATCGACTACGGCGGTGTGCAACGCTTCCGCCTCAACCTCGACGACTACAGCCCGCGAAGCAAACTGGCCGATATGGATCGCTCCGGCGTCGATATGAGCGTCATCAGCGTCAATATCCCCGCGCCCGATATGCTGGAGCCGCAGCTGGCGCTCAAAGGCGCGCGCATCTGCAACGATGCCATCGCCGCTCTCTGCGCTAAGCATCCCGACCGCTTCGTCGGCATCGCCTCGCTGCCGCTGAATGACCTGCCCGCCGCCATCGCCGAGTTGGAGCGGGCCGTGAGCGAACTCGATCTGCGCGGCGTTTTCCTGCCCTCGCATGTGGATGGCGTCCATCTGGACGACCCCCGTTTCGAGCCATTTTACGCGCGCGTTGCGGCGCTGGGCGTACCGCTGGTCTTGCATCCGACCGTGCCCGTATGGGCCGACGCCATTCGCGAGCACAGCATGATCCCCATGGCCGGCTTCATGATTGATACCTCCTTCGCCATGCTGCGCCTCATCCTGGGCGGCGCCATGGAACGCCACCCGCAGCTCAAGGTCGTGCATCCGCATTGCGGCGGCGCGTTGCCTTATTTGATGGGGCGCGTGGTCGAGCAAACCGAGGTCAAGCGCCGCGGCCGCGACCATATCAGTCAATCCCCGCGCGAGACTTACCGGCGCGTCTATCTCGACCTGGTCTCGCCCTCGCAGCTGGCGGTCAACTTCGCCCTGGATTTCGCCGGCGCCGGCAACCTGCTCTTCGGCAGCGACCACCCCTGGGTGACCATCGACGCCATCATGCAATACGTTAGCGAACTCGACTGCTCGCCGGCCGAAATGGCGCTTATCCTCGGCGGCAACGCGCGCGAACTTTTCGGCATCGATTGACCGGCAAGGCCCATCTTTTGACGGCCCGACTCGAAAGTGATATTCTCACTCGGATTATCCACCGCGACCGGATGCTTTCGCTTTGCGGATTCAGAGTAGCGCTTCGAATCGCAGCCTCGATCAGATCGTCCTTTTCCCCTTCGACGACCACGCGATACCGCTGCAGCGCGGCGTGCGGCTTCTCCTCAACAGTCACCGCGCCACATGCGGACGAACGCGCATCGTGCTTTCACCCGGTCCTGACGGCGCGCCCGACAGCGAACACGTCGCCTACTACGGCGCCGTCATTCGCCTAGGCGACGAATTCTGGATGTGGTATCTGGGGCAAGGCGCCGACGATACCTGGTTCCAGCGCGTGCATCTGGCTGTGAGCCGCGACGGCTACCATTGGCGGAAACCCAATCTCGGTCTGGTCGAATACCAGGGAAACCGCGACAACAATCTGGTCGATATGGGCGCTGTTGGTCACATCGCCGCTTGCGTCGTCTTCCACGATCCGGACGATTCCGATCCCGCGCGCCGCTTCAAGATGGTCTTCGAGGACGAGCGCTACGGCAATCGCTTCGCCGTCGCCTTCAGCCCCGATGGACTGCGCTGGATTGAATCGCCGGCTAACCCGGTCGGCCCCTGGTTTGAGATGGCCGGCGGGTCCAAGATCGATGATATGTACCTCATCGCCGGGCAGGGCGGTAAGCATATCCCCGGTCTCTTCCGCCAATTCGCCAGCCACATCTCCTACGACTTTGAAAACTGGAGCGCCGCTTCTGTCCTCGGTTTGCAGCGCGTCGATGTGGCGCCGCGGCCGCGCGTCCTGGGCGGCGACGCCGGCGAACAGATTCACCTCGGCGCCGGCCTCTGGAACCGCGGCAACCTCATCATCGGCTTCTATGGCATGTGGAACGGCCACCCCTCCAACGACCGGCGCATGACCACCATGGATCTGGGCTTGGCGGTCAGCAACGATGGTCTGCATTATCGCGAGCCGATTCCGAACTTCCCCATCGTCTCCGCCGCCGAAGACGGTTGGGCCAAGCCTCCGCGCGGCGATCAACTGCTGAACTTCCCAACGCTGATCCAGGGGCAGGGCTTCGAGAATGTCGGCGACGAGACGCTGTTCTGGTATGGTCCCTGGCCCGAGCAAAAGAGCGACGGCGTCCGTGTCGCCAGCTGGGAACGCGACCGCCTCGGCTGCTTTCAAGCCTATATGGGCGGGCCGCTAGCCAGCGAAAGCGAGCGCGAGCCTCATATCATCTCGGCGCCAATCGACCTTGAAGGCGAGGCCGCGCAGCTTTTCCTGAATGTCGATGGCATCCACGACTTTAGCGACCTCAGCGTCGAGATCCTCGACGAGCGCCTGAATCCCTTGCCCGCTTACTCGCGCGAAAATTATGACTTGCCCAGCGAAAATGGATACAATCAGTTGGTGACTTGGGGTGGCAGAAAGGCGCTTTCGCATCACTCCGGTCGTATTCGCCTGCGCATTGATTTCACCGGCGTCCGCCCGGAAGATGTACGTCTATATGCGATTTATTTGAATGTAGTGAGATAGGGGAGGGTGATGAAACTCTTTGATTATCCCGATGCAGTAGAAGGCTGGGATTTAATGATCAACCGCTACGCGACGCAAAAGGTCGAATTTGGCGCGTCGGGCGTGGCGGAAAAGGTAGCGGAAATCGAAGCGCTGCTGCGGCAAAAGATCGCCGAGCTTGACGCCCTGCCCAACGACCCCGAGCTGGCCCAGGCCGAGCCCGACGATCTGGCCGCGATCAAGGCGCTGCGCCCGCCCGGCCGCCGCCGCCTGCTGACATCGCTGCCCGAAAACTTCCGCGACAAACTGGAAGGCGCCTGGCTGACGCGCTGCGCCGGCTGCACCCTGGGCTCGATCGTCGAGGGCTGGAAGGTCGACCGCATGGAAGCCTGGGCCGCCTACCTGGGCGACCCCTTCCCCCTGGTGGATTACTGGAGCCAGGCCGAACAGCCGCATCTGCCCCGCTTGAAGATGAGCGTGCGCCATGATTACACGCCCTCGAAGATGAACGGCGTCCCCTCCGATGACGACTTGAATTACACCCTGCTCGGCCTGCTCGTCCTGGAAGAATACGGACCCGACTTCACAGTCGAGGACATGGGCGCAGCCTGGGTCAAGTACCTGCCCTTCGCCTTCACCGCCGAGGGCGTCGCCTTGGAAAACCTCCGCAACGGTGTGCCGGCCGTGCAAGCGGGCGCGCTCAACAATCCCTGCCAGAACTGGATCGGCGCCGATATCCGCAGCGATCCCTGGGGCTACGCCGCGCCCGGCTGGCCCGAGAAAGCCGCCGAGATGGCCTGGCGCGATGCCATGATCAGCCACCGGCGCAACGGCGTCTACGCGGCCATGTATTGGTCGGCCGCGATTTCAGCCGCCTTCGCCGTCGACGATCCCATGGACGCGCTGCGCATTGCGCTGGAAGAAATTCCCGCCGATTCCATCACCGCGCGCGAAATCCGCTGGGCGCTCGACAAGGCGCCGTCGATAACCGGCTATAAAGACGCTGACGCGCTGGTCCAGGAGCGCTATCCCGGCATGTGGAAATCGCATAGCTTCCAGAACAATGCCTTGACCGTTTGGGGCTTGGCGGTCGGCGGCGCTGATTGCACCAAAGTCATCGGCGAGACGGTCTCCATGGGCCAGGACAATGACTGCACCGCCGCCACCGCCGGCAGCATTTATGGCGCGGTCTATGGGGCGGGCGCCATCCCAGAGCATTGGACGCGCAATTTCAATAACAAAATTCATTGCTATCTGAACGGGCATCCCACCTTCGCCCTTGACGACGTGGTCGATCGCTATGCCATCCAGGCGGAACGGGTATTCGCAGCATAGCAAGAATCTGTGGGGGCGACCTATTAGGTCGCCCATCGTAGCGCCAGGATGTGTTTTCGGGCGACTTGATAAGCCGCCCCTACAACCATTCGCCGCAAGTGGCATCAGGAAATTGGAATCAGAACAGGAGAATACCATGCGACTGTTTGAATATCCGGAAAAGGTCGGGATGTGGGAACGCAAGATCAACGCCTACGCCCAGCAGAAGGTCGAATTCGGCGCCGGCGCAGCAGTGGTCGCCGAAAAAGTCGCCGAGATTGAAGCCTTGCTCGCGGAGAAAATCGCCGAGTTGGACGCCTTGCCCGATGATGCCGAGCTTCAGGCCCGCGAACCCGATGACCTGCCGTCCATCCTCGCGCTGCGCCCCGCCGGCGCGCGCCGCCAGTGGACTGAGCTGGCGCCTGATTTCCGTGAGCGCCTCGAGGGCTCCTGGCTGGCGCGCTGTGCCGGCTGCACGCTCGGCTCCATCGTCGAAGGCTGGACGGTCGAGCGCATGGAAGACTGGGCCGCCTACCTCGGCGATGAATACCCGCTGGTCGACTATTGGAGCGTCGCCGAACAGCCGCACATGAAGAAGTACCAGACCAGCCTGCGCGAAGACTTCACGCCCGCCAAGATGGACGGCGTCCCGACTGATGACGACCTCAATTATACGCTGCTCGGCATGATGATCATGGAAGAGTACGGGATTGATTTCACCACCGACCAGCTGGGCGAAGCCTGGGTCAAATACCTGCCCTTCGCTTTCACCGCCGAAGGCATCGCGCTGGACAACCTGCGCAAAGGCGTGCCGCCCATGCAAGCGGCCGAAGTCGACAACTGCTTCTTGAATTGGATCGGCGCCGATATTCGCAGCGACCCCTGGGCCTACGCCGCGCCCGGATGGCCCGAAAAAGCGGCCGAGATCGCCTATCGCGACGCCTACGTCAGCCACCGGCGCAACGGTATCTACGCCGCTATGTTCTTCTCGGCAGCCATTTCAGCCGGCTTCGCCGTCGACAACACGGTTGACGCGCTGAAAATCGGGCTGGAGGAGATTCCAGCGGACTGCCTGCTGGCGCGCGAAGTGCGCTGGGCGCTCGAGGTCGCGCCGCAGATCGCGAATTACCTTGATGCCGCCGCCGCCATCGAGGAGCGCTATACGGTCATGGGCGGGGCGCATGCCATCAACAATACCGTGCTCACCGTCTGGGGCTTGACCGTGGGCGGCGACGATCTAACCAAAGTCATCGGCGAAACGGTCGCCATGGGCAAGGACAACGACTGCACCGCCGCCACCGCCGGCAGCATCTGGGGCGCGGTCTACGGCAAAAGCGCCATTCCCAAACACTGGACCAAGAATTTCAACAACACCGTGCATACCTTCCTGTATCACCAATCGCCTTTCGCCATCGACGACACCATCGACCGCTTCATCGCCTTGGCGGAACAAATGCACGCCGGCTGATTTAATGGCTGTAGCCCCCACCCCCAAACCTCCTCCCCCATGAAGAGGGAGGGGGCTCTGTAGTGGTCCCGAAAAACTGGGCACCTAGTAAAGAGAGTATACTGGATGAACA
>WTGO01000144.1 GCA_011523515.1 Chloroflexota bacterium
GCCCTACCCCGCAAACTCCATTACCAAGCCGCCATTTGCCAGCGTCAGCACGTAGGATTCGCCGCCCAGCACACCCGACTGGATATGGCCGATCATGTCGGCCAGGATGACATCCCACTTGTACACCTGAAAGGCCACCGCGGAATCACCGGCCAGGTCGGCCTGGCTGGATTGCGTGCCGAACCAGCGCGCGCCATTCTCGCCGCCGACGGCGATCGCGCCAACCACCATCTGCGCCGTGCCGGTCAGGATATCCGCGCCATTGGCAATATGCGTTTCCGCCGCTTCCGTCGCCAGCGGGACATCGCTGAAGGACTGGATATACACAACGTTCACCGTAGCATCCATGTTGGAGGCGCCTACACCGTCCACGAAGCCGTCAACATACAGCTTGGCATCGCCCACTTCAATCGGGCCCACCACGCCGATTACGCCGGACTGAGTCATCAAACCGGCCATGACGCCGTTGACAAATCCGCCCTCATCGGCCGCGGCTGTGTAGGCAAACACATTGCCCAAGCCGAAGGTGTTCTCGTCAGTGCCCCAGGCAAAGCTGACTTCGGGGAATTCCTGCGCCAGCTCTTCGACTACCGAGCCGAACTGCGAACCATGCGCGATTACCAAGTCGTAATCGCCCGACGCAGCCCATTCGCGCAGGGCGACGGCGGCGTCATCAACGATGAAGGTGCCATCCTGAAAATCGAACTGGAAAGCGTCTTCACCCATGGCTGACTGAATCGCCATCAGGCCATCGTACATGCTCTGGCTGAAAGCGAGGTCGTTAGTCGCGCTGGGCGCAACCGCCGCAACACGAAAAACATCGTCTTGCGCCAGGCTCGGCATCACCCCGATAAACAGGGCGACAATTAACGTAAGCAGTAGTGCTTTCTTCATGGTTTCCTTCTCCTTGATCCTGTACACAAACTAAATACGGGTGGGATTACCCGATAACAGACTTTGCAAAACGCGCTCACTCCCCACGCTCATACGGCCGCGTCAGCGCCGTCGGCTGTTCTTGCCGCTTGGCCGCGAAGACCAGCGCGATGATCGTGATGACATAAGGCGCCATCACGGCAAACTCGGACGGAATATCGGCGCCGATCACCTTGATCTGCAGCTGCAGCGCGTTGACGAAACTGAAGAGCATCGCGCCAGCCGCCACCGCCCAGGGCCGCCAGCCGCCAAAATAGACCAGCGCCACCGCGATGAAACCCTGCCCCGCCGTGAGATTCTGCTGAAACAGATTGATCAGCGCAATCGAAAGCGACGCCCCCGCCAGCCCGGCCAGCATACCGCCAATTGTAGTCGTCGCATAGCGCACCCGCGCCACGTTGACGCCCATGGCGTCAGCCGCTTCCGGATTCTGCCCTACAGCGCGGATCATCAAGCCGAAGGTCGTGTTGTTGAGCACATAAGCCGAGATCGGCACCAAAGCAAAAGCCACATATACCAGCAGATTGTGATGGAACAAAATCTCGCCCAGCACCGGCAAATCCGTCAACACCGGGAAGTTGATGCGCGGGAAGCCGTGTACCGATTTCGGCGTGCCCACCCACTGCTGAAACAGCAGCTCGCTCAGTCCCAGACCAAACAGATAGACGCCGATGCCGCTGATGCCCTGTTTCGCTTTCAGCGTGACGCTGACGAAGGCCATGGCCAAGCCCATCAACCCGCCGATGATCAGCGCCACCAGCACGCCAAACAGCAGGCTCACAGGTTCGCTCATAGCCTCCGCCTGCTGCGCCGAGAACACAGCGTAAAAGCCGCCAAAGGCGCCCATCAGCATCATGCCGTCCACGCCCAGATTCAGCACCCCGCTGCGCTGCGCGAAGGTCTCGCCCAAGGCCGCAAAGATATACGGCGTCGCCAGCCGAATGGCGGAAGCGAAGACGCTGGCGGTGAGAATATCATCCAGCCCCATCAGCCGTCATCCTCCGCATTTTGTTCATCTTCCGGGCCCTCGCTCACACTCACCCGCCGCTTGCTGCGCTGCAATATAAAAATCTCGCTGCTGACCACGAAAACGACCACCAAGCCATTCACCGCCGTGATCAACGACGCCGGCACCCCCAGCTCCCGCTGCATCTTCTGCGCGCCCACCAGCAGCCCACCGAAAAACGCCGATGCCGGGACCGCCCCAATCGGATTCAGCCCGCCAAACAGCGCCGCGACGATGCCGTTGAAACCCGCCGACCCGGTGAAACCCGCCGGCGAGCCGTCCGTCTGCAGCCGATATTGCAAGCCCAGCACCTGCACCACACCCGCCAGCCCCGCGAAACCGCCCGCCAGGAACATAGAAAACATCATCTGCCGCTTGACGTTGATGCCGGCGAAGCTCGAAGCGCGCTGATTCTCCCCGACCGCGCGGATGCGATAACCCAGCGACGTCCGCCACAAAAAGATATAGATGATCACCGCCAGCACGATGGCGATAATCAAGCCCCAATGCAAGCGCGTCCGCGCGAACAGCCAGGGATCGCCCAATGGCAGGGACAAGCGCGGCAATTGCGCCGCCGTCACCAGGCGCGCCGTCTTGGGAATATTGTTGAAGCCCGCTTCCGACGGATCCAGCAAAATGCCGTTGAGCAGGAAATTCATCATCTGCACGGCGATCTGATTGAGCATGATGGTGCTCA
>WTGO01000004.1 GCA_011523515.1 Chloroflexota bacterium
CTTGATGGGGCGATGGCAACCCTCATCCACTAATTATCGGACAAGCCTTATAGCATAGATTCCAACAGAATCGTAAATCCATTGCCGAAGCGCCCGCCCGCAATTGTCTAAAAGAGAGGGCGAGTCTTGGCGTGCACCTACGTTATCTCTGTACCCACTGTGCTTCTGTGGCCCTAATCCTCCAGCGTGCTCAAATCCCCCAGCGGCTGACCCAGCGCCTGCGCCTTGAGCACGCGCCGCATGATCTTGCCGCTGCGCGTCTTGGGCAGGTTGTCCACAAACTCGATCTGCGCCGGCACCGCAATCGGCCCCACCTCATGCCGCACATGCGCCTTGAGCTCCGCCTCCAGCGCGTCGGAGCTGTCCACGCCTTCCACCAGTATGCAGTAGGCGAAGATCTTGTTGCCGCGCAATTCGTCTGGTATGCCGATCACCGCTGACTCGGCCACCGCGCTGTGGCTGACGAGACCCGACTCGACTTCGGCCGTGCCCAGGCGATAGCCGCTGACCTTGAGCACATCGTCGTTGCGGCCGATCACCCACAGGTAGCCGTCTTCATCGCGCCGCGCCGTATCGCCGGCCAGATACCAGCCCTGGTCGCGATATTTCTCCCAATACTGGCTGATGAAGCGCTCGTCATCGCCGTAGACGGTGCGGATCATGCTGGGCCAGGGCGACTTGATGACCAGGTTGCCGTCTTCGTTGGCGGCGACCGGAACACCGTCGTCATCGACGATGTCAACGTCGATGCCGGGGAAGGGGCGCGTGGCGCTGCCCGGCTTCAAACCCACCGACGGCAGCGGCGTGATCATGAAGCCGCCGGTCTCCGTCTGCCACCAGGTGTCGATGATGGGGCAGCGTTCCCCGCCGATTACGCGGTGATACCAGCGCCAGGCTTCCGGATTGATCGGCTCGCCGACAGAGCCCAGCAAACGCAGGCTGCTCAAGTCGTGCCGCCGGGGCCAGGCCTCGCCGAAGCGCATCAAGCCGCGGATGGCCGTGGGCGCTGTGTACAGAATCGACACGCCGTAATCCGCCACGATTTTCCACCAGCGGTCGGGGTAGGGATAAGTCGGCGCGCCTTCGTATATGATGCTGGTCGCGCCCAGAATCAGCGGCGCGTAGACGATGTAACTGTGCCCGGTGATCCAGCCCGGATCGGCCGCGCACCACCAGCGGTCTTCTTCTTTGATATCAAAGGCCCATTCGAGCGTGGTCGAGGTATAAACTTGATAGCCGCCGTGCGTATGCAGCACGCCCTTGGGCTTGCCGGTTGTGCCGCTGGTATACAGGATGAAGAGCGGGTCTTCGGCGTCCATGATCTCGGTTTCGGCTTGGGTCGAGGCGATGGGCAGCGCCATCAAGTCGTGATACCAGTAGTCGCGGCCGGATTCCATGGCGATGTCGTGACCGGTTCGCTTGACGACGATCACCGTCTCCACCACCGGCGAGCGCTGGACGGCTTCGTCGACCGTATCCTTGAGACGCACGATCTTGCCGCGCAGCCAGGCGCCGTCGCAGGTGATCAAGACCTTGCTTTGCGCATCCTCGATGCGGCTGGCCAGCGCCTGCTCCGAAAAGCCGCCGTAGACCACGCTGTGGGGCGCGCCGATTTTGGCGCAAGCCAGCATGGCAATCGCGATTTCCGGCACACGACCCATGTAAATGGTGACGCGGTCGCCTTTGGCTACGCCCATGCTGCGCAGCACATTGGCGAACTTGTTTACCTCTTGCCACAGCCGCCAATACGAAAGCGAGATCTGCTCGCCGTCCTCGCCCTCCCAGATGATCGCCAGCTTGTTGCGCCGCCAGGTATTCACGTGACGGTCCAGCGCGTTTAGCGCCATATTGGTCTTGCCGCCGACAAACCACTTGTAGAAGGGTTTGTTGCTGTCATCGAGGACCTGGTCCCATTTCCGGTACCAGTCCAGCGTCTCGGCGCGCTCCGCCCAAAAGGCCGCCAGGTCTTGGCGCGCTGAGTCATACACCGTCTCATAATCGGGCACGTTCGCCTGGGCGACCATATCCGCCGACGGGCGATACCATTCACTGGTTGGAGGGGTAAAACCTTGCTCAGCCATCAACTGCTCCTCATCGAATCTTTGTCTCGACGCCGGACTCCCTGCTGCGCGCCAATCTCACTTGCAGCGCCCTATTATAGACTAAAGGCCGCATAAATCGACACCCGCGCGCCGCGTATGATTGCTTAATGGACACTGACTTGCGCATTGCGCCGTGCATTGTGAGGGCGAAGTCTCGTACAATCAAGTTAAGCGACATACTGGAAAGGCATATCTCAAATGAAGAACAGGACTTGCTTGGCTCTTTTGGCAATCGCGCTAATGAATATTGCTCTGTTTGGGGCATGGTATGGAGCTCTTGCGGCGGACGTTCACTGGGGATACGACGGCGACGAGGGACCGGCCTTTTGGGCTGCGCTATCGCCCGAATACTCTCTTTGCGCGGACGGATCAGCGCAATCCCCGGTTGACATTCGAGACGCCAGCGCGCTGGATCTGGTCGATATTGAGTTTCATTACAGCGACACGCCCGGTACTGTCGTCAACAACGGGCATACGATTCAAGTTGATGTGGCTGCCGGCAGCCATATCGTCTACAACGGCATCACTTACGACCTGTTGCAATTCCACTTCCACGCGCCCAGCGAGCACACCATCGACGGCGAAGCGGCGCCCATGGAGGTCCACTTCGTGCATCGCGACTCGAATTCCGGCGCGCTGGCGGTGGTCGGGATTTTGCTGGCGGAGGGGGAGGCGGCTAACGAAGCTTATGCGGCGGTCTTTGCTGCCATGCCTGCTGAAGCCGGCGAGCCTCGGGCGCTGGCAGCGCCGCTGGCGCTGGACGCGCTGCTACCGCACACACGCGCCTTCTACACCTACCAGGGCTCGCTGACCACGCCGCCCTGCAGCGAGATTGTGCGCTGGCTCTTGCTGGATACGCCTCTGGAATTATCCGCCGAGCAGATAGCGGCCTTCACCGACATATTCGCGGGCAACGCGCGGCCTGTCCAGCCCTTGGGCAAGCGGGACCTGCTGCGCGATTCGCAGTAAGCGCTGCGCAGCCTGATGATTGTGCGGCGCGGTTGCATCATACGGCGGCATTCTGTAACCACTTTTTGCAACATCTTCGCGCCGCGCTATAATAGTGTGGGAATGCGAATTGAGAAATATCCTGAAGGAGAATGATTATGTCCAAGCGAGTATCACGCCGCGATTTTTTGAAGTACACCGGCATGGGCAGCGCCGCCGCCTTTGCCGCCGCCTACGGCATGCCCCTTGGTACTGCCCTTGCCCAAGCGCCTCCGGGCGACTCCGCCGGGCACCTGGTCATCTATAACTTTGGTGGCGCCGAGCAGCAGCGTATGTTCGGCAACGCCATCGCCCGTTTCAACGAGCGCTATCCCAACGTGGTCGTTGAAGACCTCTACATTCCTTGGCCCGAGGGCTGGGGCCACTACATTACCAACCTTAAGCTGCGCGCAGCCAGTGGCCTGAAGACTGACATTATCGCCATCGCCATTGAAGGCACGCGCGAGACCATTTTTGAGGATCTCGTCTTGCCGATGGACGACGCTATCGCCGCCGATGAAGAGCTTCAGGCGATCGTCGATGAGGTCGAGCCGGTGCTGCACGATGCCCTCAAGGGTCCCGACGGCACGACCTACTACTTCACCCGCGAGTGGAACAACATGATCATCCACTACAATCCGGACAAGTTTGAAGAGGCGGGACTGGATCCGCCGGCCGAGGATTGGACCTGGGAAGACTTCCTCGAAACCGCGTCGGTCTTGACCCACGGCGAGGGCGGCGACAAGCAATTCGGTTTCGCTATTCCTTACTTCAATTTCGGCTTGACCCCTTGGTGGCATACCAACGACACGGCGACTTTGACGGAGGATTGGTCACAATCCAACCTGGACGATCCTAAGATGCTGGAGTCAGTCAAGTTTGTGCATTCGCTGGTGCATGAGCACGGCGTAGCGCCGTCCGTGGAAGGCACCAACATGACCGAGCTCTTCATGGCGGGAACGGCCGCCATGACCGGCGCGGGACGCTGGCCCTTTGATACCTACGTCACCACCGACTGGCGCACGGTCGATATCACGCCTTGGCCGCGAAACCGGAAAGGCACGACAGTCTTCGGTTCGGGTGGCTGGGCGGTATCCAAGACCACCGAAAACGTCCCGCTGGCGCTGGAGTTGATCAAAGACCTGGCGGCATTCGAAACGGATATGGAAGCGGTCGCTGTCGGCACCTCCTTGCCCGCCCGCCGCAGCGCCACCGAAAACGAGCTCTTCAACAGCTTCCCGGCCAATGCCCAGCGCTTCTTCGGCAGCCTGGAAGACATCAAGCCGGTTCCGTCGCCGGCCAACTTTGCCGAGTTGGAAAGCATCTTCATGCGCCACATGGATCAGATCATGGCTAATTCCTTGACCCCTGAGCAGGGTCTGGAAATGGCGCATATTGAGTTGACCGCCGCGATGGACAAGCTGGCTGAACGGCTGGCCGAAAGTTAGGCAATCGCACTTCACGTAGCAAAACGATTGAGCCTGCATAACGATGTATGCAGGCTCGTTTCTGTCACAGAAGAGCGAGAACAAACAGGGATGCAAAGAAGCGGCATCTTGCCTGAATTGACCCCCAAGCGCCGTGAAGCTTTCGTGGGTTATCTGTTTATCTTGCCCACTTACATCGGCTTCGTCATATTCATCCTCTACCCGCTGATCGAATCAATGCGCATCAGCTTTCAGGAGTTCAGCCTGCTGCGCGGCTCAACCTACATCGGCCTGGAAAACTACGCGCAGATGTTTGCCGATTCGCGCCTGCGGATTTCCTACATCAATACGGTCATCTTCACCTTGTTCGCGGTCTTCTTCAACGCCGGCATCGGCTTGATCCTGGCGGTGATGCTCAACCGGCGGCTTCCGATATTGATGCGCAATCTGTACCGCTCGATTTTTTTCTTTCCCGTGCTTATCGCGCATACCTACATCGCCGTCATTTGGCGCTTTCTCTACCAGCAAGATACCGGCGTCATCAACTATTACCTGGGCGTGTTTGGCGTCGAGCCGATACCCTGGCTGAGCAACGCGCATTGGGCGATGGCGGCCATCATCATTCTGGACGTGTGGAAGAACACCGGTTTCGCCATGCTGGTCTTTCTGGCTGGTTTGCAGAGCATCCCCAACGAGTACTATGAAGCGGCGCAGCTTGACGGCGCCAACGAGCGGCAGCTTTTCTTCCGGATTACGATTCCTCTGCTTAGTCCGACAATCTTCTTCATTTTGGTCATCTTCATGATAGGCGCTTTGCAGGTCTTTGACACGATTATTGTGCTCACAGCCGGCGGCCCCGGCGACGCCACGCGCAGCGTCGTGCTCTATATTTATGAGATCGCGTTCCGCACCTTCAACATGGGCTACGCCGCGGCCGTTTCCATGACGCTTTTCGCCATAATTTTGGTGCTGACCGCGCTGCAATTCTGGATCAGCCGCCGCTGGGTACATTACGAATAGCGGGTTACTGCCATGGCAACAACACAGGCGACAGCTTTTGGACAACAGAATAAATCGAGTAGCAGGCGCAAAAAGCCACTCAATTCAAGCGATATCATTTCCTACACCATATTGACCATCGCCGCCATCCTGGTCATGATGCCGCTGCTGTGGATGTTTTCTACCTCGCTGCGCCCCACGACCGAGAGCTTTCAGCTGCCGCCGCAGTGGCTGCCGACCCAATTTCGCTGGGAGAATTATCTGGCGCCTTTCGAATCGAGCGTACCCTTCGTCGACCTGTTCATCAATAGCATGCGGATCACGGTTTCGGTCACCGTGGGCCAGCTGATTACCTGCTCGTTGGCCGGCTACGCCTTCGCCCGCCTGCGCTTCCCCGGGCGCGATTTGCTTTTCCTGCTGCTCCTCGGTTCTTTGATGGTGCCGGGCCAGGTGACGATCATTCCCATCTTCCTGCTCATGCGCGATTTGGGCTTGATCGACAATCCGCTGGCGATCATCTTGCCCGGTCTTATCAGCGCCTTCGGCGTCTTTTTAATGCGGCAATTCTTCAAACAGATGCCGCAGGAACTCTTCGACGCGGCGCGGGTCGACGGCGCCGGGCATGTTCGCTCCTTCTTGCAAATCGCGCTGCCGCTGGCTGGCCCGGCCATGGCGACGCTGGGCATCATCACCTTCAACGCCACCTGGAATGCCTATTTTCTGCCGCTGATCTTCCTTAATTCCTGGCATAAGATGACGCTGCCGCAAGGCATAGCCCTGCTCACCGGTTACATGGGCTCGGGCAATCCCTCGGTCGTCATGGCGGCGGTGACCATGGCCATCTTGCCCGTGCTGATTGTTTTTATCGCCGCGCAGCGCTGGATAATTGAGGCGCTGACGCGCTCCGGTCTCAAAGGTTGATTCGATTTCAAGAAACATTATCAGGAAAGAAAATGACCCAATTAAACGGCAATAGCTTCCCCGCGCTAAAATCGTACGATCAAGACCATCTGCGGCAAATCGGCCTGCCTCTCGGCGGCATCGGCACCGGCGTCGTCTCCCTGGGCGGCCGCGGCAACCTGCACGATTGGGAAATCGTCAACCGCCCGGCCAAAGGCTTTGATTTGGAGCAGACCTTCTTCGCCCTGTTCACCCGTGATAACGACGGCGCTACCACGACGCGCGCTCTCGAAGGAATCGTCCCGCCGGCTGATTACGAAGGCGCGCGCGGCGCCGCCATTCCCAACCACGGGCTGCCGCGCTTCCGCCATTGCAGCTTTGAAGCGGCGTATCCCTTCGGCACGGTCATTCTCAGTGACCCGGATGTCCCGCTGCGCGCCGAACTGGAAGCCTTCAACCCGCTCATCCCAACTGATAGCGACAATAGCGGCATCCCGGTCGCGATCTTGCGCTTCGTCTTAAGCAACGATACCGAGGGCGACATCGAGGCGGCGGTTTGCGGCAGCTTGCAGAATTTCATCGGCGCTGACGGAACCAGCGGCGTCGCCAAAGACAATTACACCACTTATCGCGAAGCGGAGGGACTGGCCGGGCTTTTTATGCAATCAGCCGGCGTCGATCCCGAGGCGGCGCAATGGGGCACGCTCGCGCTGACCACGCCGCAGCGCGCTGGAATTAGTTATCGCACAGCCTGGGCTAATTACAGCTGGGGCGATTCCCTGCTCGATTTTTGGGATGACTTCAGCGACGACGGCCGGCTCGACGAGCGCGAGCGCGACGGCAAAGCCAACCCCACCGGCTCCCTGTCCGTATCCGTGTCGGTCCCCGCCGGCGGAAGCGCCGACATAATCTTCTTTCTCAGCTGGCACTTTCCCAATCGCATCACCTGGAAGGAAGCCGGCTTGAATCACCCGCAAAGCCCAATCCAGGCCGGTACCCGCATCGGCAACTACTACACCACACAGTATGCCGACGCTTGGGAGGCGGCTGCTTACACGGCAGGCCAGCTCGACATGCTCGAGAGCGAGACGCGCGCCTTCGTGGTCGCCGTCTGCCAGGCCGACTTGCCAGCGGTGGTCAAGGAAGCGGCGCTTTTCAACCTCAGCACGCTGCGATCGCAAACGGTCTTCCGCACGCCCGACGGCTTCATGTTCGGCTGGGAAGGCTGTGACGATACCGCCGGCTGCTGCTTTGGTTCCTGCACGCACGTCTGGAATTACGAGCAAGCGACTGCCTTCCTTTTTGGCGGACTGGCGCTGGGCATGCGCGAAGTCGAATTCAACTATGCCACCCGCGCCGACGGCGGCATGAGCTTCCGCGTGGACCTGCCGTTGGAGCACGCGCAATCCTGGTCGCTGGCCGCGGCCGACGGGCAGATGGGCTGCATCATGAAGCTCTACCGGGACTGGCAGCTAAGCGGCGACAGCGAGGCGCTACGGGGCATGTGGCCGAAGGCGCGCAAAGCCCTGGAATTCTGCTGGCTGCCCGGCGGTTGGGACGCCGATAAAGACGGCGTCATGGAAGGCTGCCAGCACAACACGATGGATGTGGAATACTACGGACCCAATCCGCAGATGGGCATCTGGTACCTGGGCGCGCTGCGCGCCATGGAAGAAATGGCCAAGCACCTGGACGAGAGCGACTTCGCCGCGGATTGCCGCCGACTATACGAGAACGGCAGCCGCTATCTGGACGCTAACCTCTTCAACGGCGACTACTACGAGCACGAAATTCGTCCGGCTACGGGCGTCGATGCCGTGCTCGGCATGCTGATGAGCACGATGGGCGCGGCGGACCCGGCCGAGCCGGTTTTGCAGCTGGGCGCCGGCTGCCTGGTCGACCAGTTGGTAGGGCAATTGCTGGCTCATGTCACCGGCTTGGGTTATCTGACCGCGGAAGACAATGTCAAGCGGACGCTCAGCAGCATCAAACGCCATAACTTCAAGGAGAACATGTACGGGCACTTTAACCATATGCGCTCTTACGTGCTCAACGATGAGTCAGCGCTGCTGATGGCGACCTATCCGCGCGGGGAGCGTCCTGCGCGTCCCTTCCCCTACTACAACGAAGTGATGACGGGTTTCGAGTACACGGCGGCCATCGGCATGTTGTACGAAGGCGATATCGAGAACGGGCTGCGGTGCATGCAGGCCATCCGCGATCGCTATGACGGGCGCAAGCGCAACCCCTTCGACGAAGCCGAATGCGGGCACCACTACGCCCGCGCCATGGTGACCTGGGCGGCGATCCTGGCGCTGAGCGGTTTCCAGTACTCCGCAGTGGAAAAGATCATTCGCTTTGCCGCGCCGGCAACGGCCTGCCGTCACTTCTGGTCGACCGGCTACGCCTGGGGCAGCTGCGCGCTCAATCCGAATGGCGCTAGCTGCGATGTCGAATTCCAAGTGCTGCACGGCAATGTGCAATTCGCCGAGCTGACGTTGGCTGGTCTCGGCGCCGTGCAATTCGAGCAGCCGCAGGCGCTCGCCAAGGGCGATACCTTGCGCTGTACAGTGACGGAATAGCGCCGCCATTCAGTTGACTTAACTGCTGTAGGGACGATTCTTGAATCGCCCATCCTTTTTCCTATTCAGTTAAAATGTCCCGCAATCACGAGCCGGGAGACCTACCAGTGCTCATCATCGCCAGCCACAACGGCGCCATCGGCATCGCCGACGCCATGCGCGCCCTCAAGCAGGGCGGCAGCGCCATGGACGCCGTCGAGCTCGGCATTCGCGCCGCCGAATCCAATCCTGAAGACCACACCGTTGGCTACAATGGCTATCCCAATATCCTCGGCGAACTGGAACTCGACGCCAGCATCATGGACGGGAAGACGCTTAACTCGGGCGCGGTCGCCTTGATGCGCGGCTTCCCCTATGCTATCTCGGTCGCCCGGCAAGTCTTGAAGCGCAAGCTGCCGCATGTGCTGCTGGCCGGCCCAGGCGCCGAGCGCTTCGCCCGCGAAATTGGCGCTGAACAGTGGGGCGATATGCTGACCGATGAAATCCGCGAAGTATGGCGGCGGAGACTGGCAGCGAGTACAGGCTCGGGCGAGACCCCCGACCTGACCGCCGACACGCCCCTGCTCGATTGGGTCAAGCTGGCGACTGATCCTGAGCGGGTGGCCGGAACGATCAATTTCATCGCCATTGACCGCGCGGGTGATATTGCGGCCGGCGTCAGCACCAGCGGCTGGGCCTGGAAATACCCGGGGCGCATCGGCGACTCGCCCATCATCGGCGCGGGCAACTATGCAGACAATCGTTATGGCGCCTGCGCCTGCACCGGTATGGGCGAAATGGCCATCCGCGCAAGCACAGCGCGCAGTCTGGTGCTGTACTTGCAGATGGGCCTGCCGCTGCGCGAGGCGGGGCGGCGCGCCATGAGCGACCTGCGCGACCTCGGCGGCGATTACATTGGCGGCATGAACCTGATCGCGTTGGACCGAAATGGCGAGCACGTCGGGCTGTCTTCCGACCCGGAACGGACGTACATCGTCCAGAGCGCGGATATGGCGGAGCACGAAGTTGTTCAGCGCGAAGTGGTCGAGATTCCGGCCCGCTGGGCGAGTGTTGCGCGGAAATGAAGGCAGGAGGGCGATACCTGCTCAGAGCACAAGATCGTCCAAAACCAAGCCGTTTAAGTCGGTGACACGTCGGAAATCACGGTCGTTCGTGAGGATCGCATCACAGCCCATTTTGATTGCAGTTGCAACATGAATCGCATCAGGTGTTCGTAACGAGTAACGCGCTCTTATAGCGGCAGCCGATATTGCAATGTCTGTCGAGATTTCCACCAAACGGTAGTCGTCTCTCATGACTAGAATATCGTGATATTCCTGTGCGAGATCGGTATTGCCCACGCGCAGGGGCTGGACCAAGACTTCAACTAAGGTCAAGACGGAAGTCAAAGCTCGCAGCGGGGTCGTCTCAATTGCATCGACGACTCGATCCATCTTCATGATGTAATCAGGGTGAGCTTCCACCCAATAGATCAGAGGCGCGGTGTCCAGGTATAAGCGACTTACGCTCCGCAGTGCGGCGTCGAGCTGCAACTATCTTCGTCCCATTCGTCGCGCAGTTCATTTATGTAGGCGTCCACATCAACACCTTGCCATGTCCCCTTGCCTTTGCCGCGAAGGTCGCGCAGGCTCCTCTTGGACTTTCGACCGTCATCCACCGCAACGACCTCTTGCAGCAGTCTGAGCAGTTCCTTACGCTCGCTTGGACTAAGGGCTTTCGCCTGTTGCAAGACTCGAGTTGCCGACATCATCCCATTCTCCGTTTGTAGGCGCCGCTATTGTACCATCTCTAAGGGCGTAAATTCCATATCGCCTGAGCGAGCGTCCCCAATTCGTTGCAAACACCAATTTAAGTTACAATACTCGCCACTTATCCGAAGCACGGGTTACGGCCATGACTGACCGACCGACTGCAATAGCGATATTTGGCGTAACGGGCGACCTGGCCCGGCGCAAATTGATCCCCTCGCTCTACAGCAATTTCATCAAGGGGCGCCTGCCGGAACGCCTGCATATCGTCGGCGTGGGACGCCGCGAATGGACCGATGCGACCCTGATCGACCACGCCCATCAATCGCTCAAGAATTACGCCTCCTCCATTTACAATGAGCGCGCTTGGGAACGCTTCCGGGAAACGCTCAGCTACAGCAAGGTCAACCTGCCGCAGCCGGAAACCTACCGCAATCTCAGAGACGACCTCAACGCGCTGGACGGCGGCTGCTGCAACCGCCTCTACTACCTGTCAATCGCGCCCGAATTTTACGCCGATGTCATCTGCAATTTGGGCGCGCTGGATATGGCGCGGGAGAGAATCTCCCCCCATACGGATGGGGGAGGCAGCGGCTGGCGGCGCATTGTCATCGAAAAGCCCTTTGGCTACGACTTGACTACCGCGCAATCGCTTAACCGCGTCGTGCACTCCGTGTTTAAGGAATCGCAGGTCTACCGCATCGATCATTACCTCGGCAAAGAGACGGCGCAAAATATCCTCTTTATGCGCTTCGCCAATACCATCTTCGAGCCGATTTGGAACCGCAGCCATATCAGCAATGTGCAGGTGACGGTGGCGGAAAGGGTGGATGTTGGCACGCGGGCCGGCTATTACGACAGCTCAGGCGTCATGCGCGACATGATGCAGAACCACCTGCTGCAGTTGCTTTCGCTTATCGCCATGGAGCCGCCCTCGGCTTTTGACGCCGATGCGCTGCGCAACGAGAAAGTCAAGGTGCTGCAAGCCGCGCGGCCGATCAAGTTGGCGGACACGGTGCGGGGCCAGTACCAAGGTTATCGCGCTGCCGTGGGTGTCGCGCCCGATTCCGCCACACCCACCTTTGCCGCGCTGAAACTCTTCATCGACAATTGGCGCTGGAAAGACATTCCCTTTTACCTGCGCTCCGGCAAGGCGATTGGGCAGAAGACCACGCAAGTCAACATTCAGTTTAAGCGGCCGCCCAACAGCATCTTCGAGTTGACCGAAAGCGGCGATTATTCGCGCAATATGCTCTCGATTTGCATCCAGCCCGATGAAGGCATCCACCTCACCATCGAAGCCAAGATTCCCGATCAGCCGATCGCCAAGTCGGTCGATATGGAACTGCACTACAAGAATGCTTTCGTGGCGGACAACTTGCCCGATGCCTACGAACGATTGATCCTCGATGCCATCAACGGCGATGCCCAGCTCTTCATCCGCAGCGATGAGATCGAGAGCGCCTGGAAGATCGTCGACCCGGTCATTGAGGGCTGGCAATGCGATCCCGGCGCGCCGCCGATGCAATGTTACGACGTCGGCAGTTGGGGTCCGGATGCCGCCGATGCATTGCTGGCGCGGGAGGAACATGTCTGGCGCATTAGCTGCCTGCACGAAAAAGCATCATGCAACGGTGACCCGTAGGGGCGACGCCTGAAATCGAGAGTATCTCGTACGCATGGGTCGGCGGCTCGTCCCGGTTGCTCGCGTAATCTCACTCAATCCAAGGTTCGGCCAACGTCCGCTGCATAATGTAGAAATGCGCGCCGGCCGGGTCCGCCACGACTGACCACCATCCGCCATCGGGAATCTCGTGCTTGGGCACGGTGATTGATCCGCCGAGTTCCTGAACGCGCCGGATGCCCGCATCAATGTCGGCGACGTGGAAGTAGACCATCCAGCAGGGCGGCATATTATCCAGCTTGATCATGCCGCCGTTGTTGCGCCCCTGGTTGGTGATGTGGATGTAGTGCTCGTCGCCGTAGTATTCCCAGCCCAGAATCGCCGAGTAGAAGGCTTTGGCCGCGTCGGTATCGTTGGTGCAAAGCTCGTTCCAGCACATGGCGCCAACGGTATTGACGATGCCCGCGCCTATGTGGTTCTTCGCCTGCCACAGGCCCAGCTGCGCGCCGGTTGGGTCCACCAGCAGCAACATGCGCCCACTGTCGAAGATGTCCATGGGCTCGACCAGGATCGTGCCGCCGTTGGCCTTAATCGGCTCGACCATGGCGTCCACGTCGTCAACCGTCACGTAATTGGTCCAGTGGGAGGGGATGCCTTGCGCTTGCATATCGGGCATCATCGCGGCGAATCCGGCGGCGTGCTCGCCATCGCGCTGGAACATGGTGTAAAACATGTCGCCGCCCAAGGGTTCGTCGATCTTGTCCCAGCCGAAGAGGTCCTGGTAGAAGCTTTTGGCCGCCACGGCATTGGTTGAGGTATTGTCGGCCCAACTGAAGGCGCCGTGCGGGTACTTCGTGACTTTGTACATGAAGATTCTCCTGTCAGTGTGGGCGTCTCACCGAGCCGCGTCGGATACGCTTTCGTCTTTTGCGGACCCAGGCTCTTCTTGCCACGGTTCGGCCTGCTCCAATTGCATGATGTAGAAGGGCGCGCCGGCGGGGTCTTCAACCACGGTAAACCATCCGGTGGCGGGCGCTTCCATCTTTTGCGTAATCACCTTGCCCCCCAGGGTTTCGACACGTTTCATCGCCGCGTCGATGTCTGAGACATGGAAGTAGACCATCCACATCGGCGGCATCTCGCCGAAGTTCTCATCCATCTCCATCATTCCGCCGTTGCCGCGCCCGCCATTGCTGATGTGAGTGTAATGCTCATCAACGCGATACTCCCAGCCGAAGAGCTTGGCGTAAAAGGCTTTGGCCGTTTCTATATCGCGCGTGAGCAATTCGTTCCAGCACATGGCGCCGACGGTATTGACGATACCCGCGCCTATGTGATTGTTTGGCTGCCACAGGCCCAACTGCGCGCCAGTCGGATCCACGATAAAGGTCATGCGCCCGCTGTCGAAGACATCCATGGGCTCGACCAGAATCGTGCCGCCGTTGGCCTTTATGGGCGCCACCAGCGCGTCTACGTCAGCGACTGTGACATAGTTGCCCCAAAACGAGGGAATGCCCTGGGCCTGAATTTCCGGCATCATGGGGTTTAAGGCGCATACGAGTTCGCCCTGCGTCTGGAACATGGTATAGGTCATGCTCTCACTGATAGGTATGTCAAATTTGTCCCAGCCGAAGAGCGCCAGGTAAAAGGCTTCCGCGGCGCGCGCGTCGGTCGAGGTGTTTTCCGCCCAGCTGAATGTGCCGTGCGGGTATTTCGTGACTTTGTACAAGATGCTGCTCCTGTCTGGTCGGGCGACTCACAGCGTCGCCCCCTCAGGTTGGTTTTTGCGGTCGCCGTCTATTCTTCCCAGGGCTCGGCCTGGATCAGCTGGATGATGTAGAAGAAGGCGCCAGCGGGATCGTTCAGGTAGGCAAAGTGGCCGGCGCCGGGCGCTACCGTCTTGGGAATGATGATCGTGCCGCCCAATTCAGTCGCTTTACCGATCGACTCGTCGATATCAGCGACCGTGAAGTAGGGCTGCCAGACGGACGGCATATCCCCCATGCTCTCGTCGATTTGCATCATGGCGCCATTGTTGCGCCCCCGGTTCTGGATCAAGATGTAGCCGTTCTCATCTGTGAAGTATTTCCAACCAAAGACAGCGCCGTAAAAGGTTTTGGCCGCGTCCGCGTCCCGTGTGAGCAGCTCGTTCCAGCACATCGCGCCGACGGTGTTGACGATGCCCGCGCCGATGTGGTTGCGCGCCTGCCACAAGCCCAGCGCCGCGCCGGTTGGGTCCATGATGAAGGCCATGCGCCCGCTGTCGAAGACATCCATTGGGCCAAAGATGATGGTCGCGCCGTTCTCGGTCGCCAGCGGCAAGATCGCATCGACATCATCGACAGTGACATAGCAAGACCAGTGCGATGGGATGTTTTGCTCGCGCGCCTCTGGCGTGGCCTCGCTGAGCGCGGCGACATTTTCGCCCTGGTGCTGGAACATGGAGTAAGTCATGCCTTCGCCGATGGGGATGTCGACTATGCCCCAGCCGAATAGCCCCATATAGAATTGCCTGGACGCGGCCGTATCGGTCGAGCTGGTATCCGCCCAGCTGAATGTGCCATGGGGGTATTTGCTCACTTTGTACATCTGGCTCTCTCCTTGCTTGGCTTGCAGCTGCAGATAGAAAATATGTTCAATGCCTATGCTAAGCGCAAGCCGCTGACTTGTCAATGGCGGGGCGATATTGCCGCTGGACTACAGGATGCGCCTGGTTGTGCCGGCGGATTATCAAGTGGCGGTTTCGGTGCGTTTTATCCAGAAGATGAGCGCGACGGCGATCGGCAGCAGCATCAAAAGGGCAATTGCGGCCAGCAGGGGTATCGTCCCCAGTGCCGTGAAACCCAAAGCGAAAACCACGATGGCGGCCAGGAAAATCACCACTTGGCTCATCCAGCGCAATTGCTCCAAACCCGCGCGCGGCGGCAGCGAGCGAATCATCAGCGTGATGCCGACGAGCACCATGCCGATAGCGCAGACCAAGAGCCAGCGGACATCAACCGGCAATGGCTCGGTGGCGTGGTCGACGACATTCACGATGGCAGCCCCAACCATGGCGATGCCGGCCGTCACCGGCAAATGCGCGTAGGACCATAGGTAGACCCACAGCGCCTCTTGACGCGGGATGCGATGCGATACAAAGTCAAAATACAGCCACCAAATGCCAAAGGCGATCATCATGCCCAAAGCGCTGATGCGCACTACCTGCCAGCTAAGGTCACTGTGGCCGGCCACGCCTTGAACAACGCCGATAATCACCTCGCCCAGCACAATTATCGTAAAGAGGCCAAAACGCTCCACCATGGACGCGGTCGCAATCGTGCTCATTGCAATCTGCTCTTGCACGGCGGGGGTTTTGCGGCCAATGCGGAATATCATCAGCGGCAGCAGAATGGATATCAGAGTTGCGCCGAACCAAATATAAAATCTGTGCGGCGGATCAACAAAAACGGAGGCGACAAATAATAGCGTCGTAATTAGAAAGGCGAGCGCAAAGGGGCGGGATAAGGGCCGGTGCACCGGATCATGCACGCCGGTTCGCCACCAGAGATATGTCAGGATGAGTTGGAAGCCGGCGTAGGCCAAGGCAAATCCTGTAGCAGATTCTCCCAGCGCGTCATCAGCGAAGACCGCCATCGCCGCGACGGTGAACATCTGCAGAAAGGTGAATATACGGGTTCGCATGTCATTATTGCCATGCAGATCGTGATAAGCCGTCCCGTTTATCCAGGCCCACCAGGTGATAATGAAGAGAAACAAGAATTCGCCGATATGGCGCGGATCAATATGATGGGCGAGGGCGTGGGTCAATTCGGCAATCAAGACCACATAAACTAGATCGTAAAACAGCTCCAAAAAAGTGACCTGCCGATGCTCGGCACGCTCGCTGACGGCGCGCGGTCGTTGCCACCACCGGCGGAAACTTCGCAAGAGAATGCTCATTGCTTCGCCATCTCCCTGTGTCGCAGCGCCTCCTGAATCTCGAAGATAGAACCCGCATTATCCGGCTTGGGCAGGGGGATGATGACCGGAGCGACATCCACGCGCGGGCGTACGCTCGGCTCGCCGCGCAGCACCGAGGCGCAGTAATCGTCAAAAGAGGCGCCGAGCAGCGGCCAGGAATCGAGCGAGCAGTATTCAAAGAGCAGCAGGCGCCGCGGATTGGTCGAGTGATTCGGCGTGGACGCGTGCAAGGTGCGCGCATGATGGATGGTGATGCCGCCGGCTTTGATCAGGCATTTGGCTGTCTCGCCCGGCTCGAAATTCGGGTCGCTGACCGCGCCGACGAATACGCCATTTTCGTGGTGGCTGTACAACTCGCCTTTGTGCGAGCCCGGCGCCATCAACATGCAGCCGTTTTCTTCGGTCATATCATCAATGCAGACGCCGACCGCCAAGACGTCATCGTTGGTATGGGGATAGAAGGCCCAATCCTGATGCCATTCCACCGCGCTGCCATGGTCGGGTTCTTTCATATTCAGCTTGGTATTTTGCCGCCGGACGCCGGGGCCGATCAGCTGTTCAACCCGGTCCAGGATGCCAGGATGACGCAGCGTCTGGTCATAGATTTCGTGCTGCGCGATGGGGTTCTTGATGCGGCGCAGGCGCGGTCGCTCCGCGCTGTGATTCGCCTCGAGATCGTAGATCTCATTGTGCTGGCTGATCTGGCGCGAGCGCTCGACGAATTCGTCGGTCACACGCTGCAGCGCGGTCAATTCCTCCGCGCTCAGCACGTCCTCAACGACCAGGTAGCCGTTTTCGTGATAAAAGGAGATTTGTTCTTGGCTCAGCATCTTGGCATCCTCGCTCTTGCGGGTATGACACAGACACTAGAATATACCACAGGTCCCCAAGCAGTACAGTTCCCCTGCGCACGGCGCGCCGCCGCCAATGAAAATCCCCTGTTTTGAATTGCGCGGCGACTGAACCTGAATGAAAATAAGCATGATTTTCTTGTCGAAATCCCACGCAGACGAAAGAAATGCCGATGACATCAACTATTGACGGTTTACACGCGACATTGCTCCGTTACCCGGCAGTTCTTTTTGCCATCCTGCTATATCTTCTGGCGGCTCCGCTCGGCGCGCGGGCGCAGCTTGAAGCGCCGGAGGTGACCGTAGACGCCACGACCGAGACCAGCGTCACGCTCTCCTGGAGCGCGGTCACGGGGGCCACCGGTTATCAATACCGACGGGGGCTTCCCACTTCGGGCGCCCAGGTGTCGGTCGGCAACGTCACCACAGTTACCATCACGGGGTTGCGCTTCGCTACGCCTTATGGCTTCGTTGTCACCGCCATATCAGGCGATGAACGATCAGACTCGAACGTAGCAATTGCGATCACAAAACCGAAAGCCCCGTCAAACCTGCGCTCGTTTTGCGTCAGCGGCACAGTCGTCGACCTTGTATGGAACGCTTCTCCTGATGGCGGGCTGGCAGTCTCCCCACCCACCATGCGTTATGAAGCGCGGATTGATGGCGGGTCCTGGCGAGCCAGGAATGCGGGGCGCGCGCGCCGTTTTCAGAATCTTTCCCTCAATACCTCCTATACTTTTGGCATCCGCGCTTTGGCTTCAAGCATCGGCGCTACTGCGTTTAGCGACGTAACGAGCATAGACATCACCACCGCGACGGCGGATGTCGCCATCCCGACGAACCTGCAAATCTCGGACATTAGCTTCACCAGCCTCAAGCTGACCTGGACGGCGAGCGCGGGCACGGTCACCGCTTACGAGGTCAGCCTCAACGGCGTCGACTGGGTTGATTCCGGCAGCGATACCGAGCATGTCTTTAGCGGTTTGCAGCCCAGCAGCGCTTATACATTGCGCGTACGCGCGAAGAACGGCAGCGTCGTCTCCTGCGCCGCCACTTCAGCCAGCGCAGATACTTTGCCGCCCTCGTTATTGACCGCCACTAAGGAAGCTGCGGACGCTACCGCCACGCAAGTTTCGGCCAACGCCACGGGCACGAAAGTCGCCGCGGACGCCACGCAAGTTTCGGCCAACGCCA
>WTGO01000044.1 GCA_011523515.1 Chloroflexota bacterium
GGGGTATAGCGCGGCTAAGGAACCGCTATGGCATCCTTCTTATTCATACGACTGCTGCGCTGGTCCGTCGGGCTGCTGCTGATTCTGTTCGTCACCTACGCCATGATGTTTTACGGCGCCGGCGACCCCATCCGTATGATGTTCATCCAGGGCGAAGACTTCGACAGCGAAGACGAAGTGGTCATGCTGGCGCTGCGCAAAAAATACGGCCTGGACGAGCCATTTTTGGTGCAGTTTGGCAATTATCTCAGCAAGCTAACGCAGGGCGATTGGGGGCGCTCGATCCGCCTGCAAGTCGACCGGCCGGTCGTGGAAATCGTGAAATTCCGTCTGCCTATCTCCATGCAGCTGGGCTTTGCGGCGACGGTCATCGGCGCTGCAACCGGTATTGCGCTGGGAATATTCGCCGCGCTCTACCACAACCGCTGGCTCGACCGGCTGATCGTCAGCAGCGTCTTGTTCATCAACGGCATTCCCACCTTCGTCATCCTGCCGGTGCTGCTGCTGCTGCTCGTCTTGCAGCTCAAGGTCATTGACGTGCCTTATGGCTGGAACGGCTTATTGCATATCGACGCCGTGCTGCCCGTCACAGTCATAGCGATTGGGATCCTGCCGATCGTCGTGCGCCAGACCCGCTCGGCCATGCTGGAAGTCAAGAGCCAGCTTTACGTGCGCACCGCACGCGCCAAAGGCATGCCCGAATCGCGCATTATCCTGCGCCACATGCTGCGCCCGGTGCTGACGCCCGTGGTGACAACCCTCGGTCTCATCATGATTGGTCTCATCAATGGCTCGCTCTTTGTGGAATACATCTTGAATATCCCCGGTTTCGGCTTGCTGACCATCGAAGGCATCAAAAAGGTCGATTATCCCATCATCATGGCCGTGGCGGTGGTGGGCACCTTAATCATCTTCGTCAGCAATTTTCTGGTCGATATCGTCTATCCAATACTGGACCCGCGAGTGAGGGCGGAATGAGCGCGGCGGCGCCCCAACCCCGGCGTTCCCGCGTCATCGATGACAAGAGCCTGTCGCTGGAACACCATCGCAGCTTGTGGCAGGACGCGGCGCGGCGCTTCCGCAAGAACTGGCTGGCGGTCGCCGGTCTGTTCGTAGTGATCTTCTTTCTAACTATGGCGCTGATCGGCCCGCATATCGCCCCCTACGATTTCCTGGAACAGAGTATCGTCAAGGCGTTTCAGGGGCCCTCCGCCGAGCATTTCCTGGGCACGGACGACTTGGGTCGGGATGTCTTCAGCCGCATGCTGCATGGCGCGCGCACCGCCGCTCTGGTGGCGTTTTTGTCCACATCCATCAGCTTGGTGATCGGCATCGGCGTCGGCGCCTGGTCGGGCATTCACGGCGGGCGGACCGATGAATTCCTCATGTGGATCAGCGACCTGATCCAGGCCATGCCGGGTTTGCTGCTGGTCATCCTCATCAACACGACGCTGCGCCGACCGATCATTAACTGGTTCGACACGCTGTATGAACAGACCAAGAATCCCTTTTATTTGAATACCCTGTGGCTGGATTATGTGCTGGTCTTTAGCGCCCTCGCGCTCATCGCCTGGCCCGGCCTGGCGCGGCTGGTGCGCGGTCAAGTCTTGAGTATCAATGAGGAGGATTACGTGCTGGCCGCCCGCGCCCTTGGCGGTTCCCAATTGCATATCATGCTGCGGCATGTGATACCCAATGCGCTGGGACCGCTTGTCGTCGCCGTAACCGCCAGCATGGGCGGCGCGGTCACGATGGAAGCCGGCCTGAGCTTCCTCGGTATCGGCGTCCAGCCGCCCAACGCCAGCTGGGGCTCTATACTGGAAGAGGGTCGGCGCTATTGGCAGATCTTTCCGCACCTGATACTCATCCCGGCGGTGACCATTGGCGTTATTCAGGTCGCCTTCGTCTTCCTGGGCGATGGCTTGAATGACGCGCTCGATCCGCGCCGCAATAGCTGACGAGGACCGTAAGCAGAACCGATGGCGGAAACAATCACCCGCGAGCCTCTGACTGTAACCGTCTTTATTGACGTATTATCCAGCCTGCGCAGTTGGGATACTTTGAATGTGCTGGGGCGGGAAAGCCAGTATTATAACGCGCTGGCCGACAAGGGCCTGCGCATTAACTTTATTACTTACGGCGGGCGGGACGAACAAGAATACGCCGCTGCCATGCCAGGCGCGCGCATACTAAGCAACTGGCTCGGACTGCCGATGCGGACGTATCAGCGCCGTGTTTTTCAAGTTCACGCGCTGCCGCTGCTGCGCTCGCAGATCATCCGCACGCACAATACGCATGCTATGCTGGCCGCGCTGCGGGCGCATTGGGCCTGGCGCATCCCGCTGGTGTTTCGCATGAAATACTTCTGGACGACCAGCGCGGCGGCCAACCCCCAAGCCAGCGAGTCTTATCTGCAAGAGGCGCTGGCGCATGAGCGCGAAGTCTTCGCCAAGGCCAGCCACATTATCACGGCAACTGCCGACCAGGCCGCCGGCGTTGCCGAGCGCGCGCCCGAGGCGGCTGCGAAAACGAGCATCATTGGCACGCATGTCGACTGTGATTTGTTCCGCCCGCTGGAAAGCGAAAAGCGCTTTGATCTGATCTACGTGGGCCGATTGGCTCAGGTCAAGAATCTTGAGGCAACGCTGGAAGCGGTTGAGCGGACGGGCAAAACCATCGCCATCGTCGGCGGCGGCGGCGCCCCTGACGCGGATGACAAAAGCGCGGAGCCGCAACTTGAGACGCGTCTCAAGGAACGATTTGGCGCTGCTAACGGGCGGATACATTGGCTGGGCACAGTCGCCAATGAGTCGCTGCCGGCTGTCATCAACCAAGCGAAAGCGCTGATCCTGTGCTCGCATAGCGACGGGCTGCCGCGCAGCATGCTGGAAGCCATGGCTTGCGGCGCGCCCGTCATCGGCAGCAAGGTCGGCGGCATTGCCAGCACCTTGCAGCATAAGGTCACTGGTTATCTTTGCGGCACTGATGCGGACAGCATCGCTGCGGCTATCGACGCGGTGTTTGCGCAGCCGCGCCTGCTCGAGGGGATGGGCGCAAAGGCGCGACGCTATGCCCTCGAAAATTATTCGCTCGCGGAGATTTCCCAGCGAGAGGCCGACCTGCTGCGGGAAGTCGCGCGGCGCAATCCGGTTGAAAGCATCGCCAAACGCGTTGCGCATTATGTCTTCCGCAGGAGATAACCGGTGGCCTTCAGCAGACGTTCAATTGGCATCGCGCAGGCGGATCTTGGCTGCCCGGGTGATGACTTGAAGACACGTATGATCCGCGCCACAACAGCTAGATACCCGAGGAACCAATGACCGGAGTGAATTATCCCGCCGCCCGCGCCGCCGCTGACGCCGAGCACATAACGATTTATTACGAGACGGATTATTTTGCCGGCTGGCCCTTTAACCACGGATTCAAAGCCTTTTCCGAGTCCGAATTGCTGATCAGCTTTTCACGTGGCCCCTGCAATTACGCCACAGGCTTTGATCTAAAGCACGATGTCGTTGACTCACGCGGCGGCGAATACGTGACCATGCGCTCAATCGATGGCGGCTGGAGCTGGTCGCTGGATTCGCTGCGTTCGCTCGGCTCGCGCCAGGATATCGAGCGACCGCTGCATTTGAACCCGGAGGCGGCGCCGACCACACCCTATGATTGGTCCTCGCCCGACTTCTTCCTGACAGCCGGCTTCGGCCTGCCACCAGATCGACATCCGAACATTGGTTATGTGCAGTATTCGCGCGACCGCGGACATACTTGGGAGGGTCCATTCCGATTGCCAGATTTCGGCTTTGGCTGGGTGCAAGTCAAACCGGATTACATCGTCCGTCCCGATGGCGTGGCGCTGCTTTTTGTCACTGTTGGCTTGACCGGGCCCCAACGCGGTGAACGTCTGGTCGCCGTATACGCCTCGCCCGATGCCGGCATAACCTGGCGCTATTTGGGCCCGATCATCGCGGCATCTCCCGACACGCGCTACGTCAATCGCTTTTACGCCAGCCCGGTCCTGTTGGCGGACGGTCGCATCCAGGTCGCGCTGCGCTGCCAACTCGATGCGCGCAACGCCTGGCCTGAGATCTTCGAGTCATGTGATGGCGGTCGCAGCTGGCGCTTTGTCTCGCGCCCGGCGGATTGGGGTGGCCCGACAGAGTTGACCTTGCTGGAGGACGGTCGCTTGCTCGTCGTCTATGGCTATCGCGTCCCGCCTTATGGCATCCGCGCGCGTGTTTCAGATGATGACGGACGGACCTGGGGGCCGGAGCTCACTCTGCGCGATGACGGCGGTTCCTGGGACCTGGGCTATCCGCGGACAGCGCTGCTGGGCGATGGCAAAGTCATGAGCGCATATTACATGAATCGCGCCGATGATGATATTCAGATGGATGGCGGTGTGCGGCATATCGCCGCGACCATCTTTAGACCTTGAGGCAGCTTGCGCATGAAGATTACCGACATCGAACTGCTGCAATACCGCTGGGAGCGGGGCAGTCCCATCCGCAACGGCATGCACACTTACACACATAGCGGGCTCAATCTCGCGCGCATTCATACCGATGACGGCGTCACGGGTATTGGCTGGGCGCATAAGCCGCAGACGACCGGCATGGCGCTGGTCTCGCAGGGGCTGCTGGAGCATTTCAAGCCGCTGCTCATCGGCCAGGACCCATTCAATTACCGCCGCATCTGGCAGGCGCTATGGTCGCCGAAGCTGGTCGGCCGGCGCGGCATCGCCACGCGTTTTATCAGCGGCATCGATATCGCGCTCTGGGACTTGATGGGCAAGGCGACCGGCAAATCGGCGCATCAACTGCTGGGCGGCTTCCGCGACCGCGTGCCCGCCTATATCGCCGGCGGCTATTACGAGGAAGGCAAGGGCCTGGCGGGCCTGGCGGCGGAAATGGAAGCCAACCTGGAGTTGGGGGCCAAAGCGGTCAAGATGAAGATCGGCGGCGCGCCAATCAAGGAAGATGTCGAGCGCGTCCGCGTAGCGCGGGAGACCATCGGCGCGGATGTGCAGCTGATGGTGGATGCCAATTGCGCTTACAGCCTGCGCGAAGCCATCCAGATCGCCGAGCGCATGGAGCCCTACGATATCTTCTGGTTCGAGGAGCCGCTGGCGCCTGACGACTATCGCGGGCACGGCATTCTGGCGCGCTCGACGTCTATCCCCATCGCCACCGGCGAGAATGAATATACGCGCTATGGCTTCCGCGATCTCATCGCCAATGACGCCGCGGCCATATACAACGCCGACGCGCAGATTCTGGGCGGCATCACCGAGTTCATGAATGTCGCCGCGCTGGCGTCCGCCCATGAGCTGCATATCGCGCCGCATGGCGACCAGGAAGTGCATCTGCATCTGGTGGGCGCCATCAGCAACGGGCTGATCGTCGAATTTTATCGCGAGACGGTTGACGCCAATCGCGGGCAAATTTTTGAAGAGAAGATGACTTTGGATGAAGACGGCTGCCTGACCGTGCCGGACCGGCCGGGCTTGGGCGTCACGCCGAATTATGACTTTCTTGAGCGATACAGGATCAATTGAAAAAGGAGGCGCCCATGCGACATCGCAGCGCGGAAGCAATTTACCGCATAGACCGGTATGACCTGCAGGCTATTACCCAATATTCAGTCAGATTATGACTCTTTCTCTGTTGAGTTGGGTTCGGAATAGCCCATGCGACCGCGCAGCCAGCCAAGACCCTCGCGAATGGAGGTAACTTCTGATCGAAGTGAGTTAACTTCCGATTGAAGTGAATTGATGTCAGTCTTCAGCCCGTCAATCTCTCGGTCGATTTTTGCGTCAAGCCGGTTAAGGTCATTTCGCAACCAAAGGAAAACGGCGATAGTTGTCCCAACTGTAATGTAGAACTGCAAATTCTGGTCCAAGATCATGCGCCGTAGCGTTCGCTGCCTACCCGCCCCCATTATGTTTGGCGTTGACAAGTTTGTCAACTTTGGTCGGCAGGGCGATACGTTTAGCCGCCAATAGTCTCCGACGCCCCTTGCGTCAAGAAAGGAAACGAGTCATGTTCGACAAACCATGGACGGGTGTACTGCCAGCGACGCTCTGCCCCTTTAATGATGATGACAGCATCGACGAAATCGGCTTGCGCGAATACGCGCGATACCTGGCCTCGGTCGATGGCATTACCGGCCTGGTCTGCAACGGCCACACCGGCGAGGTCATGTCGCTGCGCAATCATGAGCGGGCGCGCGTGACCGAGATCATCGCAGACGAGGCGGGCCACAAGGTCAAGGTGGTCTCCGGCGTCTGCGCCGAGGGCAGCGACGAGGCCATAGCGCAGGCGCTGGCGGCCAAAGCAGTCGGCGCTGACGGCATTCTGCTGATGCCGCCGCACCATTGGCTGCGCTTCGGCCGCACCAGCGAGACGGCCGTCGGTTTCTTCCAGGATGTGGCCGAAGGCGCCGACATCGACATCATCGTGCATCAATACCCGGCCTGGACCAAAGCCGGCTACAGCCTGGACGAGATGCTGGAGATGGTCGAGATCGACCGCGTCGTCAGCATCAAGATGGGCACGCGCGAGATGTCGCGCTGGGCTTACGATTACCGCAATCTCAAAGCCGCCGCGCCGGATGTCAGCATCATCAGCTGCCTGGACGAATACCTGCTGGTGACGCTGCTGGATGGCGCGGACGGCGCGCTGGTGGGTTTCGCCGGCTTCGTGCCCGAGCTGATCACGGCGCTGGTGCGGGCGGCCTTAAGCGGCGACTTGGCGGAAGCGAATCGCATCCAGAGCAAGGTGCGGCCGCTGTCGCAGATCGTCTACCGCTTCGGCGAGCCCTCGAGCGACGCCCATCAGCGTATGAAATGCGCCATGACCCTGCTGGGCAAATTCCCCTCCATGCACATGCGCCGGCCGATTCGGCCCTTGCCGCCGGAAGAGGTCGAGCGCATCGCCGGGGAGTTGACCGCGGCCGGCTTCCCGGTCATGGAACGCGCGCTGGGCTGAGTAGGCGAAAGTAAATCACACACTGTTGCCACCGAGTAAGACGTGAAAAGATTCACCACCGAGTACACCGAGGAAAAACGAGGACACCGAGTAAAGACATTTGGAATTGTTCAAGTAGCGTAAGTTTGACAGAATGGCAGCGACAATCGTTGCGTAAGCGTCAAAGCAATATCAAATCCTCTGTGCCCTCAAAATCACTCGGTGACCTCGGTGGTGAAATGACATCTGTTTCCATTGACGCAAGATTTGCACTACTTTATTGGATTTGCTTGTGTGGCAAAATGACAATGCCAATGGACATAGCTTAAATGGCGCCCGGCAGCGTATTTCCGTCCGAGTCGCGCAGCTTCACTGACGCGGCGACCGGCGCGCTTATCCGCCAGGTGACGGATCAGCCGTCGATTCATCATCAACCGTTTTTCTTCGTGCCGGCCTACGATGACGCCATGGCGCGGCTGGTCTTCGTCTCGCATCGCAGCGGACGCCCCGAGATCTACGCCGAAGATCGCGCAAGCGGCAGACTGGCGCAGCTGACCGAGCGCGCGGGCTTGGCCGAGTATTCCATCTATCCCTCGCATGACGGGCGTTACGTCTATTACACAGCCGGCGCGGGCGGCTACCGCGTCAATACCGAGACGCAGCGCGAAGAGCGGCTGGTGGATTTCAGCCAGCTGGGCGATACCCGGCTGCGCGAGCGCGGCATGGTGGCCGACGCCATGGGCACAACCGCGCTGAGCTTCGACGACCGCTATTGGGTGCTGCGCTTCAGCATCGGCGAGCGCGCGCATCTGGCCGTCATCGACACCGGCAGCGGCGACTGCGACATCATCTTAGAGCGGGATACCATCGCCCATCTGATGTTCTGCCCTGATGACAACAACCTGCTCTATTACGCCGGCCCGCTGAAAGACCGCGTCTGGATCATCAACCGCGATGGCAGCGGAAATCGGCGGCTGTATCAGCGCGCGCCGGGCGAATGGATCACGCATGAGGTCTGGCTGCCCGAGCGGCGCGAGCTGGCATTCGTCGATTGGCCCAAGGGCATCCGCGCCATCAATGTCGATAGCGGAGCGGAACGGCGCGTGTCCTCGTTCAACGCCTGGCACGCCATCTGCAACTGTGATGGCACGCTGATGGTGGCGGATACGAATTTCCCCGATGTTGGCATTCAGCTCTTCAATCCGCTGGACGGCATTGGCGAACCGGTGACGCTCTGCCGGCCGGGCGCCAGCAACCAGGGCGCGCATTGGGGCGGGCCCTTCCCCTACGAAGACGGGCCCATCAAGGTCAACGCGCCGCAGCATACGCATCCGCATCCCTCGTTTTCGCCTGACAGCCGCCGCGTCGTTTTCACCAGCGACAAGAGCGGCTGGGCGCAAGTTTACGAAGCTGAAATACCGGAAGATCTCCTGGAAAGGCTGAAAGATGGCACTGGCTGACCCCCTGCGCGTGGCGCTCATCGGCACGGGCAACCGCGCCCAAACGACCTATCGTCCGTTATTTGAATACCTGAAACCCTGGGTGGAGATCGTGGCGGTATGCGACCCCGTGCGCGAATCGGCCGACGAATTCGCCGAGTCGATCGGCGTGCCCGCCTTTTACGATCTGAAGGCTCTGATCGCGGCGCGGCCCATGGAAGCGGCCTTCGTCGTCAGTCCGATTCCCTCGCACCATTCGATTTGCTGCGCGCTGCTGGCGCAGGGTATCCACGTCAATGTCGAGACCAGCATGTGTACTTTGCTGCTGCAAGCGCAGGAGATGGTGGGGGCAGCGCGCGACAGCGGTGCGATCTTGCGCATCGCCGAGAATTTCTTCCGCTTCCCCTTCGACCGCATGATGAAGCTGATCGCGGCCGATGGCTTCATCGGTCCGGTCAAACGCCTGACCTGCTGGCACGACCATACCGGCTACCACAATAATTCGCGCTGGATCCATTTCTTCGGCGCGCACCCGACGGCCGTGCAAGCCATTTCGCATAGCATGCCCACCGCAGGGCATTATCAGCTGGCGCACCGCTATCACGAGTCGGAGAAATACCGGGCGCATTTCTTCTGGTTCCCGGACGACGCCCTGGTCATCGACCACGCCGGCAATATCAAGAGCATGCTCGGGCGTTATCCGCGGCCCGGCTATACCGAGCTGGCGGGCGCGCGCGGCGCCATCGTGCAGCAGGCGGCGGCGGGCTGGACCGGCGTTAGCGAAGTGCGCTATTGTACCGAGGAAGCGCTGCTGCAGGGCGGCGGACGCCATGACCTGAGTTACCCCATCGCGCATCTGGGCGACGGGCGCGACTGGCTCTCGTCTCATGTCGACCTGCCCACCGGCCGCATCGAATATCGCAATTCCTACCAGTTGGGCGAAAACGCCTATCACCGCCGCAATTATTACAGCGCTGCCGTCATCAGCCATATCGTCGACTTCGCCGAGACGGCGCGCGGGCAGCGCCAATCGGAATATACGGACGAGGACGCTCTGATGGCGATGATGATGGAAGTGGCCACGCGCGAATCAGCGCTGCAGGAGGGACGCCGGCTGAGCCTGCCGCTTGAAGGCGAGCTGGAATCGGAAGCCCGACTCCGGGCCGAGGAGAAGCAGCGCTACGGCGTCGACCCGCTGGATATCGAGGGTATGCTGGCGATCAGCTACCCGCGCCCCTGAGCGGCACCCCGCGCTATATTCGCATGTTTACCGAGCGCTCGCGCGGCTTCGTTTCCCCGTTCCTCTGTGGTCGAACCAGCTTCATCGCTTATCAAGCGGATCCGCGGTTTTCTTTCTGTTTGTACGTGCCGGATCAGATTCGTCAGATTTGCATTTACATCCATGGGACCTACCGCGACGCCGCCTACTATCGTGACCAACTCACGGACTTCGCCGCGCGCAATCGCCTCTTGCTGGTTTGCCCGCCGCGAGCGGCTCGCAACGCTTTTCGAGCAATATCAGCGTCTGGGCTGCAAGGCGGCGCTGGAGATAATCGCGGACTGCGGACACGATTGGCAGCCGCTGCGAGAGGCCACCATCCGCTTCTTTGAGGTATCATGTATTCTCGCGGCGGACAATTAGTCGGGAGCGAGTTGCGATGGCGCGAAATCGAGCAGGCGGGGACGATTCTGCCGCCCCGAGGGAAAAGAAAACACCCGGCAGCGATGCCGCTGAACCCGTCGCTATCGCTCACGGCGCCGGCATCATGCCGCGCGACTTCTCGATTTCACTGGCGGCAAAGGGCGGCACTGACGCCCTGCTACGCAACCCGGGCAGGCAGCGCGTCCAGAGCATGCGCGGCTTCGAAGATCAGTACGTCGACATCATCGACTATATCGTGCGCATCACCCATCGCATCTGGGAAGAGAAGGACATCGGCTATATCTACGATACCTACCGCCACGATTCCCATGTCTACGATGACTACGGCTTGCAATACGGCAGCGGCAAAATCGTGGCCGACACCGCGCATACCATCAACGCCTTCCCCGATATCCGCCTCTTCGCCGATGAGATCATCTGGGCGGGCAACGACGACATCGGCTTCCACACCTCGCACCGCACCGTCATCATGGGGCATAACAGCGGATACTCGCGCTATGGGCCGCCGACCGGCCGCCAAGTCGAGCTGTGGTGCATCGCCAATTGCGTCTCGCTTCAAAATGAGATCTTCGCCGAGTGGGTGATCTACGACACCGCCAGCCTGATCCGCCAGCTGGGCTTCGACCTGCGCGAGATGGCGCGCGCGCTGGGCAATGAGCAGCCGGCTAGCGGCGCTGAGGATCCGCGCTTCGGCGAGGCGGAGCGCCTGCCCGGCCAGGACAGGCCCGATTACCTGCCGGCGCCGCAAGAGTCGCCTGGGGACGGATTCGATGTCGAGGGCTTCATCCGCCGCAGCTTCCACAATATTTGGAACCGGCGCAGCCTGAAAGAAGTGGCCCGCGCTTATGACGTGGCGCTTAGCTTCCGCGGCAGCACCGGGCGCGTCTTCTACGGGCGCGGCGAATACCAATCCTTCATCCTCAGCCTGCTGGCGCTGTTCCCGGACTTGATGCTGCAGGTCGATGACATTTACTGGATGGGCAACGATGCCGAGGGCTATCTGGTCTCGACGCGCTGGAGCCTGGCGGGCACGCACCGCGGCAACGGCATCTACGGCGCGCCCAGCGGCCGCCGCGTCAATATGTGGGGCATCACGCAGCAGGCGATACGCGACGGCGTGGTCAAGCAGGAATGGATGCTCTTCAACGAATTCGCCGTCATGCAGCAGATATTTCGCGACTAGGCGGCTTTTCGGCGCTTACGCCATCAAATTATCGTTATGGAGGCGTGTCCCTTTGATAGTTGCCAGAAACAAACGATATGAATGTCGACCAATGAGTGACGCAATTTCGATTCCAACATTTCATTTGATATACCATGCCACTATGGTATAATATGTGCGGATCAGGTTGGGCAAGGTTATGAATTCAACGAAAGCATTGTTTACGGTAGATGAATCGAAGGGAATTGGCCTCCGGTTCATTTTGTTTACCTCAATTCTAGCGACAATCTTTGCCTTCTTGTGCGCGCAGAAGGGGCATTCCGCGCGAGACATCCTCGCATATCTAACCTTTGTATTCATCGTGGTGTATTCGGTGCGTCGCGCGTAAATGCGCTTTACCCCCTACCAAGTTATCATTCTGGTCGCCGTAATCTGCGGATTTGTGCTGATGTACTCGGGCAGCGCGGGAATAGACGTATTGCTATTTCTGTCCGGTGTGGCGCTTCTGCTGGCCGCCGGCGTATCGAATCGAGGAGTGGTCGTGCGTATTGCCGCCCGCGGCTTCAAATTCGGTATGAATCTGCTGCCTGCTCGACCGAGCAAATCACCTACCGTCGAAAGTCAACTTGAGCCGTCTGAAGAGTCGCCAGTTCAGTTGTCCGACAGCGAGGAATAAACGAAACATCAGAGAACTGCCGCCTTCGCCGCTGGTTATCATGGAAATGGAAAGGTGGCCGCTGCCGCAAGGGCGCTAGGCCTCCCGCAGGCGTTTCTGCATGAGCGCCACGGCGCGCTCGCCCTCGACATCGACGCAGACGTTGACCGCGGGCCGGCCTTCCCAGGGCGGCAGGATGCGACCGCCGGTGGCGGGCCAGGTCTTGCCGCGTCCCAAGCCTTGCGCGCCGACGCGGATGGGCCAGCGCCGCACGGTGAAGAGCGATGGATCGATGATGTAAGCGATGGCGCTCGAGTCGTGCACGAAGATGCCTTCGGCTTCATAGACGCTTTCGAAATAATTGCGATAATGCGGCAGCACTCTCGTGATATGGTCAGACATGGGATTGCCGTGCGTCGTGTATTCGGCGATGTCTTCCGGCGTCATATTAACGCGCAGCGTCACATCCAGGCCCACCATGGTCACCTGCCAATCGGCGCCGAAGACCAGGTCAGCCGCTTCCGGGTCGTTGCGGATATTGGCTTCGCCGGCCGGGCTGGCGTTACCGGGCGCCAGGGCGTTGCCGCCCATCAGCACCACTTCGTCGACCCATTCAGCGATGCGCGGCTCCAGCCGCAGCGCCAGCGCGATATTGGTCAACGGACCGACGGGCGCCAGCGTGATCTGGCCCGGGCGGGCGCGCAGCTGCTCGACGATGAATTGCGCTGCGCTGACATCCAGCGCCCGCCCGGCCGGGTCGGGCAGGTTGATATCACCTTGGCCGTCGGCGCCATGCACGAAGGGCACGGGACCTTCAAAGGGACCGGTCAGGGCGTTGACCGCGCCCGCCGCTACCGGAATGTCCGGTCGCCCGGCGATCTCCAGCAGGCGCAGCGCGTTCTTGGTCGCCAGCTCGGTATGCACGTTGCCGAAGATGGTGGTCAGCCCGACGAGATCCAGCTCGGGCGAGCAGAGGGCGAAGAAGATGGCCATAGTGTCGTCTACGCCGGGGTCAGTGTCTATGATGATTTTTCGGGGCACACGCATTCTCCCAGTCGATTAAGGTGCAGACTTTAACACAGCCGGGTTAAATCGCCACCAGTTCAGTACGATTGACGGCCAGCTGCGCCAGCGCGAAAATATAGAATGGCGCCGCGATGCCACCCGACAGCAGCACAAAGAGCGCCCAGACCAGGCCATGCCCAATCTGCGCGGCCAGGCTGATTTCGCAGCGGAGCCGCGCGGTGGCGCGGCCGAATTCGTCCGTGACGATGAGCGAGTTCAGTATCAGTTTGGCCGCGGCATAGGGGATAATCAGCAGGCCGAAGCCGGCAGTAACAAGCGCCAGCAGCAGCCACAGCGCCACATGACCGATTATGGTAAAGGCATCCAGGTCCAATTGCAGCCGTCCGATTCTGGCGACCATCTCCCCGCCGCCGAAATGCATATGCTCAACCTTCTGCTTAGTCATCGTTTCCTCCGCTGCTGATTGCGTCAAATCTCATATACACGCCGCCGGATGAAATCGCCCTGGCCGTCACAGCGCCGGTTTGTCGCCGTTACGGGGCTCGCTCAGCCGGCGATGATCTTGACCTGCACTGTGCGGCTGCGCGGGCCGTCGAACTCGAAGAACAGGATGGCTTGCGACCAGCCGACCAGCAATTCGCCGCCGGCGATCGGCAGCGCCAAGCTGTTGCCCACCAGCATTGCTTTGATATGCCCAGCCGCGTCGGCCGGCGTATCGTATTGATGCGCGAAGTCGACACGGGTCGGCGTCAGCCGCTTGAGCTCGGCCAGCAGGTCGGCAGGCGTAGCCGGATCCAGATTGGAGTTGATGGTGATGCCGGCGGTGGTATGGGGCACGATAATGGCACAGAGGCCCGCGTCCACGCCGCTCTCGGCGACAGCGTCCTTGATCTGCTGCGTGATATCCACCAGAGCGTCGCCAGCGGGCGTTTCGAGCGTGAGGATTTTCAGCATGAGAGATTCAATCCTGTATTATGTTGATCGAGCAGCGCCTGCACCTCGGCGCGCGTGGGCGCATTGCGGCCCGCCCCGGCTTTCATGACGCTGGCCGCGCCGGTCGCGTTGCCGATTGTGCCACATTCCAGCGGGGAATACCCTTGCAATTCGGCCCAGATATAGGCCGCGGCATAGGCGTCGCCCGCGCCGATGGTATCAACCACCGGAACGGCAAAGCCAGTGCAGGCGCAATCGAGGCCGCGCCCCAGCAGGCGGCAGCCGGCCGCGCCGCGCTTCAGCACGATGAACAAATCGGGATATGCCCGCAACAGACGGCGACAGGCGTCAATTTCGCATTCGCCTTCGGCAACGAAGCGCACCTCGTCATCGGTGAGCATCAGCACATCGGCGGCGGCGAGCAGGCGATCGACGCCCGCTTGCTCCAGCTGGCCCAGGAAGGGGCCGACATCGATGTAGAGCGGCGTCGCGCTGGTCGCCATGAACTGTAACACGCCATCCACCAGCGGCTCGAGACGCTGCTCAACCAGCGTATAGCCGGGGATGAATACGACGTCGGCTCGCTCCAGATTGCGCGCCGCGGCGTCCGTCAGGTGGATAGGCGGACTGGCGCCATAGTGACCCAGAAAGACGTGCTCGGCCTTGTCCCGGTCGCTCAGCGCGATGACCGTGGTGGTAGTGCTTTCGGGCGGCGTTACCAGTGCTGAGACGTCGACGCCTGCGCCCACGAGTATTTCTAGCAGCATCCGCCCCTGAAAGTCAGCGCCGACCGTACCCAGCGCGACTGGCGCCAAACCGAAATTGCGCGCGGTCAAGAGCGTGGTGCAAGCGCCGCCCGGCTCCAGCAGCAGGCGCGGCGACATCTGATGCTGGTCGGCCTCGACCGGCAGGCTCGCTTCCAACTGCAAGTCGAGGACCAGGTCGCCGACGGTGACGAGGCGCTTAGGCATCAGCGGCTGACTTCGCGCTCAGCGCTTCCAGGCCGGCGGCGATTGCGCGCACATCGTAATCCCGGAAGACCGGGTCGTTCTCCAGGACCGCCACGTCCTGCGCGGGAATGGCGTCGAAGCCGGCGTAGGCGCCCGCCATGGCGCAAGCGATGGCGCCGATGGTATCGGCATCGCCGGAGAGATTGGCCGCTAGAATCGCGGTCTCTTTGGGGTCGCCGGCGGCCATGGCCAGGATGCCAAAGGCCGCGCCCACCGTCTCGGGCACGTTGAGCGTGGCGCCCACTTCGTCGAAGATGCGGCGCAGGCGCGCGCGGCGGTCTCCGTTGCTTCGCGCGATGGTCAACGCCTGCTCGATTTTGAAGCCGACTGAGCAGCCGAACCAGCGCCGTCCATGCGCAGCTCCCAGTTCAGCGCCCTGAATGCCGGCGGCGATAACTGCATCCAGCGCAGCGCCGTCGACCATGGCCTGCGCGATGGCAGCGCTTACAGCCGCAGCTCCGGAAACTGCGGGCTGTGTAAAATGAGTCGGCATACAAACGGTGACCGTGTCGGCCACCGCGCCGGCGATATCACCGGGATGCAGCAAGCCGATGGGCGCGATGCGCATGGGCGCGCCGTTGGTATCGCCCCAGAGCCCGGTAGCGCGCGGGTCTTGGCCCGCTTTCAGCGCGTTGACGCCGCGGCGCGTGCTGGGGCCGACATAAGGCGAGTTGTCGCCGTCGACGCGGTCGTACCAGCTGACGATGCCGTCTACGGCCGCCTCGAGCGTGACCGCGCCGGCGCCGATGACCGCCTGGGCGATGGAGAAGGCTTGCTCGCTGTCGTCAGTGATGCGCCCGGCCGGCAGCCCGGCGTGCACAATATGGTCGTCGGGCGCGGCTCGCCAGCTATCGAGCCAGCCGAAGGCGCGCTCGGTGTCATCGGGGTGGACCTGGGCCGGCATGGCGAAGGCATCGCCCAGCGCCTGGCCGTAAAGCCCGCCTAGGATCTTATCTTGCAGCAAATTCATCACAACAAGACGCGGAAAGTCCTGGCAGCCATCGGCTTAAAGCCGCTCTCTGCGGTCTTCAAGCTCGCGGCGTATAGCATCCAGCAATTCTACGCTGCGGGCATGGAATACGTTGGCTTCGGCAGTGCGGTCTTCAACCCGCTGCAAATCCGCCTTGAATTCGATGCGTTGCGCTTCAAATCGCTCGTCTACGCGCTGGAAGTCTGCCTTGGCCTCGATACTTTGCGCCTCGAAGCGCTCGTCCACGCGCTGGAAATTCGCCTTGGCCTCGATACTTTGCGCCTCAAAGCGCTCGTCCACGCGCTGGAAATTCGCCTTGGCCTCGATACTTTGCGCCTCAAAGCGTTCGTCGACGCGTTGGAAGTCCGCCTTTGTCTCGCGGCGAAGCTCGTCAATTTTATCGTCCTGCTTCTCGAAACGTTCATCGACGCGCTGAAATCCCGCAATCATGTCTTGCCGCAGCGCATCTAACTTGTCGTCATTTTTCTGGACATCCTCTTTGGATGGCATTCGCCAAACAAACAGCCCCACGATTATCAAGACCGAAAGCACTTCAAATAATGCGCCAGAAGTGAGGAGCGATTCCATGTGCTAAGTCCTCTACAGTTGGTACATACATTGTATCACAGTCTGGAATTCGCATCGTACAGCCTTTTTCCTACCGGCCATCAGGCGCGCCCGCCGGTCGAAGGGCGGTCTGCGTATAGGCTGCGCGTTAACGCTTTCCCGCATCCGCCTGCGAAGGATTCCAAACTGTGTCAACCCAAACATAGAATTCCGCCACCGTTAGTTCAACTGTGCGAGACGCTTCATCATTCATCACCCAAACGCGCCATTGCCGCTGAACACGCTCGGGGATGCTGCCAAAGTAGTCCAGCAGCTTGTCTGGCGTTCGGTGGGTCTTCTTGCCGAAGGACTTGCCGGGTCTGTGGACACAAGCATCCTCCGTCTCCGTGGCCAAGCAAAATCGATATGGAGATTTGCCAGTTAACGACTGCAGCACAGTCGTCACCAGGATTGCGGCCAAGAGCAGCGTCGTTGCTGCCAAGACCGCGTACAAGAATGTATCCACGACACGCTCAAGAAAATCTGGCGTCAGCGTTGTCGCGGCTTTTCGCTTTCGATTCATCTGCGACGCTCACGCCGACCGCATCAGCACGCGCCCGCCGATCATGGTCCAGACCAGCGCGCTCAGCGCCAGGCCAACTACAAGCGCCAGCAGCGGCTCGAAGAAGAGCGCCAGCAGCAGGGTCAGATAAATGCCCAGCGATACCACCGTCACCAGCGCGCTGGCTTGCCAATGACGCTGGATGCTGAAGATATCGCGCACGAAGGGCAAGCCGGCGCCGAAGAGCGCGATAGACGCCAGACCGATGAGCAGCCCGATGGGCACGGCTGTCTCCGCCCCGCCGAAACCGTTGGGCGCGGATAGCATGGAAACGCCCGTCACCACGCCGATGACGGCGATCATCATCAGCAGCATGTGCAAGATGCTGAGGCGCTGGATCGAGCTCCAGAAGGCGGCGTCAAAGGCCGCGCCGGAGGCCGTGCGCATTTCCGTGACGCGCTGCGAGATACGCCGTTGCAGGGCGTAAATCACCAGCGCCAAAACGGTGGCGAAATAGGGAATAGACTGCGGCAGCTGCGAGGGGATTTCCAGCGAGCCGATGCGGATGCCCAGCGCGTCGAAGAAGCCGAATACCAGCGAGGCGACCATGGTTCCGGCGGGTGTGCCGCCGCCCAGCGATGGCGTCACCAGCGCGATGAAGCCGCGCCCGTTGGTCATATCGCGCTGGAAGAGTTGCAAATAGCCCATGCCCATGTGAATGCCGCCCAGCCCGGCGAAGAAACCGCTGATCAGCAGCGCCAGGTAGCGAATCCGCTTAACGTTGATGCCGACCGACGCCGCCGCTTCCGGGTTCTCCCCCACCGCGCGCAGGTGCATACCAAAGGGCATGCGGTAGAGGAAGAAGGACACGACGATGACGCCGATGAACGCCAGCCAGGTCATCACGCTCTGGTTGTCGAAGACTTCGTAGAAGCCCGGCCCGATGATGGGTATCTGGCTGATGAACTCCGGCAGGCGCACAAAAGGCATCTGCAAGCTGGCCAGGGTGCTGGTATTGCCGCGGTCGCCCGTCAACTCAAACATGATGGCCACGGTGGCCGAGGAGCCGAAGATATTGAGCGCGATGCCGGAGAGGAAGAGATCGCCGTTGAGGTCGAGATGGAAGAGCGCCAGCACAAAAGACAGCAGCAGCGAGACGCAGACGCCCAGCAGCAACCCCAGCCAGGGACCAACGGTCACGCCGGTTTCGGGGCCGAACCAGTCTTGCGCGTAAGCGCTGACGACCACGCCGGTGAAGGCCGACGACAGCATCATGCCTTCCAGGCCGATATTGAGCACGCCGGCTTTCTCCGAGATAAGCGCGCCCAGCGATGGCAGCAGGATGGGCGTCGTCACCCGCAAAATGGCGAAGAGGAACGCGGCGCTGAAAATCCCTTCAATAACATTGTCAAACATCGCTACGGCCCCCATCC
>WTGO01000133.1 GCA_011523515.1 Chloroflexota bacterium
ACGCTCTCTGGGATCGCATTCGGGCAGCGCTGAATCAGTTGGCCGCCGAGGCCTCCGCCCAGCAGTCTGATGATCCGCCGCCGCCGCCGCCGCCACCGACCAACACGCCCATCCCGCCGCCGCCGCCAACGAACACGCTCCCGCCACCACCACCACCGACCAACACGCCCATCCCGCCACCACCACCGACGAACACCCTTGTCCCGCCGCCGCCACCGACTGACACGCCAGTCCCGCCGCCGCCGCCCCAGCAGGAAGAGCCGCAGGTCGACGCCGGCTTGCTGGCTGAAGTCGAAGCCAAGATCGCGCATCACCGTGACAACACCGGCCGCGCCGACCTGGAAGCCGCCTTCAGCAAAGTTCGCGACGCGCTGAAAGGCGATGCCTCGCCGGACGGCGCGTTGGCTATGATTCAATCGGGCTGGAACAACGATCTGTGGAATCGCATCCGCGCGGCGCTGGAGGCGCTGAAAGGTTAAGTGCTCCATCGTTTGTAGACAGACGCGGAGAAACCGCCGCCCACGCAAAATACCTTGCGTTCCGCTGCGCTAAGCTCCCTATCCCTCGCTTGCTGGATGCCGCCAGTCGCGGCAGTGTCTACGCGCCACTAGAGATGGCGGGAGAAGAGCGGGGGATGAGCTTTGCCGCTCGCAACGTAAACTGGGCTGGGGAAACAAGCGCGCATCCACGAGCATAGCCATTCCGTCTTGATCGGCGGCTAGGTCAATTGTTTGACCGCCTCGACCAATGCCATGATATAACCGGTCGAATAAGCGTGCCCGCGATGATTCCAGTCGCTGTCGTCCAGCATCTCCGGCACATGGTCGTCGATGATGAAACCGGTGAACCCAACGTCCTTCAGCGTCTTCACCGCTTGCACCACGTTGACATTGCCCTCGCCCGGGAAGCATTCCTGGAACCTCGGCACGCAGCCCTGCACATCGCGGAAATGCACGTAGAAGATCTTGCCGCGCTCGCCAAAGTAGCGAATGGCGTCCAGCACGCCCTCGTTGTTGCTGCGGTCGGCGTAGACCATCTCGCTGAAGCAGCCCATGCAGAAGTCCAGTCCGTGATTCGGGCTGGGTACGGCATCCAGCGCCCGCTTGAAATTCTCCGGCTTGTAGAAGACCCGCGCGATGCCGCCCAGCGATTCTACCGGCGGGTCGTCGGGGTGCAGCGCGATCATGACACCGGCTTGCTCCGCCACCGGAATGACCCGCTCCATGAAATAGACGTAATTGTCGAAAATCTCCGCTTCGCTGTATTGGCGGTCTTCAGCTTCGGCGACATCGGTAATGCCCGTTATGACTTCCCCCGCCAGCGCCTGCTCCATATCAAAGGCCGTGACGATGACGCCGCCGCGCCCAACTTGCATTGGCGTGCGCCAAACCAGATTCGGCATCCAGTTGATTCCCAGAATCGGTATGCCCGCCTCGCCCATGCTGCGGACGGTCCGCTGATAGTTGGCGATCTGTTCATCGCGGCGGGGACCGTTGAGCATCGCGTCTATATAGAAGCTGCGCGGCACATTTTCGATGGCTTCCAACCGCAGGTCATAGTCGTTGACCCGCTGCTTCAGTTGCTTGAGTTCACTGGCGTCCCAGTAGCCCTTGTCCTCGGGCAGGTCCAGATCCTCGGGGATCAAGCCGATATTCTTGCCGATCATGTTGAATTGCACGCCGCCCACGCCCAACTGCTTGGCGAAGGTCAAATAGTCGTCCGTCGCTGCCGAATGCTGCCCCAGCGCAACACGCATCACATCTGTCATTGCTGTCCTCCTGAGTTTTCCAATCATCCATTTTCGACTATAGTCTAGCGTATTTGACGCTGCCGATCTTGCTGACTTTCGTCGCCAGAATATCTCTAAATGGCTTCACTCAGTGCCCTCTGTGTACCCTCTTTTTCCTCTGTGGTAAGATTTTCTAGTGACATGCCTGCTGCAGTTGAGATGAACATGACCAACAGAAAAGTACTCGTCAGCGGATCGGACGGGCGAATCGGCAAGGCGACGGTCAGGGAGCTGAAAGATCATGGTTACGACGTGACGCCGGCCGATATCGATCGCCGGGAGGCTTGGAACACGCAGATTGTCGACTTCACCGACTTGGGCCATGTCATCGGCGTCATGCAGGGGCACGACGCGGTTGTGCATCTGGCCGCCATACCCTCGCCGGAAGCCCATACCAACGAGCTCGTCTTCAGCAACAACGTTGTGTCTACATTCAATGTTCTGGAAGCGGCGACCATCCTCGGCGTCAAGCAAGTCGTACTGGCCAGCAGCATCTCGGCCTTGGGCTACGCGTACCGCCACCGCTTTTTCCACCCGCTCTATGTGCCCATCGACGAAGAACACCCGCTGCTCTCACAAGACAGCTACGGCCTGTCAAAGTTGATCGGCGAGGCGCTGGCGGAGGGATTCAGCCGCCGCTCGCCGGACATGTCCCTGATCAGCCTGCGATTCACGCTCGTCGTTGATGAGCGCGAGCGCGAGTGGATCAAGCCGGCTCGAGAATGCCCGCCCGATAGCGAGGCTGCCTTCGGCGCCTTTTGGACCTACGTCGATGTGCGCGATGCCGCCGCAGCGTGCCGGCTGGCGCTGGAATACACGCAGCCCGGTCACGAAGCCGTCTTCATTAACTCGCCGCATATCTACCGCCACGAGGACATCCGCGACTTGCTGGCGCAACACTTTCCCGGCGATTATCCCACCGCCGAGCATATTCGCGGCAGTGTCAGTCCGGTAGATCCCGGCAAGGCGCAGCGCTTGCTGGGCTGGACGGCGCGCTACAACTGGAATGGCGAGCTGTTCGAAAGCTAGACCGGGACATGGCGCGCTCTGCGGCAAAACCTTTTCTCTATGTCCTCTGTGTTTCCTCGTTTTCCTCTGTGGTAAGGCTTTTCGTGACTTGCTTGCGATTTCGCGCGCGGCTGTGTTACACTGTCGCTACTGTGTCAATAGAGTTCTGAACACTAGTGGACGACTTAGCCGAGCCTCCCTCAGGGAGTCCCACGCACATAGTAAAACCTGCCTGCGCCGTTCATGGCTTTCCGTGCGCGGCGGTTCGGGCTGGCCCGGTCCCTCAATCAGCGGAAGCTGGTTCATGAACGAATCTTCGCTTCTGCTCCTGTTGCTTTTGGCTGCGCTCGTCATACACGCTGCCGTGAGCTTGATGAATGCCGCGCTGCAAAATTTGTCCCGCGCTGATATGCGCGAGCGCGCCGAAGACGGCGACGCCCGGGCCCAGAGCTATCTCACTTTGATGGATTCGGGTCTGCAACTCAGCATGACCGTCAGCATCGCCCATATCCTGACGCGCTTTACCTTCGCAGTCATCCTGGTGCTTTTGCTGGTCGAGCCTTTTGCGAATGGCGATGCCGGCGCTCGCGCGCTGCTGGCGGTGATGACGGTAATCCTGGGTACCGGTCTGACCCTGGTCATCGGCGATCTGGCGCCGGACGCCATCGGTTCCAGCCAGGCCGAGAATCTGCTGGCCTTGGCATTACCCTCCATGCGCCTGCTATTCTTCATAATGTCGCCTCTGACCGCGCTGGTGCTATTCCTCAGCCGGTTGATTTCGCGCCTGTTCGGCAGCGATTCTCTGGTGAACCTGGTAACCGAAGAAGAAATCATGACCCTCGTGCATGCCAGCCACAGTGGCGGCATAATCGAAGCCGAAGAGAAAGACATGATCGCTTCCGTGCTGCAGCTGGGCGAAAGCAGCGCCCGCGAATTGATGACTCCGCGCATCGACATCGTCGCGTTGAACGTTGATGAAACCATCATGCAGGCGCTCTCCGCCTTCGTCGAATCGGGCTTCTCGCGCATTCCCATTTACGAAGAGAGTATCGACAGCGTCATCGGATTGCTCTACGCCAAAGATATCCTGACCGTGCTGAAAAATCGCGACGACCTCGAAAGCCAGACCATTCGTGATTTGCTCCGCCCAACCTATTATGTGCCCGAGATCAAACGAGCCGATGAACTGCTAAAAGAACTGCAAGAGAAAAACGTGCATCTGGCGATCGTCGTCGATGAATACGGGGGTACTTCTGGCCTGGTCACTATCGAAAATCTGATTGAAGAAATCATCGGCGATATACGCGACGAATACGACTACCGGGAAGAAGAAGACTACGTCGAAGTGGGCGATGGCTTCTATCTCATCGACGCCAGCATGGATCTGGACGACCTCAATGACTTGCTGGGATGCGCCATTGATACGGCCGATGCCGATACTCTCGGCGGCTATATTTATTTGACGCTCGGTCGCGTGCCGCGGGCCAATGAAACCATTGAGACCGACATCCTCAGCATGACCGTCCTGTCCATCGACGGGCACCGCATTCGCAAGGTGAAAGTGCGCGCGATCACGCCGGAACCCAAAGATATGGGCAAGCCCGCCGGCGCAGGGGCCCTCGGCAGCGAGCAGATCTCGGCTCACAGCAAATAGGAGACAGTCATGAGCGCGATCAACGACCGCCAACTTGTGGAGGCGGCTCTGGAAGGCAGCAAACACGCCTACATCCCCTACAGCAACTACCGCGTTGGCGCCGCGCTGTTGACCGCAAGCGGCGATGTCTACACCGGCTGCAATGTCGAAAACGCCGGCTACTCGCCCACCATTTGCGCCGAGCGAACAGCCCTGGTCAAAGCAATCAGCGAAGGTCAGCAGCACTTTGCGTCTATAGCGGTCGTATCGCGCGGAGCGGGCTCGCCTTGCGGGGTCTGCCGCCAGTTTATGTTCGAATTCGCGCCCGACTTAAAGGTCATTCTGGCCGATCTGGACGGACAGGTGCAATTGACCACAACGCTCGCTGAGCTGCTCCCGCATGGCTTTGGTCCAGCGAATCTCGACGAACGCTAAGCTGATATCTGTCACGTTGCGTCTGCTGCCGGCGCCAAAATTCAGTTTATGAAATCATACGCAATCAATATCACAGCGGAGGGCTAGTCAATGCAAAAGATTGTCACTTATTTGTGGTTTGACGGCCGCGTCGAAGAGGCGCTGGAATTCTACACCTCGCTCTTACCCGATTCCCGCGTCCTGAACATCACCAATTACAGTGAAGTCGGTCCCGGCCGCACCGATGAAATCATGTTCGCGACCTTCGAGCTGGCCGGCCAGCGCTTCACCATCGTCAATGGCAACACCTTTTTCAAACCCAATGCCGCTATGTCGCTCTGCATCAACTGTGAAAGTCAAGCCGAAATCGACCGGCTCTGGGATGCAATGACCACCAATGGCGGCGCAGCCAGCGTAGCCGGCTGGCTGACCGACCGCTTCGGCGTCAGTTGGCAGATTACGTCGCCGCGCCTGCAAGAGATGCTGGCCAGCGATGATAGCGCCGGTGTCGTGCGTGTGACCGAGGCATTCATGACCATGACCAAGCTGGATATCGCCGAGCTGGAGCGGGCCTTCCGCGGCGACTAAGTCGGACCCGGCGTATGCAGTCGCCGAGATCGAGAATCCATTCCGTCGACCAAAGACGTGATTCAACCGCGTGATCCGCCGGCCGCTACATAATCCGCCCAGCGCTTGAATACCGCGTACAGCCGCTCGTACCGGGCTTTTAAGCTCGGCTCGGCGGCGGACGTGATTTCTCCATATTTGAATTCGGCCAGAAAGTCGCCCGCGCTCGCGCTTATACCGGCTGCGACCGCCGCATGCGCCACCGCACCCAAAGCCGACATATCTGAGAAACTGCGAAAGGCGACGCTGGCCGGCAAGACGTTGCTCAAAATCGTGCGCATCAGCGCGCTCTTGGGCACGCCGCCCGTCACCAGCACCTGCTTGTCCGCCAGCCTCCCCGGTTCGACCAGCGCCTCGGCGCAAAGCCGGATGCCCAACGCGACCCCGTCCATGACCGCGCGCGTCAACGTCCGGCGGTTGGCGGTTGACGACAGCTGCACGAAGCTGCCATAAGGCCCGTCCAGCAAATAGGGTGTGCCCGTCCCCTGCAGCCAGGGCAGAAAGAGTGGACCGTCTTCGGCGGACGGTTCGTCCGCGGCCAGCGCCTCAAATTCGTCATGAGTCAAGGACGGATTCATCAGACCGCGCCACCAACCCAGCGAATGCCCGGCGCTGTTCAGCGCGCCGATGGCGAATGTTTGCCCGGCGACACCCAATTCAAACAAGTAGCGGTTCGCCGTCTCGCGATTGAAGGGGCGGGGTTCATCCTGCAATTCGATGACTTGAACGGCGGTGCCCGCGTTGATCATCAAGCTGTCGCGGTCGACGATGCCGGAACCAACGACGGCGCAGGCGGCGTCTCCTCCACCGCAGGCCACCGGCGTACCCGGCGCCAGGCCCAGCTGGGCGGCGGCGCCTGCGGTCAAAGCGCCCGCCATATCCGCCGAGCCCAGCACCGGCGGCAGCAGCGAAGCGGGCAAATCAAATTCCGCCAACAGCGCCTCATCCCAGCGGCGCGCTGCGAAATCCCACATCAGAGACCCCGACGCGTCGGCATAGTCCGTCGCCATCTCGCCCGTCATGCGGTAACGCAAATAATCCTTCGAAAACAGGACGGTTTTGATGCCTGCGAAGATTTCGGGCTCGTGCTCGCGCAGCCATAAGATTTTGGTGATGCTGTAGGGCGCGATGGCCGGATTCCACAAACGTGTTTTCGCCGCCGCCAGCGCTTTCGCCTGCGGCTGCGAGCGTGTATCCGCCCAGACGATGCAGTTGCGCGCGACCGAACCATCGGCTCGCAGCGGCACGATCGAGTGCATATGACCCGAGAGTCTAACGGCGGCGACGCGCTCGGCGTGGATGGCGTGATCGCGCAGCAGAGCCCGCGTCGTGCCGCATAGCGATGTCCACCAGTCGAGCGGCGCATGCTCCATATACCCGGCGGCGGCCGTCAGATTCTCCACAGGCGCCCCGGCCGTCGCGACCACCGCGCGCGTCTCGGCATCAACGGCGATGACCTTGAGCCCCTGCGTGCCCAGGTCGACGCCGAGCAGCAATTCTTCGTGACTCATATCAACCTCATAATTGAATTGCTCCGCGCTACGTTGGGCTAGGCCGCAGCTACCGCTTGATTGCGCGAAAGAAGGCGCGCCCTTCATCGCGCATTGCGAAATCCCCGCGGGCGTCGAACACCTCAGTTTCCGCGAAACCAGCGCTGGTCAACGTCTCGTTCAGTTCATCAACTGAGTAGGCGCGCTGCGTTAGTGTCACTTCACTGCGCCGCCAAAGCGAGTTGTCTTCGTCGACTGGTGTGAATATTGTCAGCAACATGGTGGCCAGATGTTCGACTTCGTCATACTTCGCATCGACCACGACGGCGGATGTGTCCGCAACTATGTTTAAGGACCCGGCCCAGCGGCTGCGAAAGCCGGCGTCGAGGTTCATGTCGAAGACAAAGACGCCCCGAAACTGCAGATGACGATAAACGTTGCGGAATACGTTTGCCAAGTCCTCAAGCGTCAGCAGATGGTTCAAGCTGTCGTAGGTGGACAATACCAAGGCGAAGTTAGTTGGCAAGCCAAATGAACGCGCATCGGCGCAATTGAATTTCGCGTTTGGGGCATTCTGCCGCGCGTGTCGCAGCATCTTCTCGGAGCCGTCGACCCCGGTCACCTTATAGTCGCGAGCCGCCAGCTCTTTCGCCAGCTGCCCCGTTCCGCAGCACAGATCAAGAATCGCGGACCCCGGCGGGCAATTGTCCAGCGCCAGCTGTTCGAGTATCGGTAGTATCCGGATGGAGAAGCCGCCCCAATGCCGATTGTAGACTTGGGCAAAGTCGTCGTAGTCGGTGTAGTGGTCCATTGGTTACTAGCCATTCGTCCAGGCGAGTCGCAGGCGAGCAGTCAGGATCTGCCACACTTATAGATAGTTCTTGTTCTCCACGCTGCGTAAGCGCTCGGGATGTATCTTGCCGTCCCGATTCGCCACTGTCTGATAGCGCTGGATGCGCTGCCGATTGAGCGCCGGCGCGCCGAAGCGGGCGCTGTTGACGCCGCTGACCGTTCGCGGGCGCGTCGTCGTAATCAGCCACTCCAGCAGGTCGTTCCGTAATTCTTCAACCAGCGGCCGATACGCCGTCTCAAAGAACAGATTGCGCATCTCCCAGGGATCGGCCTCGAGGTCGTACAGCTCGCCGAAACCATCGGGATGCTCATCGGCAAACATCGCCCGCGGATAATGCACCAGCCGGTACTTTCCCTTACGGATGCTCTTGCTCCAGGCGAATTCGGTCAAACCGAGGCGCTCGGCATCGCTGCCTTCTCCCGCCAGCAACGGCGATAGGTCGCGCCCATCGCTGGTCTCCAGCGGCTCAAGGCCCGCCAGCGCGCAGAGCGTGCTTGATATGTCGACCAGTTCGACAATGTCGCTGACTCGCCCGCCGGCGCCGATGCGCCCGGGCGCCCACCAGATCAGCGGCGCCCGCGTGATGGCATCGCTGCAGATGCCCGGCGCTTTCTCCATAATCCCGTGCTCGGCCGCGTAATCACCATGGTCCGATGTGTAAATGACGATGGTATTCTCCGCCTGCCCGCTCTCGCGTAGATGATCCAGCAGCACCCCCACCGCCGCGTCCACTTGACTGACCGCGCCCAGGTACCCGTGCAGCTTGCGCCGCCGTCCGGCTTCGAACGTCTTCGGTTCAAACAGTTGCCACTCGCTCTCGCGCCAGCGCTTGGCAGAGGCGATCATGTGCGGCGCTTTCCCGGCTGCTGCAAGGTCGTAGTCGGCATTGGGCGGCAGGCTCAACGTCTCAGCGTCGTACAGGTCCCAAAACTCTTGACAAGGCGTCGTGCACTGATGCGGCCGCGGGAAGCTGACGTGCAGCAAAAACGGCATCCTGCGCTCGCCAGCCGTCTGCATGGTTGATATGCCCGTATCCGCCAGCCAGCCCTCCTGAGACTCGTCGAAGCGCAGCGGGCTCGGGCGGCCCTCAACCGATTGCCGGCCCCGCTCGCCGAATTCCGGCAGCAGGATATGATCTTCCAGGTCTTCCACACCCCGCTCGCGCAGGAAGCGTGTATAGGCCGCAGAGCGCCCGACAACGCTGCCCGCCCGCCAGGAATTGCTTTCGTGAAAGACATCGCAGTCGTCTTCCACCCAGTATTCCGGGCAATGAATCTTGCCCATGGCCGCCGTGAAATAACCGGCACGGCGAAAGTGCCCGAAGATATTGGGCAAGCCGCCTGGATTAGGCCCGCTCAAGCTGTAGTAGCCATGATTGTGCGGATACTGCCCGCTGAGGAAGGAGACGCGGCTCGGCGTGCAGATGGGGTTCTGCGTGATGGCATTGTCAAAGCGACAGCCTTCGCGCGCCATCCGGTCCAGATGCGGCGTCTGTACATCGGCGTGCCCCTGATGGCCCAGCGCCTTGGCATTGTGCTGGTCAGCCACCAGAAATAGGATGTTAGGAGCTGTCACCGAGATCTCCTTCGCTGACGCGTACAGTCGCTGCATCGACAGCATCCGTCGCGCATCTGCAGTTTGTCGAATTCATGTCTATAACAGTCCTCAATTGATCGGTATAATGCTGCCCGAATGTGCTGCCAGTTTCGCTAAGAGCATACTCTAAATCAACACGTTCTACCAAGCGTTAGGTAAAGCGGCGCCACAGTTTGATACTAAGCTCTCCGATGATTCGGAGAGGGGGCCGGGGGGGTGAGGTAGACAAGACATCCAATTCCCCGGGGGGCCAGGAGGCAAGCCCGATGCAAAACAAACAAGAAGCCAACGCCTTCGTCATTTGCGATGACCTGTACAAGATCTTCAAAGTCGCCGAGATCGAAGTCATGGCGCTGCAGGGGCTTGATCTGACAGTACGACGCGGCGAACTGGTCGGCGTCGTCGGCGCCAGCGGCAGCGGCAAAACCACGCTCATGAATGTGCTGGGCGGCTTGACGCTGCCCTCAGCCGGCCAAGTCATCATCGATGGCAAGAACCTGCTCAAGCTGAGCACGCGCGAATTGACGACCTACCGGCAAATCGAAGTCGGCTTTGTCTGGCAGCAGGGCAGCCGCAATCTCATACCCTATCTGTCGGCCCTCGATAATATCAAGCTGCCCATGACCCTGGCCGGAATCACCGGGCCCCAAGCCGATGCCCGCGCCCGCGAACTGATGGACAAGGTCGACCTGCCGCATCGCTACGACCACCGGCCGATCCAGCTCTCCGGCGGCGAACAGCAGCGCGTGGCCATCGCCGTCGCCCTGGCCAACGAGCCTAAGCTGCTGCTGGCGGATGAGCCCACGGGCGAGCTCGACTCGGCGACATCGGACCAGGTCTACGACCTGCTGAAGCGCTTGAATCGCGATGACGGCTTAACCATATGCATCGTCAGCCACGACCCAACTATCGCCCAGCATGTCGAGCGCGTCGTGCAGATTCGCGACGGCAAGCTTGCCAGCGAGACGGTGCGCCGCCGCCCCCTTGCCGATGCGAGCGCCGAGCGGGCGCAAAGAAATATCGCCGACGGACCCGGCAGCTGGGAAGATCACTTCGAAGAACTCATCGTGCTCGATTCGGCCGGGCGTCTGCAAATCCCCAAACAATTCCGCGACGATCTGGGCTTCGAAAACCGCGTCGAGATGGAAGTCACCGAAGACGGCATCCTCATCCGCCCGGCGCGCAATCTCGAAGGCACCTCGTCGCAGGCTGAGATTCAGATCGAGCGCGAAATCCGCGCCGGAGACAATGGCGCGCCTGCCGGTTTACTGGCGCGATTGAGAGGGCGAAAGTGACGTCACAGAACGCGATTGAGGCGCAAAACATCGGGCGCGTCTATCCCGCCGACGGCGGCGATGTGCATGCCTTGCGCGATATCAACCTGGAAGTCGGTCAGGGGCAATTCGTCGCCCTGCGCGGCCGTTCCGGCAGCGGCAAAACGACCCTGCTCAATTGCCTCGGCGGCCTGGATAACCCAACCAGCGGTGTCATCTGGATTCAAGGCGTCGATCTCTCAACCATGGATGAAGCCGCCCGCACCTACTGGCGCCGCCAACACATTGGTTTCGTGTTCCAGCAGATGGGCTTGCTGCCCAGCTTCTCAGCTTATGAGAACCTCGACGTGATGGCGCGCCTGGGCGGGCTGCCCCGCCGCCAGCGCCGCGAACGCATCCTGGAAAGCCTTGAACGCATGGACCTACTGGACTATTACGATCACCGTCCCTACGAGATGTCGGGCGGGCAGCAGCAGCGCATCGCGATCGCGCGCGCCCTGGTGACAGCCCCCGACCTGGTGCTGGCCGACGAGCCGACCAGCGAACTTGACAGCGAAACCACCCATCAGGTCCTGGCCGTACTGCAAAGTTTCGTGCGCGCCCAAGGCACCTCGGTCTTGCTGTCGAGCCACGATCCCATCGTGGATGATTACGCCGATCGCATCATCACCTTGTCCGACGGGCAGATCTCCAACGGGCGCTAGGTCCACAAAATGCTGCCCAAAATTGCGGCAATGTTTTTCTTCTTCTTTATTCAGGACAATACGCTCTTCCACGATGTCAGCGAAATAGCTGGCATTGACGCGACTCATCGCGCCATCTGGGACGAAGACGCCCCCGTTCCCTATGACGACGGCTATCTGGCGGCGGGCAGCGCCTGGGGCGACTACGACAAAGATGGCTGGGTCGATCTCTACCTCACCGGCAATCTGGACCCCAACGTACTCTACAGCAACCAGGGCGATGGCAGCTTCGTCGTATCGGAACACAGCGAAATGCTCAGCCTGCCCGATGAACGCAGCGGCGGCGCAGTCTGGGCTGATTACGACAACGACGGCTGGCGCGACCTTTATGTCTTGAATTGGGGCGCCAACCGCTTGTTCCGCAATCTGGACGGGGCCGGTTTCGCCGATGTTAGCGTAGAAGCCGGCGTGGGCGATGTCGGCAAGGCGACCACCGCCGCCTGGGGCGACTACGACGAAGACGGCCACCTCGACCTCTACGTGACCAACTGGTCCTGTTATCCCGAATGCGATCTGGCCGATTTCTCCCGCAGCCGCGATGTCTTGTATCACAATAACGGCGACGGCAGCTTCACCGATGTCTCCGGCCTGCTCAGTTTCGAGCGCCTGCTGGGCGCCGGATTCGCTGTCAGCTGGGTGGACTATGACGACGACCGCGATCTCGATCTCTACGTCGTCAACGACCGGGTGATCAACGCCATCGGGAATGTGCTGTGGCGCAACGATGGCGCGGGCTGCGGCGGTTGGTGCTTCACCGATGTCAGCGCTCGCGCCGGCGCCGATGCTGAAGTCCATGGCATGGGCCTGGCCACCGGCGATTACGACAACGATGGCGATCTCGACTTTTACTTTTCCAATATGGTGCGGGCGATGGTGCTGCTGGAGAACGACGGGGACGGCGTCTTCTCTGATGCGACCGAGCGCGCGGGCGTCGATTATCTCACCGGCGAAGCGGTCGGTTGGGGTACAGCCTTCTTTGATTTTGACAATGACGGCTGGCTTGATCTCTACCTGGCCGCCACCGGCATCTCGCCCATCCCCGGCAAGTCCGGTATGCACTACCCCTACCACGACATGCTCTATCACAACCAACGCGACGGCGGCTTCTCGCCGGTTGATCAGAAGCTATTCGGCGAGACCGCGCAGCCGACCATGGGCTTCAGCACGGCCGACTTCGACCGCGACGGGCGCGTGGATTACGCCTTGACCTGGTGGAATGATCGCCATCGCCTGTTTCGCAACAGCGCCTGGGAAGGCGCCAGGAATAACTGGATCGCCTTTGAACTGCAAGGCGGCGGCGCGATTGACCCAGACGCGCTGGGAACGCGCGTCCGCGTCGTCAGCGCTGACGGCTTGTCGCAAGTCCGCGAATTGAAGTCGGGCTCCAGCCTGGGCGCCGGCAATGAGCTGGTCCTGCACTTCGGTTTGGGCCGGTCATCCGTCGATCGCGTCATCGTCAGCTGGCTGGATGGCGAATACCACGAGTACACCCAGGTGGCGGCCAATCAGCGCTGTCTAATCACGCGTTCGCGCATGGATTGCGAACGGCAGCCGCGGCCATGATCGACGAACTGCATCCGGTAACGCGCGAGATACTGGACCTGCTCGAAAGGGAAGGCTGCTGGCGTGAGAGCTTTCACCACCAGGCCGTTCGCACCAGCGAAGAGGCGGCGGCGGCTCGCCCGGGATATGGATTGCATCAAGGCGCCAAAGCCATCATCCTGCGCGTGAAGCGCACCAAACGTGACAAGTTTTTTGTCATGCTGGTCTTCCCGGCCGATCGCAAATTCGACAGCCAAATCGTCAAGGCGCATTTCAAGGCCCGCGATATCCGCTTCGCGACCGAAACAGAAGTCGACACACTGACCGGCGGCGTGCAGCCGGGTGGCGTCCCGCCCTTCGGCAGCCTGTTTAACTTGCCGGTCTACGCCGCGCCCGAGCTGTTCGCTGTCGACCGCATCGTCTTCAACGCGGGCGATCGCCGCTTTTCGCTGGCCATGCGCTCAGCCGATTATCGCCGGCTGGAGCGCCCGGTCGAGTTCGCCTTTATCGCATGAAATAAGCAAAAGCGATTAAATCCATGGACATTAGCAAACCGCCGCGCCAAAATGAAAATCTCTGTGCCCTCTGTGTTTCCTCTTTTTCCTCTGTGGTGAAAAATTGTTTGGTCTTCGCATCGCCGCGCTATTCTCCTCTGCCCCTAACGGCCCTGACAGATAATAGCCAGGGAGGCCCCTTCACAGCATGTCCGCAGACGTAGTTCTCGCCGGCCACATCGCCCTGGACATCCTGCCCGACATGTCCATGCTGACGCCTGCGCAGGTAATTGACGCCGGAAAAGTCTATGAAATCGGCAATATTACGTACTCCACCGGCGGCGCAGTCTCGAATACCGGCCTCGCCCTGCGCCGTCTGGGCATCGCCGTCGACTTGCTGGCCGCCGTCGGCGATGACTGGGTGGGGCGAGCGATTATCGACTATGTGCGCGGTTTCGGCTCTGACTTGAGCGACCACTTTCAAGTCGTGCCCGGCGCCGCCAGCCCCTACACCGTCATCATTGAACCGATGAACCACGACCGCACCCTGCTGACCAATACCGGCGTCTATAACGACTACGATCTCGACAATATCGACCTGGATTGCGTGGCGGCCGCCAAGCTGTTTCACCTGGGTTATCCGACCTTGTTGCCGCGGCTCTACGCGAACGCTGGCGCCGGCTTCCTTACCTTGCTGCGCGCGGTCAAAGACAAAGGCGTCGCTGTCTCGATTGACATGTCGCTGCCGCCGCCGGACAGCCCCAGCGGCCGCGCGGACTGGCGCGCGATTCTGCAGCGCTGCCTGCCCCAGGTCGATATATTCGTGCCCAGCATTGAAGAAATCATGTTCATGCTGCGCCGTGATGATTTAGAGCGCTGGGGCAGCAATCTCTTCGACCGGCTTGACGCCGACTACTTATCCGGGCTGGCAAACGAACTCATATCAATGGGCGTTGGCATCGCCGGCTTCAAGCTGGGACCGCGCGGCCTGTATCTGCGAGCCAAAGCGGATTCGCAACGGCTCTCATTCCTGACCGACCTGGGAGGATCGCCGGCCGAATGGACGGGCGCAGAGGCCTGGCAGCCGGCCTTTCAAGTGGAAGTTGCAGGCACAACGGGCGCGGGCGATGCCGCCTATGCCGGCCTGCTGGCGGCAATGATACGCGGGTACGGTCCGTGCGAATCCGCCCGCCGCGCTTGCGCCGTCGCCGCCTGCAATATCGAAGCCGCTGACGCCACCTCCGGCGTGCGCAGCTGGCAAGAGACGGAAGCGCGCCTGGCGGCCGGCTGGCCGACGCTTTGAACGTATGGCGTCCGCCCGGGGCGCCGTCGATTAGTCCGACTCGGCTGCGGACAGAGCGGCGCCGTACCGGCGTTGTTGAGGCAGCAGCACAATCAAAATAAGCGCGGCAAAGCCGAAGACCGTCGCCAATATCAGCATCCAGTCGTACGCGCCAAACACATCAAATATGACGCCGGCGGCAAAGGGCGAGACCGTGCCCGCTAACCGGACAAAGATGCCCAATGTGCTGCTGATGCGTCCGTAATAAGCCGCGCCGTACGTGTCGGCGATGATCAGCGGGCGCGCCAGGGTATGCATGCCTATGCCCATACCAAAAAGCGCGACGAAAGCCATAATCAGCGCTGGCGCATTGCCCAGCAGCAAGACCGGCAACGATAGCGTCAACATGACAAATACGCCAACCACCATCGCCCGGCTGGAAAAGCGCCGCTCGACCGGCGCGAAGATCGTCCTGCCCACTACCTGCATGACGCCGATGGCGCCGCTGAATACCGCCGCGCTGCTGGGATGAACATTGACGCTGATTAGCAAGGGAATGACGTGCAGCCGCACCGCCGAAACGCTCACCGACACCAAGGCAAACGCCAGCGTCAGCTGCCAGAAAAAGCGAGATTGGAAAACCGCGCGCAGGCTGACCCTTGGTGTCTCCACCGGGCTTTTCGGCGCCGATACGCCATCGGGCTGCAAGCCCAGATCCGCCGGCTTGCGGCGCAGAACCAGGGCATGCAGTGGTATCGAGATGACGCCCAGCACGATGCCCAGTATGAACAAGGCTTGCCGCCAGCCATACGCCACCAGCAAGGCATCGCTTAGCGGAATGAATATCGTACTGGCGAAGCCGGCTACAAAGGTCACCACCGTCATTGCGGTGCCGCGCCGGTTATCGAACCAGGTGGCGATCACTGCGAAGGCTGGCTCATACAAGATGGCCGCGCCGCAGGTGCCCTTCAGCGCCATGATAACCAGGAATTCGGGCAGAGTATTCACCTGCGACCAAAGCAGGATTGCCAGAGTCGCGCCGATGGAGCCGGCCGTCATCAGCAGGCGCGCCCCCCGCCTGTCCAGCCAATGCCCCACCGGAACGCCGATAAAGCCCGTGATCAGCAGCGAAAGCGAAAAGGCGCCGGTTATCTCGCCGCGCGTCCAACCCAGCTCGGCTTCCATCGGCGTAATGAAGACCGAAAATGCGTAATAGAGAACGCCAAAAGAAACGGTCTCGGTAATGGCCAGGACGATCGCAATATACCAGCCGTAATAAATCGGCTTGCGTTTTCGAAGCCTTGTCATGCCATCAATGGCGCCTTCATGCGCGTCAGAATAAGGAAAGACTCGCTGCTTCTCAAGTGCTGAATTCGCGCCTAAAGCAAGGCCCGGACACTCGCTTAAAATCTGCCTTCTGCCGCAGCGTCAACCGGCGAACGGCGATTCCCTGCCTGAATTGCATCGGAAGCCGTAGGGGCGAGCCTCGGCTCGTCCGCGCGGAAACTCGGCTAGAACAAGTTGGCAATTGCATTGGCCGTCCTGTAACTCGACCTGGCGCAGATTCGCGGGCCGCGCTCTGAAAGCCCCATCCAATTTCGCGCGCAGCCTCTGCGCCCTGACACCTCGCGGCGAACTTGGCGCTTAGGTCCGTCCTTAGCCCTTCAAGCCGCTCGTCAGACCGCCGCTGACCAGGAAGCGCTGCAAGAAGATGTAAAGCAAAATCACCGGTACAACCGCCATGACCGAGGCCGCCATCAGCTCGGCCCAGGCTGTGCCCTGTTCTTGATCGAAGACGCTCAGCCCCAGCTGAATCGTCTTGAGGCTGTCCTCTTTGACCACCACCAGCGGCCACAGGAAGTCATTCCAGGACCAGAGGAAGGCGAAGAGCGCCATCGTGCCCATCACTGGTTTGGAATTCGGTATCAGGATTCGCCAGTACACCCCCACCCGCGAACAGCCGTCCACGATGGCCGCTTCTTCAATTTCTTTGGGAAAATTCAGATAGAACTGGCGGAACAAGAATACGCCGAATACGGAAACAAAGTTGGGAAACATGACGCCGCCGAGCGTGTTGATGAGCCCGGTGCCGCCCTGCCCGAGGATATCGTTGCCGCCGGCCAGCGGGAAGAACTTGATGAGCAGGAAGACGGGAATAATCAGCACTTCGAAAGGCACCATCATGGTGGTCAGCAAGGCGAAGAAGATCAGCATCTTGCCGCGAAATTGCAAGCGGGCGAAGGCATAGCCAGCCATCGAGCCCAGCAGGACCTGTGAGGCGACGGCCACGGCGGTGACGGCGACGGTATTAACGAATAACCGCGGCATATTGGTCTGCTCGAAGGCATCGCTGTAATTCTGCAGGTCCAGCTCGGTGGGGATCCAGCGAATGGAATCGCCGAAGATTTCGCGATCGGGCTTGACCGAGGTGGATACCATCCAGACGAAGGGCATGATCATCACGACCGCGCCGATGATCAAGAAGACGTAGGTCAGGATCAGAGGCAAGCTCGCTTCCCACTTGCTGAATGAGTCAGTCGGTCGCGCTCTCATCGTCGCCATGTTCAAGCGCCCTGCCTTTCCCGCAAGACGCGGAAACTGATCAGCGTCAGGATGAGCACGATGACCAACATGACGACCGAAATCGCGGCGCCGCGCCCCAGCCGCAGGTAGCCGAATACATTCTGATAGACCTCCCAGACCATGGTATTGGTGCGGTTGAAGGGGCCGCCCTGCGTCAGCATGAAGATCAAGCCGAAATTGCGAAAGATGCTGATGGTGAAGGTGACCACGACGAAGAGGATCACCGGGCGCATCAACGGCACGGTTATGCGCAGAAAGCTCTGAACCGGGCTGGCGCCGTCGACGCGGGCCGCTTCGATCACATCGCGGGGAATGTCTTGCAAGCCGGCCAGGAAGATGACCATATTGCTGCCGATGCTGCCCCAGATCGTAACAATGACCAGGCTTAACAGCGCCAGATTGGGGTCGTTCAACCAGTGCTGCGCCGGGATGCCGACTATGCCCAGGAAGTAGTTGAGCAAGCCGTGCTGCGGGCTGTAAATCCAGCGCCAGATCATGGCCGAGACGACAACCGAGCTGACTACCGGAAGATAATAGAGCGTGCGCAGAAAGACGCGTCCGCGAATCGACTGGTCGAGCAACTTGGCGATGATCAGCGCCAGGGCGGTTCCCAGCGGCACTGCTTCAATCGTAAACAGCAGGGTATTGATAATGGATTGAAAGGCCGTCTTGTTGGTGAAAACGTATTTGTAATTCTTCAGGCCGACAAAACGCGGCGGTTCGAAGAGCTCGTAGCGGGTGAAGCTGAGGTAAAGATTGTAGAACACCGGCCAGATCTTCAGCGCCGCCAGCAGGAGCACCGGCACGAGCAAGAAGAGAAAGGCGACGAAGGCCTGGCTGTTGTAGAAGCGGTAGAGGCGCCCGCGCCAGTCGACTGATTCGGCTTGCGCATACCTTGAATGTCCCAAAGCCTGGTTCATTGCGCTGCGACGCCGTGCATTCTCAACACAGGAATTAAGCCCCCCTCCCTCGTCATGGGATGCCCGCCATAGAGATGGCGGGCGGGGGTTTGGGGT
>WTGO01000052.1 GCA_011523515.1 Chloroflexota bacterium
GTGCATGAGGTGGCGCGATCGTACGGCGTCCCGGTATTGCCGCGCGGGGGCGGCAGCGCCCTGGCCGGGCAGGCGGTTGGCGAAGCCGTCATCATGGATTTCACCCGCCACATGCGCCGCGTACGGGGCGTCAACGCCGAATCGCGAAGGGTTGATGTCGAGCCGGGCTTGATCCTGGGCAATCTAAACGCGCAGCTGGCGCCGCTGGACCTGATGTTTGGTCCCGACCCGGCCAGCGCCGAGCGCGCCGCGATTGGCGGGGTAGTCGGCAACAACGCGACCGGCGCGCACAGCATCCGCTACGGCATGACCGCCGACCATGTGGCGCGTTTGCAAGTGGTGACGGCAGCGGGCGATTTGGTCTGGCTGGACGAGTCGACCGCGGAACTGAATCAAATTCGCGGCATCGCCGGCGATCTGGTTGCCGAGCACGCGCCGCTGATCCAGGCGCGTTATCCCAAGACCTGGCGCACGGTGGCCGGCTACGCGCTGGACAAAATTGACCCGAGCGATGTGAATCTGAACTGGCTGCTCTGCGGCTCGGAAGGCACCTTGGCGACAGTGGTGCGGGCGGAGCTGCAATTGGTGGCGCGCCCGAAGATCGAGCATAAACGGCTGGCCCTGGCGCATTTTGACACGTTGCGCGCTTCGCTGGAAGCCACGCCGCGCATTTTGGAGCTGGCGCCGGCCGCCATCGAATTGATGGACAAGTTTCTGCTGGACAAGACGCGTGCCGCCGCCGGTTATCGCGACCGGCTGACCTTCGTCGATGGCGATCCGGAGGCGATTCTGGTGGTCGAGTTCGTCGGCTCGGAGCGGGAGTTGAGCGCCAAGATCAAGGACCTGAAAGCGCATCTGGAGCGGCTGGGTTTCCGCGGGGCGGTCACTGTCGCCGAGACGCCGGCGCAGCAGGACGATGTCTGGACCGTGCGCAAAGCCGGCCTGGGCTTGATGATGAGCGAGCGCAGCGAAACCAAGCCGGTCTCCTTTATCGAAGATGGCGCGGTGCCAGTGGAACACCTGGCCGATTATATCAGCGATGTCGAGCGGATCATCTACGACAACGACACCACCTACGCCATTTACGCCCACGCCAGCGCCGGCTGTTTGCATATTCGGCCGCTGATCAACCTCAAGACGCTGAAGGGGCGCGGGCAGTATCGCGCGATCGCCGACGCGGTGGCGCAGACGGTGAAGAAATACCAGGGCACAATCACCGGCGAACACGGGCAGGGCGTGGTGCGGGGCGAATTCAGCGAATACCTCTTTGGACCTGAGCTGATGGATGCGTTCCGTACAATCAAGCGGGCGTTCGACCCGGAAAATATGATGAATCCGGGCAAGATTATTGATTCGCCGCCGATGGACAGCGCCGAGTTGATGCGCTATTCGCCGGACTACGACGTGATCGAGGTAGAGACTCGCTTCGATTGGTCGGCGGACAATGGTTTCGCCGGCGCGGTCGAGATGTGCAATGGCGCCGGCGTCTGTCGCAAGGAGGGCGAGGGCGCCATGTGCCCGTCGTATCAGGCGACGCTGGACGAGGCGCATTCGACGCGGGGGCGCGCAAATGCGCTGCGGGCGGCGATGAGCGGCGCCCTGCCGGACGATCTGGGCGACCCGGCTGTTAAGGCGGTGCTCGACCTGTGCTTGAGCTGCAAGGCTTGCGCCAGCGAATGCCCGTCGTCGGTTGATGTGGCCAAACTCAAGAGCGAGTTCCTGGCGTCCTGGCACGACCGGCACGGCATCGACATGGCCACGCGGGTATTTGGCAATATTCACCGTCTCAATCAAGTGGCGGGGGCGCTGCCGCGGCTGAGCAATGCGATGGTGAATAGCGCGCTGGGCAAGTGGGGGGCCGGGATGTTGGGCATTCCAACTGAGCGTCCGCTGCCGCAATTCGCCGCGCGACGCTTCAGCGCCGGGCGCTATCCACAGCATGACGCGCCCGACGCCGTGCTGATCGTGGATACCTTCACGGAGTGGAATCACCCGGAAGTCGGGCAGGCGGCGCTGGCGCTGGCGCTGCGACTCGGCTTGCGCGTGAATGTACAGCGCCTGCCCGGTCAAGGCTGCTGCGGCCGCCCGGCGATTAGCAAGGGCCTGCTGGACAGCGCGAAGCAGATGGCGCGCGCCAATGTTCAAGGTTTGCACGGGCGATATGCTGATGCCCCGCTGGTATTCCTGGAGCCGAGCTGCTTGAGCGCTTTCAGCGATGATTATCTGACGCTGGTTGATCCGAATGATCAGGCGGCGGCGCAGTCCGTGGCAGCGCGCTGCGTGAGCGCCGAAAATTTTTTCGCCGACGCGCCGGCGCTACGCGGAGATTCGCTCGCCTGGAAGCCAGATAATCCGCGGATTCTATTGCACGGCCACTGCCATCAGAAAGCGCTTTGGGGCACGGCGGATTCGCTGCGCTTGCTGCGGTCGATCCCGGGCGCAGACGCGCAGGAGATGAATACCGGCTGCTGCGGCGTGGCGGGCAGCTTTGGCTACGAGTATTACGAGCTGAGCATGAAGATCGCCGAAGACCGCTTGCTGCCGACGATTCGCGCGAATGCCGATGCCATCATCGCCGCGCCGGGCACGTCTTGCCGGGTGCAGATTCACGACGCCGGCTTCCAGGCGCGCCATCCCATCGAGATTGCGAATGACTCGCTAAGTCAGTGACGCGGCGGTTCAGGCGCCCGCCGCTGCCGGCCGCGCGTTTACCCGCTGGTTTGCGTAGTTTTCTTCGCTTGTGCTTTGGATCAAGTCGCCCAGCGACAGCTTCGCCAACGCTGAGATGGGCTCGATATCCAGCGTCAGTTTTTCCGCCACGCCCCGCCCATAGGCAGGATCGGCTTGGTAGAAATGAGCGATTTGGCGCGCCTTGATGCGCTCGGGCACGCCGTCCATCGCCTCCGCAATGTTGGAGAAGAGCTGCTCTCGCTGCGGCGCGCTCATCAGGCGGAAGAGATTGCCCGGCTGCGAATAGTCGTCGTTGCCGTCGCGGTGGTCGTAGCGGTCGGCAGCGCCGGAGATTTGGAGCGGCGGCTCGTGGTACTGGGTATTCTCGTTGGGCCCGCCCATGCTGTTGGGCTCATAGTTGGGCGCGCCGCCGTAGTTGCCGTCAAAGCGCAGTTGGCCGTCGCGGTGGTAGGTATGCCCGGGCATTGGGCTTTGTTGGCGGGCAGGCTGGCGTAGTTCACGCCGATGCGATAGCGGTGGGCGTCGGCGTAGGACATGATGCGCGCTTGCAGCATTTTATCCGGCGAGAAGCTGATGCCGGGCACAATGTTTGACGGCTCGAAGGCGGCTTGCTCGATATCGGCGAAATAATTCTCGGGGTTGCGGTTGAGCTCCATGATGCCGATTTCTATCAAGGGATAATCGCCATGGGGCCAGACCTTGGTGAGGTCAAAGGGATTGACGTGGTAGGAATCCGCGTCTGCTTCGGGCATGACTTGCACGCAAACGCGCCACTTTGGATAATCGCCCCTTTCGATGGCTTCAAAGAGGTCGCGCTGGGAGCTTTCACGGTCGGCGCCGACGATGGCGGCGGCTTCGGCATTGGTCCAGGTTTTGATGCCCTGCATGGTCTTGAAGTGGAACTTGATCCAAAAGCGCTCGTCGTCAGCGTTGATGAAGCTGTAAGTATGGCTGCTGTAGCCATTGACGAAGCGATAGCCTTGGGGCAGGCCGCGATCGCTCATCAAGATCGTGACCTGGTGCAGGCTTTCGGGCGAAAGCGACCAAAAGTCCCACATGGCGGCGCTGGAGCGCATATTGGTCTTGGGGTCGCGCTTTTGCGTATGAATGAAGTCGCCGAATTTGTAGGGGGCGCGGACGAAAAAGACCGGCGTATTGTTGCCGACCATATCCCAGTTGCCTTCATCGGTGTAGAACTTGACGGCGAAACCGCGGACATCGCGCTCGGCATCGGCGGCGGCGCGCTCGCCCGCCACCGTTGAGAAGCGCAGCAGGCAATCCGTCTGCTTGCCAATTTCAGTGAAAATGCTGGCTTTTGTGTATTGCGTGATGTCATGGGTTACGGTGAAGGTACCGTAGGCGCCGGAGCCCTTGGCGTGCACGACGCGTTCCGGCGCGCGCTCGCGGTTGAAAGTCGCCATTTTCTCCAGGAGTTGGTAATCCTGCATCAGCAGCGGGCCGCGCGGGCCAGCCGTCAGCGAATTCTGGTTGTCGCCAATGGAGCTGCCATGCGCCGTTGTTAGTTGCTTGCGTTCGGTCATTCCGGCTCTCTCATTTCTTCAAGTCCGGTGGTTGCGGATAGCGGGGCGGAGTTTACATATGGCGGCGCGAGTTGTCAAGTATGGCGGGCTGCCGACAATCGTCTCATTGCTATCGGAAAATCGCTGGTATATCATTTTGTATGCGCGGCAGGAAAGCGGTCGCCGCGGGCGGTGAAAGGAACAACAATTTCAATGAGCGATATTGAACTCACCGAAATTACCGGTTTGCGCGAATTCATGGGTCTGACCGCCGTGCGCGTAAAGCCGGAACAGCGCCGCTTCACCAGGAATGCGTTCATCACCTATTTGCAGACGCGCCATCCCGCCGTCACGACCTATGCTATCCATCGGAAGGGACAGCCGGTAGGCTTTGTCATGCTGATCCATGCCGAGAATCCGACACAGTGGATCATCGACCGCTTGACCATCGACCGCGGCCATCAGGGGCAGGGCGTGGGCCATGCCGTGGCCGACCAACTCATCGACATGGTTCACGACTTCGAAAACAGCGAGATGGTCATCGCGCGCTATCGGCCGGAAAACGACGCGGCGCGAAGTCTCTTCAACAAACTGGGCTTCAAGGAGCGCGAAGAAATGTTCCGCGGCCGCCATGTGTCGCTGCTGGAATTCGAATTCGAAGACGAGGAAGACGAAGAAGCCGAAGACGAGGACGCGAATTCCGACGACCAGGACTCAGACGACGAATTGGAAGCGTCCGAGAGCGACGCTGACGAGAGGACTGACTGACTGTGGCGCAAGAGCCGAGTACGCCAGCGCTGCTGCCGGAGGGGATTCGCCGCCGCCTGGAACCGCTGATGCTGGTCGCCAGCAAGGTGCGGGCCGGCGCGATCAAAGGCGACCGCCGTTCGATCAAGCGCGGCGCCAGCGTAGAATTCGCCGACTATCGCAATTATGTCGCCGGCGACGACTTGCGCCAGCTGGACTGGAATATCTACGCCCGTCTGGAGCGTCCCTATATCAAGCTGCTGGAAGACGAAGAAGACCTGGCGGCGCACCTGATTCTGGATGCCTCCGCCAGTATGGATTTCCCGCCCGAGGGTGAGCCGGACCAGCATAAATTGCTCTACGCCAAGCGGGTTGTAGCCGGACTGGCCTACATTTCGCTGACGAGCGGCGATCGCCTGATCCTGACCGCCGCCAACGACCGTCATACAGCGACGTTTGGTCCTGTTCGTGGTCGTGGTCACAGCTTTGCCTCGCTGCGTTTTATCCGCGATGTCGCCGCCGATGGCCTCACCGACTTGAACACGGCGCTGGAGGACTACGCGCTGCGGGCGCGGCGGCCCGGTTTGACCCTTGTGGTCAGCGACATGTTTTCGCGCGATGGCGGCTATCTGGACGGGCTGCATGCTTTGCTCAGCCGCGGTCACGAGGTGGCTTTCGTACATGTGCTGGCGCCGGAAGAGGCGCGGCCGCCGGTAGCGGGCGATCTCAGCCTTGTGGATGTCGAGACGGAAACGCAGCAAGAAGTGACTGTAGACGGCGCCATGCTGCGCATCTATCAGCAGCGGCTGGCGAGCTGGCGCCGGGAGCTGCGTGACGAATGCTTGCGCCGCGGCGCGCATTACTTCCCGGTGGAAACAGACAGGCCCTGGGAGCGGGTGATACTGTCGGATATGCGGCGGGCGGGGCTGGTCAAGTAGCGGGGGCGTAGCGTTTGGCTATGATATCCTTGAGGCTTTCCAAATATTCTTGGCTTGGCTCAATGTATAGTCCCGACACCAGAGCAGTCAAATCCATTCCATCGTCGATGTCTTCCCAATAAATGGTCAGACCATGCAACTGATAGTTTTGGCGTTCTTCGTCTGTTGCTGCCTTTAGTAGTGGAAAGAAATCGAGTGGCACACCGAGTATTCGGCCGTCGGCCAAATCAATCATGGCGTGTTCTTCCTCAAAGCGTACGCGCAATGCCTCGTTTCGCGTTTCGTGGATCACTGGCTCTTTCATTGTAAACGGTTCTCCTGAGCTATCGCTTGTCCGGGTCAAGCCGTTCCCATTCGCTTTCGATAAACTCTATGTTTTCATTTAGCAATTCGCGAATTTGCTTCAACTCTCGACTTGTGAATCCTTTGTTCTGTGAGAAAAGCATAGGCTTCAAGTTAACTTTAACACGCTTTTCGCCCCTGAATACATGCACATGCGCCGGACCATGCTCTCGCGTGAAGATGCGCACGTCGAATCCGTGCCGCTGTCTGTAAAGTACCGTGACCATGGCGCCTCGCAAACACAGTGTACAAGTTGAAGCAAGGTCGTAAACAGGTTCGGCAATCCTAAATCGCCACCAGCCCGCCATCCAGGACCAGCGCATGCCCGGTGACAAACGAGGACGCGTCCGAGCAGAGCCAGACTACCGCTTCAGCGACTTCCTCCGCCAGGCCGAGGCGGCCCATGGGAATCGCGCGGGTCATGATCGAGGCCATGATGGGATTGCCGGCGATGGCGCCTTGCACCATAGCGGTGTCGGTATAAGCGGGGCAGACGGCATTGACGCGAATGCCGCTCTTGGCGTAATCCAGCGCCGCGGACTTGGTGATGCCGACCACAGCATGTTTACTGGCGGTGTAGTCGGCCGCTTTGGGCGCGCCGATCAAGCCGGCGACCGAGGCGATATTGACGATCGCGCCGCTCTCTCGCGCCAGCATGGGCGGCAATTCCGCCTTTATGCAATGCCAGACGCCGCGCAGGTTGACGTCAATGACGCGCTCGAAGCTCTCGTCGTCCGCCTCGTGCAAGCGCTGATAGAAATGCCCGGAGATGCCGGCGTTATTCACTGCGGCGTCCAGCCGGCCGAAGGCGGTCACGGTCGCATCGACCATGGCCTGTATTGCGTCTCTGTTGGTGACATCGCAGCGCCGGGCGAGCGCCTGGCCGCCGGCGTCGCTGATGAGTCGGGCGGTTTCTTGCGCGCCGTCGAGGTTGATGTCGGAGACGCAGACGGCGGCGCCTTCCCGCGCCAGGGCCAACGCGCTGGCTCGTCCGATGCCGGACGCGGCGCCGGTGACCAACGCGGCTTTGCCTTCCATTTGTGGCATGTCACGATCCTCTCAGCCATCGGTTACTGGTGAGGAACATGGTACCCAAGGGCCAGCGCAATCCCTAGGGCGACGCTTGACGCTGGGGATTCGCTGTTTGCGTGGGCGAGCCACACTCTCGCCCCTATGCAGCGCTTCCGTTTCAGGGCGGCGCGATTCGCGGAACCACTGCCGCGCCATGTTATAATCGGCAGCGCATGGACAAAGGGGAGGCGGGCCCATGATTCAAGATCCGATTCTGCTGAACGACTGGCACGCGGTGCTGCCGCTAGCGCAGTTGGAAGCCTCCAACAATGTGACCGGCGCGCGCCTGCTGGGCGAGGACATCGTCATCTGGAAAGCCGGCGAGGAAATCCGCGCCTGGAAGGACCTCTGCGTTCATCGCGGCACGCGCCTTTCGCTGGGGGAAGTGCTGCCGGGCGACAAGTTGCAATGCCCTTATCACGGCTGGACTTATGACGCCGACGGCCAATGCGTAAACATTCCGGCGCACCCCGATCAGACGCCGCCGACCAAAGCCCGCGCTTTCAGCTATCACGCGACCGTCGCTTATGATTTTGTCTGGGTCTGCCTGGGCGAGCCGGCCAATGCCATTCCCGAATTCGAAGAATGGGGCGACGAATCGTACCGCAAGATCCTCTGCGGCGCTTATGAATTCGAGGCGGCCGGACCGCGCATGGTGGAGAACTTCCTCGATGTGGCCCACTTTCCCTTTGTGCACGAGAACATCCTGGGCACGCAAGAGCGCCCGGAAATCCCGGACTACGATGTGGTCACGGACGAAAAGGGCGTCACCGCATCGGATATCCGCGTCTTCCAACCCAATCCGGACGGCTCGCATATTGCCAATTGGGTCAGCTATACCTACAAGGTCTATCGTCCGCTGGTGGCTTACTTTCGCAAGGAAGCCGAGGAGAAGTTCGCCATTCTGCTGATGGTCACGCCCATCGAAGAAGTCAAGTCCTTGATGTGGATGTGGATGGTGATGACGCAGGACGATAGTACGGACGATTCGCTGCGCGCCTTCCAGGACGAGATCGCTTATCAGGATTTGCCCATCGTGCAATCGCAGCGGCCCGAGCTGCTGCCGCTCGACTTGCAGGCCGAATTGCACTTGCGCAGCGACAAGACGGCCATCGCCTATCGCCGCTGGCTCAACCAGTTGGGTTTGACCTTCGGGACGAGCTGAGCGCGGGCACAACTTATCGCCCTCGCTTTTCGTATGTTCAGGTAAGTAAGGTTCAGCGCGTGGACAAGCCGCGACATTCCATTGAAGAGCAGTTGATCCGCTATCGCATCGAGAAGAAGATGGCGGGTCGGCGCGACCTGCTGTTGCATGGCGTCGTCTACATCGCTGTCGCCGCCATCGTCCTGTTGAGCCAGCCTTGGTTAATGAATCTGCAAGACATGCCAATTCTCGGCGGTTTATGGACGATTCCGCTCATTCTGCATGGCTTGCGCTATTTTTATCGTTGCGGACCGGGCGCGATACACCGCGCGGACGAAATCGAGCGCGCCATCGACGAGCAACTGGAGCGCGCGGCGCTGGATGAGGACGAGGAAATCTTGATTGAAGATCGCGTCGGCAAGCAGATCACGGCTCGCCGCCTGGTAGTGGCGCACGGAATGGCGTCGGCAATGCTGTTTGCGATTGTTACTTGGAATGCCTGGCTCCACTCATTCGATTACTACTATTCCGTCCATCCCGTAGCGATCGCCTTGTTGATCGCCTTCGCGCTGCACTTCAGTCGGTTTTTCTTCGTGCACGGTCGGACGCCGCAGGGGCGGGCGCTGAAGATTGACGCGGAAGTCGAGCGGGAGTGGCATCGATCGCGCGAGCGCAGCCGCGAACGCCGCGCCGGATTTGAAGCTGTCAACAGCGACGCCGCGACTGCCGCGCTTGAACTCGGCGATGGCAGCGGCCGGCGCATGCGGCTCAACGACGAGGGCGAATTCGAGCAGTTGCTAGACGAGCGGGCCGATAGCGCGCAAGCGGGTACGGGATAAGCATGACGGTCAAGCACAAATTCAAACCGGCGGCCAGGACCGATATCCGCGAGAGAGTCGAGTTGAAGTTCCGCGCGCGCGGCGCTGTCGCTTTTCATTTGCTGCTGGTCTTGGTCGGGGCTATTCTGCTGCTCTATAACTTGTCCAACATTTGGCAAGCAAGGTTTGGCAATAATGCTTACCAGGATAGCATATTGGCTTTCGGTGTCCTGGCTGCGAGCGGCGCGCTGCACTTCATCCGTTACCACTTTCGGCACGGCAAAGGCCGTGACAATCACGAGCGCGAAACCGATTCGCGCATTAGGCAAGAGTTGCAGGGCACGGCGCCCGAGGATGCCGGCGAACAAGAAGTCTTGATTCGTTTGCAGCAAGACGACAAGCTGAAAAACCGTCGGCTTGTCTGGCAGCATCTGACGCTTTTTGTCAGTGTCATCAGCTTGCTGATTCTGCTGCCGCTATCCGACAGGACGCTCAGCGAGTTTCTGGACTGGTCCAACTTGCAATTCTACGCCACCTTCATAGCTGTTTGGGGCATCGGCCTGGCGGCGCATATCTTCCGCTACGTCTTCGCCTATCGCCTGTCCAGCGGGCGGCGGGAAGCGAAGATTGAGGAACAGCTAATCCGCGAATTGCGGCGGCGGAAGCGTCAGCGACTTCCTTCCGTCCCGACGTCAAACGAAGACTTATTCGCGGAGGAAGGCGGCCGGGGTCGCCTGGAGGCCGCTGCCGACAGCTACGACGAAATGTCCATTGAAGACTTGCTGCGGACGCAGTCGCCGTCTCAGCGCGCCAGCCGGCAATAAAGCGAGAGCGTATGAAACGCAAAAATCAATCGCAAATCGAAACGGAGATCCGCCGCCGCGTTGAAGCCAAGTATGACGAGCGCAACGCGCTCCTCATTCATTTGGCCAGTTATGCGGGGATCAATGCGCTGCTGTGGGCGATTTGGCTTTCGTCGCCCGGTGGATTTGCCTGGCCCGCCTTTGTCAGCATAGGTTGGGGCATTGGCATGGTAGGGCATCTGCTTGATTATTACAACAAGCACGGCGGCGGCGCGCAGAAACGTGAGGAGCGAATTGATGAAGAAGTCCGGCGTCATTTGGAGCGGCTGGAAGCCGGGCGTCAAGACATATATGACGAGTCGGTGAAGAACGGCGCCGATGTTTACGACCTGGAGGATGTTCGATTGCGCGGCGCGCGTTTAGCGGATGATGGCGAGCTTTCAGATCAGTCGGACTGGGACGAATACGATGTGGCAAAACGAAGCGACAGGCAGTGACTTCTGCTCTGATTCTGCTGAAACGCATGGGCGCCGCTGATTGTTCGGCGCGTGACTATACCTTGATGAGACGGGTATAGATGATGTTACAATAGGCGGGAGCGGCGCATTGGGGAGCGCCTGAATCGAATGTGAATCCATGATTCGCTTGAAACGACGGAATACGGCCTGGCTGTTGGCAATGACTTTGCTGATCGGCTTTGCCTTGCTGGCGGCGCCGGTATCGGCGGCGGTGCAGTTGTCGCTGATCGGCGTTTTGGCGGTGGCGGTGATCGCGTCCATGATCGAATTGGGGCCGGAACGCGCCAGTCTGCTCGATGCGTTGCATCGGGCGCCATTGCAGCGCCGCATTACGCCGCAAGCGCGTGAAGCTTCGGAGCGGGCGGCGGCGCGGGCCGGTTATTTCAACCGCAATGGCATTGTCATGCTTGATATCGGCTTGATCGCCATGCAGACCGGCGTTGAAGGGCTGGCGATGCGGCGTACGCGCAACGTATCCAAAGATGATGACGGCGTGCGCCCATTCATCACGCTGCACGTCCTGCCCGAAGAGGCGGAGCGTCAGGCGCTTATCCGATACGAAATCTATAATCACCTGGGCGAAGAGCAGTACGTGCATGAGATGAAGACCTACTTGCGCGAGGGCGAGCTGAGTTTGCTGGCCGATCATCATTTGCCGCTGGCGGGCAATCGCGGCGTCGACGGCAATGGAGATTGGGATTTGCGCGTGTATGTGGACGACAACTTGATTGGCATGCACAACCTGATGCTGTCGCCATCGGTGAACGAACGGCGCCGCCGGCTCAGTGGCGAAGAAGAATTGGATCCCGCGCGTAGTAGCCGCCGCAACCTGGCCGACTCCATCATCGTGGAAGAAGCTGAAGAGCCGCAGACGACGCAGCTCAAAGACCTGTTGCAGCAGCAAAGTTCGTCCGGCCGGGGCGGTCGTTCGCGCGGGCGGCGCTAAACGAGGGCTAACACATGCCGGAAAACCGCAATACCTGGTTTCTCGCCTTTATCCTGCTGGCATTGGGCGCCGTGGCGCTTTTGGGCAACAGTTTCCCGGTCATCCTGGTCTTGTTGGGATTGCTCTTTCTGGTGCGTCAATTCGACAACGAAAATGTCAACTCCAACGTCAGTGAGTCGGCGCAGACCTTTGATTACAACTATGACTACGAACAGGCGGATGAAGAAGAATACGACGATTACGAGATCTTCCATCAGCAGCCGGCCAGCGCCGAGCAGCGCGTCTACCGCCATGCGCTTGAGTCCGTCAGCCGCGCCGGGCTCGACCCGGACAATGTGCAGGTGCTCGCGGTCGACATCGGCTTGCTGACCACCAAGGACGAGGGCGAGCCGCAGATTTACCGCACCTGGACCCTGCCCGATGACATCGACTACATTCAGCCCTTTGTGCAGCTGCGCGTGCCGATGGAAGCCAATGGCAATATCCGTTTCGAAGTCCTCGACGCTGTGGGCGACCTGGTCTACGTGCACGAAGACGATTTTCACTTGACGCGCGGGCGCAACTTCCTGACGCCCAACACGCGCATGCCCCTGCACGACCAGATGGAATTGGACGGCAAATGGTCCATGCGCGTGATCGCCGACGGGGTCGCCATCGCTGACCACCGCTTTGAGTATGCCGAAGCGACCGGCGCCAATATCCGGCGCCATATCGGCGAAGACGGCGAGATCAACACCGAGATGCGGGCGGTCATGGCGGAAAATCGGCTGCCCAAGATGTCGCTTGATGATTTGCTGGCCTACCAGGGCGAAGATGACGAGCAAGAGCGGAGGGCTTAGTAGGGGCTTAAGGCACTTGCTAGCCGCGCCTTTGTCAGGTTTCCTTAACGGTGACCAGCAAGCGAGCGTCTATTGCCCTGCTACCAGATCCGTTGGATGGGGTATTCGCTAAGCGCAGCGTCGCGACTAATGATGGTCAAGTCATGGCAAATGGCCTGCGCGACGATCATGCGGTCGAAGGGATCTCGATGCCCTGATTTTGGAAAGCTAAGCTTAGCCACCGTCTCAGCATGTTCTGACGTAATCTGCAGTATGCCAAAGTCATTCCTGGCCATATGAGATTCGACGAATGCCTAAGCGGCGCAGGCAGGGCAAGCTTCCGCAGGCTGGCTTTTATTGCCATCTCCCAAATGCTGGCCGCGCTCAACTCGACGATGCTTTGTTGATCCTCAATGATGCCTTTCGCTCTTGGGCTGAGCGAGCTATGGTCGTTGACGAACCAAAGAAAGGCGTGTGTGTCGAGCAGAAAACTCATGCCATATAGTCGGCGAAGTCTTCGAGGGGATCATCAAAGTCGTCGGACATCCATACTTGGCCGCGGGCGCTTCCGGCTTTGCGCGGTTTTTCTGCCCTAACCTGTGTCGGAACGAGCTTCACCGCCCAACCATTTTCTGCGGTGATTACGACCGTCTTGCCTTTATGCGCATCGGAAAGCAATTCGCGCAGGCTGTTTTGAGCGTTTTTGACGGTGTAGGTTTCCATCTGTCGTTCTCCTTTCCGCTCTGGCGCGGCGGCGCAAGGGTTCGACTTCTACAGAGAGTCGCAAGGGCCTCGGTTGCTAGCTGGCGATATCGCGGCGAATGACATATACCATGACCGCGCCCCTGGACGCGCTGTCAGTCGTCGTTCTTGCGCTTGCCGCTGACATTGGGACGATACTTGCCGCCGAAGAGCATGAAGAGCCCCATGCCGACCAGGATCAGCGGGAAGATCTGCCAGAATGCGCCGGCGATATCGGCGATCAAGCCCGGGATGCCGAAGATGACGCCGATAGCAATCAGCCAGAGCGCGCCGGTGGCGGAGCTCCAGCGCTCGCCCAGCGCACGGGCGCGCGCCAGTATCGAGGCGGCGATGACAAACATGATGCCGGGCCACCACCAGCCCGTGAAGAACAAGAGGCCCAGTCCCACAAAGAATATACCCGTGCTCGCTTGTGAAGCTCGTTCTTCCTTATCCATTTGCCTGTCCCAATAACTCTACGCTGCTTTGCTTCTAGTACGCGAGAGGCCGGTTAGCAGTTGCGCCGGTCGCCGGTTTTACGTTTCGACGAAGGTGACGCGATAAGATTTCAGCCCGCGCCGATTATCGGTGTAGCAATCGCCGGTGCTCAGGCTGCTGGCTGTCGGGTCGCGGGCGCCGGCCATGTCGATGGCGTAGTCGATGTCTTCCGCCATTTGGAAGTCGGCGTATGAGTCGCCGTACTCGGCTTTGAGCCCGCTGAAAAAGAGGTCTTCCCGGTTGCCCCAGCGTACGCGGATGGGTTGGCCCGGGATGCCGCGCCCGATGTAGTCGACCACATGGACCTCGATGACTGCCGGGCGCGCCAGGTCGCAGAAAGAGCGCACAGACAGCACGGCAAAGCTGCGCTCCTGCGAACCGGGCTGGGCTGGGCGTCGCGTCGGGGTGGCCAGGAAGGTTTGCTGCAGCGGCCGCTTGGTGGGCAGGGGCGTGGGGCGCGGGTCTTGGTCGCTGGGCGCCGATTGAAGGACGGGCGTCGCGGCGGAGGCGTCTTCCGATTCTGTCGCTTTCAGCGGCAGCAACTGCTCGGCGCAGCCGGAACGCCCCTGCGATGAATAGAGCCGGACCGCGCTGCGCAGGGCGCGGATGCCGCTGGGGCTGCGCAGGTAACCGCGGCTGCCCAGCTCGCAGGCGCCTGCCGCCAGCGCGCTCCAGGGGTCCTGCGCCGGGCGCAGCGCGATGAGCTTGTCCAGCGCCTGATGCGTATTGCCGCTAAGTTCTTGCTCCAGCGCGATGGCCAACATATAGTGCTGCCGGTCTTCGACGCGCAGTTGCCAGGGTTCGGCGTTGCCGCGCCGCAGGGGGCCTTGAATCCGCGTGATGCTGATGCCCAGCAGCAGGCCGGCGATCAAGCTCAGGGCGAATGCCGCATATGAGAAGTAGCCCGGATCCGCCTTGGTGTCGCTTTCGCGTGGCGCGGGACGCAGGTTGCTATGATGTACGGGCCTCATTGGCCGTCCTCGCCCGCCACGAGAAAGGGGCGCATGGTCGCGGTCAGCTGCTCCAGATCCCGCGCCAGTTCCACGAGCAGGGTGATGTCGTCAAGGTCGCGCGCCGAGGTGGTGATGATGCGGTCGATCGATTGCCTCAATTCGGGTCCGAGCAGGTCGGCGTAGAGCCGGCTAAGCCGTTCGCTGGCGCCGGCGAGATCGGCATCGACTGCGTAGCCGGCCGCGATCATGATCGTATACTCGTCGCGCCAGGGCTGCGCCAAGTCGCTCAGCTCGCTGTTGCGGGCGTTGGCGGGAAATTGCAGCCAGCCGAAAAATAGCCCGACGGCGGTTCCGATCAGTAGGCCCAGCAAGAGTGAGCGAATGATGCGCAGCATAATCCCGTCTTCGGCAAACTTCAGCCTGCCATCTATCTTATACTGGAACAGCAGTTATGGCAGAATCGCGCAGTACGCAAGCGGCGCGGCTAACGTCGGTGATTTTCCAATTTCACCGTACTCTCTGTCTCCTCGGTGGTTCCAAGTAAGTAATGCAAATCCTGCGTCAATAAAACTGAGCGCTCTTTTGCCACAGAGGACACAGAGTAACGGTGAGGACACAGAGGAATTGACATTGCTTCAACTTTCTGGCAGCAGATGCAGTTGCCCTTCGGACTGACACTTGCTGCCAGAATATGTCAGTTTAGATTTACTCGGTGTCCTCTGTCTTCCTCTGCGAACTCGGTGGCTAATGTTTTGCGTGACTTATCGGCACTTGCTTCTCCGTCTCTGTGGTGAATGATCCTGTGCCGATTTCACCATGGGCATTGTGTGCGCTGATAGCTTGCGCCAGCGGCTAGTACGGCGCCAGCACTTCAGCGCGATCGTCGACGCGGCTGTCGTCCACGATGACGAAACGGCTGGAATCGGCCGGCTCCAGCGTCCACTCGACTTCGTGCGAAGCGCCGCCGTCGCCGACATGATGCTCCTCGCCGATGATGAAATAGTCGCGCGCTTGATGGCCGGTGTGGGATTCGCTGACGCGAATACGGTCGAATAGCGTGGCGCTCAAGGCGGCCGGTTTGTGCTCGCGAGCGTCGAGTCGCAGCTTGTGGATGAGGCCGCGCGGGTGCTTGCGCCGGGCGATTTCGTAAGCGGCGAAGGCGCGTGCGGTTGTAATATCGGAGAGGGCGGGCAAATCCAGCGAGAGCCGCTTCAACCCGTAGCGGTATTGGCCCTCGCCGTCGGCTGCGACAATCTCCAGCGGATCGTGACGGTAGAGCGGCTGGCCGTAGAGTTGCAGCAGCGTGAGATAGACAGCTTCGCGCCGGCGGTTGATGAGGCGAATGTCGACGGAGGTCATGCCGAGCCGCGTGACCTCGACGGCAACATCGTCGCTGATGGTGTAGCCGCGATTTTCGGGCGCGCGCTCAAAGCGGCTGACCAGCCGGTCGAAGGCCAGCAGGCCAAAGGGCTGATTTCGCTCGTCGGTCAGGCGCAGGGTCAGCGGCAGTTCCGAGCGCTGCTCGAGGCGCAGCTGGCCCGACAGCTGCCAGATCAGCGTGTCGCGCTCGCCGATTTCGCGCGGCCGCATGAGCAGGGTTAGCCGGTTCAGGCGTTGATCGCCATAGGTATAGCTCATGCCGCTCATATCGTCGGCGAACTGGGCGGCCGGGGTCTCGTTGAGCAGGGTGTAGTGTCGGTTGAGGAAGACGAGCGCGCCCTCTCGATCCACGTAGAAGCGGCCGCGCTCGCCGGCGACGATATCGCTGATCGCCGCGCGAATCGAGGTGCTCTCGCCCCACCAATCGCCGACATAGGCGAAACGCGTCTTGCCGCGCTCGAAGCTCAGCGTCAGGTGCTCAGGCGGGAAGATGCTGGCTTGGTCGATCATATTGAAGCCGCCAACGTCGATCAGGCAGAAGCCGGCGATGACCGCGCGGCGAATGACCGCCTGCTCCAGCAAGTCCCGCAAGATTTGGTCGGCGGTCACATCGATTTGTGGCGCGACGCGGGCCGGGCTGTCTTCCAGCCAGGGCAGGACATCCCGCAGGTGAATGACCGCTTGCTTGCGGCCGAAGGCGCCCGCATCCGGCTCGATATGGCTGATGACGCCGGTGAAATGACTGCGGACCTGCCTGCCGAAGTCGCTTTGAATGCGAACGCCCATGCCGCTGTCCAGGCGATGGCGCTCGGGTGAAAAGGCGCCCTGCGGATTGCGGACGATGATGCGCGCCCAGCTGAAATCCGCCATGTTGTCATACGCCCGCCGCAGCCCCAGTTGCCAGCGCAGCTCCAGCACATCCTGGTCGATCAGGGCGGCGAAGCGGCCGTCGTTGTCGCGGTCAATGGCAATGCTGTACTGTATGGTCATGTCGCCCCCTAGGCTTCCAGCAGCCAGCTGTGGCGGAAGGCGCAACCGATGAATTCGCGTTCGCCATAGCGGTAGATGCCGGGTTCGACGCTGACGCGCGCCGGCGTCAGCAGGGTATCGCCCAAGGTGACATCGGCTGAGACGGCCGCGGTATAGCTGTCGATCAGGTCGATCACCCGCGGCAGGTGGCTGCGGATGCCCAGGCCGGCTTCGCTGGGCGCGACCAGCAACAGGTGTGTGGCGCTGTGATATATTGTCTTGGCGCCCCCGCTGAAAGCCGCCGTCTGCAGACTGTCTTCGCGGCGGCGGAAAAGGCGCTCGCGTTCCAGCTCAATAGGCATGACCAGCAGGGCGGGCAGCTGGGCGCTGTGCAGCGCGTTGGGCAGCTCGGCGAGATCGTAGTTGTTGCGAACGCCGATGATATTCATGATCGATAGTTGCGTCAGAGCCGCGCGAAAAGTCGTCATTGGCTTGCTCCTTTCGTTAGTTTTGGTCTTTTGGATGGCGGTTTCAACCCCCTCCGAGTCCCGCCATCTCTATAGCGGGCATCCCCATAGCAATGGGGGGAAGCTCGTTTCGCGTGTTGCGGGCTGAGTGCCGCTAGCGGTCGCCATTGGCGCGCTCCCCTCTCCATTGA
>WTGO01000129.1 GCA_011523515.1 Chloroflexota bacterium
TGCCGCCGGTGAATCCGCGCGACCGAAAAGATTTACTCACCACAGAGACACAGAGAGCACAGAGAAAAATGGCTGTAGGGACGAGCCTTGGCTCTCCCGTCGACTCCACCTGGCGCGGCGCGGCCGGCTTGGCGGCCGATGTGCGTTATTATGGCGAGTGGATGCGCGAGCGCGCCTTCGAGCGCATCGGGCATCTCTATCCCAAGCACAATGGCGAAACCGTGATCGCCTGGCTCTGGGCGCGGACGGTCATCAGTCCCAACCCGGCCGTGAATGCGCCGGTGCCGCTGGTGCGCTCTTTTGTGCTGAGCAAGAAGAAGGGACGCGAATGCTGGGCGAAGCCGGTCATTGAAGGGACGACTGTGCGTTTTGAGGTGACCAAGGGACTGCCGCCGTCAGATGCAGACGGCACGATGGGACGCAAGTTTGGTGGTGGCCGCTGCACAATAAGCGGGGAGCCAATCTCATGGGAGTACGTGCGAGCAGAGGGCAAGGCTGGTCGTATGGGTACGATGTTGATGGCGATTGTCACTCAGGGTAATCGTGGTCGCAGTTACTACAGCCCGGAACCTTGGCATACGGCAACCGCTGCCCAAGCTGAAGCGATAGACTACTTCAAACCAAGCGGGAAGATGCCGCTGAAACACCGCAACTTCCAGCCGCCAGTTTACGGCATGTACGAATTTGGCGACCTCTTCACTCCACGCCAACTGACCGCGCTGACGACATTCAGCGACCTCGTCCACGAAGCGCGCGAGCTGGCGACGCAGGACGCGCTGGACGCCGGCTTGGCGGATGATGATGTGCCGCTGCGCGAGGGTGGGCGCGGGGCGCGTGCCTATGGCGAGGCAGTCAGTGTGTATTTGGCTTTTGCGGTGGATCGGGCGGCTGATTACAGTTCGTCGATGTGTATCTGGGATAATGGTGGCGGCGCAGTGAAGAAAACCTTTATGCGTCAAGCTATTCCTATGGTCTGGAGCTATGCGGAGTCTAACCTTTTTGGAACCAGAGGTATTCCTTGGAGCGCTCACCTAGAGTGGATTTGCAAGAATCTGATATTTTTTCCCATTGATAGTCAAAATGGTGTCACAATTCAAGCTGACGCTCAAAGTCTGACCCCAATAATTAAGCTCTACCCCCCCCCCAGAAAAATCAACGCTTTCGCAAGATTCACCGCCTAGCCGCATAATCCTGTCAACCGATCCTCCATATTACGACAACATCGGCTACGCGGACTTATCCGACTTCTTTTACATCTGGCTACGCCGCAATTTGCCTAATGTTTATCCCGAGCTTTTCTCTACGCTGCTCGTGCCGAAAGCTGATGAACTCATTGCTTCCACCCATCGTCACGGAAGCAAAGACGAAGCTAGAGATTTTTTCGAGAGCGGCATGTTGGAGACACTCACCAGCTTGCGCTATTATGTTACCAAAGACTATCCGCTGACAGTCTATTATGCCTTCAAGCAAAAGGATAACGACGCAGGCTGGGAGACGATGTTAACCAGCATAATTGCAGCCGGCTTCAGCGTTGTAGGCACTTGGCCTATGCGTACTGAATTAGTTAGCGCATTGAAGAAGGCCACAAACGCCCTCGCCTCATCGATCGTGCTCGTCTGTCGTCCACGCCCCGATGACGCGCCCGCCACCTCCCGCCGCCGCTTCCTCGATGCCCTGCGCGCCGAATTGCCGGGCGACATCGCCGAGATGAAGACGGGCAGCATCGCGCCGGTCGATATGGCGCAGGCCACCATCGGCCCGGGCATGGCGATCTACTCGCGTTACAGCGCCGTGCTGGAAGCAGATGGCACGCCCTTGACCGTGCGTACGGCGCTGGGCCTGATCAACGCGGCGCTGGACGAGGTGCTGGAAGGCGCTGTCGCCTATCTTGACCCCGAGACGCGCTTCGCCATTGACTGGTTCACGCAGTACGGTTTTGAAAAAGGCGACTTTGGCGGCGCCAATACGATGGCTCAAGGCAAGAATACCAGCGTCGACAGCGTGGCGCTGGCGGGCCTGGTCGAGGCGGAGGGCGGCAAGGTGCGGCTGATCAACTGGCGCGAGTACGACCCGGGCGCCTATGATCCGGGGCAGGACAAACGCCCCACCGTCTGGGAAGGCACGCATCATCTCATCGAGCGCCTGAATACCTACGGCGAGACGGGCGCGGCCGCGCTCTACAACCGGCTGCCCGGCGATATCGCCGAGTCGGTGCGCGATCTGGCCTATCGGCTCTACCATATCTGCGACCGCAAAGGCTGGGCCGAGGACGCGCTGGATTACAACGTGCTGGTCAGCAGCTGGTCGGAGATTACGCGCTTGGCGGCGTCTGAGCGTGGGCGGGGCAGTCAGGCGGAA
>WTGO01000014.1 GCA_011523515.1 Chloroflexota bacterium
ATCGACAACCCATTGCGTATAAATTTTTCGCATGACTAACTTGGAACTACTGAGAGCACAGAGAAAAATGGCTGTAGGGACGAGCCTTGGCTCGCCCGTCGACTCCACCTGGCGCGGCGCGGCTGGCTTGGCGGCCGATGTGCGTTATTATGGCGAGTGGATGCGCGAGCGCGCCTTCGAGCGCATCGGGCATCTGTATCCCAAGCACAAAGGCGAAACCGTCATCGCCTGGCTCTGGGCGCGGACGGTCACTTGCCCGAACCCCGCCTGTCGCTCGACGATGCCGCTGATGACAACTTTCGAGCTCAGCAAGAAAAAGGGCAAGCGCGCTTGGCTCGTGCCACATCCTAACCCTCACGAGAGAACCGTGCATTTTCAAGTTCAGCGGGGCGAAGGCAAAGCGCCCAAGCCACCCAAGGTAGGACGCGGCGCCAAGTTCAACTGCCTGGTCTGTGGGGAAACCGCGCCTGACCAATACATCAAAGACGAAAGCACCGACGGGCGCATGGGAGCGCAACTGACCGCCATAGTCACCGAAGGCAAAGGCGGACGCAACTACCACAGCGCGACACCTGAACAGGCGCGTATTGCCGAATCGGCTGTGCCCGCTTGGAAACCGCAACAGGAGATGAACCGGGATACGACCGACCTCGTTAGCGGGCGCGGCTACGGCTTTTACTACTGGTCCGACCTTTTCACTCCACGCCAACTGACCGCGCTGACCACATTCAGCGACCTCGTCCACGAAGCGCGCGAGCAGGCAACGCAGGACGCGCTGGACGCCGGCTTGGCGGATGATGATGTGCCGCTGCGCGAGGGTGGGCGCGGGGCGCGTGCCTATGGCGAGGCAGTCAGTGTGTATTTGGCGTTTGCGGTGGATCGGGCGGCGGATTTCCTGACAAATCTGGCCCGGTGGCTGTCTAGCAACGAACAGATTAAGAATCTATTTTCGCGACAAGCCATTCCAATGTTATGGGACTATGCAGAAACAAATCCACTTTCTGGATTGTCCGGTAGTTGGATGTCGCAAATTAAGTGGGTGTGCAGAGCCTTTCAAAGTCTAGCCTGTGCATCAATCGGCAACGCTACGCAGCAGGACGCTCAGATACTGAAATACTCTGAGATAATGCTCTCTACTGACCCACCTTACTATGACAATATTGGATATGCCGACCTGTCTGATTTCTTTTATGTTTGGCTGCGCCCTAACTTGCGAAAAGTATATCCACAGGCGTTTGGTACGCTGCTAGTTCCCAAGACTACTGAACTGATCGCGTCAACATTTCGACACGAGAGCAAAGAAGCGGCGAAGGGATTCTTTGAATCAGGAATGCTTCACGCCTTCTCCAACATCCGTACCTTTGTACCAGCCGACTTCCCGTCCACTGTATATTATGCGTTCAAACAGCAAGACGCTGGCTTTATGAGTGACGGTAATTCAGCAAAAGTCGTAAGTACAGGTTGGGAGACAATGCTAAATAGCATGATTAAGGCTGGATTCAATATTGTGGGTACGTGGCCTGTACGCACAGAGAGCAGCATCCGAATCAATGCGCTGCGTGCAAACGCCCTCGCCTCATCGATCGTGCTCGTCTGCCGTCCACGCCCCGATGACGCGCCCGCCACCTCCCGCCGCCGCTTCCTCGATGCCCTGCGCGCCGAATTGCCGGGCGACATCGCCGAGATGAAGACGGGCAGCATCGCGCCGGTCGATATGGCGCAGGCCACCATCGGCCCGGGCATGGCGATCTACTCGCGTTACAGCGCCGTGCTGGAAGCAGATGGCACGCCCTTGACCGTGCGTACGGCGCTGGGCCTGATCAACGCGGCGCTGGACGAGGTGCTGGAAGGCGCTGTCGCCTATCTTGACCCCGAGACGCGCTTCGCCATTGACTGGTTCACGCAGTACGGTTTTGAAAAAGGCGACTTTGGCGGCGCCAATACGATGGCTCAAGGCAAGAATACCAGCGTCGACAGCGTGGCGCTGGCGGGCCTGGTCGAGGCGGAGGGCGGCAAGGTGCGGCTGATCAACTGGCGCGAGTACGACCCGGGCGCCTATGATCCGGGGCAGGACAAACGCCCCACCGTCTGGGAAGGCACGCATCATCTCATCGAGCGCCTGAATACCTACGGCGAGACGGGCGCGGCCGCGCTCTACAACCGGCTGCCCGGCGATATCGCCGAGTCGGTGCGCGATCTGGCCTATCGGCTCTACCATATCTGCGACCGCAAAGGCTGGGCCGAGGACGCGCTGGATTACAATGTGCTGGTCAGCAGCTGGTCTGTAGTGGTCCCGAAAAACTGGACACCTAGTAAAGAGAGTATACTGGATGAACA
>WTGO01000049.1 GCA_011523515.1 Chloroflexota bacterium
CGCATGGAAGGCGGCCAGCGCGTCGACCAGAGCTTCGCTCATGCGCCGCGGCGCACGGGCGTCGGCGGCAAAACGCGCCGGCAACCGGCCACGCGCGACAACGCCTCTGCAGCGCTCCATGATGAAAAACGGCGCGCCGACGACGTCCTCATCGTCGCAGTAGTGAAAAGCGCGCGGAACAAAGGGGAAAGCGCGATGCAGCACCGAGAGCACGCGGAATTCGCGCCCCATGTCGTGGGCGCTGGGCGCATATTGTCCCAGTGGCGGGCGCCGCAAGACGTACTCTTGCCCGCCGCCGAATCGCAGCAAGTACGTTAAATTCGCCTTGCCGCCTCCGAATTGCCGTACATTTAGCGATTCGTCAACGCCGGCTAATCTGCCGCGCAAATAAGCCAGCAGTCGCGCCTCGTCGAAGCGCTCATCGGGGCGGACGTCTATTAGCTCATCACTACTTTGCGCCGGCATCACTGGCTTCCCGCTATCGACTGATCTGCTTGTACGTGTTTCGCCCTAGTCTAGCACAAGGGACAAGGCCAAGGCCGCGCCGCAATGCCCCCCGACCGGCGCACGGCATACATCGGCGTGCTGACGTCACCATTGCGCGCTCACGGCGAATGGGTATGATGGTGCGGGTCATCCGCTACAAAGCGAGTCGCGTTGAAATCAGCCAACATTTTCCCTATTTTCATCGCCTGTGCGGTCTTCGTCGTCATTGGCTTGGCCACTGGTTTGCTGAATATCGCCTGGACTTATATGCAAGTGACATTTGACGTCTCGCATAACGCGCTGGCGGCCCTGGCGCCCGCCACCATGCTCGGCGGACTGATTGCCGCCTTCCTCAGCGGCACGCTGATAGGCAAGTTCTCGCTTGCGCCCGTGCTTGTCGGCGGCATGGCCTTCGCCGGTTTCGGCCTGCTGGGTTACTCGATCGCCCCGATTTGGGTCATTCTGCTCGCCGTAGCCTTCGTCACCAGCATCGGCAAAGGCGCCATTGACGCGGCCTTAAACAACTTCGTCTCGGTCAACTATGGCGCCAGCGAGATGAATTGGCTGCACGCGTCCTGGGGCATTGGGCTGACCATCGCCCCGAGCGTTGTCACCTTCTTTGTCGTGGACCAAGGCGTCGGCTGGCAATCCAGCTACGTACTAATCGGCACGCTGATCTTGCTGCTGGGTTTGGTCATTTTGCGGAGCCTGCCGCATTGGCAATTCAAGAGCGCGCGCGGCGAAAAGGAAAAGCCGAGCGAGCGCTCGACGATTACAGAGACGCTGCAACAGCCGATCGTCATCATCGGGCTGGTATTCTTCTTCCTTTACGGCGGCGTCGAGATCGGTACGGGGCAGCTGGCTAATACGCTGCTCATCGAAGCGCGCGGCCTGCCGCAGACCATCGCCAGCAACTGGGTAAGCGCCTATTGGGGCAGCTTCACTGTAGGTCGTATCCTGATGGGTTTGCTAGCCCTGCGCCTGGGCGACCGCGCGCTGCTGAATATCTGCTTTGCTTCGGCCCTGCTCGGCGCAATCCTGCTCTTCGCCAATTTGCACGAGATCCTCAGCTTCGCCGGTTTGCTCGGCATCGGCTTTGGCATGTCCGCCATCTTCCCAATCTTGATATTGCAGACAAACGCGCGCGTTGGCCGGCGTCACGCTGCCAATGCCATCGGCTTTCAGGTCGGCTGCGCGGGCTTGGGCGGCGCCGTGCTCACCGGCCTGGGAGGGGTTTTCGCAGAGCATGTCGGGTCGGAATCGATCAGCGCCTTTGTCCTTGCCTGCGCTGCCCTGATGATCCTGCTTTATCAATTCATGATCCGCTGGGAAGCGCGCCAGCTGTCGACCATCCTGCGCTAGAGCAACGTTATGCTTTCGCTGGATGAAAAAGTCGGGCAAATGATGATGGTGGGCTTTGACGGCGCGCGCCCGCCGGCGCATATTCTCGCCTGGCTCGCCAGCGGACGAATCGGCGGCATCTATCTTTTCTCGCGCAACATCGAAACTCCTGCGCAGGTCAAAGACCTGGCGGATGAATGCCGCGCCGCCGCCAAGCATCCTATTCTGGTCGGCATCGACCAGGAAGGCGGCCTCGTCGCGCGCTTGCGCCAGGGCTTCAGCGAGAGCCCCGGCGCCATGGCCCTGGGCGCCTCCGGCGATGCTAAACTCGCTGAGGATGTCGCCTTCATGCTGGGGACGGAATTGGCGGCGCTGGGCATCAACTGGAACTTTGCGCCGGTCGCCGATATCGCGCATCAGCCCGATAATCCGTCGGTGAGCACGCGCTCGATCGGCAGCGAAGCGCGCTTGGTCAGCCGGATGGTCGCGGCGCAGATTAAGGGCTTGCAGCGCGCTGGCGTGGCCGCAACCGTCAAACACTTTCCCGGATTGGGCAACACGGTGATTGATACCCACGACGATCAGGCTGCGGTGACCGGGCCGCTCGACTATCTTTACCGGCATGATCTGGCGCCCTTTCGAGCTGCCATCCGCGCCGATGTGGCCTGTGTCATGCTGACGCATGTCAAGTACGAAGCGCTGGACGCCGAGTTGCCGGCGACGCTTTCACCGCGGCTGGTCAACGGCTTGCTGCGGACGGAGCTCGGCTACCAGGGCGCGGTCTGTACGGACTGCATGGAGATGAAAGCGATCACACGCAGCTTTGGCGCCGGTGAATCTGCCGCGCTAGCGGTGCTGGCCGGTGTTGATATGCCGCTATTTTCGCATACGCGCCGGCAGCAGAAGGCAGCTTACGACGCGGTCCTGGCAGCCGCGCGCTCCGGCAGAATTCCCGAAGCTCGTATCGACCAGTCCGTCGCGCGCATTTGCCAGCTGAAGAATCGGTACCGCCTGGACAATCAACCCGCGCTCGGCGTTGTCGCCAGCGACGCGCATCAAGCGCTGGCATTGCGCGCCGCCCGTGCCGGCACGGTGATGGTCAAGCGCGGCGAGACATTGCCGCTTGACGGCAATAGCGGTCGAATCGTCTGCATTGAGTTCGCCGCGCGCCGCATATCCGATGCCGTTGATGCCGCTAAACGCGGCCGCTTTTCGACCCTGCTGTCTGAGCGGCTGCCTCATGTGGACTGTCATACGATCAATCCGCGGTTGCCGCGCGTAGTGGCCCGGCCAAGGCTCCAGCAGCTGACGTCCAACGCCGACACGGTTATCCTGCTGACGCGCAACGCGCATACGCAACCGGCGCAGCTGAAGTTGGCGCGGCGCGTCATTGACCACGCCGAGCGCAGCATCCTGATCTGCGCGCGCAACCCCTATGACGCCGGCAAACTACCGGGCGCCGATACGGCAATCTGCAGCAATGGCGACAGCGAGCCATCTCTTGCCGCTGCGGTCGCCGCCGTCTGTGGCGACTTCGTGCCGACGGGCCAGTTGACGGTGGATATCGCATGATCGCTGGTCGAAAGCGCGACAACCTGGAGCGGCTCATCGCGCCGCAGCTGCCCGCCACATTTCCCGCCCTGAGCATCTGCGTTATTCATCACGGCGACATCATTCTGCGCGACGCCTGGGGCTGGATTGACCCGGCTGCCAAAGACACTGCGGTCACGACTGACTCGCGTTTTGACCTGGCCTCGGTAAGCAAGCTCATCACGCACACGGCGTTTCTGGCGCTGGTCTCTGACGGTAAAATCGCGCTGGATAGCCGGCTGGTTGAGGTCGTGCCGGAATTCGGACGCATCAATCCTCGCGCCGTTAAAAGCGGCCAGGACCCAGATACGCGCAAGCTCCTGCCCATTGAAAGTCGCTTCCGCGGCCAGCAAGTCGACCCGACAGACGTAACTTTCCAGCAGCTGCTGACACACACATCGGGCTTACCGCCCTGGCGCTCGGTCTATCTGCACGCAGCGGCCGAGCCCCCGCCCCCGCCCGCTGAGGGCGATCCTTACGACGCCGAACGCTGGCGCCGGGGCCTGCAGGCGATGGTGAAATTTCCCTTCGCGGGAACGGTCGGCGATACCGTTCGCTACACGGATATCGGCATCATGCTGCTTGGTGAAGCAATCGCGCGCTTGCAGGGCTGCCCACTGGACCAGGCCCTTAGCGAATTGGTTACCCAGCCACTAGGGCTGTCTACCTTCACTCACAATCCCGTTGCACGCGGCATCCCGCGAAACCAAGTCGTTCCCACCGAGTTCGACGATCACTGGCGTATGCGGCGCGCCTGGGGAGAGGCGCACGACGAAAATGCCTGTGGCGTCGGCGGCGTTGCCGGGCACGCTGGCTTATTCGCGACAGCAATTGATGTGGCGCGCTTTGGACAGGCCTGGCTCTGCGGCGACAGCAGGCTGCTCATCAGCCCGGCTTTGCTACAGCTGGCCACGCGCCAACACGCGAACGGCCAATTTCGGCTCGGACTGGGCTGGATGCTAAAAGCGGAACAAGACTCCTCGGCGGGTGACCGCTACAGCGCTGGCTCGTATGGGCACACCGGATACACCGGCACATCGCTGTGGATCGATCCGGGGCGGCAGTTGGTCAGTGCCGTGCTGGCCAACCGCGTCTATCACGGCCGCGATCCGGATGGCATTCACGCCTTCCGACGCGCCCTGCACGATCTCATCGTCGAGGCGGTCGACGGCTGATGAGCGGACCGCTGTTCCTGGGCATTGATGGTGGCGGCAGTACCCTGCGCGTCGCGCTGGTCGACCAGGAACTGGTTTCGCTTTGCACGGTGACGGAATCATCCGCCAATCCCAGCATAATCGGCCGTGACGCGGCGCAGGCGCTGATCCGACGCTGCACCCGCGAGGCGCTCACGCGGGCAAATGTACAGCCTGCGGACATTAGCGCCGCGGCGATCGGCGTCGCGGGCGCATCCAGCACACACAGCCGCGACTGGCTCTTGCAGACGCTTGAGCCGGCCCTGCCCGAATCCCTGCTGATTCCGAGCTCCGACCTGGAGATCGCGCTGATCGGCGCTCTGGCGCGGCGCGGCGGCATCTTGCTGCTGTCCGGCACCGGCAGCGCTGTCTACGGCATCGCGCCTTCAGGCGAGCGCTTGCAGATCGGCGGCTGGGGCTACCTGCTGGGCGACGACGGCAGCAGCTATTGGATCGGCCGGAAGCTGCTGCGCCACTTGATCGCCGTCTACGATTCAGGGTCGCCCGTCCAGCCCGATCCGCTCAGCCGTCGCTGCCTTGAAGCGCTGATGTTGGAGCAGCCGCGCGAGTTGATCGCCTGGCTCTACCGCGCGGAAGAAGCGCCCGCCGCGCGCATCGCCAGCTTGGCCAGAGTCGTCATCGACGCCGCTAGCGATGGTAACCAGGCCGCGATTGACATTCTCGACAGTGCTGCCGGACTGCTGGCCGCTCAAGTGGCCATCATGCGGGAGCGGCTGGAATTCGCCGACGCGCCGATCGCCTTTGCCGGCGGCTTGCTCGACAACGAAAACGGCTTGTCGAATCTCGTAACGATGCGGCTGGGACTGGTCGAGCGCCCAACTGCCAGACACTCGCCCGTTATCGGCGCGGCGCTGCTGGCGAAAATTGAATGGAGCATTGACGCCTCATGACATTGAGGACGGAATCCGACAATCCCGCAAGCCGGCATATCGACAGGCTATCGACAAGCGAGATTGTCGCTTTAATCAATGCTGAGGACGCTAGCGTGGCGTCATCTGTTCAAGCCGCGCTGCCGCAGGTGGCGCAGGCGGTTGACGCTATCGTTCAGGCGCTATCCGCCGGCGGGCGTCTCTTCTACGTCGGCGCCGGCACCAGCGGGCGGCTGGGCGTGCTGGACGCGGTCGAGTGCGTGCCGACATTCAGCGCGCCGCCTGAGCTGGTCCAGGGCATCATCGCTGGCGGCGAAAGGGCGCTGACGCAAGCAGTCGAGGGCGCGGAAGATGATCCCCTGCAAGCAAGGCGCGACCTGCAGGCTCGCGGCGTGACCGCGGCCGATGTCATCTGCGGCATCGCTGCCAGCGGGCGCACGCCCTACGTCATCGGCGCGCTCGAATATGCGCGCGAGCTAGGCGCGGCGACCATCGCCATCGCCTGCAATCCGCAATCAGCCATTGGCGCGCTGGCGGCGTTCAGTATCAGCGTCGACCCGGGCCCGGAAATCATCAGCGGCTCGACGCGTCTGAAGGCGGGCAGCACCCAAAAGATGATCCTCAATATGTTAAGCACAGCCGCCATGATCCGCCTGGGCAAGGTCTACGGCAATCTGATGGTGGATGTGAAGGTTACCAACCAGAAATTGGCCGAGCGCGCCAATCGGCTCTTACGGCAGATCACCGGTGTTGACGACGTGGAGGCCGCGCGGCTGCTGGCTGAGGCGGATAATGAAGTCAAAATTGCCGCCGTCATGCAGATTGAGCGCGTGGATGCGGCGAGGGCGCGGAAGCTTCTGGAGCAGGCGGACGGGCGACTGCGAGCGGTCATCGGCGACCTGGATTAAGCAGGTTGCCTTACTTGCCCTCCCAGTCGATCGGGTAGCTCTTGTCGAGCATCGCCGCCACCGCCCGCCGAAAGTCCGCGCTGCGGAATAGCTGCGCCTGCGCCCAGGCTTCAATTTGCAGACCGCGCGTATTGTCTACGATGTCATTGATGACGCGTTTGCCGTAGCTGACCGCCAGCGGCGCCGCCGCCGCCAATGACTCAACCCAGGCGTTGACCCCGGCCTCAAGCTCCGATTTAGGATAGACGGCGTTGACCAAACCCCAATCCAGCGCTTGCGGCAAATCGATGTTGCGGCCGGTCAGGATCAAGTCTTTGGCGCGCGCCGGACCGATTAGCTTGACCAGCCGCACCGTGCCGCCAACATCCGGGATAATGCCCAGTCGCGACTCGGGCAAGCCCAACTTCGCGCGCTCAGCCGCAATGCGGAAATCGCAAGCCAGCGCCAATTCCAGTGCCAGGCCGAGGCAGTAGCCCTGCAGCACGCAGATGACCGGAAGCGAGCAGCGCTCAATCTTGTCGAAAATCGCTTGGTAACGCGCGGTAAAGGGGAAGAGATTGTCGTGCAGCTTCGCATCCGGCGCAGAAAACTGACTCAGGTCGATACCAGCGGAGAATACGCGCCCGGCCGCGCGAATGACTGCCACGCGCGCGCCATTGGAAAACTCGCGTTCGGCGCGGTCAAAGGCAGCCGAGATGGCTTCCATCATGTCGTCATTGATGGCGTTGCGCTGTCGCGGACGATTCAGCGTGACTTCATAGGTCGCGCCTTCGCGGCGGCAGATTATCAGATCAGACACTGGCTCGTCCATAACCGGTGGCGCCTTACCTTGGCGAATCCAGAAATCGCTCAAAGGCCGCCACCGTATTCAGGTTGACACGCGTTTTGGCGCGATCGATTCGGCGCATTAGGCCAGTGAGTACAGCGCCTGCGCCGACCTCTACGAATGATTCCGCACCGGCCGCGATAATAGCGCGCATCGAATCCGTCCAGCGCACCGATTGCGTCAACTGCTGATCCAGTTCGTGCCGAATTTCATCGGGATGCGTCAAGGGCAAAGCCGTCACATTGCTGATGACCGGTACTGTCGGCGGCGAAAATGTCGTCTCGTGAACGGCCTGTCGAAATCCTGCCTGGGCCGCCGCCATCAGTGGCGAGTGCGCCGCGATGCTCACCGCCAATTTCACCGCGCGCCGCGCGCCGGCACCCGCCGCCAGTTCAATCAAGCGATCGACCGCCTCAACCTCGCCGGATACCACAGCTTGGCCCGGGCAATTGTCATTGGCCAGCACCACCGTCCCGCCGGTCTCGCTTGTTATGGTCGCGCACAATGCTTCGACCCGTGACATATCCAGCGCCAATACGGCAGCCATCGCGCCGGGGATCTGCTCGCCAGCTTGCTGCATGAAGTGACCGCGCGCCTGAACCAGCCTTACGCCCGCATCGAAGCTGAGCGCGCCGGCTGCGGTCAGTGCAGTCAATTCGCCGAGGCTGTGCCCCGCCATCCAGGCCGGCTTCAACCCGGGCAGCGCCTCTTGCAGCACGCGCCATATCGCGATGCTGCTGACGTAGAGCGCCGGCTGCGTATGTTTCGTCTGGTTGAGCGTTTCCGCGGGGCCGGCCCAGCAGATTTCCGACAAGCTGTAACCCAGGATCTCGTCGGCTTGAGCAAATGTAGCGCGCGCCACAGCGTAGCGCTCGGCGAAATCCCCGCCCATGCCGACCACTTGCGAGCCTTGACCCGGAAACAGCGCCGCGGCCGTCTGCCAATTGATCAAAATGTCAAACCCTCTTGCGTTAATTCAGCGCGATTGCTTGCGCCCGGGCAGCTGTTGCAAGAAAAAACCGCGCGGGCAGGCGCGGTTGATTGGTCTCACTGCGAATCCGCGACAGGCGACCTAGTCATCGCTTATTTCAATGACCTGTTCGCCGCGATAATTGCCGCAATTGGGGCAGACTCGATGCGCGATGTGGTACTCTCCACAGCTTTCGCATTCAACCAAATGATTGAGGGTCAGCGCGTGATGGGCGCGCCGGCGATCCCGCCTGGACTTGGAGATTTTTCGCTTTGGCAGAGGACCCATCTCTTTACTCCTGATAGATTTCGAGCATAATCAGCCGATTATACTGGTGGGGCGCAATTGCTGTCAAGCCGCGTGTTTCAAGCGCTGACGGCGAATTACCCATCGTAGCGAAAGCCAATTTTAATGGCTGATTCCGGCCTTCAGCAGCGGATTAACGAAATCGCTCAGCGAGACCTGCGGCAGATGCGACCGCTGGCAGGCGGCAAGATCAGCCATGTTCTGCGGGTCGACTTCGTCCGCGGAGAGCCGCTGGTGGCGAAGGTCGGCGACGGCAGCCACGACTTGCGGATTGAAGCCTATATGCTGCGCTACCTGCGCCGCCACTCGGCGCTGCCCATTCCCGATGTAATTCATGCCGAGCCGGATCTGCTATTGATGGATTATATCGCCGGCGAGGAACCGCTGGAGCAGGCGAGCCTGCGTCACTTGGGTCAACTGCTGGCCGCCTGCCACCAGGTCTGCGGCGCGTCCTACGGCCTCGAGCGCGACACCTTGATCGGCCCGCTGCACCAGCCTAATCCGCCGCGGGACTCCTGGGTCGAATTCTTCCGCGACCAGCGCCTGCTCTATATGACCGGCGTAGCACGCGAGTCCGGCGAGCTGCCGTCCGCGTTGGACGACCGACTGCTGCGATTTGCCGCGTCTCTGGGCGACTGGCTGATCGAGCCGGGCTACCCCGCGCTCATTCACGGCGATATGTGGCGAACCAATATCATCGTCCGCGACGGCCGCGTCGCCGGCATCATTGACCCGGCGCTTTACTACGCGCACAACGAAATGGAGCTGGCATACATGGCGCTTTTCGACGGCCTGGGCGATGAGTTCTTCCGCGCCTATCATGAGCTGCTGCCGATCGACAGCCAGTTCTGGGAGTCGCGCCGTCACATCTACAACTTGTATCCGCTGCTGGTGCATTTAATCATTTTTGGACAAAAGTACATTCAACCGCTGGAAAACAGCCTTGCGCGCTTTGGATTTTAGTATTAGCATAGTTTCTCAGATTTGTTTTTTCGTACAATCTGTTACTGGAGTGAAATCCGGAATAGCGATAAAGTACGCAGTTGATTTAAGCCAAGACGTGAATAAGTGATCAATCATGTTAGTAAGCACAAGCAAGAAGGCCAAGAAGACCTGCACCCACTAAGTATGGGCTTGTTTGTGCTGACAAAAATCTACACACGCACCCGCCCATACGGCGGGTTTTTTTGTTGCGGGGATTCGAGCATTTAGGAGTAGACAAAATGACTGACGGAACACCACTTTGCCCGGAGTGCGACGCCGATGTCGACATGCCGCTTGACGCTATGGAAAACGAGCTGATTTCCTGCGCAGAATGCGGCATCGAACTGGAGATCATGAGTCTCGATCCGATCGAGCTGGAATTGGCGCCGGAAGTCGAAGAGGATTGGGGAGAATAAGCCGCATGCGCGTCGCCCTGCTGGTCACCCATATTCGCGCCGAAGAAAAGCTGATACTGGCCGCCTTCAATAAACGCGACATCAGCCCGGATATCATCCTGGACCGGGAATTGAATTTCGATATATCGCAGGGAAGCGAGCAGTTGGCGCCATCAGGCAGCGCCTGGAGCGCCTACGACTTGATCTTTGAACGCTGCGTCAGCACCTCGCGCGGCATGGTCGCGCTGGCCGTGCTCAACAGCTGGGGCGTCCGCAGCTTCAATTCCTTTGAGACAGCAGCCATTTGCGCCGATAAAGTGCGCACGAGCATCGCGCTGACGCAGAGCGGCATCCCGCAGCCGCATACGCGCGTCGCCTTCACGCCGGACAGCGCCATGCAAGCCATTGAAGATGTGAAATACCCGGCAGTGCTCAAACCAGTTACCGGTTCCTGGGGACGGCTGCTGGCGCGCGTGCACAATCGTGACAGCGCCGAAGCCATACTGGAACATCGGCAAACGCTGGGCGATTACAATCATCACATTTATTACGTTCAAGAATATGTTGATAAACCCGGGCGTGATATCCGCGCCTTCGTCGTGGGCGATCGCACCATCGCCGCCATCTACCGGGCGTCCAATCATTGGATTACCAACACCGCGCGCGGTGGCCAGGCGACCAATTGTCCGGTGACCGAGCAGCTGGATGAAATCTGCGTGAAAGCGGCCGAAGCGGTCGGCGGCGGCATCCTGGCCATCGACCTGCTGGAAGATGCGCAAGGCAATTTTGTGGTTAACGAAATCAACCACACAATGGAATTCCGCAATAGCAGCGAACCGACAGGCGTCGATATCGCCCAGGAAACCATCGACTATGTTATCGAACAGATCGAGGTAATCGCGTGATACAGGCGGGCATTGTCGGCGGCAGCGGCTACACCGGCGGCGAATTGCTGCGCCTGCTGCATTTTCACCCCCAGGTGGAAGTGGCGCAGATCACCAGCCGCGAGCACGCCGGACGCTATATCCACAGCGTGCATCCCAATTTGCGCGGGGTATCCACACTCAAGTTCATCCATCCCGACGCCTTGCAAACCTGTGACCTGCTCTTCCTGGCGCTGCCGCACGGCACGCCCGCGCGCAGCATTGAGCGCTACGCCGGGCTGGCGCCGAAGTTGATTGATCTATCCGCCGACTTCCGGCTCGATTCCGCTTCAGCCTATGAGCGCTGGTACGGCGAAGCGCATCCAGCACCGGACTGGCTCGAGCGCTTCGTCTACGGCTTGCCCGAGGCCAATCGCGAACGGCTCAGCGGCGCGGACTACATCAGCGGCGTGGGCTGCAACGCCACGGCTGTCAACCTCGCCCTCGGTCCCCTGGCGCGCGCGGGCCTTTTGCAGCGCGCCGTCATCGAAATCAAAGTGGGGTCGTCCGAGGGCGGCAATAAGAGCAATGCCAGCTCACATCATCCCGTGCGCAGCGGCGCCGTGCGCACCTACAAAGCGACCGGACACCGCCACTTGGCCGAAGTGCAGATGATCCTGGGCTGCGACCTGCCCATTCATTTTGCCGTGACCGCCATTGAGATGGTGCGGGGTGTCCACTTGCTGGCGCACTGCTATCTTGAGAAAAGCGTGGTCGAGCGCGACATCTGGCGCTTGTACCGCGGACAGTACCGCGACGAACCCTTCATCCGGCTGGTCAGCGGCAAAGTGGGCCTGCATCGCCTGCCCGAGCCGCGCGTGGTCGCCGGAACCAACTATTGCGATATCGGCTTCGAGCTGGACGACGATGGCGAACACCTGGTGGTGGTCGCCGCGCTGGACAATCTGGGCAAAGGCGCGGCCGGCAGCGCAGTACAGGCAATGAATCTGATGGTCGAATTCGACGAAACGACCGGGCTGGAATTCCCGGGTATCTATCCCTGAGGCGCGGTTTCTGATGTCGAGCACGGATCTTTTGGTAGTCAAATTGGGCGGCGGCGCCGGGCTGGATCTGGCGGCCGCCTGCGATGACCTGGCGAATGTCTCAAGGCAGCGTCCGTTGGTCGTCGTCCACGGCGTCAGCGACGCCATGAATCAGCTCTGCGCCCAACTGGGCATTGAAGTGCAGACGCTGACATCGCCTTCCGGGCATAGTTCGCGCTACACGCCGCCGGCGATCCGCGATGTCTACGTCCGCGCGGCTGAGCACACCAACACGGAATTGGTCACTCAGCTGCGCCGGCGCGATGTCTCGGCTATCGGCTTCGTCAGCGACAGTGTCGTCGTGCGCGGCAGCCGCAAGCAAGCCATCCGCGCCGTCATGAACGGCAGAATCCGCATGGTGCGCGACGACCACAGCGGCGCCATAAAGAGCATTGAAACGGCAGCCTTGCGCGAGGCGCTGGCGCAAAGCCAGGTTCCAGTGCTACCACCGATGGCAATCAGCGAGGACGGCCTGCTAAATGTCGACGGCGACCGAGCGGGCGCGGCAGTGGCCGGCGGGCTGGGCGCCAGCGCGCTCGTGATTTTGAGCAATGTGCGCGGGCTGTACCGCGACTTCCCCGCCGAAGACAGTTTCGTTGAGCAGGTCGCTTTACCACAGATTGACAGCGCGCTGGACTGGGCGCAGGGCCGCATGAAACGCAAGGTGCTGGCGGCGCAGGAAGCGCTTGCTCAAGACGTGGCGACCGTCATCATCGGCGACGGTCGCGTCAGCGATCCGGTGTCGAACGCGCTGCGCGGAGAGGGCACGAGGTTTACAGCATGATTGAAACAGCGACCGTTTACGAAATCGAAGACCGCTATGGTTCCGGCGCTTACGGCAAACGGCCGACGGCTTTGGTCCGCGGGCAAGGCGTTTACGTCTGGGACATTGACGGCAATCGCTACCTGGACGCGACCAGCGGCCAGGGCGTCGCCGCGCTGGGACACTGCCACCCGGCGGTAGTGGCCGCGGTCAACGCTCAAGCGAGTACGCTGGTATCGATTCACGAGTCATTCTATAACGACCGCCGCGCCGAGCTGTATACGCTGCTGGACAGCATCACGCCCGCGGATCTCAGCCGCTTCTTCTTGTGCAACAGCGGCGCGGAAGCGATCGAGGGCGCGCTCAAGGTCGCCAAATTGCTCACAGGCCGCGTAGGCATCGTCGCCGCCAAACGCGCCTTTCACGGCCGCACGACCGGCGCCCTGTCCATGACCTGGACGCCGAAATACCGCAAGCCTTTCCAGGCTTGGCTGCCAGCTGTCGAGCACGTCGCCTTTAACGATATCGCCGCCGCTGTCGAGGCGATCACGCCGGAAACCGCCGCAGTCGTCGTGGAGTCAGTTCAGGGCGAAGGCGGCGTACACCCGGCCGCGAACGAGTATTTGCAGGCTCTGCGCGAACGTTGCGACCAGACCGGCGCCATGCTGATTATGGATGAAATTCAGACCGGCTTCGGTCGCACGGGCAAGTGGTTCGGCTTCGAGCACGCCGACATCCTGCCTGACATCGTCGCGCTGGCCAAGGCCATCGGCGGCGGACTGCCCATGGGCGCAGTCTGCTGGCGCGCCGCTCACGGTCCGATCGACCGCGCCAGCCATGGCAGCACCTTCGGCGGGAATCCGCTGGCCTGCGCCGCGGCCATCGCTACCCTGACAACCATCCGCGACCAGGGAATTGTGGAGCGCGCCCGCAGCCATGGCGAATGGCTAATGGACGAGCTGGCTGCGCTAAACCTGCGCGGCGTGCGCAGTGTGCGTGGGCGCGGGCTGATGATCGGCCTGGAGTTACGCGGGAGAGTTACGCCGGTGTTGAAGGCGCTTCAGGAGCAGGGCGTACTGGCGCTTCCCGCCGGCCTGAACACTTTGCGCTTGCTGCCGCCGCTGAACATCAGCCGAGACGAACTGCGCGCTGTCATGGACGCGATCCACGAGGTATTGGACTGAGCCATGACCGCTATCCGCGCCGAGCAACTGCTGCGCGACCTTGTCAGCATCGCCAGCCCCTCCTGTCACGAGGCAGAAGCGTCCGCCTGTCTGGCGGATTGGATGCGCGCCAACGACTATGACCGGGCCTATGTGGACGAGGTCGGCAACGCCGTCGGCATCATCGGCGACGGCCCGCGCGAAGTCGCGCTACTCGGGCATATCGACACCTTTCCCGGATTTCCGACGGTACGCCGTGAGGGGCGGCTCTTGTACGGCCGGGGCGCGGTGGACGCCAAAGGCCCGCTGTGTACCTTCGCCGTCGCGGCGCGTCAGGCTACCCTGCCTGACGACATCCGAGTCGTCGTCATCGGCGCAGTGGAAGAAGAAGCGGCCACCAGCCGCGGCGCGCGTCATGTGCTCGACCGCTTACAGCCCGACTTCTGCGTGATCGGCGAGCCATCGCATTGGGATCGCATCACGCTGGGCTACAAGGGTCGGCTGCTGCTCGACTGGCGCTGGGAAGGCGGCCTTGCGCACAGCGCCGGCGATGCGCCCAGCCCAGCCGAACGCGCCCTGGACTACTGGGGGCTCGTAAAAGCGCAGAGCGATCAACATAACCAGGGGATCGACTCGATATTCGCCCGCCTGGATGCATCGCTGCGGGATATCAATACCTGGCAGGTTGGCGTGAACGGCGTGGCGGAAATGACGATCGGGCTGAGACTGCCGCCGGGCGTCAGCCCCGCGTGTCTGGAAGAGCAGCTACCACCGGCGGACGGCGCGTCGCTCACTGCTCGCGGGGCTGAACGGGCCTATACTGGCGACCGCAACAGCGAGCTCAGCCGTCAGTTTCGCCGCGCGATACGGGCGGCCGGCGGCGTCCCGCGCTTCCTGTACAAAACCGGCACATCCGATATGAATGTGGTCGGCCCACATTGGAATTGTCCAATCCTGGCCTACGGACCGGGCGATTCCGCCCTGGACCATACGCCAAATGAGCATATTGATCTCGATGAGTATTTGCAGGCGATAGACGTGCTGTCTGCCGTGCTCGAATCACTTTAAGTGAGAAGTGGCAACCCCATGCACAACCGAAACATTCCTGTCCAAGGCTTCAACTTCATCGACTCGACTTTGCGCGAAGGCGAGCAATTTCGCGGTACGCATTTCACAATTGACGACAAGCGCGAAATCGCCCAGCTGCTCGATCGCTTTGGCGTCGAATACATGGAGCTTTCGACGCCGGTCGCCAGCCCGCAGAGCGCCGATGCCATCAGGTCGCTGGCCGACATGAAGCGCAACTTTCGGCTATTGACGCATATCCGCGCCAATATCGACGACGCCAAGCTGGCCGTCGATTGCGGCGTCGACGGGGTTGATGTCTACGTCGGCACCTCCGATTACATGCGCCAGTTCAGCCACGGCAAGAGCTTGAAGCAAGTCATCGAAATCGGCCAGGAAGTCATCGCCTACCTCAGGAACAGCCGGGTCGAAACGCGCTTCAGCACGGAAGATACCTTCCGCAGCAACTTCGCCGATGTGATGACGGTTTACCGCGCTATGGATTTGGCGGGCGTGGATCGCGTTGGCGTGGCCGATACAGTCGGTGTGGCCGATCCGCTGCAGACCTACAATCTCATCTCCAATCTGCGCGATGTCGTCGCCTGCGATATCGAGTTCCACGGCCACAACGACAGCAGTTGCGCTGTGGCCAATGCCTTTGCCGCCTTGCAAGCCGGCGCAACGCATATCGACACCACAGTGCTGGGCATCGGCGAACGCAACGGGATTACGCCCATGGGCGCCTTGATCGGCCGACTCTACACCTGTGACAAGTCGCTGGTATCGAAATACGACCTGCCGCTATTGGCGGAAATCGAAAGGGTCGTCGCCGCCAAAGTCGGCATTGACATACCCTTCAATACGCCGATCACCGGCGATGTCGCCTTCCATCACAAAGCCGGCGTGCATACAAACGCCGTTCTGCAGAATCCGACTACTTACGAGGCAGTCGACCCGGAAGACTTCGGTATGTCGCGCATTATCGACGTAGCGCACCGGCTTGTCGGACGCAACGCCATTCGCGATCGCGCCGCCTGCCTGGGCATCGACTTGCCCGACGATACACTGCGTTCGGTGACGGACCAGGTCAAATCGTTGGCCGATGAGCGGCAAATCACGCTGGACGATGTTGATCGTATGCTCAGCGACCTGGCCCTGCCGGTTGAGGATTAGTCAGCGGCTCAAACGGCGAGCCCATTACTTGGGTCATGCATGGGGACAACAAAGACCAAGACGGACAGCAAGCCCGCCAGCGCGAATATGCCGAAGGACAGCTCGAAGCTGACGGCATCCACCAGCCAGCCCCCGATAATCGGCGCAAAAACGGTCACCGGCGCGATGAGGCTGTTGGCCATGCCAATATAGAAGGGCCGGTCGGCAACCGAACAAAATTGCACCGTAATCGTCATGATGGTCGACCACTGGGTCGAATTCACCATGCCAGTCAGGGCGAATACGAGATAGAACCAGCGCGGGTCCTCGGCTGCCAAGGCAATTGCGATCGCCAGTACAGTCAAGAAGTTGGCCAGTATCAGCACGCGCCGCAGACCCCAGCGCTCGCCGATCCAGCCGATCACCGAGCTGGTGAGCATATTCATTAGCAGCAGTACGCTGGTCAAGCCGCCGACAAACTCCGGCGACAAGTCAAAGCGGCGTATCCCAAAAATCGTGTAGAAAGAGATGGCGGTCAAACTAAGGGAAGTCAGGCCGCGCGCGACCAGAAACCAGCGAAAGTTGCGATCGGCCCGCAGGATCCGCCGAAGCTTGCTGCCAAACGCTCGCCATCTTAACCCTTCTACGACATCTCGTTTAGCGCTCTTGGGTTCAAAGGTAAGCGCCAGGAATACATAAGACGCCATCATGCTGATTCCCGCAATGGCAAAGAGCCAGGCAAAACTCTCGGGGTAAGCCAGCCGCTCCAAAATCACGCTGGCGAGCAAGGCGCCGCCCGCGCCAAACAGATTCACTGCGGCCGATTGAATGCCAAAAAATGTGCCCAGATAATGCGCCGGCATGATTTTGCTAATCATGCTTTGCCAGGCGGTTCCGGTAAAGCCGCCGCCCAGCGACTGAATGCCGAGCAAGACCAAGGTCAGGAGTAGCGCTGCGTCGGCGCCTATCGCGGGTAGCGCCAGGGCCACGAGCGCCAGGCCAAAGAATGGCACGCGCTCAAACAGCGTCGTCACCAACACTGTCGGCTTAAAGCGAGTCAAACCGGCGACGTAACCCGAGGTCAGCAGTTGCGGAACTTGCCAACCGATATGGAATAGGGCCGCCACAAAGCCGATCAGCGCCGTTGATTCGGTCAGGTAGGACAGGAAAAGCGGGATTATGGTAACATACGACGCCAAACCCATGACGCCGAAGCCGAACAGCGCGCCATCCATTATGTTGACGAATGAATTATGACGGAGTTTGCCTTGCAGATCGCTTGATAACATGGCGCCAATTAAATCGGATATTGCCAGGCGAAGGCGCAATTCTAACAGACTATTCTTGAGACAGAATGCGCAATGCATTGGCAAGCGCGGCCTGCAATTTGGTTCCACGCGGGATGAAAAAGCGGTTTTACCATGAGTACCTGATTCATGACTATGACCTTGACCGAGAAACTGCTGACGCGCGCGAGTGGGCACTCAAGCGTCAAGCCGGGCGATATTGTCGTTGTCGAGCCTGACGTCGTGCTCAGCCACGACAATTCCGCGGCCATCTGGGAGATATTCCAGCAACTGCCGCAGGGCCAGATAAAGCACCCCGACCGGCTCGCGATCACGCTGGATCACGCCGTGCCGCCGCCCACAGCCAAGCACGCGCAGAATCACGCGCAGATCCGGCAGTTGGTTCAAGCACAGGGCATCAGCAACTTTTACGAAGTGGGCCGCGGCATCTGCCACCAGGTTCTGTGCGAGGAAGGTGTGGTCGGGCCCGGACTGTGCCTGCTGGGCGCAGACAGCCATAGCCCGCATTGTGGCTGGCTGGGCGCATTTGGCGCCGGCATAGGTCGCAGCGAAGTGGCGGCGCTCTGGGCCACCGGCGAGCTTTGGCTGCGCGTGCCGGACACCATACGCATCCTGCTTACTGGCAAGCTCAGGCAGGGCGTGACGACCAAAGACCTAACCATTCAGTTGATCGGTCAGCTCTCATCCGATGGCGCGACGTATATGGCGGTCGAATTTGCCGGCGCCGGCATCAGCAGCTTGTCGCCGGATGCGCGCGCCGTGCTGACCAATATGATGGCTGAGATGGGCGCCAAGAATGCTTGCATGGTGCCCGATGCGGTCACCTGGGATTGGCTGGATCAGAGCCTTGCCCGCACTCGACCGCAGGATTCGGAGGAACGCCTTGCGTACTTCCGTGAAAGCGCGCTTTATCCCGACGCGGACGCGGCTTACGCGCTGGAACATCACATTCAACTCAATGAAATCGAGCCGATGGTGTCGTGCCCGCACACGGTCGACAATGTCAAAGCGCTGTCGTCGATCGAGCACACGCGGGTTGACGTCGGCTTCATCGGCACTTGCACCAACGGACGCCTGGAAGATATCGCCAGCGCGGCCGAAATCGTGCGCGGCAAACGGCTGCAGCGACGCCTTGTGGTCATTCCGGCCTCCTCGATGGTGCTGCGCGACGCGGTAGAGGCGGGCCATGTAGCGACTCTGCTCGATGCCGGCGCCACGATCGGCACACCGGGCTGCGGCCCTTGCATGGGCAATCACATGGGTGTGCTGGCGCCGGGCGAGGTCTGCATCAGCAGCGCCAACCGCAATTTCCGCGGCCGCATGGGCCAGCGCGATGCCGAAATCTACCTGGCGAATCCAGCCGTGGTGGCGGCCAGCTGCGTCGCCGGCTACCTGGTACACCCGTCGGAAGTGACCGGTGGCGAGTAAACATGACCAAGACAAGCCATCGCGTCTGGAAATACGGCGACAAGGTTAATACTGACGTCATCTTCCCCGGCAAGTACACCTACACGATCAGCCAGGACCCGGCAGCGCTGGCGCGCCATGCCCTCGAGGATCTGGACCCGAGTTTCGCCGCAAACGCGCGCCCCGGCGATGTGATTCTTGCCGGGCGCAATTGGGGCAACGGCAGCAGCCGAGAGCAGGCCGTCACCTGTTTGCTGGCGGCGGGCGTGCATGCCGTGATCGCCGCGAGTTTCGCCCGCATCTATTATCGCAACGCCATCAACAGCGGCCTGCTGGTCATTGAATGCCCGCCGGTCGTTGAATCGGTCGAAACGGGCGACTTGATCGAGATTGACCTGGAGACGACGCAGATTTACCACGCCGGGCAAACCTATGAATTCCCGCCGCTGCCGCAGCAGGTGCTCGACATTCTCGACGCCGGCGGGATCATCCCTTACCTGCAGGCGAATAGTATACGCGACGGCGAATAAGCAATACGCAAACTCGCCGCTAGATCCCAGCGAACAGCGGTCAGAAACATTCTGCCAGTTTCGGCGCAGTAACGGCGCGATTCGAGCATGTTATTCTTTTGGTTTGAATGTAGTATTGGCGCGGCGCAATCCGGCGAGTAAGAGAAGCCATATGCTAGCGATCGTCAACACCTGCGCGGTCATCGGCCTGGACGGGCACATCGTCGAGGTGCAGACCGACTTCAACCCGCGCGCCCATCTGCCCAGCTTCAATCTGGTCGGCTTGCCCGGCGTGGCCGTGCGCGAGAGTAAAGATCGCGCCCGCTCCGCCATCCGCAACAGCGGCCTGCGCTTTCCCAACAAAGCCTACGTGGTCAACCTTTCGCCCGCTGATATCCAGAAACACGGCCCGTCCTACGACTTGGCGATCGCCATCGGCATCCTGGCGGCAACGGATCAGATTCCGCTGCACACGCTGGATAACGCGCTCTTCATCGGCGAGCTCTCGCTGGACGGCGGCATTCGCCATGTCAAAGGTGTGCTGCCGATGGTGTACACCGCCATGCAGGAGCGCATAGAAACGGTTTTCGTGCCGGAAGAAGACGCCGCCGAGGCCGCCCTCATCGAGGGTGTCACGATCATTCCGGTCCGTTCTATTGGACAGCTCGTCGAGCATCTTTATCAGCTGAACCCCATCACTCCTTACCGCGACGAACTTGAGTCGGAACCAGCTGAGCCGGCGCTGGCGGACGGATTGGTCGACTTTGCCGACATACGTGGGCAGGAGCACGTCAAGCGCGCGCTGGAGGTGGCGGCCGCCGGCAACCACAACATCTTGATGTCGGGACCGCCCGGCGCCGGCAAGAGCCTGCAAGCGCGCGCCCTGGCCGGCATCCTGCCACCACTGGTGACTCAGGAGGCGCTTGAGGTGACGCGGATTTATTCGATCGTCGACATGCTTTCGCAGGATGAACCGCTCGTCAGGCAGCGTCCCTTCCGCGCGCCCCACCACACAATTTCGCAAGTTGGATTGGTCGGCGGCGGCTCAATTCCCAAGCCTGGCGAAATCAGCCTGGCGCACCGCGGGGTGCTCTTCCTCGATGAAATTAACGAGCATTCGAGCAAAGTGCTGGAAGTACTGCGCCAGCCGATCGAAGACAAGATCGTGACCATCAGCCGGGCCAAGGGCAGCATCACCTTCCCGGCCAACTTCCTGCTGGTCGGCGCGCGCAACCCCTGCCCCTGCGGTTTCTACGGCGATCTGCAGCAGACTTGCAATTGCACGCCCAATCAGATTCAACGCTATCAATCGCGCATTTCAGGTCCCATACTCGACCGCATCGACATTCACGTGGACGTGCCGCGGGTCGATTTTGACAAGCTCTTGGGGGACCAGCGCGCGGAAAGCTCGCTGGATATCCGCCGGCGCGTCGAAGCGGCGCGCAACCGCCAGGTCCAGCGCTTCAAGGAGCACCCCGGGCTCTTCGCCAATGCCGACATGACGGTCAGCGAAATTGACGATTTCTGCGCGCTGAGCGAGGAGGCGCGGCAGATCCTGACGCTTTCCGTGCGCAAGCTGCAACTCAGCGCGCGCAGCTATCACCGCGTGCTCAAGCTCAGCCGGACCATCGCCGATCTGAACTGCGCCGATGACATTCAGATCGCGCATATCGCCGAGGCGCTGCAGTATCGCCCAAAAGCCGAGTAGACCGACCGTGAGCGCGCTCTCCTGGCTGGGTTTCCGGCTACTCGATCCGCGCCAACTGCGTTTCCAGGATTCGCGCCGGCGAGTAATTCTCGACGCGGAGTCGCTCGGCTGCGGACTCGCCAAGCGCGTCGCCCGGGATCAAGCCGATAATCTGCGAGCTGGCGATGTCGACGCCGAGACGCTGCGCTTCCTCATCAATCGCCGTCACGACTCTCGCAATCGACGTCACGCGGTAATTGGTGAGATTCATCGATACCTGCGCCTGGCCGCGCGCCAGCAAGCCCAAGGCCTTGACATGCGGCAGGCCGCCGGATGAGGCTCTGATGTGGCGGGCGATACGCTGGGCGACCGCGACATCGTTTGTCTCCAGGAAGACGTTAAAGGCGATTAACAGGTCGCGCGCGCCGATGACACAGCCGCCGGCCTTGTCTATCTTGCGCGGCCCGAAGTCCGGCTGCGGCGGAGCGCCCGTCAAGATATTGCGCTTCAAACCTTCATAACCGCCGCGTCTGATATCCGCAAGGTTTCGATTCGCCGCCTGCAGCGCCGCCTGCTCATAGAGAAATACCGGCAGACGCAGTTCGGCGCCGACGCGCGCGCCCAGTCTGCGCGCCAGTTGAATACAATCGCGCATATTCGCGCCGCGCAAGGGAACGAAGGGAATGACATCAGCCGCGCCAATTCGCGGGTGCTGGCCACTGTGCTGCTCCAGGTCGATCAGTTCCGCCGCCCGAGCAATCGCGGCGAAGGCGGCCTCAGCGACCGAGTCCGGCGCGCCAACGAAGGTGACGACCGCGCGATTATGATCGACATCGCTTTCGTATCCCAGCACTGATGCGCCGGGCGACCTGACTATCGCATTGACAATGCGCTCGACAACAGCGCCGCGCCTCCCCTCGGAAAAGTTGGCGACGCATTCGATCAGCGGTCCCAAAGCTTTGCCTCGCTTGCGATGAAAGCATCTTGTACTGGAATCGAGTAATAAGATGGACTATAGTGCCTTGCCATAGGCCCTGGTCGTGGCGATTGGGGCGGCTCAACTCAAACGGGAGTATGGCATGAGCGACGGGAGAACGGCAAGCAATTCTGCCCTCAGCCAGGATATTCATACCCTCGGCAATTGGCTGGGCGTCATCATCCAAGAGCAGAATGGCATAGAGGCCTACGATCTCGTCGAAGAGATCCGCGCCATGTCCAAGGCTCGCCGCGATGGCGATGCTGCCGCGGCCTTTAAGCTGGCTGATCGCCTGGAAAACCTGCCGCTGGATTCCAAGAATGTACTGATCAAAGCCTTTTCCAATTATTTCCAGCTGATCAACATTGCCGAGGACTTGCAGCGCATCCGCGTCATCCGCCAGCGCGAAGCCCGCGGCACGCTAAAAGAATCTATACGCCATGCCATCAGCACCTTGCAGGGCAATGGCATGTCCGCAAGCGATATGCGATCGCTGCTGGAAAATACGCGCCTGCGGCTGGTGCTGACCGCGCATCCCTCGGAAGCCAAGCGCCAGGAAATCTTGATCAAGCTGCGCCACATTGCGCAGATGATGGAAAGGCGCGACCGGCAAGATCTGCTGCCGCGCGAATTGCGCAAGCTGGAGCGCGCGCTGGCGGAAAAGGTCGAGGAACTCTGGCAGACGCGCCAGGTGCGCGCTTCGAAAAAGCAGGTCGCCGACGAAGTCGATATGGGCATTTATTTCTTGCGCTCGGTAATCGTCGATGTGGTGATCGACATCTATGAAGACCTGCAGCTGGCGCTGGAGCGCTACTACCCCGACAGCGACTGGACGGAGCTGCCGCCGGTGCTGCGCTATGCCTCCTGGATCGGCGGCGACCGCGACGGCAATCCCAATGTCACGACCGATGTCACGCTGCAGACCCTCACCACGCTGCGCAGTACGGCGCGGCAAATGTACCTGGAAGAAGTCGGCGAGCTGGCGAAGCACTTGACGCAGGACACCAGCACGTTCGGCGCATCGGCCCAAATCGAGGCGGCGAGCCGCGCGGAAAACGAAGGCGGCGGCGCGTTCCCCGGCGAGCTCTATCGAGCGCGGCTGACGCGCATCGGCCGGAAACTGGAAGCGGATGAGTACAGGTCGAGCCGCGATTTCCTCAGAGACTTGCTGCAGGTGCAGAACAGTCTGAAGGCGCACCGCGGCGTACGAGTCGCTCTAGGCGCAGTCCAGCGTCTGATCCGCAAGCTGCGCTTGTTCGGCTTGCATTTGGTACCCTTGGAAATTCGTGAAGACGCGAATCTCCACCGCGCCGCCCTGGATGAGGTATTTGACTATTACGGAATCGCCGCCAATTACGGCTCGCTGTCGGAGCGAGAGAAGCAGGCGCTGTTGAGCAAGGAGATTCGCGGCCGACGCCCGCTCTTCCCCAACGAGATCGGCGTATTCTCGGAAACAACGCAGAGCGTTATCCGCACCTGGCAGATGATCGCCGAAGCCCACGCCAGATACGACAGCATTGTCATTGATACCGTCATCGCCAGCATGTCGCGCCATCCCAGCGATGTGCTAGCCATGCTGCTCTTCGCGCGCGAGGTGGGCATCGACAACGATGTCTACATCGTGCCTCTTTTCGAAACGATCGATGATCTTTACCGCGCGCCCTCGATCATGGACGAGCTCTTCGACAATCGCGAGTACCGCAAGCATCTGGTTGCCCGCGCCGGAAAACGCGGCCTGCGCCAGCAAGTAATGATCGGCTATTCCGACAGCAGCAAAGACGGCGGCTACCTGGCCTCCAACTGGAATCTGTACAATGCCCAGCGCATCCTGACCGAGAAGTGCGTGGCAAAGGGCGTGTCGCTGGAGCTTTTTCACGGGCGCGGCGGCAGCATCGGCCGCGGCGGCGGACCGACCAATCGGGCGATTCTGTCGCAGCCGCCGGAGTCGCTGCACGGCGGCGTAAAGATCACCGAGCAGGGCGAGGTCATCGCCTACCGCTATAGCAACAAGGGCATCGGCCAGCGGCACCTCAACCAGGTGATGAATGCGGTTCTGATTGGCATGGGCCTGCAAGAAGAGCGTCATGTGCCCTCACACTACTTTGAAACGATGGCGGCATTGTCCGAGACAAGCGCCGAGCGCTATCGCAATTTCGTTTATGAAAGCGACGGTTTTATCGATTACTGGCAGCAGGCGACGCCGATCCAGGAATTGAGCAGGCTGCAGATCAGTTCGCGGCCGGCCAAACGCCAGTCGAAAGGCGGCTTCTCGGCCATGCGAGCCATTCCCTGGATGTTCAGTTGGATGCAGAGCCGCGCGATCGTGCCCAGTTGGTTCGGGCTGGGCAGCGCCTTCCGAACCTACGCCGACGAGCACGACGGCGGTATGGGCCGCTTGCAGGAAATGTACCGCAGCTGGGCTTTTTTCAAGGCGCTTATCGACAATGCCCAACTGGACGTGGCCAAAGCCGATATGGGCATCGCCGAGCTCTACGCCTCCTTGGTTGAGCCGCCGGAATTGCGCGAGCAATTCTTCAGCTGGATCATAAAAGAACACGCGCTAAGCAGCGAAATGATCATGGTTGTGACCGGGCAGGATGAACTGCTGGCCAATATGGCGGCCATCAAAACCTCGATTCAGCGACGCAATCCCTATGTCGATCCCCTGAATTTCATGCAGGTGGCGCTGCTGCGCGAATTGCGCCAGCTGGACGAGGCGGACGACCGCCGCCGCCAGGTGCTAGACGCCACGCTGGCGACCATCAATGGCATCGCCGCCGGCATGAAGACAACAGGCTGAGGACTCAGCCGGACTGATCCCAGTCGGCTTGAGGAAAGCGCTGGATCTCTATCCGGTAGCCCGCCGGATCGCGCACGAAGAAGTGATAAATGTCGTAGACATCGTTGTAGCGCGGCGCATGTTCGCATTCCCAGCCCTGCCCAGTGATGCGCTCGTACCAGCCGTCAACTTCCCGCGTCACCAGCGTGAATATGATGCCGGCTGGCTCGACTGGCGCGTCCGCAGCTTGGCAGACGCCGATATAAGCCCCGCTACCGGTCACGCGATAGATGCGGCAGCCGCCTTGGTCGAGCGCCAGCTTCAGTCCAAGCGCGCCCTCATAGAAACTGGCTGAGCGCGCCAGGTCAGCTGTGTAGAGAAACGTAATCTGGCAATCCACTGGTAGCGCTGGCATTTTATTCCGCCCTTCGGCTCGCGGGAATCCGCTGCTTACTCTTGCTCCACAAATACGGCTGGGTCGGCCAGGAATTCATTACGGGTCGCCGCGGTCAAGCGCTGCTGATCCGGCGCCAGCTGCCCCCAGAAAAGCGCAGAATCGGCGATCGTCCCGTCACCCGCCATACGATATGAGCGCAGCAATTGGAAAAAATTCTCGTCGCCGATATCTTCACGAAGATTCTGCAGCATCTGCGCGCCGCGCAAATAGACGGCGTTAATGTACTCGCGCGGCGTATTGAATTCGTAAACCGCGCTATCGACGCCGCCCTCCGGCAAATAGACTGCCACACGGAAATACCACCACCAATTCTTCTCGGCCGGATAATACTCTTCAATGTATAGGTATTCGCTATAAGTCGCCAGCGCCTCATCCAGCCAGGGGCTTAGCGCCGCGTCATTGCCGACCCGCGCATACCACCACTGATGCGCGATTTCGTGCACGGAGATCAGAGTCAGGTAGTTTTTCTCCGTGCCGTCGAAACCGTAGAACCAGGCGCTGCCGACAAAGACCAGACCCGTGAACTCCATGCCGTCGGGAAAATCGCCTTGAACGATCACCAGCCGATCATAGGGATATCTACCGAAGCGGCGCTCGAAGAGTTCCAGCGCCTTGGCACCTTCGCGCGCGGTATGGGCGGCGCCGTCCATGACCAGCCCGCGGTCATTCACTTGGGCGTCGGCGAAGCTGTAGACTGCCAGCGACCGGCCATCCGCCAATGGCTGCTCGGCGACGACAAACTCCTCGCTCAAGCTCAGGGCCAAGTCGCGCGATTGCGGCAGGCGAATCGTCCAGGCGCGGTCGCCGATTTTGGTTACAGCGCCGGGCGCGGCCAATTGCAAGGACTCGGCAGCGTTCTCGACGGTCAAGTCGACCGCCCAGTCCGCCACGTCATTGACGATTTGCTCGCCGATGCCTGCAGGCGCGTGAATGCGCCAGTCGCCACGCAAACGCGCGGCCACCGTCGGCAGGAAGTGCCCCAGATTCAGCTGGCGCCGGCTATAGCCGAAGAAACCGCGGTAGGAGCGCAGGCCGTCACGTATCTCGTCCGCACGCAGCTGGAAGCGCAGACTGATTTCGAGCCAGCAGCCGGATTCCAGTGGCTCAGCCAGGTCGATCCGCAGCCGATTCAGATTGATTTCGTAAGGCGTAGATTGTCCATTGACCGCCAGCTTCTGAAGTAAAAAGCTGTCCTGCCATTGATTTGCCTGCACATCCAGGACGATATGGTCGAGAGCGGCGTCCTCCCGATTCAGAAACTCGATGCGCTGAGCGACCGCCGCCGTTTTGGCCTGGTAATTCACAGTCACAGCGGCGCTTGTCCGACGCGTCGGCCGCTCAGGCTCAGTGATGCAGCGATCGATCGCGGGCGCGGGCTCGGTTGCGGCCATAGTTTGCTGGGCGGTAGGTGAGGCAGCGGCAACTGTTGTAGCCGCTACCGTCACTGTCGCCGTGCTGTCAGCGTCAGCCAAGGCGGGCGACTCAACCGGAGTCGCGCGCTTTAGATTACAGGCCGCCAAGAGCCAGGCGCAGATGGCGAAGACTATGAATAACCGCAACATGGGCGGAATCATACTAGGCGACGCCCTGCCATACAATGCAGCCTTGGGGCGCCTACGCTATACCCTATCGCATCACCTATGATATGCTTGGTTGCGCTGATGAACGTCCGCTCTGGATTGGTCTGTTTTGAAGAATGCAAAGCGCCCATGACATGCCTCGCTCTGGCAAGCTCACTGCGCTGCTGCGCCTGACACGCTGGCGCGAGCACGTACCCTTTACCATTCCCTTGACCATCGTTGGCGGCTTGCTGGCGGCCGAGCCCGCCGGAGTCATGCTCGACGCCCGGCTGCTGGCGGTTTTGGCGGGCAATATTCTCGCCATGTCCTTCGCCTTTATGCTCAACGATGTCGAAGACGCGCCGGATGACGCGCTCGATCCCGCCAAAAGAGCGCGCAACGTCATTAGCAGCGGGCTGCTGAGCCGGCGCGAGGGCCAGGTCGCCAGCGCAGCGACCTGCCTGCTGGCCTTTCTGCTCTTCGCCGCGGCCGGCGCGCATACGCTGCTCCTGGGCGTGATCATGCTCGGGCTCTGCTACCTGTATTCGGCGCACCCTTTTCGCTTCAAGGCGCGTCCGCTGACGGACGTGGTTTCGCACGCGCTGATGCTCAGCGGTTTGATCATCGCCACCGGCTACTTTGCCTATGACCGGGAGCCGGGCGCGGTCTGGCTCGTCATCGCCGCGGCCGGCCTGTTTTCCGCTTACGGACAGTTCTATAATCAAGTGGCTGATTTCGCCGTTGATCAGGCAGCTGGCTTGAACAATACAGCCGCCTTGCTGGGCAAGAGCCTAACATCCATTGTGGGACATGCATCCATTGCCCTGGCGCTGATTTTTATGGTCGCCGCCATCTTAAAAGGGCTGTTTCCGGTCTGGCTGGGTACGGTATTGCTGCTGAGTGCGTTCACATGCCTGCTGTTTCCCTGGGAAATGGACATGCGCGGCAATCTGGCGCAGGACGGCGGCAATATGCAACGCCCCGGTCTTATCGTAGCCAATTTGGCGGCGCTGACCTGGCTGGCGTCCAATCTGGAGTGGCTGGCAATCATGTGAAGCGCCAAGCCGCGCTATACTGAATACAGACGTTTACTGGTCGGTCTCATGGCGGAAATCCATCAAATCCTCTTCAATATGCACATCTTGTACTCGCTGGCGCTGGGCGTGTGGGCTTGCGTCAGCGCCGCGCGCAATGAGCCAATCTCGGGCCACTATTTGGGCGCTGTCCTGACCTACGCGCTGCTCGCCGGCGTCACGCTGCTGGTCGGCATCGGCCTGTTGCTGACCGGGTTTCAGCCCAGCTCGGAACGCATCATCGTATATGTGCTCTATATGCTGTGGCTGGCGATCATCATGCCCGGCCTGTTCAGCCTGATGAGCGGACGCGATGACCGTCAAGCCGCCTTTGCCTTCGCCCTGCTGGCCTTCTTCAATTTCACCACGTCGCTGAGCATGATTGAGCGGCAATTGGTCGGGCCCTGGGCGCCTGTGCCCTAAGCCGGGATTGAGCGAAGCCATGTCCGGTGCGCAGGAGACTCATGGCCCGCCGCAACTCGACAACGGCGCCATCAGCGTGATTCTGGGCGAAGCGACAGCCCGGCTCATTGACATAATCGCTCGGCGAGCGCAAGTCGAAGAGCTTGCGCTTTTTCTCGTCGGCGGCGTCGTGCGCGATCTACTGCTCCGGCGGCCAAAGCTCGATCTCGACTTCGTCCTCGAATCCGATGCCATCGGATTTGCCGAAGCCCTGGCCGCGGATTTCGGCGGCGCGCTGCAAAGACATAAACCCTTTGTTACAGCGACCTGGGCGCTGGACGCAAGCGTTGCCGAGAAGCTGTCGCTGCCATCCGCCGGCCTTCCCGATCATATTGATTTTGCCCGCGCGCGTTCCGAGACCTATGCCTACCCGACTGCGCTGCCCGAGGTGGCGCCAAGCAGCATTGAGCGCGACCTTTGGCGCCGCGATTTCTCGCTAAACACCCTGGCGCTGCAACTGAGCCCGGCCCAGGCCGCCGGGACGCTGCTTGATGTCTGCGGCGGGCTCAAGGACCTGGAGCAGCGGCGGATTCGCGTCTTACACGAGCGGAGCTTCGTCGACGACCCCACGCGCATATTGCGGGCCTTGCGCTTCGCCCGGCGTTACGGATTCGAGATTGAGCCCGAGACCGCTGAATGGATACGCGAGGCTTTGCCGATGCTCGGGCGCATCACCGGGATACGGCTAGGCAGCGAGTTCGAACTGATCCTGCAAGAAGATAAAGCCGCCGACATCATTCTCGGCCTGCAGGACATGGGCGCCCTGGAGCGCATCCATTCGGCATTTCGCGTCAGCCCCGAACTGGAGCAGCGCTTGAGCATGACGCTGGACGGGATGCCGCGTTGGGCGGAGATTGCAACGGCTGATCTGGCGCTGCGCTGGAGCCTGCTGCTGGCGGACATCAGCGAGCGCGATGCGCATGCCGTCTGCCGGCGTCTCGACATGACGCAAGCTTTAACCCGCTCCGTCGCCGCCGGCGCGAAGCTCGTTGCTGACGCGGGCAGGCTCAGCGAAACAGGTTCTCGTCCAAGCGAGATTGCGCGCTTGCTCGATGGCGCGCCCGAAGTTTCATTGCTGGCCGCCTGGATTGCGCTGTCGCACCGCCCGGAGGCACGGCGAAACATCGACGACTACTGCGGCATTTGGCGGCATCAACGCCCCAGCATCAATGGCGTCGACTTGAAACGAATGGGCATCCCGCCCGGCCCCCGCTACAAGTATCTTTTGGAAAGGCTGAGGTCGGCCCGGATCGATGGCGACATCGACACGCCGGAGGAGGAAGCGCGATTCTTGCAGGCGCTGATCACCGAATGCAATTGACGCAGTGGCCTAACAGAATCTTTGAAACAGATTATTTAGCCTTGAGCAAGCTTCTCGTAATCATATTCTGCCACCTTAAGAGAAATCGATTCCGAGACGACTCATCACGCGCAGCGGATTGAGCCGGAGGGGTGCAAATGGAAAACGTAACGATTGGATTGGCGCTGGTCGCTGGCGTCTTGTCATTCATATCGCCTTGCGTACTGCCGCTGGTGCCGGCCTACATCGGCTATATGAGCGGGCGGCTGACGCACAACATCAGCCGACAGACTACAGGCGGCGCGGCCGCGCCAGTCGGGCTGGCATTCCGTCTGCAAATGCTGCTGCACGGCATCGCCTTTGTCCTGGGCTTTACCGCCGTTTTTGTCCTGATCGGCCTTCTGACCACAGCGCTCGCCAGCGTCGCCGGCCAGCACGTCAGCACTTTCACGCAGATCATCGGGCGCATCGGCGGGCTGGTCATCATCTTCTTCGGCTTCCAATTCATGGGGCTGGCGCCACGCTTCTTCGCCTGGCTGCGCAAGAAGGGACAGGCCGGCATTCTGGACAACGTTCTGTTGAGCATCGCCTTGGCCCTGCTGAGCGGCGGCATCTTGTATTGGGGCTTCCTGGAACAGGCGATAATCGCGCTGCCGCTGACGGTCGCGCTGGCGCTGGCGATGTTCGCCAAGGGCGCCTTCACGCAGCCGGCGGTGTTTTGGAATAGTCTGCTGGAATGGCTGGAGGTTCTGCTCTACTCGGACACGCGCGGCGAAATCGGCTCGAGCGGGCGCGAAGGCTTGTTAGGCTCCGCCTTTATGGGCATGGTGTTCTCGGCCGGCTGGTCACCCTGCATCGGTCCCCTGCTGGGCACCATTTTGACGGTGGCCGCGACCGCTGGCGCCAGCAGCGGCGATATCGCCCAAGGCATGCTGCTCTTGACCGCCTACTCCTTCGGGCTGGGCATTCCCTTCGTCATCACGGCGCTGCTCTTGAATAGCGCGCAAGGCGTGCTGCGCCGCCTTCAGCGCCAAATGGGCAAGATCAAACTCGCCAGCGGCTCGCTGCTGGTGCTCATAGGCCTGCTGGTTTCCAGCGGCCAGCTGCAAAGCCTGAGCCAGACCTTTTCGCGGGGCGAATTCGCTGATTTCACCCTGCGCGTGGAAGAATGCGGCGTGGGCTTTTTTGAAGGCGGCCTCGGCCTCAGCCATGTCGGATCCTGCTTGAATGGCACGTTGCTGCCCGTCTCGATCAACCAGAGCGCCAGCGGCAAATTCTCAGCCGAATCAACGACGCAAGAGTATCTCTTTCACGCCGATGCCGGCGACGTCATTGATGTAGAAGTGCGCAGCGTCAGCGAGACCATCCCTGACTTTGAGTTGACCCTGTTCGGCCCGGGCGATGGCGAGCTTGCGCGCGGTAGCAAAGTCGATAGCCTCATGGCGGACAACAACTTGTATCCGCTGATTGGGATTCCGCTGGAAGATGAGGGCTTGTACCGAGTCTTGCTGCGCAACGCGTCCGCAACCGATGTGGCGCGCTTCCGCGTCAAAGTGCGCGATGCGCAGGCGATCGCCGGCATTGAGATCGACGCGGATCCGGCGGAAGCCGAGACAGGCTCACTGGCGGTCGCGGCCCTGACCAGCCTGTCCGAAGTCGCCGACGATTTGGGACCGGCTGTAGGGCTGGCCGAGGGCAATCGGGCGCCCGCCTTCACCATCGACACGCTGGACGCAACCAGCTTGTCACTGTCGGACTTGAGCGACAAGGTTGTGCTCTTGAACTTCTGGGGCACCTGGTGCGGGCCTTGCCGCCGCGAAATGCCCGAATTTCAGAAGGCTTACGATGAATGGGGACCGCGCGGTTTCGAGATTGTGGCGATCGCCTACAATGACACCGAGGCGGCCATGGCGGACTTCCGCGACGAATTCGGTCTGACATTTACGCTGGCGCTGGATAGCAGCGGCGATATTAACGACGCTTACGCGATTCAGACGCGGCCCAGTTCCTACCTGCTGGGCAAAGACGGGGTTATCCTGGCGCGTCACTTTGGTATCATGACAGAGACGCAGCTCAACCAATTGCTCAGCGATGCCTTTGCCGCCTAATCGGGTGTCGCCCGCCGCCAGATGATCAGACTCACAGCCGTCATTCGCACCTTTGCCGCGCTCATCTGTTTGGGCGCGGCATTTGCGCTTCTGGCTCGCTCTGGATTGCCAAGCCGGACTGAACTCAAGACACGCGCCGGGACAAGCGCGCCAGGCGGGGCGCTATCAATTGGCGCGCCGGCGCCGCCATTTCAGCTATTGAATCTGTCCGGCGATAACGTGGCGCTCGACAGCGCGCCGGGAATGGCCACCATCATCAACTTCTGGGCGACCTGGTGCGCGCCCTGCCGCCAGGAGATGCGGGACCTGCAAGAACTCCAGGCCGGCCGGCCCGATTCGATTCGCGTGCTGGCCATCAACATGGGCGAACCCGCGGAATCAGTGGCCGAGTGGCAGGCCGCGCTTGGCCTAAGCTACGACCTGCTGCTGGATGAGACGCTTGCCCTGTCGAAGCAGTACCTGGTGCGTGGCCTGCCGATGACCTACCTGCTTGACAGCAGTCAACATATTCATCAGGTCTACTACGGGCCGGTGACGCGCCGTCAACTGGACAGCGATATTCAGCGCCTGTCGGAGCGCGTTTAAGCGCAGACCGGACGATGCGAGCGCTCAAATCCGCCGGACGACGAGTGAAGCGGCTGATGCTACGGACAGCCTGCAATTGGCTGCGCATTGTACTGACGCTGCTGGCGCTGTACATCACACTGCCCTGGGTCGCGCCTGTTTTGGCCAAAGCCGGCTGGCACGGCGCCGCTGATGTCATCTACACGCTCTACAGCCCCTTCTGCCATCAATTCGCCTTCCGTTCGGTATTTGTCTTTGGCGCGCAGCCCTTTTATCCGCGCGGCGCGGCGGACAGCGCCTACGCGCCCTTCGAGCAATACGCGGCGCAATCCCAAGCCTTCCAGGCGCAGTATCGCCATTGGTCGGCTGTATACGCCGGCCGGGTTTCGTCGCCGCCGGGCAGCGCCGACGGGCTGCAGCAATTCAGCGTGGCGCAGCAAATCGCCGCCCGCCACTTTGTCGGCGACGAGACTTTTGGCTATAAGACCGGCTTGTGCGCGCGCGACCTGGCTATCTATACGATGATATTTGTTGGCGGACTCATTTATCGACGCTACCGCTGGCGCATACGGCCCATGCCATTCTGGATCTTTGTAGTCGCCGGCTTGGGACCGGTTGGCATTGACGGCCTAAGTCAACTATTGAGCTATCCGCCCTTTGAGTTTTGGCCAGTGCGCGAGACGACGCCGATTTTCCGCATCGTAACCGGTGGCGTATTTGGGCTGATGAGCGCCTGGCTGGGCTTTCCCTATTTCGAGCGCTCTATGCAGGACCTCATCGTGGCGCTTCAAGCGCGCCCGGGCGAAGAACGCTAAGCGGATCAGCGGCTTGGCGCTCAGTCTTCGTCTTGCGGCTTGCTCAAACGCGAAAGCCTGCGGTTCATATCGCCGGCATCGCTTTTGCGCGCTTTGGGTTGGCGCGGGTCGGGCTCTTCATCGACAATGATGAATCTGTTGCTGCGCGGCGCCGATCTTGGCGGCACAGGCTGAGGCTGTTCCCGGTTGATCAGGCTCTCCAGTCCGTCGCGCGCCTCGTTCAGCCTATCCGAAACGGCGCCTACAATGGGCTGCTCCCCGACCCGGGCGCGCAAACTGGCGCCGTCAACTGGAATGCGCGTTCGCCGCTGTGATGGTTGATGCGCAGCCGGTGGCCCTTGCATCTGACGGTCGCGTTCATCAAGAGCCGCTTCCAGGTTACGCATCTCTTGCATCAGGTGCCTGGTCAGGGCGCGGTGATCGCGCAATTCCGACTCGGCGATTGCCAATTGCTGCTGCTTGATATTGAGCTGACCCTGCAGCCGCCGCGCGCCAAATTCATCACCTTGGCGTACGCTGACGTCAATCTGCGCGTCCAGATCCGCCGCCTCCCCCATAAGCGCGTGGATCTTCGCCTGCAAGACATCCTCGAAGTCAACCGCTTCGTCCAGGCGCCGGCGCAACGCACCCGCTGAATCGCGCGGGTTTTTCTCGGCATCATCGGCGTTCAAGCGAATCCGCGCCAGCGGGGAAGTCGGATTCTTGCCCAGAAGCTCATTCACTTGCGCGTTTACCAGGGTAGCGATCTTGTCAAACAAACTGGACATCATCGGTTCCTTGAAGTTCTTGCCGGGCAGGCGCTTTCATTATAGTGCAGATTCTCGGGAAATTGGTTCTGAAGGGGGCTCACTGCGCGGCGTCATTCAATATGTCTGTCAAGTCCTGCGCGGCGCGTTTCAGACGCCTGTCGCTCGCGCGCGACCAATTGCGCAACAACGCTTGCGGGTCGCCGGCGGCGATTCCGCGCCGGACCAGTTCTGCGCCCAGTTCGCCCGACGTCAGCCAGCGCCGCAGCGCCCGGCAGGCCTGAAAAGCCGCCTCCCCCTCCAGCTGATCGCCACATGCTTTTAGCAGTTGCAAGACCGGTTCCCAGCCCGCCCCTGGCGCGGCTTCGCCCAAGGCCCAGAAGGCGCTGGCGCGGCTCTCGCGGCGGCTGACCACCAGCTGGATTAAGCGGTCGACGATTTGCCCCTGTTCATCCCGAGTTAGCCTTATGCGCGCTAATTCGCGTGGCAAGTCGGCTGCGCTCAACGGGTCATCACCGCCGGGCTGATGATTCGCTCTCCGCAGCAAAATGGCCAGCACAAACAGCGCATTCTCCCGCCGGTCGAAATCGGACGATTCCAGGCGACCAAATAGCTCGTTCAGGGCTTGATCACGGTGTCGCTTCTTCAAAGATCAGTACTTTCGCTTGGCAGCCGCTGGCGTAAATAGACGCTCGCGACCGCGTCCCGATAGGCGAGACGCCAATCGTCCGCCGCCTCGAGCCGGGCCGATAGCGGACTTTCGCTCTCAATCAGCGCGATGCCGATATCGTGGCGCGAAAACACGTCCCGCCAGTCAGGCCCGCCAAATGCAGCGCTGGTATACTCGCCCAGAAAGTCGCGGTATAAATCGGTGCGGCCGTCGATGAATACCGGCAGCTCAGGCGCATGATATATCAGATACCCGCCCCAATTGTAGCTGTTGAACAGTTTTCCCTCGGGGGATACGGTCGCGAGAAATTGCAGCGCGCCCTGCGGATAATTCAGTTTGAGCGCCCGCTCAACCCCGCTCGCGCTTGAATGGTGGCGAAGCTGCGCCAGTGTACCGCCCGCCACCAGACAAATTAAAGTCAGATTCAGCGCGGCGCGGCCGGGCGATTCCAGCAATCGCCGCGGCAGCGTCCAGCCTTTTCGCTTCAGAAAGATGTCCAGGTGCGTCGACACCACTGGGACGGCTGTCAGCGCAAACAAAGATAGATGCCGTCCAGAGTAAAGCGCCATGAGTGCGGTACCACCTACCAGAATCGCGACAGTCAGGTCGAGCCTGCGCCTGCTCGCCACGACGGACAGCGCCAGGACCGCAAGCAGCGCGACAAACGACCAGGTGATTGGCTGCGCGAAGTCCGGCGGTTTCCATTCCTGAATGAAGCTGCGCAGGCCGGGTATCGCCAGGGTCTCAAAGGGCGCCGAGTAAATCGACAAACCCAGCGGATTGACCGGCAGCAGCAGGAGCGACAAGAGCGTGAGCGCGCACAGGCGGCACAGTACCGGCGTGGACAAGCCGCCGTCTCCGACGCCAACTACACGCTTCAGCCACTCGCCCAGCACAAATCCGGCGATGAACAAATAAGCGACGATGAAGCCGCCGTGCAGATTGCTCCAGAGCCACAAGAGTACCGGCAGCGGCCAAAGCACTGCGTCTCCGTGCTGTTGCAGGCGCCGCAGCAAGTACAGGAGCAACGCCGCGCCCACAAAGGTGAACATCTGTGGCCGCGGCGACCAGAACGTGGACGCGCAGGCCGCCCCCAAGACCAGTACGAAACCCTGCATATAGATGCTGCCGCGACCCGCTCGATAGGCGCAGTGCATACCCGCCAGCGCCAATGCGGCAGTGAAGAGCGTCATGCTCAGATGGCCGCCCGCGCGCCAGCTGACGAACATCAGTACCTGCGCCAGCCCGCCGTGATACTTGTGCAGCTTGCCAGTCTGCGTGTGAGAAAAGCTGTCGGCATAGATGAAGTCTCCGGTTTCGACAATCTGTTCCCCCATCCGCAGCTGCCACCACATGTCGGGATCAATCGCGACGCGACTGGCCAGCGCAAATAGCAGCAGATGGACGATGACAATCGCCGCCCGTTCGGTTGTCAATCGGCGTATCATGCGTGCCATGCGATCCTCACCAAGACTGACGCGATTTGGCTTTCAGACCCTCCCGGCCCCGGCCCGGCGCGCGACCCAAATCCCGTCGCAAGACGGTAATTCTCTCAAACCGTAGTTTACATCTTGCGCTTTTTTTTGGGCGCTATAATATGAACTGACCGACTTCAAGAGGTGGACGACAATGTCTGATGTTCTCGCGCTATACCGCATTCAACAGCTTGAATTGGAAATCATCGCTCAAACCAAACGTATCAAGGCGATTGACTTGCTGCTGAAAGACAATGCCGGGCTGCACGAAGCGGAAGCGGCTTTCGAGAGCGCCAAAGTCGCCTTTGACGAAGCGATTAAGCGCGCCAACGAAATGAATCTGGAAATTGCGACGCTCATCGACAAGAAACAGAACAGTGAGACGCGCTTGTACAGCGGTGAAGTCACCAATCCCAAAGAAATGCAAGACCTGCAAATGGAAATCGAGTCGCTGACGCGGCGCAACGAAGTGCTGGACGACGAGCTGCTGCGGATCATCAGCGATCGCGATGCTTGCCAGGCGACGCTGAATGAATGCGAGACCGCGCTGAACGAAATCGGTGAGGAGCGCAAAGAGGAAAACAAGAACCTGCTCAATGAGAAGAAGAGCTTGAATTCGACAGTAAAGACGCAACTAGCTCAGCGCAAAACCGCGGTAAAGGAATTACCAGTCGAGCTATTCAAAACCTACAATGTCTTGCGAACGAAGAAGTCGAACCGAGCCGTATCCGTGCTGAAGGACGATGCCTGCACCATCTGCGGGATCGAACAGAACAGCACGGTGATCACGGCCATCAATCGCAGCAGCGGCCTTGTCAACTGCCAGAGCTGCGGCAGGATCTTGATCAAACTATAGGCGCCAGCCGCGCGCGAAGCGCTATATCACCAATTGAATGATTACGCTTATGCCCAGGAATACAACCAGCGGGCTTAAGTCGATACCACCCATGGGCGGCAACGCGCTGCGAATCGGCGCCAGCACGGGCTCAGTCGCCTGGTACAAGAAACGCGCTATCGGGTTGTTCTGATCCAGATTAGGGATCCAGCTCATCAATACGCGAGCCAGCAATATCAGCTGATAGACGTGCAATACCCAGTACAGTACCAAAAACACTGAAGACATTCTCTTGCCTCTCTTTGCGCTCTAAGCCTTCGGATTAACTCCTGCTTCCAAATAGGGCGCGCCCGACCCGGATCATGGTCGAGCCCTCCGCTATCGCCCACTCAAAGTCGTCGGTCATGCCCATACTCAATTCCGGCAGGCTCACACCAAGTGAATCCTGAAGCTCTTCACGCAAGGCGGCCAGGTCGGCGAATACGCGCCGGATCATACCTTCTTCGGCTTCAAAGGGCGCCATGGTCATCAAACCGCGGATATCCAGACGCGGCAATTCGAATAGTTCGCCAAGTTCGCGCAACAAACGATCCTTCACGGCGTTATCTTGATACCAATTGTAACCCGCAAATCCGTGTTTCGATGCTTCTCCGGAAACATTTATCTCCAGAAATGCTGCGAGCATCTGATCGCTATCGCCCGCCAGCCGTGAAAATCGCCTGGCCAAGCGCAAACTGTCCAGGGACTGCACAATGTCGAAGTGCTGAATCACCCGCTTGGCCTTGCGGCTCTGCACGTGGCCCACCATGTGCCAAGTCAGTGGGCCGGGCGCCGCTGCCTGGACCGGCGCGATCTTGCCGATACACTCTTCTACGCGATTTTCGCCGATATGTTGTATGCCCGCTTCAGCCGCGCTCACAATGTCCGCGACGGTCTTCTGTTTGCTGACCGCCACCAGCGTGATCTCGGATGGCGCGCGCTTGGCTTTGGCGCAGGCGGCGTCAATGCGATCATGCACGCGCTTAACGTTGTCGGCGATGCTCATAGCGAAATCACCACGCCGAAACGGCCCGTCTTCCCTTTCTCCGCGCGATGAGAGTAAAACTCGTCAGTATTATCATATGTGCAGATGTCCAGTACGGTGATATTGCTGACGCCCTGCCGCTCCAGATCCAGGCGATTGGCACGCCAGAGATCCAGGCAAGCGCTGCCGTCGTCAGCATCATAACTCGCGACGCCGGCGTCCTCGCCGAAGTAGGCCCTTGCTAGAGCAGCAACCTCTTCGCCGACCGGATAATTGCGCCGCGAGATGGCGGGCCCGATAACCGCCTGCACATCTTCCGGGCGACAGCCGAAGGCTGATTCCAGCGCGCGAACCGCCAAGCCCGCCATACCCTTGACGGCGCCGCGCCAGCCGGCGTGCGCCAAACCGATCGCATGTTTTGCGGGATCGTAGAGCAGCACGGGCACACAGTCCGCGAATCGCATGACCAGCGGCGTATCCGGCTGATTGGTGACGATGGCGTCCGCCTTTTCCAAATTGCCCTTAAGCTTGTCCTCGTCATCGACAACCTTGACGTTAACGCTATGTACAAGCCAACTGCTGACAGCGCGCCCGGCATTGACATCCAGCGCGCGATACATACGCCGGTGATTCTCGCGCACTGCCTCGGGATCATCGCCAATCGACGCGCCCACGTTCAGCGAATTCCAGCAAGATTGGCTGACGCCGCCATGGCGCGAAAATATGCCATGCCGGAGGTCGTTCCAGCCGTCGTTGCGATAAAAGCTCGTGCCCGCCTCGCTGACCCGCTGCAATTCAAACTATCCCTTCGCTGATTGCTGTCTGATGGAGGCGCTTTCAAGATATAACTATATCACGATTCGCGCGGGCTGACTGGGCTAAGCAGCGCCTGGCGCGACAGCGGAAAGGCAGATGAGGAGCGCAATGTCACTCCTCAGGCAGTCGAGCGAGAGGGCCGCTTGCTGTGTTACAATTATGTTAGATTCATGCTTGCGCTTCACATGCGAAAGCGTCGCCGATGACTCCGGATGCGGCATCGAATCCTTCCATTTTCAGTGATCTTGAGCTGGCGGCGGAAAAGGCGACCGACTGGCTGACGGATCTGGTCTTTCCGCCAGTCTGCGGCAACTGCGGTCGGGTCGACGCGCGCTTCTGCGCCGCCTGCCGCGCTGAACTTGCGCGCCACCCCTTGGAAATCGCTCACCGCTCCATGATGCCTCTTGACGTTTTATTTTCGACTGGCGAACACAAGGGCGTACTTGCCAGCGCCGTCCAAGCCTTCAAATATGAGGACGCCAAGGACCTGTGCGATATCCTGGCGGAGCGATTGGTCCAGGCCCTCGGCGCGCAAGACTGGAAGTTCGACACCGTGCTGCCGGTGCCGCTCTATGCTGACCGGCTGCTGGAAAGAGGGTATAATCAGTCGGCGTTGCTGGCTAAGCGGCTGGCGCAGACGCTGGAAGTCAAAGTTGAGACCGCCTGGCTGCGGCGAATTCGCAATACAGGCCAGCAAGCGCGTCTTGCCGGCAGCGAACGACTGCAAAATGTCGCAGGCGCGTTTGAAGCGGACCCGGCAGTCAAGGATTTGTCAATTCTGCTGGTTGATGACGTCGTTACAACAGGCGCGACTCTGCGCGAATGCGCCGCGGCGCTGCGAAAGCGAAATGCAGCGGCCGTCTTCGGTATCGCGGTCAGTCACCCTTCTTATTCATCTGACAGTGCCAGGAGGTAAATCGTGGACATTACGATACACGGAGATGGAATCAGGATCTCCGAGGGACTCGATCAATATACGCGCTCCCGCGTCGACAGGCTCGATCGCTACTTGCCGAATATCGCCCATGTCGGGGTCGAGCTGGCTATCATTCGCACGCATCGCGGCGCGGACATTGCCATCGCCCAAATCACGGTTCAACACGCGCGTGGCGCGATTCTGCGCGCGGAAGAGAAAATGGATATCGAGAATCGTGATACGATCCGCTTCGCGATCAACAAAGCTGTGGACAAGCTGCACCGGCAGATCGACCGATTCAAGAGCAAACGCAAATCAAAGAACCAGAAGGTCCGCGACAAGTACCGGGCGACCGTCGCCGAGCTCGACGCCGCTGAGGACATCCCGGAATCGGCCCTGGTTGTCGAGGACGACGCGGCGGCGCAGACCGAAATTCTGCGGCGCAAGCAGGTCGAGCTAATCCCCATGAACGAAGAGGAAGCCATAGAGCAGCTAGAATTGCTGGATCACAACTTCTACATGTTCATGAATGCCGATTCTACCCAGGTGAATGTGCTCTATCGGCGCGACAACGGCGGCTACGGAATCCTCGTACCGCAGTAAGTCGCCCTAGCAATAACGACGCTCATTGTTTCTGCCACAGCGCCGCCAGAAGCTGATACTTGCGATTCTCGTAGCGCGCCATCAACAACGACAGTCGCAAGCCGTGCCAACCGTCGCGGTAGCCGCCAAGCGTGACAAAGCGCCAATAGAACTGGCGCAGCGGCTGCAGAATAAACGTTTGATGGCGCGGTACGACACCCTGGGCGTACAGGCTTTGGGCGTCAATGCGAGCGTAATTCTCCTGCTTGTCCATAAACTGGTCAATGTCGGCATAGTTGTAGTGGATGATCGGGTTGCGCAGGGTGCCTTCTTCGCCATAGAGCTTGACTACCTCGTGCACCGCGCGCCGGCGATCGTATGTGGCTTGCCCCACCCGCAGCAGCCGCGTCTGATAATCGGGATACCAACCCGCTCCTTTTGTCAACACGCCGAAGATATAATTGTGCCGCGGGGCGCGCCAGCCGGCGAAATCGGGATAAGCGATTTTTTCGCGAATCTCTTTCGCCAGCGCATCGGAAATGCGCTCATCGGCATCTACGAAGAGCACCCAGTCGGTCATCTCATCCGCGGCATCCAGCGCGGCATTGCGCTGCTCGGCGTAATTCTCGAATTCATGCTGGAATATGTCCGCGCCGCAACTCTGCGCGATGGACACGGTATCGTCCGTGCTGAAGGAGTCAAAAACGATGATGCGGTCGGCGAAGCGCAGCGTCTTGATGCAATCCGCTATTTGCGCCGATTCGTTGTGCGTCAGCACGATGGCGGTCAGATGCGTCATGCCTTGGCCATCTCGATTACCGCGCGGTACGCCTGCGCAAGTTCGGGCTCGGCAGCGCTGACTGCGCGCAGCTTGCGATGCAAGCCCCAAATCATCAACAGTCGCGCAGCAGTCCGCTTCCAGCGCGGATAATAGGTATCGTACAATAATAACCTACTTTTCCATAAATCTATTTGGCTGCGCGGGCGCGCCTGTGATGTGCTGCTGCCGCCCAGATGAGTCACCTGCGCCCGCGGCACACATAATATGCGCCAGCCGGCTCGCTTTATGCGCCAGGCCCAGTCGATTTCCTCGCAGTACAAAAAGTAGTCCGTGTTGAAGCCAGTCGTCTGCTGTACGACTTCGCGCTTTAGCATCATGGTCGCGCCCAGGGTAAAGTCCACCTCAAAGGGATGCGCTGAATCGTACTGGGCGCGCGAATAGCGCCCGTTAAAGGGACCGTCTGTCAGGCGGCCCGGCGTGGGAAAAAACTCGGTCCAGATTTGACGCAAGTCGGGAAAGCGAAAGGCGCTGTGCTGAAAGGCGCCGTCGGCGTAGGTCAAGCGCGCGCCAACAACGCCGACTTCAGTCTGCGCCATTAGCGTATCGAATAGCCGCCGGGTGGCGCCCGCGTGAGTAATCGTGTCCGGATTCAGCAGGTAAACGGCCGCCGGCAGCTGAGACGCCGCGCCATCCTGGTTGAATCCGATTGCCTGCAGCGCTAAATTGTTGCCGGCGCCGAAGCCGATATTTTGCTCGCAGGCAATGAGTCCAACCGACGGGAAGCGCTCGCGAACGACCCTGACCGTTTCGTCCGCGGATGCCGAGTCGACCAGCCAGACCTGGCTGCGTAGATTGCTGCCATTCAGGTCGTCCAGCAAGCTTTGCAGCGCGTCTACGATGACATCGGCGTTGTTCCAGGTGACGACAATCACCGCCAGGTCAACCATACTTGGAGCGCCTTCATCCATTTTGGTCGGCGCCGGCCGGGTTGACAATCATGATCGAGCGCAAGCCAACATGATTGTTGCGCAAGCTGATGGCGACATCTTCATGGATCAGCCCGGCCCAGCAATTCTGCGGGTTGCGCGCTTTGGCTTCGGTGAATTGAATGCCACCCCAAACCTGCGCCCGCGTCTGCGGCGGCAGGTAATGGTAGGTGTTGCCACTGGCTTCGTCCTCGACCGCCAGCAGATCTTCGTCCGCAGCGATCGCCCAGCGATAAGGAAAACTGCCCATGGAGGTTTCGCATTGGATGCCGACGCGCCAGGCGCCGGATTCGTCGAACATGCCCAGGCTGCCGGCCAGCTGATCTTGTCGATAAACTGTGCCGGGCGGCGGACCGCTGGTGCGTATGGGCACATCGCCATAATTGTCGACCGTCAAACGAAAGACCAACATGTGATCCAGGGGCACGGTGATCTGCTGCGAATCAGCCAACGCCGCCGAGTCAACAGGCAGCGGCAGCAAATCGCCCAGCCCGGCCGCAGTCGAGAGATAGCGCTCGGCAAAGGGCTGCACGGCGAAAGCCACATCGACGCCGATGGCTTGCGGCTTGATTTCGGCATAGGGTTTGCCGCCGACCTCAATGGTCAACTGCCCTTCCCGGCGCATGCGCTGGCCGACACTGTCCTGCGCTTGCCCAACCACGCGATAGCTGCCATCGGGCGGCGGATCGACGCCCAGGTCAATGCCGCCTTCGTAATCAAAACGGTGCCGTCCCGCCTGGCCGTATTGCCGCTCTTCCACCCGGGCCGAAATGGGAATCCGCGAACCGTCCGGACCCTCCAGATATACATCCAGGCGCTCGACATCCTTTTCCAGATACACATTAATGCTGACGCGATCGGCGACGCCGTCCTGATTGGGCGAAAACACATCGGGCGCAATCTGAAATTCCGAAATGATTGGCAGCGGCGTATCCCCCGCTTTCACCAGCAGCTCTCCGCTGGCCGCGGCCGGCTCGCCGGCGTCCGGCTTGGCTTCAAGACGCCAGGCATAAGTTCCGTTCGGTATCAGACGGCGCTCAATTTCACCGTAGACTGCTTCGCCTTCTTGCAAAAAACCATCCACTACACCGCTGAAAAGCACTGTGTAGTCGTCATCGGCGCGCGGCTGATCCTGTCGGAAATAGAACGTCCTGCCTGCGTCGCTTGTCAGCGACAGGCTGATGACTGCCGGCCGCGAGAGCGAATAGCTGAAGACTGCGATATCGTCTTCGCCGTCGGCGTTGGGGCTGATGGCCGCGCGGTCGAAGCCCGCCGCCAGGATCAGGGGTAGAGGCGGCCGCACGATCAACCCGCCCACGATGAAAACCAGAATGACGCCGGCTGCTGCGGCGGCCAGGGTGACGGCGACAGGAATACGCATCGTGAGTTCGTTGCCTCTGCCCAAATGAGCCCGCGAATCTACCTTTGACATTTTACACCAACAACAGAGGCTGGGCGCGGCTGGCGGTCTTTACATATTTGCCACTACTAAGCTACACTTCGAGGTCAAGACGCTAAGTACACATGGCGGAAGCCTTTGACAACCGAGCTAAATGAGCGTCTCACAAGCATCCAAAACGCCGAGTTGAAGCATGACGGCGTTTTTGAGCTTCCCCTGCTGATCCTCGATGATCGCGTACTCTTCCCACAGGTGTTGAGCCTGATTCCGCTGACCGATGACACGCAAGCCAACGCAGCTGCTTATGCCGATGAGCGCGGACAAACGCTGATCGCCTGCAAGCTGCGGCCGGAGCGCAATGGCAGCGCCCCAATCGACAAGATTCATCTTATCGGCACGGAAATCGCGCCGGGCCGATACGCGGAATTGGCGGACAATTCCAAACAGCTGCTGGCGCAAGGCCGGCGGCGGGTGGAGATTCTGGCAGTCGATCAGCAAGGGGCCTACCCGGTGGCCACAGCGCGACCGATGGTTGAGGACGCCATCGAACCCAAGGCGCTCGAATCGCTGGCGACGGCATTGATCGACATCTTCAAGCACAGCAGCCAGTACAACGAAGCCATGCCCGAAAGCGTCATAAAATACATCTTGTCTCTGGACGATCCGGGCTTGTTGTGCGACTCGCTCTCGGCGATTCTGCCTCTGGCGCCGGAGGACTTGCAGCAACTGCTTGAGCTGAACGATGTAGAGAAGCGCCTCGAACTGCTGGCGGCGCTGCTGACTAACGAATTGCAAGACAGCGAAATACACGACGAGGTCCACACCAGACTGCAAGATGAGATCGCGGCCAATCAGCGCGAAATGTACCTGCGCGAGCAAGTCCGCATCATCCAGCAGGAATTGGGCGATGGCGATGTTTTTCAGCAAGAGATCCACGAGCTGACCGAGCGCATCCGCAGCGCCGGCTTGCCGAGCGAAGTTCACGAAAAAGCCATGAAGGAGATGTCGCGCCTGGGCGTCATCCCGCCGATGTCGCCGGAGTCGGGTGTGATCCACACCTATCTCGATCGGCTGCTGGCCCTGCCCTGGAATGAGCTCAGCCAGGAAAATCTGGACCTGCAGCACGCCGAAGATATCCTGGAGCGCGCGCATTACGGGCTCAAGAAAGTCAAGGCGCGCATCGTCGAACATATCGCCGTGCGCAAGCTGGCGGGCGACAAGATGAAGAGCCCGATCTTGTGTTTTGTGGGACCGCCAGGCGTCGGCAAGACCTCGCTGGGCAAGAGCATCGCCGAGGCGCTGGGCTGCGCATTCTTGCGCATTAGCCTGGGCGGCGTACGCGACGAAGCCGAGATTCGCGGCCATCGCCGAACATACATCGGCTCTATGCCCGGGCGCATCTTGCAGCAAATGGAACGCTCGCAGACGGTCAATCCGGTGTTTATGCTGGACGAGGTCGACAAGATGAGCGCGGACTTCCGTGGCGACCCGGCCTCGGCCATGCTGGAAGTATTGGATCCCGAGCAGAATCACAACTTCGTCGACCACTACCTGGAAGTGCCTTATGACTTGTCCAAAGTGACCTTCATCACCACCGCCAATGACTTGTATTCGATACCTGAGGCGCTGGAAGACCGCCTGGAAGTCATCGAGTTCAAGGGTTATTCCGAAGAAGAGAAGATCCAGATCGCGCGCCGGTTCCTCATTCCCAAGCAGATCGACGCCAGCGGACTCGCGGCTTTAGGCATCCGTTTCACCACGGGAGCGCTGCAGCACGTGATTCGGCACTACACCTACGAAAGCGGCGTGCGCAACCTGGAGCGCGAGATCGCCAATATCTGCCGCAAGCTCGCCCGGCAGGTCGCATCGGAGCGCAAGGTCCCGCGGCGCATCACGTCTGCAATTGCCGAGCGCTTCCTGGGACCGCCGCAAATGCTGGCCTCAAAGGTCAACCGCCAGGACACGGTCGGTATTGCGAGCGGCTTGGTGTGGACGCCCAATGGCGGAGAAATCCAAACGGTCGAGGTCACCTTGGCGTCGGGCAAAGGCAACTTGATGCTGACCGGTCAGCTGGGTGATATTTTGCAGGAATCGGCGCATATTGCGCTGAGTTACCTGCGTGGGCGAGCGCATGAATTTGATGTGCCCGCCGATGACTTCGAGAACTTCGACATACATATCCACATGCCGGAGGGCGCCGTGCCCAAAGACGGTCCCTCAGCCGGCATCACCCTGGCCACGGCGCTAATCTCGGCCTTCACCGAGCGGAAGACCTCGGCGCAATACGCCATGACCGGCGAGATTACGCTGCGCGGCCAGGTGCTGCCGGTGGGCGGCGTGGTGGAAAAGGTGCTGGCGGCGCGCCGGCGCGAGATTACCCGAATCATCTTGCCCAACGACAACCGCAAAGATGTGCGCGACATACCCAAGGCGGTGCTGCGCGATGTCTCCATCGCATATGTCTCGGATTTGCAGAGTGTGCTGGATCTGGTCTTGAAGGAGCCACCGGCCAAGAGACAGCGCGATAGCGATTCGGAGCAGCGGCAGAGCGCCGCCGAAGCGCCGGCGGACGCGGCAGATTGAAAGCGGGGCGCCGCTTGAAACCTTGCGATTCCAACACGAGCCAGCGACTGAGCCCCCGGATCACCGCCCGCTGGCGCGCGAGGCCGGGTTTGCTGCTGGCCCTGCTGTTTCTTTGCGGCTGCAGCGCGCTCGGCCAGTTCGCGCCCAGCGCCACGCCAACGGCAACGGCTTCAGCGACCTTCACCGATACGCCGACGGCGACAACTGTCGCCAGCGCAACGGCCAGCCCGACCATCACCAGCACCGCCACGTCCACGGCGACTGCTGAGCCTAGCTTGACGCCAAGCATTACGCCGCTGCCGCTGACCGGATTCGTATTCGACAACTGGGATGTGGTCGCTGTGCCGGCGGAAATCAAGGACGGCATCCAGAACCAGATGATCGCGTATATCAGCGCCAACCGGCAGGTGTCGATCGCCAATATCGCCACTGCCCAACCGGCCACCGGCGTACAGACGCTGTACTTCGCCTCGCCGACCCGTTTGCGCGGTCGCATCCCGGTACTGGAGGTCAACTCGACTACCGGACTTGAGGTCTTTGTGTCCCGGCCCGGCAATGCGCTGGCCTTCGTCAGAACCGACGGCGACATACGCAGCAACGGCCTGTATATACTCGACTTTGCGACTGGTTTCAGCGCGCGTGTTCTGGCCGGCGACAGTCCGCTGGTGCAGCGCGGGTATTATATGAAGCCGTCGTGGTCTCCGGACGGCTCGCAGCTGGCGATGGCGGTCGCCACCGGCTACGATATCGACATTTATCTGTACGCTACCGATGGCTCGGGCCGGACGAATATCACCGAACACGGGTCGTACGATATGTGGCCCAGTTGGTCGCCCGACGGCAGGCGCATCGCCTTTGTATCCGACCGCGAAGACTGCCCCAGCTGGATACCGGGCGAGCCGGATTTCTGCGACGCCCTGAGCGTTGCGCCGCCGAGGGGTGGCCAAGTCTATCTATATGAGCTCGCGAGCGGCAAAATCAGCCGCGTTTCTGATGTCGCCGCGTCCGAGGCGCCCTACTGGATCAACGCGTCTATGCTGGCCTTCGCCAGTGGCGACCCCTTCGACTTGCTCAATCCGCAGCGGCGCATTTGGCGGGCCGATATCCGCAGCGGCGATGTGCGCGAAATTCGACTGCCGGACAGCCCGGCCACGGCCAGCTATCTGTCGGAACATTGGTCGCCCAGCGGCGCCGCGGTCCTGACGCAGATTGCCGAGGGGGAAAACCGGCTGGTGCTGCTGAGCGCGGAGGGCGCGCTGCTCGGCGACGATGACGCCCTGGATATTCCGCGTTTCAGCATGAGCGCCGACTGGTCGCCCGATGGCGAGCGAATCGCCGTCGGCGGAACCGCCGGCCAATGCCCCTTCGGCGTGCGCGTGCGCGACCGGCGTTTTCGCAGCGTGGCCAACGCCGGGCCGCCGCCGACCATGTGCGACCCGCGCTATTCCTTTGACGGCGAATTCCTGGCATTCACGGGCGTTAATCCGCGCGTGGACGGGCGCAATGACATCTATGTCGCCAGCGCCAACGGCTTCGGCGCGACCAGCTTGACCAGCGACCTGCGCGGTCAAGTCGAATTGATCGGCTGGGTGGGTGGGTGACTATAGTCGTCGCCAAAAGCCAAGGTTATAGTGGAACGACACTTTTCCAACTCGCTGTGAGGAAAACCAGATGACGGATCTTGCTGGCAAAACGGCTTTAGTCACGGGCGGCAGCCGCGGCATCGGCCGCGCGATCAGCCTGGAGCTGGCGGCGCGGGGCGCGGCAGTATTCGTGAATTACCGGCAGAGCGCGAAGGCAGCCGACATCGTCGTGGCCGAAATCACGGGCGCCGGCGGCACAGCAGCAGCCGTGCAGGCCGATGTCCAGAGCGCGGACGACGTGACCGCCCTCTTTAAACAGATTACATCAGAAGCCGGCACGCTCGATATCCTGGTGAATAACGCGGGCATGACGCGCGACAACGTCATCATGATGATGAAGCCGGAAGACTTCGATCAAGTGCTGGCGACCAACCTGCGCAGCTGCTGGCTTTGCTGCAAATCAGCCGCCCGCATCATGATGCGCAAACGCACAGGCGCCATCATTAATATCACCAGCGTCGTCGGCATCGCCGGCAATGGCGGCCAGACCAATTACGCCGCCAGCAAAGCCGGCATCATCGGGCTGACCAAATCGCTGGCCAAGGAGCTGGCGGTTCGTGGCGTGCGCGTCAACGCGGTGGCGCCGGGTTTCGTCGAGACGGATATGACCGCTGATTTGTCCGACGAGCTGAAAGGCGCGGCTATCGACGCCATCCCCTTGGGCAGAATGGGCGCGCCGGACGATATCGCCAAAGCGGTCGCTTTCCTCGCTTCCACCGATGCGTCGTACATCACCGGCCAAACCCTGGTTGTCGACGGCGGTATGGTTATGTAGCCGGCAGGACCAACAATGAGTGCGCCAGACGGCGTCCGGCTACGGGCGCTCAATTGATTCGAGGAGGCGGCAAATGAGTACGGTGTTTTCCAAGATAATCGCGCGTGAAATCCCGGCTGACATCGTTTATGAGGACGAGTTGGTGCTGGCATTTCGCGATATCGCGCCCTCAGCCCCTACCCATATACTCATCATTCCCAAACATGAAATCGCTACCGCCAACGATGTGACCATTGAAGACGAGGCCGCGCTGGGCCGGCTTTTCACCGCAGCGGCGAAGATCGCGGCGGAGGAAGGCATCGCGGCGGACGGCTACCGCCTGATCGTCAATTGCAACGCTCACGGCGGCCAGGAAGTCTTCCACCTGCACATGCATCTTGTGGGCGGTCGCCCGCTGGGACCCATGCTGGCGCGCAAGTAGTCCCTAACGGCTAGGTCGCGGCGTAGATCAGCCCGGGCTAGGCGCTGTCAGCCGCCGGACCCTTCGCCCTCATTCGCATCGGATTCTTCCGCATCAGCGGCGGATTCGGATTCGTCCTCTTCAGCCACATCAGCCGGCGCTTCAGCTGTTACAACATCCGCACTGGTCTCAGTCGCTTCGGATTCCAGCGCTTCAGCCGGCTCAGCAGCTGCGACAGTCGGTTCTTCTTCCGGCTCGGGCTCCGGCATGGGCTCGTCTTGCGCCTCTGCTTCCGCGTCCCTCACTGCGGCGGGCTCGGCCGCTACTTCCTCGATCGGTATGCCCCAACCAGCCGGCGTGGCATCGTCAATGGCTTGCAGGATCGCCGCAGTCGACGGGATGGTCGCGCCCTGCTCCAGCGTGACGCCGTTGACGCGGATGGTTGGTGTGGTGGAAACCTCTTCGCTTTGCGCGGCGTCCAGCGTGGCCGAGGTCGCCGCTGAATTGAAGCAATCGGTGAAAGCGTTTGCAATCAAGCCCAGCTTTTCCACACCGGCCAGCAGCCGATTCTGCGAAAACGCCGTATTGCCGTAGCGCGTCTGCCAGTCGAAGAGGACATCGTGCATCTCCCAAAACATGGTCTGCTGGCCGGCGCAGAGGGCCGCGCGCGACGCGCCCGGCGCATTAGGCACGGAACCTGTCTGCAAGGGCACATAGGTAAACAGCACCTGCCCCTCACGAACGCGCTCCAACACAGCATCAAAGCTGTCGCTGTGGAAGGCTTCACAGCCCGGGCAAGCAAAGCTGGCGTATTCCTCGACGGTCACCGGCGCCTGGCTGTCGCCCAAGCGCGGGTAACCCTCGGGCGAATACGAGCGTTCAATGCCTTCATAACGGGCGGATAGGTCAGCCGGGATGTGAGCCTCGACCGGCTGATTGGACACAACGACCACGGCAATCGCGACCACCGCCACAACGACGATGCCCATGAGCGCCAATACGCGTTTGTTCTGTCGGCGCTGCTTTTGCCGCCGCTGCCTGGCTTCGCGCGTGCGACTGCTCTTCTTTGCCATGGCTTGGATGACCTCGTATGAGAAGTGTGAATAGCTGGCTGTTTGGTGTGGCAAGTCTACTTGAGCGAGGCTTGTTTGTAAAACGACAAGTTGCTTGGTGGAGGAGTCACAAGCCGGACGGTCAAAGAGCGGAAGCCAGGGGAAGAGCCGGGGAGAACCAATCGGGAGCGACGACGGCCTTGGCGTTCGGAAGCAATTGGATCAATTCGCCGCTGAACTCCCCGTCGAGATTCCAGTCAATTGCTATTGTCCATGTTGTTGCCATTTGTGTTCGCCGCCTTAAAATTCATGGGCTCTTTAGTCTGTATGGAATGTCCTCGAACAGAAGCAGCCTATCTTCCGTCCAGAATGGATCTTGCAAGAGCGGCAACTCACCGTCGTGGCGAATCAAGACGTCCCTTTCCGGATTGTCGAGAAACTACGCTGCGCTGTACTTGGTTGTCCTTATCAGGCCGATCAAACCAGTGAGAATGACATCCCGCAGCGGCGGAATATCCCATTCTCCATTGTTCTTGATCCATACCGCTTTGCTCCTGCTATAGAATATCGGCATCAAGAGGTTTGGAACGAAACCAAATTTTCCATCCTCCAGCGCCTCATACGTTCTGATGCGCCATTAGGAAACGCATCAATTGAGAATGGGCGCTTATTTACTGTTGTTTGTCTGTTACCGATGGTCCCAACTACTTGTAAAATGAAGTCGTCAAAGGCATGATGGGAAAAGCTTGCCATTATCTCCGGTCCCTCACGTGTTGACTTGATGTAAATCGCATCGCAAAATGACATTTTCGCTCCACAAAGTGCTGGCGTAGCGCATCGTTTAGAGGGACTAGCTTGTCCGGCTTGCAGATTCACAAATACATTTGCTCCAGCCGGCGAGTCCTGTGACAAGCCCACTGCCACAGTGACGACTGCACACAATCTCTGATAGAATACATATTCGCTATCATACTGGCAGCTGGCGTGAATCCAAGAGTCTCCAACATCACTTGTAGCTGAGACCACGCCGAGAAAAGGAAGCGTATATGAATCATTGTTTTGGAGCCCGAGGCACAATCGAAACCGGCGATGGCAAGGCCGCCGTGTACCGCCTGAACAAGCTCGCCCAAGACGGCATCGGTCATATCGACCACTTGCCATTCAGCATCAAGATCTTGCTCGAAAACGCCCTGCGCAACCAGGATGGACGCCATTTCCAGCCGGAAGACGTGGTGAATCTGGCCGCCTGGGACGCGGCCGATCCCACTCCGGTCGAGATTCCATTCAGCCCGGCGCGCGTGATCCTGCAGGATTTCACCGGCGTGCCCTCGCTGGTCGACCTGGCGGCGCTGCGCAGCGCCATGGCGCGCATGGGCGGCGATCCGCAGAAGATCAATCCCCAGGTGCCGGTCGATTTGGTCATCGATCACTCGGTGCAAGTCGATGTCTTCGGCAGCCCGGACGCCATCGTCCGCAACGCCGAGATGGAGTTTGTGCGCAACCGCGAGCGTTACGAATTCTTGCATTGGGGACAGAAAGCCTTTGAGAATCTCAAGGTTGTTCCGCCGGCGACGGGCATCGTGCACCAAGTTAACCTGGAGTTTCTGGCCAATGTGGTACAGCTCTATGACGACCCGCAGGGAGACGGCGTGGTCGCCCTGCCCGATTCGCTGGTCGGCACGGACAGCCATACCACCATGATCAACGGCCTGGGTGTGCTCGGCTGGGGCGTGGGCGGCATCGAAGCGGAAGCTGCTATGCTCGGCCAGCCGATTTACATGCTGATGCCGGAGGTGGTCGGCTTCAAGCTGCTGGGGCAACTGCCGGAAGGCGCCACCGCCACCGACCTGGTGCTGGTCGTCACGCAGATGCTGCGCGCCAAAGGCGTCGTGGGCAAGTTCGTCGAATTCTACGGGCCCGGCTTGAGCAGCATGACCCTGCCCGACCGCGCCACCATTGCCAATATGGCGCCGGAATATGGCGCGACCATGGGCTTCTTCCCGGTCGATGACGAAGTGCTGAGCTATCTGCGCCGCACCGGCCGTAGTGACGATTTGGTGAACCTGGTTGAAGCCTACTGCAAAGAGCAAGGCCTTTTCCGCAGCGACGGCATGGACGACTCGCTCTACAACGACACGCTCGAGCTGGACTTGAGCACGGTGGAGCCGAGCGTGGCCGGCCCGCTGCGTCCGCAAGATCGCATCCTGATCAAAGAGCTCAAGCCTACCTTCAATCAGGTGCTGACCGCGCCGCTGGGTCCGCAAGGATTCGCCCTTTCGGACGAGCAGTTGGCCGCTACCGGAGAGGTCCGCGCCAATGGCGACAGCGCCACCTTGCAGCATGGCTCGGTCGTCATCGCCGCCATCACCTCCTGCACGAATACCAGCAACCCCTCGGTCATGGTCGCGGCCGGCCTGCTGGCGAAGAAAGCCAACGAGCGCGGCTTGAAGCGCAAATCCTACGTCAAGACCAGCCTGGCGCCCGGCTCCAAAGTCGTGACCGAGTACCTGGACAAGGCCGGACTGACGCCGCATCTGGAAGCGCTGGGCTTCCACACAGTCGGCTACGGCTGCACCACTTGCATCGGCAATAGCGGTCCCCTGCCGGAGCCCGTGCGTGAGGCCATTCACGAAGCCGACATCGTGGCCGCCTCGGTCCTCAGCGGCAACCGCAATTTCGGCGGCCGCATCGGCCCCGATGTGCGCGCCAACTTCCTGGCTTCGCCGCCGCTGGTGGTCGCCTATGCGCTGGCCGGCACGGTCGATGTCGACTTGAACAGCGAGCCCATCGGCGTAGATCGCGCCGGCGCTGATGTCTACTTGCGCGATATCTGGCCTAGCCAGCAAGAAGTCGTCGAGACGGTACAGAATTGCCTCGATGCCGGCATGTTCCTAGAGCAATACGGCAACGTCTACGATGGCAATCAGCAGTGGAACGAGATCCCCAGCACTGACGAGCCGGTCTACCAATGGAGCGCCGAAAGCACCTATATTCAGGAGCCGCCCTTCTTCGTCGACCTGCCGCCGATGGCGCCGCCGATTGAATCGATCGTGGGCGCGCGCGTCATGGTCAAAGGCGGCGATTCTGTCACCACCGATCATATCTCGCCCGCCGGCGCCATCGCCATCAGCGGTCCCGCCGGGCAGTATCTGCTCGAGCGCGATGTCAGCCCGCAGTACTTCAACAGCTTCGGCTCGCGGCGCGGCAACGACCGGGTGATGACGCGCGGCACCTTCGCCAATGTGCGCCTGCGCAATCTGCTGGCGCCCGGCAGCGAAGGCGGCGTCACTTACTACCTGCCGACGATGGAAGAAATGCCCATTTATGACGCGGCGCAGAAGTATCAAGACGATGGCACGCCGCTGCTGGTGCTGGGCGGCAAAGATTACGGCATGGGTTCATCGCGCGATTGGGCGGCCAAGGGCACGCTGCTGCTCGGCATCAAAGCCGTCATCGCCGAGAGCATCGAGCGCATTCACCGCAGCAATCTGGTCATGATGGGTGTTCTGCCCTTGACCTTCGCTGCAGGCGAGTCCTACAAATCGCTCGGGCTGACCGGTCACGAAACCTACGACATCCCCGTGACGGACGATGTCAAACCGATGGACCGGCTGACGGTAACGGCGACAGATGATGCCGGGCGCGAGACTCAGTTTGAAGTCACCGCGCGCCTCGATACGCCGGTCGAAGTCGACTATTATCGCAATGGCGGCATCTTGCACACCGTCCTGCGCAACTTCCTGACGGAATGACGCTTGCTTTCGCTACCGGGGGCGGGCGCGTCTTTCGGAGACGCGTCTATTCTTTTGAAGTAGAATGACAGCTTGACCCACCCGCCCGCGCTGAGCCTCACCGGCTCAGGTCTGGAGCAGCCTTGATGTATCCTCTGCGCGTCAGCCACCGGCTACTACTCACCCTCTTCGTATCGCAGAGCCTGTTCTCGGCGGCGCAAATCTCAATCATTACCTTGCATGCCATCGCTGCCGGCATCTTGGGCGGGTCGGACGCGGCGGCGGGCATGCCCACCACTGTCGTAACCTTCTCGCAATCCATGATGGCCTACGCCATGGGCATCATCATGGGGCGCTACGGCCGCCGCATGGGCCTGTGCGCCGCGTACGGTTTCGCCTTCCTGGGCGCCGTTCTAGGACTCATCTCGGTGCTGCACGGCATCTTTCCGCTGCTGCTGATCAGCTCCGCCGGGATGGGCATCGCGCGCTCGGGCTCGCAAATGAGCCGGTTCGTGGTCGGCGAGATGTTCCCAGCCGCCCAACGCGCGCAGATGATCGGGCGTATCGTTTTCGCCGGCACAATCGGCGCGATCTTCGGTCCCGCGCTGGTCGAGCCCAGCAGCCGGCTGGCCCGGTTTCTATCGCTTGAACTTACGCCCGAACCCTTTCTCGCTCATACCGATCTGGCGTCGGTCGTCATGCCCGGCACAGAATTCAGCCAGCAATTGACGACCGGTCCCTGGGTGATGGCCAGTTTCCTGATTGGCATTTCCTTTTTGATCACATTCTTTCTGCTGCGTCCCGAGCCCGCTTTGGTCGCGGAACAGTATTCTGAATTGCCCCATCATGACCTCGGCGGCAAGAGCAAACACACGCTGAGGGAATTGCTGCGGCTGCCGAACGTTCAATTGGCGATACTCTCAATGCTGATCAGCCAGACCGTCATGAGCACGCTGATGACCATCACGCCCTGGCATATGCACCTGGCAGACCATTCCAACGCGCAGGTATCGCTGGTGATCGCCGCCCATGTCCTGGGCATGTTTGGGCTTTCGCCGCTGACCGGCTATCTCATTGACCGCTACGGCCGCGTGACCATGATGGTGGTGGCCGCGCTGATTCTAATCGCGTCGACCATTATTTCGCCCCTGTCCGCGCAGATGCCTTATCTGGTGGCGGGGCTGTTCTTGCTCGGCTTGGGCTGGAACTTCGGCTACGTGGCCGGCTCGTCGATGCTGGCGGATGCGCTTCGCGGGGCCGAGCGGACGCGCGTGGCCGGCTTTAACGACATGCTGGTGGCATTCTGCGCCGGGCTGGGCACCTTGAGCTCCGGCTTCCTGTTTGGCCTGGGCGGTTTCCTCTTCGTCAGCGCCGGCGGCGGCGCGCTGGCATTGCTGCTGCTGGCGCTGATACGCGCGCTTTCCGTCAAGCAACTGGCGCTAAAACAGGCTTAGGATTCATCGATATTCTGCTGGAAGAAGCTCTGCTCCACGATCGACAGCCAAGCCAGGCCGATAATCAAGGTCGAGCTGCCGAATGCGATGCCGGTGATCAGCGAATTGGCGATGGGCAACTGGTCCAGAATCTCGCTCAGAACGGCCTGCGCCAGGCGGATGCCCACATATCCAGCCAACCCGCCGCCCAAAATGACCACTCCCGACAGCTGTAGCATTTTGCTTAGCTCCTGCTTCGACAAATCCTTTTCGAAATAGGTCTTGTAGATATCGAAGCACATCCAGGCATCGGCGATCGAAATTCCCAGCTGCTTGGCCAGCTCCAGCGTCGGCGTCGGCACCGCGCCGGAAAGCGCCGCCCCGCCCATCGCGCGCGTGATCTTGATCAGCGAGTCGTAACGCATCTTCTGCAGGTCGAGTTCCTCAGCCATGCTGCAATACCCTGTCTTTCCAACAATCGACTATGCTAGACTTCGCCCTAATCATATTGCACTTGGAAGGCGAGATGCAAATCAGCCTATATACTGACGGCGCCTGTGATATTCACGCCGAGAACAAACCGGGCGGTTGGGCGGCCATACTTCAGGCGACCAACGAGATCGGCGAACTGGTCAAAGAAGTCGTGGCTAGCGGCGGCGCGGAGCGGACAACAAACAATCAGATGGAGTTGACCGCAGTCGTCGAAGGACTGAAGCTGCTGACAAGTCCTGCCACGCTTACCGTCTATAGCGACTCGCGTTATGTCATCGACATCGGCCGCGGCGCCAAGAAGCCCGCAAAAAATCGAAAATTGTGGCAAGCGTACTTCGAGTTGGCCGGCCGGCATATGATTGACTGGAAGTACGTGGCCGGTCATTCCGGCGATGCGCTGAACGAGCGCTGCGACCGGCTGGCGGTCGCCGAACGCCGCAAATTCGCCAAACCGGCGCCACAATCCGCCGCGCCGGCTGACAGCGCCATTCAAGTCTATCTGTCGACGCAATTGAACCGAAAAAGCAAGTCGACTGCCTGGGCGGCGGTTATCGTAGAAGGTGGCGTCGAGCGGGAAGCAAGTGGCCGACTGGAGCGCGTCAGCGAACTGGAGTGCACACTGATCGGCGCCATCCGCAGCCTGGAGAGCTTGCCGCCGGCCGAGAGCGCGACCCTGTTCACGGCGCAAGAATACCTGTCCAAGGGTATGAGCTTTTGGCTGGCCGGCTGGGAAGCCAGGGGCTGGAAAACACGCGGCGGCGAACCGGTGAAATATCAACAGCACTGGCGGGCGCTGCAAAGTCTGGCGCGTGGCCGGCGGCTTGACTTCCATTTCGTCAAACAGCGTGACCGCGATCCATACTTTCAGCGCGGCAAAGAGCTGGCGGCTGAGTGTTTGCAGCACACTTGACGCCGGCGCCTGTGGTATATTTGGCGGACTACAATCTGATGCAATGCAGGAGGCAGGAAGCCAAACATGCCATCATACGCGAATCGAGTCGCGCCCTTCGGCACGACCATATTCACCGAAATCAATCTACTGGCGGCGCAGCACAACGCGGTCAATTTGGGCCAGGGCCGGCCCGACTTTGACGGTCCGCAAGAAATCATCGATGCCGCGATTGCGGCGCTAAAGAGCGACAGCGCCAACCAATACGCGCCCAGCCCCGGTCTGCCCTCCCTGCGCGAAGGCGTGGCGCAACATGCCGGCGTCTTCTACGACATGGATGTCGATCCCGAACAGGGCGTTATCGTCACCGCCGGCGCCACGCAGGGCGTCTACAGCGCCATCATGGGCCTGGTAGACTCCGGCGACGAGGTCATCATCATCGAACCCTATTACGACAGTTATGTGCCCGGCGTGCAGATGGCCGGCGGTGTACCGGTCTATGTGCCTATGCACCCGCCCAACTGGACCTTCGAAGAAGACGAATTGCGCGCCGCCTTTAACGATAATACCCGCGCCGTCCTGCTCAACACGCCCAATAACCCCTCCGGCCGCGTCTATACCCGCGCCGAGTTGCAGCTCTTCGCCGAGCTCTGCCTCCAGCACGATGTCATCGTGATTTCCGACGAAGTCTACGAACACCTCTATTTCGAGGGGCACCAGCATGTCGCCATCGCCTCCCTGCCCGGCATGTTCGAGCGCACCGTCACCATCGGCAGCGCCGGCAAAACCTTCGGCATGACCGGCTGGAAGATCGGCTGGGTTTACGGCCCGCCGGAATTGATCACCGGCGTCTGGCGCTCGCATCAATTCATCACCTTCGCCACCAACCACCCCAGCCAAGCGGCGGTCGCCTACGCCTTCTCGCTGGGCAGCAGCTATTATGAAGAATACCAAGCGCTCTACTCGCACAAACGCGACCTGGTCATGCAGGTCATTGACGCCGCCGGCATGTCCGCGATTCAACCGGAAGGCACCTATTTCATCATGGGCGACTTCTCGCGGATATACGACGGCGACGATGTCGCATTCTGCCGTCACGTGATCGAGGAGATCGGCGTGGCCACCATCCCGCCTTCCGCTTTTTTCAGCGCCAAACACCGGCATCATGCCGAGAATCACGTGCGCTTCGCCTTTTGCAAGAGCGATGAAACACTGGAGCGAGCCGCTGAACGAATGCGCGCGCTGCGCGGCTGATTCACATTTCAAACTTCTTTCAGCGCCGTATCACGAGCGACTAAGTGACTACGCCGCTGTGGTCTCTGTGGTTCAATTTTAGTTTGTAATTCTCGCCACTCACCATGGACGCTTTCACGCGATTGCCCCGTATAATCTTCCAAAATAGCCTTGACATATTCAGCCGTTCAACAATATAATTGATAGCAACGATACATTGATAGCATTCATCTGACGAATGAGCGATATCAACCTCGGGTCCGACTTCCTCAACTTCATCATCCGGCAAGGTTTCCAGCCCGGCGACCGCTTGCCGTCGATCCAGGAGCTCACCGGCGACGCCCATTTGGATATGAGCGCCAATAAAGTGCGCGAGCAGTTGGAAGTGGCGCGCATGATGGGCTGGGTGGAAGTGCGCTCAAAACGCGGGACGCGCATCAAAGAGTATGCCTTCACGCCGGCGGTGCGCTTGAGCGCGCTCTATGCACTGGCCTGTGGCGAGCGCTTTGAATCCTTTGCGTCATTGCGCAATCATGTCGAAGCGGCCTACTGGAACGAAGCCTGCGCGCTGCTCAATGGCGCAGACCTCGACTCCATGCAGGATTGCATTGACAGCGCCAACCAGAAGCTGGATTCCCCGCCGATTCATATTCCCAATCCCGAGCATCGCCAATTTCACTTGCTTGTCTTTAGACATCTGGAGAACCCTTTCGTGCTGGGCATTCTCGAAGCCTATTGGGATCTCTACGAAGAAGTCGGCGTCAACCGCTACATGGATTACAGCTATTTGCGCCAAGTATGGGATTACCATTCGCGCATCCTGCAACTCATCCGCAGCGGCGATTTTGAGCAGGCGCGCGGGGCTTTCATAGAGCACACCAGCCTGCTGCGATACGAACCCAACAACGCCTCCTGGGCAATGGAACGAGGCATCTGAGAAGCGAGCGAAGGAACTTATCCGATCTCTGTGAAAGGAGCGGTACGCAAGCAACTGCGTAAAAACCCATGGCGATTAATACACAAACTCAAAGCAAGATCAGAACCCGAGAACCGGTCATCAATGATTTCGCCTTTTCGGTGGCGACCAAGAATGGTTCCGGCAGCCAGACTTCAAACAACGTGCTTGTAAAGTCATTGTTTCGTATGGGCATACCGGTAAACGGCAAGAACTTGTTCCCGTCCAATATCAAAGGGCTGCCCACCTGGTACACCATTCGCGCCAGCAAGGACGGCTACACGGCGCGCAAGGCGATTACGGAAATCGTCGTCGCTTATAACGACGGCACCGCCACAGAAGATGTGGCCAATTTGCCGCCCGGCGGCGTCTGCGTCACCACCGACAAGATCGCCAGGGTCATCCGCCAGCGCGACGATATCTCCTACTACCAGATTCCGGTCGCCAAGCTGATGCGGCAGACCAAGGTGCCCTCGGCTTTTCGCAAGCTGGTCGAGAATATGACCTACGTCGGCGCGGTGGCGCAGCTTTTCGACATCCCGCTTGACCTCATCTACCAGGTGCTGTTGGACAACTTCAAAGGCCGCGAGAAACCGGCGCGCATGAATCACGAAATTGTTGAGCTAGCCTATCACTGGACGGCCGAGAACATCGAGAAGACGGACCCCTACCGCTTCGAGCCGATGGATGGCACTCGCGGCAAAATCATGATGACGGGCAATGACGCCGGCGCGCTGGGCGCGATCTTCGGCGGCGTCAACGTGGTCGCCTGGTACCCGATTACGCCCTCGACCAGCTTCGTAGACGGCGTCATCAGTTTCCGCCACTTGCGCCAGACCGAGGACAAGCAGAACACAGTCGCCATCGTGCAGGCGGAAGATGAATTGGCGGCGGCCGGCATCATCGTCGGCGCCGGTTGGGCCGGGGCACGCTCGCTGACCTCGACCAGCGGGCCCGGCATCAGCCTGATGTCGGAATTCGCCGGGCTGGCCTATTTCGCCGAGGTGCCCGCCGTCTTCTGGAATATCACGCGCATGGGGCCCAGTACCGGCTTGCCCACCCGCACCAGCCAGGGCGACCTGCTCTTCACGCATTTTCTGGGCCACGGCGACGGACGGCAAATCTGCTTGATGCCCGGCAATCTCAAAGAAGCCTTCGAATTCGGCTGGAAGTCCTTTGATATCGCCGAAGCCTTGCAGACGCCGGTATTCGTCATCAGCGACCTGGACTTGGGTATGAACAACTGGCTCTCGGATCCATTCGACTATCCCGACCAGCCCATCAACCGCGGCAAAGTTTTAGACGCCGACGAGCTGCAATCCTTCATTGACGAGCACGGCAAATGGGGCCGCTATATGGATGTGGACGGCGACGGCATCGCCTACCGCACGGTGCCAGGCACGGAGCATCGCTTCGCCGGCTATTTCACACGCGGCACCGGCCGCGACGAGATGGCCGTTTACAGCGAGCGCAGCGACGACTGGATCGCGACGATGTCCCGCCTGCGTCTGAAGATGAACACGGCGCGCGGCATGCTGCCCCAGCCCGTCATCGACGCCGGCAGGGACGCCGATATCGGCATCATCACCTTCGGCACCAACGACGACGCCATACGCGAAGCGCGTGACTGGCTGGCCAGCGATGGCATCAAGACCAATTACCTGCGCGCGCGCGCGCTGCCGCTGGCATCCTCGGTCAGTGATTTTATCGACGCGCACAGGAGCGTTTTCGTCATTGAGAACAACTTTGACGGACAGCTGACCCAGCTGATCCGCCTGGAGCACCCGGAGAATATTTCGCACGTGAGACCGCTGGCGCTGGGAGACGGCTTGCCGATGACGCCCAGCTGGATCTATGAAAACCTGAAAGAACAGGAGGGTTAATCATGCCACCCCGGACCAATCACCTCGGCCTGGCGCGCAACGAATACAAAGGCCGTCCCAGCACGCTCTGCCCCGGCTGCGGGCATGACTCGATCTCCAACCAGCTCATCAGCATCGCTTACGAATTGGGCCTGGAGCAGCACAAAATCATCAAAGTCAGCGGCATCGGCTGCTCCAGCAAGACACCCGCCTATTTCCTGGGCGGCTCGCATGGTTTCAACGCCTTGCATGGGCGTATGCCCTCGGTCGTCACCGGCGCGTTGTTGGCCAATACTGACCTGTCCTGCATTGCGGTCAGCGGCGATGGCGACACCGGCTCCATCGGCATGGGTCAATTCAAGCATGTCATCCGCCGCAATGTGCCCTTCGTGTACATCATCGAGAACAATGGGGTCTACGGGCTGACCAAAGGGCAATTCTCCGCCACCGCCGACGAAGGCCAATTTCTGAAGTATTACGGCACCAATCACATGCCGGCCATCGACCTGGCGCTGGAAGCCGTGATCGCCGGCGCTACATTCGTCGCGCGCAGCTTCAGCGGCGACGCCAAACAGGTGCAAGCGCTGTTGCAAGCGGCAGTGCGGCATCCGGGCACATCCGTGCTTGATATCATCAGCCCTTGCGTCACCTTCAATAACGCCGAGACCTCGACCAAGAGCTACCCCTACGGACGCGATCACGAAATCCCGCTGCACGAGATTCAGATTCTGGCGCCGGATTACGTCGACGCCAAAGAAGAAATCACCATCGACGACTATGACGAAGGCGATATCATCGATGTCGAGATGCATGATGGCAGCTTCATCCGCCTCAAGAAGCTGGACAACGACCACGATCCGCGCAATCGGCGCCAAGCTATGGACGTGCTGGAGCGCTCCATGCGCGAGCAGATCTTCTCAACCGGCTTGATCTACTACGAAGAGCCGCGCCCAACGCTGGCCGACACCGAGGAACTGGTGGAGACGCCGCTTGCTCGCCTGGACGCTGCCGGCTTGCGGCCGTCGGAGGCGGCGCTGGATGGCGTCATGCAGGGCCTGATGGTTTAGCGAAATTCTAGATTAGGACAGGGCGACTCACCGAGTCGCCCTTACAATTTCCAGGTGAGGCAGCGGCGACGGCTTCCGCGTCAATACTTGGGCATCTCGGGGTCAATCTCATCCGCCCAGGCCAGGATGCCACCCTCGACATTGTACATCTTGTCCAGGTCGTAACCGATTTCGGACAGGAAGCCGATACTGTCGGCGCTGCGCACGCCGGAGCGGCAATGCACGTAGAGTGTCTTGTCCTTGGGAATCTCCTGTAGGACCGTCTCTTCCCATAACTTGCGCCCGGCCTGAATGCCATTCTTGGCCAGCTGGATATCCGGTTTGGGAATACGCAGCGTGCCTTTGATGGCGCTGATATCCCATTCATGCGGGTCGCGTACATCAATGACCAAGATGTCATCGCCGTTTTCCAGCGCCGACTTGACATCGTGCACGGTCACGGTTTGCACGTCAAGCTCGTCCGCAGCGCCGACTGAGCTGAACTCGCTGTGATCATGCGCCGGCATGCCGCAGAATTGTTCGTAATCGAGCAGCACGACAGCTTCCTTGTCGACGCTGCAAACCGGGCAAGCGGGATCTTTGCGAATTTTGATGGTATGGAAGCTCATTTCCAGCGCGTCGTAGAGCATCATGCGCCCGATCATGGGGTCGCCGGCGCCCAGCAGCAGCTTGATGGCTTCGGTGGCTTGCATGGTGCCGATCGTGCCCGGCAGAATCCCCAGCACGCCGCCTTCAGCGCAGCTCGGGACTAACCCGGGCGGCGGCGGCTCCGGGAACATGCAGCGGTAGCAGGGACCTTGCTCGGCGTAGAAGACGCTGAGCTGGCCTTCGAAGCGGAAAATGCTGCCATAGACGTTGGGAATGCCCAGCTTCACGCAGGCGTCATTGACGAGATAGCGCGTGGGAAAATTGTCCGTGCCGTCGATCACGACATCCCAGTCTTCGCCGAAGATGCGCAAGGCGTTCTCGGACGTCAGCGGCACGTTATACTTGACCACCTCAATATCGGGATTGAGGTCGAGCATGCGCGCCGCTGCGCTGTCAAGCTTGGAGACGCCCACCGTGCTGACGCCGTGGATGACCTGGCGCTGCAAGTTGGTAAAATCGACCACGTCGTAGTCGACCAGACCGATGCGGCCGATGCCGGCCGCCGCGAGATAGAGCGCCAGCGGGCTGCCCAGCCCTCCCGTACCGATCAGCAGCACAGAGGAGGCCTTGAGGCGGCGCTGGCCCTCCATGCCGACTTCCGGCATGATGACGTGCCGGCTGTAGCGCTTGACCTCGTCGTTGGATAGGTCTGCCAGCCGCGAATGTAATGCTTCCATACCTAATTCTCCACTCCTAAACTGCGCCCGCCGGCAATGCTGGGGATGATGCGCAGGCTTTCGTTCGCTTCAATTTCCGTATCCAGGCCTTGCAAGAAGCGGATATCTTCGTCGCCGATAAAGATATTGACAAAGCTGCGCAATTCGTCTTGGTTGAAGAGGTGCGCGCGCAATTCCGGATGCTGGTCAACCAGATTGTTCAGCGCTTCGCCGACGGTGCCGCCGGCCACCTCAATATCCGCCGCCCCATCAGTGAAGGCGCGCAAGGGCGTCGGAATCCGAATCTTCGCCATTAGTTTCTCCTCTGGTATTCCCGGTTTCTCATATACATAGTAACGCCGGCAAGCGCCGAAATCTTACCTGTGGCCCCTACAACTTCAGTCAATCTGCAATTGCAGCTGATCAAAGCGGCTGCGATCGGCCTGAAGCCGCCAGACACGCATTTCAGACGCCCGCGCCATCATGACCGAAGTGATGATGTAGACGAAGTTGGGCAGCGCGTGCTCGCGATCGTACTCCGAAGGCACAGCCGGCGAATCGGGATGGCTGTGATAATAGCCAATCAGGCTCAGTCCGCGTTCGTCCGCCTGATCTTCAAGGCGCATCCAATCCTGCGGCCTCATGGCGTAACGATGGTGCTGCTCTTCAAGAGCGAAGACGTTCTCCACCTGCATAATGTCGCGCACGGTCAGGGTGTCCGGCTCTGCGTCACCGAGGATGAAGCCGCCGCCTTCATTGGGATAAGTGGCTTCCATTTGGTCAAATATGCGCTGCTGCAGCTCGCCGCTGATTACAACCCGCATCGCCGGCCCACCGCCTTTCTTCACAAACAAAAGAGCCAACCGCTTGGGCTGGCTCTTGTCTGTGTCCGCTTCGCTGGTTCAGCCTCCGCTTCAGACAGCCTCCATCCCGACGCGGCCATACGCGCGTTCATCGCTACAGGGACAACAACTGGCCTGCCGAATCAATGTCACTTGCTGAGCGTCATCAAACATGCCGCGCAGATTAGCATAAGCTAGCGCGAGCTGCAACGGCAGTTTTTCGTCGGTCGCGGACTTACAGCGCACACGGCGATGCATCCACAGCCGGTACGCGACCAAACAGTCGCCCATGATTGCATTCTGGTCGTATAATCACCTGCGGCGCAAGCGACAGTGGCGCAGGCCTGCGGCATGAAGCGCGGGCCGCAGGGGCTGATACCCCTGCGGCCGAAGTCAACCATGTGGCGCGGTCACGCCGGGCTAGTGTCCTGCACAATCCAGCCTGACTGCGCAATCGTCGATTTATCCGTATTGAAGCGCGCAGAGCCGAGTGCTATACTGGCGCGCGTAATTCTGCAGACTGCGCGCGCGATGGGGTCGTGTCGCCCGGGCGCGCTTGGGCTCGAACGAAAAATGGGAGACAGGCTACATGACTGACAGGGGTGGGCTCGAGGAAGCCGTCGTGGCCGATATTACAACCAGCTATATTGACGGCAGCACCGGCGAACTGATTTACTGCGGCTATGCGATCGAAGACTTGGCCGAAACCACCTCATTTGAAGAAATCTTGTTTTTACTCTACAACGCCCGCTTGCCGAATCAAGCTGAATACGAAGCCCTGCGAGCGACAGTCGCGCAGGACGCCGCGATCCCGGCGGCTGTCATCCAGATGATGAAGTCGCTGCCGAGCGGCACGCCGGCAATGGCGGTGCTGCGCACGGCGGTTTCGATGCTCTCGGCTTTTGAGCCGGACGCCGAGAACTTGACTGACAAAGATGTGGCGCAGGCCAAGGCATTCCGGCTGACCGGCCAGATCACCACCATTTGCGCCGCCTGGATGCGCATCGCCAAAGGGCAGGCTCCTATCTGCCCGCGCCCTGATCTCAGCGTCGCCGAGAACTTTCTGTATATGACGACAGGCGAAGAGCCTGACCCGACCGCCTGCGCCGCGCTGAACGTTTACCTGGTGCTGCTGGCCGAGCACGGCATGAATGCCAGTACATTTGCCAGCCGCGTGGTGACAGCCACTGGCTCCGACTTGCACAGCGCCATCGTCGCCGGCATCAGCGCGCTCAAGGGCCCGTCGCACGGCGGCGCCAACTCCGAAGCAATGAAGATGTTCGTTGAGATCGGCGAAGTAGAGAATGTGGCGCCCTGGTTCGAGAAGAATGTCAAATCCGGCAAGCGGCGTATCATGGGCATTGGTCACCGCGTCTACAAATCCAATGACCCACGGGCGGGCATACTCCGGCGGCACGCCGAAGCTCTGGCTGAGAGCTCGGGCAAACGCAAGTGGTTTGATATCGCGGTGAATCTGGCTGAAACGGCGCGCGCCGATGATTACTTCATTCAGCGCAATCTCTACCCCAACGTGGATTATTACAGCGCCATTGTTTTGTACACGCTCGACCTGGACATTGATATGTTCACGCCCTTATTCGCCATGTCGCGCATCGCCGGCTGGTCGGCCCACGTGATCGATCAGATGGGCGGGCGATTGATTCGCCCCAAGGCAAACTACGTGGGACCGCGCGGTTTGAAGTGGATCCCCATTTCCGAGCGATAAGTCAAGTCGCCGTTTCTGCTGAATCTCGCCTGGCGCTAACGCCGGGCTTTTTGATTTGGGCGCCCGATTTGCCATGCGTCGGGCAAATATGCTAATCTGACTTCGAGGCTGGAAGCAGGCTTGCGGAATGATTCCCTACAAAATCGTAGGCACTACCAATTATCGCCCTTATGTCGCCTTTTTTGTCACGGTTGTCAACGTCCTGGCATTCGTATATGTCTTGACCTACGCATTCCTGGGCGGATTGGCGCTGGAAGAGGTTTACCGCAACTTTGCGCTGAATATCTGCGCTGTGCGGACGCAGCCGCTGGCGCAGACGCTGCTGGACGGGACGCGCAGCATTTTTCTGCACATGAGCTTTGTGCATTTAACCTCGAACATCATCATCTTTTACGTTTTTGGTTCGCGTATAGAAGAGCATTTGGGCCGCCTGCGCTTTCTGGCCTTCTACCTGATCGTTGGCTTCGGCGGCCACTTGGGGAATGTGCTCCTTGACGGCGGGCAATGCGGCGATGCGTTTTTTATGATCGGATCAAGCGGCGCCGTTTCCGGTATTATCGGCGCCTTCCTCTTCTTGTTCCCAACCGCCCGCATCAAATCGAAGATCATCGTGCTCAAAGTATTCGGCTATGACGTCAATGTGCCGGCCTGGGTCTATCTGGTCTATTGGTTTTTCATGCAATTCTTCTATCAGGTGGGCTCGGTGGCGCCGCGGATCAACGTGCATTGGGGGCATGTGGGCGGCTTCATCACCGGGCTGGCGTTGATATTCCTGTTGTCCTTCTTTATCGCTCCGCCGCGCATACCGCGGATGTAGGGCGCTGGCGGACGGACTTGCGCGAAACGAAAAGCCTGTGCTAACGTAATAGGCAAGAGGTCTAGCGAGGACGTCGAAATGTTTCCCATAAACGTGGTCGGGCGGGACCGGACGATTCCCAAGGCGGCAGTCGTCCTCATCGCCATCAACTTGCTGGTCTTTCTTTGGGAGTTGTCGGTGGACGCCAAGGGCGACGGCTTCCTCAAGGCGGCGCTGCAGAACTACGGGCTGGAAGTCTGCAAAATCGGCGAGCAGTCGCTGATCACGACCGGCCTCGACAGCTTCCGCAGCCTGTTCTTGCACGCCAGCGCCGCGCACGTCTTGGGCAATATGTGGTTCCTCTTTTTGTTTGGCGGCTTGGTGGAGCGCTACCTGGGCAGCGTCAAGTTTGTGTTGGCCTATCTGGGATTCGGCGTCGTGGCCACTATGGCGCATGTCGCCTTCGGCAATACCGTCTGCACGGTGACTGACACGGGCGTCGTCATCGGCGCCAGCGGCGCGATCGCCGGTGTGATGGGCGGCTTCCTGGTGCTGAAGCCCCGCGCCAAGGTGCGCGCCATGCTGGGTTTCTTCCGGCCCTTCGTCTGGACGATCAAGCTGCCTGCGGTGGTTTTCCTGGGCTATTGGCTGCTGATGGATGTCATGCAGCATATCGGCTGGATCGGCGTGGAAACGGATGTGGCGCACTGGGCGCATATCGGCGGCTTCGTCGCCGGCGCCGCTGCCATGTTCGCAGCCGGGCTGTTCAAACCCATGCCCAAGCCGGATCCGCTGGAGCACTTGGCCGAATAGCAGCTCAAGCAGATCACAACAGCGACGACAAGGGAGTGGTGAATCATTGATATAGGAATTCAAATACATGAGCATCGTAATTGGGA
>WTGO01000024.1 GCA_011523515.1 Chloroflexota bacterium
TGTCAATTCTACCGGGCTACATACCAGCCTTGGTGATCTCCTGGAAGAATTGATGCGTCGATTGCCACCAGGTAGCCGGGTGGTTCCAGTTATTCTCGGACGTGGGCCAGCCTTCCCAGTAGGTGCTGTTGAAGGGGATCAGCTTGGTCGCCTGGTTCAAGGGGATGAAGGGCAGGTCTTGGTAGAGGTAGCCATAGGCTTCTACGACCAAGTCGATGGCGTCCGGATGACCCAGAGGCAATGAACCCAGTTGACCGACCAGCTCGCTGTACGCTTCGTTGTTCATGCCATCCCAGCGGACATGGTTGCTGCCCGAGGAGCGCTCGCCAACAGGGACCCACCAGCGGGCGGTGTAGCGATCCAGCGACGCCCAGGGCTCGTTGATGGAGCCGCAAGCATCCCAGTCTGTCGTGGATTCGTAGTTGCCGAAGCGCTTGTTGTCGCCCCAGGTGGCGCCGGCGATAACCGCGGCCGATGCCTCGATGCCGAAGGTCTGCAGCTGCTCAACCAGGTTGGTGGTGATGCGGCGTTTTTCGATGAAGCCTTCATGGACCTGGATTTCCAGGCTCAGGGCTTCGCCGTCACCGTCGACCCAGCGGCCGTCGTCATTGCGCGAGTAGCCGTTATTCTCCAACAGCGCGGCGGCTGCGTCGAGATCAGCTTCGGTGTTGAAGCTCATGCCGGCGTCTTCGATGGCGTCGATGTAGGGGAACATGCCACCGTACTCAACATAGAGCGTACGCGAGGGGATGGTGACGCCTTCGTAAGCAATGTCGATGACTTGCTGACGGCTGATGGCGTGGTTGATCGCCCAGCGCATTTCGGCGTTGTCCCAAGGCGCGACTTGCGTCTGGAAGGACAGCTGCCGCGGGCAGGGATCCAGCCAAACGAAGGGCATGCCTTCGACCCAGGCGAAGATGTTGTCGTTGGCGGCCTGCATCGCCTCGAAGGCGCCCAAGGTGACGTCCATGATGCTGTCAAGTTCGTTGTTGACGGCCATGGTGGTGCGGATCTGATCGTTGCCAGTCACGACCCAGATGGCGCGCTGCGGTTCAGGCAGCTTGAAGACGCCCGTCTTGGAACCCCACCAATCATCGTTGCGGTCATAGACCCAAGTGGTCTCGTTAGCCGAGGTGATGACGTAGGGACCGGTGCCGAGCGGCCAACCTTGCTCGGGATCGAAGAACTTGAAGGTGAAGGGATCCTTGTCAGCCCAGACATGCTCGGGGAGCAGATTGATGCCGCCCCAAATGCGGACGGACCAGAAGTCCAGCTGGAAGCGCGGGTTCGGGTTCGTCAGGTTGAATTGAACCGTCAGATCGTCGACCTTTTCGACGCTTTCGATCCAGGTGTGAACATTGCCGGCATAGCTGAGCGACTGCGTTTCGTCATCCAGCAGCAATTGAACGGTGAAGACGACATCGTCAGCGTTGAAGGCTTCGCCATCGGACCATTCCGCGCCTTCGCGCAAGTTCAGGGTCCAGACATCGAGCGCGTCGTTGGCTTCCATGCTCTCGGCCAGCCAGGGCATGATCTCGCCGGTCTCATAGTTCAGAATGAAGAGCGGCTCGGCAACGGCTTGATGCAAGCCCTTGTTGCGATGGTTGTTGGGCAGCAGGAAGTTCATCTGGTCGAAGTTGGCGACAGCGCCGGCGGGACCGTCAATATCGAAAATGACGGTATCTTCACGAGCGACGTCCTGGGCGACAGCGGTGAAGCTGAGCGCCGCGAAGACGACAACGAGAAGAACGAGAAGAAGTGCTCTTGCTTTCATTGTGTAGTACTCCTACAGCTATTGAATAGATGGGTTGCGTTTTGCCGACTCCAGTATTGGTTTGCCATTCACTGCTGAATGACGGGCGCGCCAGCGACGCCCGGGACTGCCAATGCTAATGCGCTTCAGCTTCCGTCAATAAGCCCTCCCTCTCCAGGTCGATACCAATCTACCGGCGTCCACCAGGGGCGCCGCAGTTGACGCGCGAATGCGCAGGCGAGTTGGAACCTTACAAGCGCGGGGTGGTGAATCGTCGCCATCCAGGCGTTCGAGCAAGTGCTTTGAAGCGGACGCGCCCAATTCATAAGCATTTTGCGCGACAGTCGTCAGCGGGACGCCGATATGCGACGCCATGCTGATATCATCAAAGCCGACCACCGACACTTGATCCGGCACAGAGATGCCGATTTCACTCAAGGCGCTGATGGTAATGATGGCGAGAATGTCGTTGATGCAGGCGATCGCCGTCGGTTTGGTTTCGACCGCGTTCAGCAGCTGCACGACTTGCTCAGTGATCTGCTGGCTCTTTTCCCCCACCAGCGAATAGATGTCCGTCTCATGGAACTCCGCTCGCTCCGGCGGATCAAGCTTCCAGGGGGCATATACCGGCAAGCCATGCGCTTGCGCCGCGGCGGCATAACCGCGATGACGCTCGTCGATGGCGCGCAGACCGCTGATATTGGGCATCAGCTGCACAATATGCTCATGCCCTAGCGCAATCAGGTGCGAGACCACGTCGAATGCGCCGCCGAAGTTGTCGCTGGCGACGTAATCGGCCTTGATGTCTTCTATGAGGCGGTCGATGAAAACTATCGGGATTCCGCGCCGCTGAAATTCCTCCAGCGCCGCGGCAGTGTCCGGCGACGGTCTCGCGCTGGCCCAAATGATCAAGCCAGCGACATTTTCATCCAGCAGCTGCTGCAGGATGGCCGTCTCTTCGGCCGGCGTGGTCGCATTGCTGAAGACAACTTGATAACCGGCCGAGCGCAATTCCGTCTCGGCGCTGCTTAGCATGATGCTGTGAATTTCATTGTGGAAACTGTGTGTGATATAACCGATGGTGCGGCGCGCGGCATGGTCTTGCGACTGGTGGGCGACGAAGGTGCCGCGTCCCGCTGTGCGCTGAATCAAGCCTTCGACCTCAAGCCGCTGCAAGGCAATGCGCACGGTAGTACGGCTGATATCAAGATGCCGCGAGAGCTGCGTTTCGGTGGGGATGCGCTCGCCATCTTGCCAGCGCCCGGAGACAATCAGTCGCCGCAATTGATTGTGCAGCTGGACGTGTAGAGAAATATAGCTGTTGTGATCCAGACGGATCTTGGCAAGTTTGTCGCGCATAAAGACCGCGTCGGTCCGTAAAAAGCTCTTTAGATTTGTACATAAATGTATGTACAATGCGCGAATATAGCACGGACGAATGCAAGTTGCAACAGCGGAAAAACTACAGCAGCGACACTGGCGCTCTGATCCCGCTTGAAGTCCGCTGTCCTGGACGGCAGGCTCTTTATTATCAAACCGCCATTTACGATAGCCGAGGGCGTATGATATTTTGCGTGAGCGCGGGAGCCATTCTCGCTGCCGCCAAGTGACTGTGATATGATTCTGATCGTCATCGGCCGGGCCTATTTCTGGAAGACCTGAGAAACCTGTGGAAGCCACTCGCAATCAAACGGGCTGCTTGAAGACAACCCTCATTATGGTCGGTAGCGCGTTCGCGTTCATTTGCCTGATATTGCTGCTCGCCGACATCAAATGCGCCTACGATATCGAGAATTGGTGGGCGCCGCTTTACCCCAATGGCAAGACGGTCGAAGTGGAATACGACCTATTCCGCGCGCGCGCCTTGGGCGTGACCAAGTTGATCATGGAGTCTCCCGATGATGTCGAAACCGTGAAACAGTTCTACCGGGAAAAGCGCCTGGCGACGCTTCGAGAGGGGAAGACTCGCGGCCTGGCCTGGTCCGAGTCCTTCGTTATGCCGCTGGAAAACGGCGAGGGCAGCCGCATCGTGCTGACCAGCGCCTGCGGCACCTAAGCGCAGACCGGGGCGCTTGTATGAAGATTTCCGCCTTTCCCAAGTGTTATCTCGATGACATCGCCGGCGACCGCGCGATGTCAGTCTTTGACTGGATTGAAATGGCCAAGTCCCTGCCCGCCGAAGGGCTGGAGATGTACGAGGGCTTTTTCACCAGTCTCGACGACAGCTACATATTAGAAGTGCGCGACGCCATCGCTGCTGCCGGCTTCGCGATGCCCATGCTTTGCTGCTCGCCCAACTTCACCCACCCCGAAGCCGACGAGCGTAAACGCGCCGTCGAACACGAAGCCAAGATGATCCGCGTGACCAAACTGCTGGGCGGCGAGGGCGCCGTCTGCCGCGTGCTCAGCGGGCAGCGTTACCCGGATGTCAGCCGCGAGCAGGGCTTGGAGTGGGTGATCGAGTGCATTGAGCAGGTGCTGCCGGTCGCGCGCGAACAGGGCATCGTCCTGGGGCTGGAGAATCACTACAAAGACGGCTTCTGGCGCTATCCCGAATTCGCCCAGAAGATGGATGTCTTCCTCGAATTGCTGGACGCGATTTCCGAGCGCGAGTATTTCGGCGTGCAGTACGACCCGTCAAACGCCATCGTCGCCGGCGATGATCCGCTTGAATTGCTGCAGGCGGTGAAGCGCCGCGTGGTCAGCATGCACGCCAGCGACCGCTTCCTGACTGAGGGTTATACGCTCGACGACCTGCGCGACAGCGACGGCACGATCGGTTATTCGCCGGCGCTGCAGCACGGCGTGACCGGCCAGGGCCTAAACGATTTCGACAAGATCTTCGAGACCCTGAGCGAGGTCGGGTTCGCCGGCTGGGTCAGCATCGAAGACGGCATGAACGGCATGGGTGAAATGCGCGAATCGCTGGAGTTCTTGCATTTGATGCGCGACCGCTATTTCTGAGCGCCGGTATGAAACCGGGACGCCCTCATTCGTGTCATGCGGCACTGTTGAGGCATGTGCTATACTCGGCATACTTAGGCGTTAAGCAAAGAGTACACGATGGCGATTCAAGAAAAACTCTACACAGTCGACGATGTCTGGGAACTTTCGCGTCGCCCGGAAAACGACAGCAAATACTTCTATCTCATAGCCGGGGAGTTGTTTTGCGATATGCCACCAGGTGGAGAGCACGGATACTTGGCCGGCGAATTGATCTTTCGCTTGAAATCCTTCGCCGCTGGCAAAGACTTGGGCCAGTTCACTGTCGAAACTGGCTATTATCCCCCCGATAGTCGCCACACGGTGCTCGCGCCCGATGTAGCCTACATCAGCAAAGCCAAGGCCCCACAGCCATTTCCAAAAAAGTTCGTGCCGATGATGCCTGACTTGGCTGTTGAAATCGTATCTCCAACGGATTCGCTCCAGGACGTTCGCCGCAAAGCCGCCGTCTATCTCGCCAACGGAACAACTCTGGTCTGGATCGTCTTGCCTTATGAGCAAGGCGTCGACGTCTGCCGCGCGAGCGAAGGCGCCGGGCTGAATATCGAGTTCGTCAACCGCGAAGGCAGCTTGTCAGGCGAGGAGATTTTGCCCGGCTTCAAATTGGCGCTTAAGCTGCTGTTCCCCGACAACTGATCGCCCCTCCGCTAAGACCGCGGACTCGAAACAAGGGCTCCGTAATTCTAAACAATTGAAGGCTCTTCTAAATGGACGCTCTCATAAAATACGGACGCGAAGACAAGAATGTCGAACTTCGCGATATCCCGCAACCGCGCGACCCGGCGCCGGGCCAAGTCGTCGTGGAAGTCGGCGCGGCCGGCGTCTGCGGCAGCGACCTGCATATGTGGCGCGATCATCAGAGCTGGACGATCAAATTGCCGCTGGTATTGGGGCACGAGTTCTGTGGCGCGGTCGCGGCTGTCGGCGCTGATGTCACCGGCTTCAAGGTCGGCGATCGCGTGGCGGTGGAGACGGCCGCCGAAATCTGCGGCAACTGCGCCTACTGTCATTCCGGCGACTACAATCAGTGCCCGCACCGGCTGGGCTACGGCGCGCTTTACGATGGCGCCTTCACGCAATACGTGACCGCCCGGCAGCAAATCCTGCACCATATTCCGGACAATGTCACATTCGAGCAAGCCTCGCTGACCGAGCCCATCTGCGTCGCCTACAACGCCCTGGTCGAGAAGACGCCGGTCGTGCGGCCGGGCGATACGGTGGTGATTCAGGGACCGGGCCCCATCGGCATGATGGCGCTCTTCGTGGCTGTGCTGCGCGGCGCGTCCGAGATCGTCATGCTGGGCACGCGCCACGATAGCAAGCGGCTCGCGATCGCGGCCGAAATCGGCGCGACTCAGACGCTGAACATCGACGAAGCCGACCCGGTCGAATTGGCGCGCTCGCTGGGCGATGGCTACGGCGCCGACCTGGTCGTCGATTGCAGCGGCGTCAGCATCGCCTTGCAATCCGCGCTGGAGATGGTGCGGCCCAACGGCACGATCACCAAGATCGGCTGGGGACCGCAGCCCCTGGACTTCAACCTCGATCCGCTGGTGCAGAAAGGGGTGACGCTGCAGGGCTGCTTCAGCCATCTCTACGATACCTGGGAGCGGGCGCTGAACTTGCTGTCGACCGGGCAGATCGACCTCGCGCCCATCATCGGCGGGGTCTATCCGCTGGCGGATTGGGAAGCGGCCTTCGAGCAGATGGAGTCCGGCGAGAATGTGAAGTCTGTTCTCGTGCCGGCCTAATTATGGGTTTGCCTATCACGCGGACGAAGTAGGGGCGACCCTTGGATCGCCCATCTGCAAAACAGGTACCGGTCGGGTGACGTTAGGGTCGTCCGCAAATGCCGCGAATTAGTTCCCTTCCCTGTTGCTTCGGGGAGGGGTTAGAGGAGGGGTAGAAATCGACGCCAAAATCCAAATCTCAATTGATGTCATCGACCTGCAGGAAGCCCTTGACCTCGCCCGCGCCTCGGTCAAAGCCGGCGTGGACTGGCTCGAGGTCGGCACGCCGCTGCTGCTCGCCGAGGGCCTGCACGCCGTGCGCGCCTTCCGCGCCGAGTTCCCTGACACACCCATCGTGGTCGACCTCAAGACCATGGACGGCGCCGGCCTGGAAGCCGAGATGATGTTCAAAGCCGGCGGCGACATGGTGGTCGTCATGGGCCAGGCGCACGATGCCAGCATCATCGAGCAGGTCAAGATGGCGCGGCGCTACGGCAAGCAGGTGATGTGCGATGTCATGCTCTGCCCCGACAAGCCCGGCCGCGCGCGCCAGGCGCAGGACATGGGCGTCGACTATATCATCGTGCACACCGGCTTCGACGAGCGCAATATGATCCCCGGGCTCAGCCCGCTCGATGATCTCGAGGACGTGCTGGCCGCGGTCGATATCCCCGTGCAAGCGGTCGGCGGACTCAGCGTGCCGCAGGCGATTGAGACCCTCGCCCTGGGCGCGGAGATAGTCGTCTTCGGCGCGCCGCTGGTGATCAGCGGGCAAGAATTCAAGGCGGCCGACCCCAACTTCGACCGGCAGCTGCGCGAGATCGTGGCCGAAGTGCGCGGCGCCTAAATCGGCGTCCGTAGCTTTCCTAGCGCCGCAGTGTTGTAGTTCACAGCAGTTTGTGAAAAATTACGCATAGGCTCGCGGCGAGCCTTGTATTGAGTTGTGCGGGCTTCAGGCGTATACTTACGCGCTTGTAATGCGCAGCGACCATTTGAGACCGCCTGTATGTTTCTAAACGACCCTGACTTTGGCGAGATCGTCGACTTTGACCAGTTGCGGCTGTCGATCCGCCATCTCTATGACGCCCTGCTGCCCGACTTCAACATGCACAAGTCGCTGCAAGTCGGCGCCGAGCTCTACGGCGACGACCCCAGCGCCATGATCGCGGCCGGCGCCAGCATGCTGGCCTGGATGACGATCATCGCCGCCGGTGAAGACGAAATCGCCGAGGAGCTGAAGGACAGTCTCTTCACCCTGGGCTGGACGGAAGAAGAAATCGGCTCCGACCTGTTAAGCGCCAGTACCGTGGCCACGCCGGCTAACAACGACCCCGCTTGCGTCGATTATCATCTCAAGGGGCGCAAGTGGCTGATCAACAATTCCCACCATGCCGATTATCACACCATCGTGGCCAAAGTGGACGCCGAATCCAGCGGGCCGCGCTCGCTCTCAATCTTCCTGGTGCCGCAGAGCAGCTGCAAGAATTGGCAGCGCCTGGAGACCCACGTGCTGCGGCGCATGGTGCTGACATCCTTCGACATCGACGGGCCGGGTCGCTTGCTGGGCAAGGTCGGCCACGGCCTGCAAATCCTGCAGCGCATGGCTATGCCCAGCAAATATCAGTGCGCCTATGTCGGCATCAAGCTGCTCAACGAAGCCATCCCGGCCAGCATCGAGCACTTGTCCAAGAAGCGCATTTTCAATGAGAATCCCATCAATTTCAGCAATGTCTTGCGCCAGATGTACAACCTCGTCCTGCAAGCGGCCGTGCTGAACTTCATCTATTATCGCGCGCTGGCTTTCAGCGCCGGCAACTTCCTGCAATTTCACGGCGTCATGCTCAAATCCTGGCTGCTGCTGCGCGCCAACGAGCTGTTGGGCCAGAACCTGCTGGTGGTCGGCTCGAAGGGCTTCCTGTTGGATTCGGTCATCGGCCGCAACGCCATCGATTCTTTTGTGCTGCCGGTATTCGACGGTCATTACACCATCAACACGCTGATGACCGCCAAGCACGTCAAGCGCTACCTGGGAGCCGAGCGCCGCGCCAGCGTCGCCGAGCGCCTGGCGACGCTGCGGCATGGCGTCACCGCATCGCGCTCAGGCGACCCCATCCGCGCCAACTCGCGCCAGTTGCGCAACCCCGATTTCTTCGACTACGCCGGCTACATCGAAGACCTCGACTTGCCCATCGACCTGGACGCTCGCGGCTTGGTGGCGGCGATGCAAGCGCTGGCCGACGAGCTCAACGAACGTGGTTTATCGCAGGACCCGGAGCATCGCTACAAGCTGGGCACGCTGCTGCATTGGATGGAGGCGCTACTGGCGGCCTGCGAGATGTGGAAAGCGGCCGAGGAGCCGGAGTTCCTCAACGCGATCGTGATGCAGTACAACGCCTTCGCCAACCAATTCAATCAGGTGATCAGCGAGAGCGCGCTGAGTACGCCTTTCCTGGAGCAGATGCGGCAGCAGCCGCTGCGCCGCGTCGAGCAGCCGCGGGCCTTCCTGCTGCGCTTGTTCCAGCTGGCTCAGCAATTCGCCTCCCCGCGCGAGGCTGCTGTGGCGAAGTAGGTTGTTGATTTGAACCACAGAGAACACAGAGACAGAAAAGGGAGACACAATGGATAAGACGATTATTGTGGAATTGCGACTTGCGATGGACAAATGGAAGGACTTGGATTCTCGCTGGTAAATGGAATACAATCAGCTTAAGGAGTTAGAATCACTCCAATCTCAAACCGTAGTAGCCCTTTCTGCTGAACAATACAGTGAAATTGCCAACGCAGTAAATGAAAAACGCAAGGTCTATGACGAAGTAAATCTTGAGATTCACTAAGCTGAATGGCTCGTGTTGGTACTCGTAGAAGAGCTTTTGGAGTCTTTACCGTAAGTGGTATATCCAAAGCAATAAAATAAGACTCCCCGTTCTGCATTCAGTCATAGACGCGCAATTCGGCGACAATGTCGATTTCCTCCGCGATGGTATAAGCAGCATGGTTGGCTGCGCCGGGGTTCAGCGCTCAACAGGCAACTTGACAAATTGACCGAGCAATTCGTTAATCATTGCGGCTGACAGACGAGGAGTATTCAATGGCGAGTGGCGGGCAGACGCTTACTGAACGCATGGCCAGAATCGAATCTTCCATCGAAACAGAACGTCCGCATCTGGCGACGAAAGCTGACTTGCAAAAGCTCAAAGGCGATCTAACATTTGGAATGATCGTCATTAGCGCCGCTTTGCTTGGCCTCATTAAGATAATCCCCCCATTTCGGGTCTAATCGCTTTGGAATAAAAATCGCTTCACGCACGCGCAGAAGCGCAACGGGTCGCGGCCCGGTTTACTGCTGGTTGCCGCCCATTTGAAGATCAGCAAATGAGAATAGATTCTCTGTGTTCTCTGTGTATACTCGGTGTCCTCTGTGGTAAGAACTGTAGGACGTTTGCTAAGGGGAGAATTTCCACGGTTTCGGCGACGCCCGCATAATAGCCCGAGCAGCAATGAACACCATCAAAGACGCCCAATTCGGCGACATCCTCGACTACCAGCGCCTGCGCGACGGCATGAGCCGCGTGCTCGACCACGTCTACCCCACTTTCAACCTGATGGGCTCCATGCTGGAAGCCACACGCCTCTTCCACAACAACCCCAGCTACATGACCGCCTGCGCCGCCAGCGGACTCGCTTACATGATGCTGGTCGCCGCCGAAGAAGACGAACTGGCCGCGAAGCTCAAAGGCCAAATCTTCACGCTCAGCTGGACGGAAGAGCATACCGGCACCGACCTGCTGAGCGTCAAAACGCGCGCCACCCCTGACCCGGCCGACCCAGCTGGCAAGCGTTACCACATCCAAGGCCAGAAGTGGCTGATCAACAACTCATACCACGCCGATTATCACTCGGTCATCGCCAAGGTCGATCCCGACGCCGATGGTCCGCGCTCGTTGTCGATCTTCGCCGTGCCGCATAGCAGCACCAAGAATTGGCAGCGGCTGGACACGCATGTGCTGCGCAGCATGGTGCTGACGAAATTCGACATCGACGGGCCGGGCACGCTGATCGGCCAAGTGGGACGCGGCCTGGAAATCTTGCAGCGGATGGCGCTGCCGTCCAAGTATCACTGCTCGTACATGGGCGTGAAGATGGTGGACGACTCGCTGCCCGCCGCCATCGAGCATCTATCCAGCAAGAATATCTTCGGCGGCAATCCGATTCAGTTCAGCAATGTCTTTCGCCAACTCTACAATCTGACGCAGCAGGCGGCGCTGATCAACTTCACTTTCTTCCGCGCGTTGGCCTTCAGCGACAGTCCCTTCCTGCAATTCCACGGCATCATGCTCAAGTCCTGGCTGCTGCTGAAATGCAACGAAATCCTGTCGCAGAATCTGCTGGTGACCGGCTCCAAGGGCTTCCTCAAAGAATCAAATATCGGCGGCAACGCCATCGATTCCTTCGTCTTCCCGGTCTTTGACGGCCACTACACGCTCAATACGCTGCTGACTTACAAACACATGCAGCGCTACCTGGGCGCGACGGCGCCGGGCGATATCGAGGAGCGCATCGGCGTGCTCCGTCAGAACGCCTATGTGCCTCTGGAAGGCAAGCAGATTTTCAACAACAGCCGCGAGACGCGCCGCCCGCCTTTTTTCGATTACGCCGATTACATTTCCCGCTGCGCCCTGCCGATTGACCTGGACGCCGGGCTGCTGGTCAAGTCAAGCGCGGGCATCATAGACGCCATTCAAGCGCTCGGCGCCGCCAACGAACCGGAATACCGCTACAAGATCGGCATGCTCGCGCACAACCTCGAGGCGCTGCTCTCCGCGGTCGAGCTCTGGAAAGTCACCGCCAACGACCACTATCTCAACGCCATCATCATGCAGTACAACGAGGTCGGCAAGCTGATCAATCGCATCATCAGCGAGGGCGCGCTGCCGGTCGACTTCATCCGCCCGCTGCGACAGCTCCCCCTGCCCCGTCCCGATGCCCCGCGCGATTTCCTGCTCGGCCTGCTCGATGTCAAAGGCCAGATTCGCGGAATTTGAACTTCCGGTGAATATCGCGGGCACTGGACGCCTCTACAGTTTCAGCCACGGTGGCTTCGTCGGGCGATATTGAAAACTCGATGTCATCAATGTCATCGGTGGTAAAATTATCCTTCCTTGCTTGGCCAAGAGACGAGAACACGCGAAATGACCGAACTGCTCGCCCTCCTCACTGACCTGGTCGCCATTGACTCGGTCAATCCCGATCTCGTGCCCGGCGGCGCGGGCGAAGCGGCCATGGCCGAGTACATCGCAGCTTGGGGCCGCGCCAACGGCCTGGAGACGCACGTCCAGGCAGCCGGCGCCGGCCGCCCCAACGTCATCTTGATCGCGCGGGGCAGATCTGCAGTGTCTACGCGCGGCGGCGGCCGCTCGCTGATGCTCAACGCCCATACCGATACCGTCGGCGTCGAGGGCATGGACTCGCCCTTCAGGCCCGCTATCCGCGACGGCCGCGTATATGGCCGCGGCGCCTATGACATGAAAAGCGGGCTGGCCGCATGTATGCTGGCGCTCAAAGCCGCGCGGGATATGGATTTAGCGGGCGATGTCGTGCTCAGCGCCGTGGTCGATGAGGAGTACGGCAGTATCGGCACGGAGGCGCTGCTGGCGGAATGGGAGCGCTGGCCCGCTGATGCCGTGCTAATCGCCGAGCCGACCGAATTGGCCATCAGCATCGCCCATCGCGGCTTCGTCTGGCTGGAGATCAAGACCTTTGGCGTGGCGGCGCACGGCTCGCGCCCGCATCTCGGCGTCGACGCCATCGCCAAAATGGGACAAGTGCTGGTCGCCCTGGACGCCCACGACCGCCAGATGCGCGCGTCCCCGACCTATGACTTGCTGGGCAGCGGCTCGCTGCACGCCTCGATCATCAGCGGCGGCGAGGAGATTTCGATGTACCCGGCGCATTGCAAGCTGCTGGTCGAACGGCGTACGCTGCCCGGCGAGACCGCTGAGAGCGTCGCTGCCGAGACGCAAATCATCCTGGACGAGATCGCTGCTGCCGACCCCGACTTCAAGGCACAGGCGCGCGCCACTTTCGCGCGCAGCGCTTACAGCATTGACGCGGATCACCTGCTGGTGCGGCAACTCAAGCGCGCTGCCGAAGCGCGGCTGGGCAGCGCCGTAAATTTGGTCGGCAGCAGCTGGTGGATGGATTCGGCGCTATTCGGCGAGAAAGGCGTGCCAACGGTCGTGCTGGGACCGGCCGGGACAGGCGCTCACGCGCGCGAGGAATGGGTCGATTTGGCCTCGGTCGAGCAATGCCGCGCGATCTATACCGACCTCATCGCCGCGATCTGCGGCTAAGCATTTGCCCAACGGTCGCGCTAGCGCTATAGCCACAAATGTCAAATTAGCCGCAGAGGGGCGCGTAGACACAGCCCTTCGACACAGATTAGTATTGAGGGCACTAAGGATTGTTTATTGTTTCAACGCTCACACAATGTATGCCACAGCTCTTCTTTAGGCGTTTCGCTGCCAAGATCATTATAAAAGGCTTTACTCGTTTTCCTCTTGTTTTACTCTGTGTACTCGGTGGCAAATCGTTTTCATTACATACTTGCACTTGCTTCTGTGTAGACGGGCAGTCTCTACGCGCCCCTCTGTGGCAAAATCTTCTCAATTTTATGGGAAGCGTTTAGACATTAAATCGAAACAGGATCACATCGCCGTCTTGCACGATGTAGTCCCGTCCTTCGACCTGCAGCAGTCCGGCGGACTTGATGGCATTGCGATCTTGGTGCTGCTCGAAGACCGCGAAGGGGATGACCTCGGCGCGGATGAAACCCCGCTCCATGTCCGTGTGCACCACGCCGGCGGCTTGCGGCGCCGTCCAGCCGCGGCGAATGGTCCAGGCGCGCGCTTCCTTCTCGTTGAAAGTGAAGTAGCTGATCAAACTCAACAGGCGATAACTTTCGCGAATTAACCGCTCCAGGCTGCTTTCGCGCAAGCCGTAGAGACTGCGATATTCTTGGCGTTCCTCATCGCCCAACCCGGCCAGCTCTTGTTCCAGTTCCGCGCATACGGCGATCAGCTGCGCGCCGTCGGCGGCGGCCAGCTGTTGGGCTGACTCCAAGTAGGCATTGCCGGCATTCAAGCCCGCTTCACCGATATTGGCGACATAGATGATCGGCTTGGCGGTGAGAAAGCGCATGTCGAAATCAAGCGCGATGAAGGCCGGATGCCCCCGCTCGGCGAAGTTTCGCAGCGGCTCGCCCTGCGCCAGGAAGGCTTCGACTTGCCGCGCCATCTCCAGCTGCGCCTGCAGCTTGCTGTCGCCCTTGACCTCGCGTTCCAGCTTCTCCAGCCGGCGCTCCAATTGCTGCAGGTCGGCCAGGGCCAGCTCGGTATTGATGACGGCGATGTCGTCATCCGGCTGTGGCTTGGCGTTGACATGCGCGACATTCTCGTCATCGAAGCAACGCACTACATGGGCGATGGCGTCAACATGGCGGATGCGGCCCAGGAATTGATTGCCCAAGCCCTCGCCTTTATGCGCGCCCTTAACCAGTCCGGCGACATCGACGAAATCGACGCGCGTCTGGATCGCCTCGGGTACGCCGACCCAGCCCTGCAGGCGTGTCAGTCGGTCGTCAGGCAGCGGCACGACCGCGTGGTTGGCTTCGATGGTGCTGAAGGGGTAGTTGGCGGCTACCGCGTTCTGCTCGCGCGTTAAGGCGTTGAACAAGGTGCTCTTGCCGACATTGGGCAGGCCAACGATGCCAATACTCAAACTCATGGCGTTCCCTCGCTGCGTCGCTCGTATCCGGCGCATTCACTCCGGCGCCCGATTGTACGCGACCAGTATCTTACCATTTGGCGACTATTTGGAGAGTCGAAGTCTGAATAAGTCATATTGACATCAGACGAAATGAAACAGGCTATGCAAGTGGCAGTGCGAAGTCTCTAGGACGCCGCTACGTTCTTGCCCGCGGCTGCTTTGGGAGCGGCCGGTCCCGCCCGCCCGCGGTAACGCGATTTTTGCGCGTCGATAATCAGCGCCACCAGGATAATCAGTCCACGCACGGCGTTGACCCAGAGCGGATCGACATTCATCAGGTTCAGGGCGTTATTGACCATGGCCAGGAAGAGCACGCCGGCAAAGGCGCCGATAATCGAGCCTTCACCGCCTTTCAGGCTGACGCCGCCGATGACGGCCGCCGCCACCACATTCAGCGTCAGCCCGATGCCCAGATTGGGCACCGACGTCTCCAGCCGGCCCAGCAGCATCCAGCCCGCCAGCGCCGCCAGAAAACCGCTGGCGGTATACACCAGGATCACAGTGCGGGCTGGGCTAAAGCCAGAGGCGCGGGCCGCGTCTTCGTTGGCGCCTACCGCGTAGACTTTGCGGCCGAATTGCATGCGGCTCATGACAAAGCCGAAGACCAGGTAAAGGCCGATGGTGGCGATTACCGAGACCGGTATGCCGGCCACGCGGCCGCCGCCCAGCCAGTTAAAAGCCGCCGGCGTCCCGGGCATGATGGCGCCCTCGCTGATCGCCAGCGCCAGACCGCGCAAGACCAACTGCATCGCCAGCGTGACGATGAAGAAATTCATATTCAGCTTCATAATCATGAAGCCGTTGACGAAGCCGATCAGCGCGCCCAAAAGCAGAATCAGCGGGATGACAATCAGCGGGTCCAGCTCGACGCCCAGGCCGCCCGCTTGCGCCAGATCCGTCTCGCGATAAGGCAGCATCAGCCAGGCCGCCACCACCGCCACCAAGGACACGGTACCCTCGGCCGACAGATCGAGCTTGCGCGCCATCAAACACAGCGCCTGCCCGATGACCATCACGCCCAGCACGCTGCCGGTGATGAGAATGTTGGCGATATTGGCCAGGCCCAGGTAGCCCTTGATGGTCAGGCCGAAGACGACAACCGTGAATGCCAGCACGACCCAGATAAAATGGCGTGACAGAAATTCGAGCAGGTCGTGACGGTTAAGCGTCCGCATCGACCGGTCCCCCCTCGATGGCCAGCAGGATATCCTCCGGCTTCATGTCGGCGGCGGCGCGCGAGAACTCCTGCGTGATGCTGCCCTCGTACATGACCAGAATGCGGTCGCAGAGTCCAATCAGCTCGCGCACTTCGCTGGAGATGATCATGGTGGCCACGCCCTGCGCGCTGAGATCGTTGATGATATTGAAAATATCGACCTTGGCTTGCACATCGACGCCTTGCGTCGGCTCGTGCAGGATCAGCACGGTGGGCTGGGTCGCGGCCAGCTTGGCGAAGACCACTTTCTGCTGATTGCCGCCGCTGAGCAGCAGGGTCTGCTGTTCGGGGCCGGGCGTGACGATGCCCAATTTGTCGATGTATTCTTCCGTCAGCGCCTGCTCGTCCTTACGCAGCAAGACGCCCAGCCGCCCCACCAGCCGATCGAGAACGGAATAGGTGACGTTCTCGCGTACGCTGCGCAGTTGCACCAGTCCGTAACGGTGGCGGTCTTGCGGCAGGTAAGCCACACCGGCGTCAAAGGCGCCTTTGGGGCTGTCGGGGCGGTAGGCCGCGCCGTCCACAAAGACCTCGCCGGCGCCCATGCGCTCCAGGCCGAATAGCCCCTGCGCCAACTCGTCCACGCCGCTGCCCTGCAAACCGGATACGCCGACCACTTCGCCACCCCGCAAGGCGAAATCGACGTGTTCGTAAGCGCCGCGCCGCGACAGGTCTTTCACCTCAAAAACGACCTCTGCGCCGGCGCTGCTTTCGCGTTCGTATTCCTTGACGCCGCCGCCAACCATCATGTGAATCAGGTCCGGTACGTCAATCTCGTTGATCTCGCGCGTGCCGACGATGCGTCCATCGCGCATGACTGTGACACGGTCGCAGATCTCAAACACTTCTTCCAAATGATGCGAAATATAGATGAAGGCCACGCCTTGCTCTTGCTGCGCGCGTACAAAACTGAAGAGCAAGTCGATATCGACGCGGGACAGGGCGGCGGTCGGCTCGTCGAGGATGATGAGGCGCGCGTTATTGAACAGGGCTTTGGCGATGGCCAGCATGGTGCGCTCGGCCACGCTCAGCCCTTCCACCAGCTGCCGCACATCCAGCGTCAGCCCCAGCCGCGACAGGCGCTCCTGCGAATCCGCGTAAGAGGCTTTCCAATCCACCAGGCCGAAGCGATTCTTGGGCAGATTGCCCACCAGGATATTCTCGGCCACGGTCAGCGTATTCAGCAAGTTGATATGCTGCGGCACGTAGGAAATGCCGGCATCAAGCATAGTCTGCGGGCTGGCATCCACCAGCTCGCGGCCATCCATGGCGACGCTGCCGCTGTCGGCGTCGCGGATGCCCATCAAGACGCCCATCAGCGTCGATTTGCCGGCGCCGTTCTTGCCCACCAGCCCGTGAATTTCGCCGCGGCGCACCGAAAAGTCGGCCTCTTCCAGCGCTTGCACGCCGGGATAGGATTTGCTGATCCCGCGCATACCGAGCAGGATCTCATCACTCCGCTTCAACTTAAGCGCCTCAACCATCGCTGTGTTCCTTGTCCTTCAGGCCCACTGTGGTATCCGCCAGCGCCAATCGCAGCTGCGCATTGTGCTGATAGCGGACGCGCAGCGCGTCCAGCAATACGGCGAAAAGCAGCAGCAAGCCGCGGCTGACGTCGATCCAGAAGGGCGAGACGCCCATGATATTCAAGCCGGTGTCGAGAATCGACCAGAGCAGAACGCCGCCGAAGGCGCCGATGATATTGCCGCGCCCGCCGTAGATACTCATGCCGCCGATGATGGCCGCGCCATGAACGGCGAAGATCAAGTTGGCGCCCAATGTCGGCGTGGCGGCATTCAAGCGCCCCGCCTGCAGCAATCCAGCGAAGGCCGCGCAGACGCCGGCGATGATGTACACGATGATGACCACGCGATCGACATTGATGCCGGCCGCGCGCGCCGCGTCGGCGTCCGCGCCAACGGCGTACATGTTGCGGCCGAATTGCGTATAACGCGTATGGATGTGACCGACCAGAAAGGCCAGGATTACAAAGATGCCGGCCACCGAGAGCACGAAATTGCCGTTGTCGGTGACAATGCGCGTCAGCGTGCCGCCGCCGAGCCAGGTGAATTCCTTGGGAAAAAACGAGATGCTGGTGCCGGGCGAGATGCCGTAAGTGGCGCCGCGCAGCACAAAGAGCATGGCGATGGTCACCAGCAGGTTGTTGACGCCGACTTTGGTGATCAGCACGCCGTTGAACAAGCCGATCAGCCCGCCCAGGACCAGCATTAGCAAGATCACCAGCAGCGGGTGCAACTGCCAGCCCAGGCCGCCGGCCTCGGTCGTCACCAGCATCAGCGCGGCGAACATGGCGGTCAAACCCAAGGTCGACTCCACGGACAGGTCAAAGTTGCCGGTGATGAAGGTGTAAGCCTGGCTCAGCACCAGCATGCCAAAGGCGGCTGAGCGCAGAAGGATGTTGCCCAGGTTGTAGGGGGACAGAAAGCGATCGGACAGCAGCGAGAAGGCGATGAAGGCGGCGAGCACAAACAGCCAAATCAGGTTGTCAACCATCAGGGTGACCAAGCGATTCGGCTCCGCCCGCTTCATCGGCACGTTCCCGCTACGTGGCGGTCCAGTGGCTTATGCAATGCAAATAAGAGGAGTTTGCTCATGAGTTCGCTATAAGTTCAATTTTGGCAGCGCCATCAGAGACTAATGATAAACCTTCAAGCGTATGTCAACAAATAAAGGACCTTCGCGCATCATTCTTCAGGCTTCGCAATGATGGTCGGTCCCTGTCCTGGAAACTTGACCAGCACCCGGCAAGTGTGACGGGAGCGACTGCAAAAGCCGCTCCCGCCCTGCTTACCTCATTCGATGCAACGCAGCCCTTATTCGGCCTGGTTGCCCCAAAGCGCGTCACTGGTGACGTTGTCGGGGCTCACACTGGTGGTGGCCAGGTTGAGCATGTAACCCGTGTCGCCGTCGGTGATGCTGGCCGGCGACCAGGGCGCGCCTTCCTGGATGACATCGCCGGTCTCGATCATCATGCCTTGCAGCTCCATGTTGATCCAGTCGGTGATGATGCCGAAGTCGGGCAGCGGCTGGCTCGAGGCCTGGTCGGAAGTCCCAGCGCGGATCGACGCCAAGGCGTCCGGGCAGCCGTCAACGCCCAGCAGGAAGATGTGGCCCTCTTCGCCACGCATCGCCAACTGACCTATCTGATCCAGCGCCGCCGTCACCACCTTGGTGCCCACGCAATCCGAGTGCATGTAGATGGCGTCCAGCTCGGTGCTTGAGGCGACATCCAGCGTCATCTGGCTGAAGTTCTCCGCGCGCCACTCGGTCGGCCGGCTGATGACCTCAATATCAGGGTAGTCCGCGAGGTAATCGTTGAAGCCGCCGCCGCGCAGCTGCGCCACATTCTGGCCCAGGTCGCCTTGCAATTCGAGCACAGTGCCGGTCGCCGAGCCGTAGCGCTCGGTCAGCAGCGTCACCAAACCGGCCGCGGCCTGCGCGCCGGCCATGTAGTTGTCCGACTGCACCGTCATATTGATCTCGCAGCCCAGCGGCGCGCGATCGATGGTGTAGAAGGGAATGCCAGCGTCTGAGGCGCGTTGCACCGAGGAGCAGATGGCCTGGCTGTCAACCGGCACGACCACGATGGCGTCCACGCCCTGCGAGATGAAGTTGTCGATCTGATTGGCTTGGGCTTCGGCGTCAAAGTTGGCGTTGGAGGCGATGACCTCCCAGCCTTTGGCTTCCGCCGCGTTGACCAGGCCGCTCATGATCACGCCCTGACCGCCGCTCAGTTCGGGCGCGCCGTAACCGATGACCACGCCTTCCATGACCGGCGCCATCATCTCTTCTTCTTCGGCCTGCGCTTCGCCGCCGCCGGCCTGATTGCCCCAGAGGGCGTCACTGACGACATTGTCAGGATTGACGCTGGTGGTGGCCAGATTCAGCATGTAACCGGTGTCGCCATCGGTGATGCTGGCCGGCGACCAGGGCGCGCCTTCCTGGATAACATCACCGGTCTCGATCATCTCACCGGCCATTTCCATCTCGATCCAGTCGGTGATGATGCCGAAGTCGGGCAGCGGCTGGCTCGAGGCCTGGTCGGAAGTCCCAGCGCGGATCGACGCCAAGGCGTCCGGGCAGCCGTCAACGCCCAGCAGGAAGATGTGGCCCTCTTCGCCACGCATCGCCAACTGACCTATCTGATCCAGCGCCGCCGTCACCACCTTGGTGCCCACGCAATCCGAGTGCATGTAGATGGCGTCTAGCTCGGTGCTTGAGGCGACGTCCAGCGTCATCTGGCTGAAGTTCTCCGCGCGCCACTCGGTCGGACGGCTGATGATCTCGATATCCGGGTAATCCGCCAGATAATCGTTGAAGCCGCCGCCGCGCAACTGCGCCACGTTCTGGCCCAGGTCGCCCTGCAACTCCAGCACGGTGCCGGTCGCCGAACCGTAACGCTCGGTCAGCAATGCCACCAAGCCTTCCGCGGCCTGCGCGCCGGCCATGTAGTTGTCCGACTGCACCGTCATATTGATCTCGCAGCCCAGCGGCGCGCGATCGATGGTGTAGAAGGGAATGCCAGCGTCTGAGGCGCGTTGCACCGAGGAGCAGATGGCCTGGCTGTCAACCGGCACGACCACGATGGCGTCCACGCCCTGCGAGATGAAGTTGTCGATCTGATTGGCTTGGGCTTCGGCGTCAAAGTTGGCGTTGGAGGCGATGACCTCCCAGCCTTTGGCTTCCGCCGCGTTGACCAGGCCGCTCATGATCACGCCCTGACCGCCACTCAGTTCGGGCGCGCCGTAACCGATGGTCACCGAATCTTGGGCCGCCGCTGAAAACGCCAGCAAGCCCAGTAAACCCAGAAGTAACAGAATAGATATTATCCTGCGCATGATTCGCAAATCCTTTCTTTTAGCTGAGATATGCACGATTTAGGTGTTGCTGCAAACAATCGATCTCAGACGCTCACCCTCCTTCCGCCCACGGTATTGGCCTGTGCCGGCTGGGACGACCAGTGTAACCAACATTGCTGTCTAGACCAATTTAGCGCATCTTCTGACATATGTCAATTGACAAATGTCAATAGCTTGCATAAGATTAAACGGTATCGTCTTGGGATTGCCGGTTGCCAATCAGCAAAAGGGATTGCATGAAGCACGTGATGAAGAGCGCCTTGTCTATTGATTTGAGCAGCGCGATTGAACTCTCGCACAGTTTGGATCCGGCGCGCGAAGAATACCGCATGGAGCTGGACACGCGCTTCACGGAAGAATGGCCGCAGTTCGCGAAGTACAAGCGCGAGGACGACGCCTGGTACATCATTTCCGAGATCGTGATGAATACCCACTGCGGCACGCATATCGAGTTCCCCTATCATCATATCAAGGGCGGGCAAGACAGCGCGGAATATCCGCTGTCGCAGCTCATCGGCGAGAGCGTGGTCGTCGATATTTCGCGCTGGCGCGGCAACAACAGCAGGATCACGCTGGCTGACTTGCAGTCGGCCGCGGGCGGTCTGATCCGGCGCGGCGATATGGTCTTTTTCTACACCGGCAATGACACCTATTATTACAGCGAGCGGCAGCACGACCGTCCCTGGTTTACGACGGACTGCATCGCTTGGCTGGCACGGGATATGGGCATCAAGCTGATGGGGGTGGACACCTCCGGCCATGAGGTGCGCGCCGAAGACGGCTCTCCCCAGCCGGGCCAACCGAATCATGAGCTGCTACTCGGCGAAGGCGTCGCCTTAATCGAATATCTCGCCAACCTCGACCGGCTGCTGGGCAAGCGCTTCGTGGCATTTGTGCTGCCTGTGATGATCAAGGGGGCGGAGGCATTTCCGGTGCGCGTCGTGGCCTTTGAGAAGCTGAACGGCGATGCCTGACAAAGGAGAAACAAGTTGAATACAGCGACTGAAATACTGCGCGGTCCGGTGGATTGCGCCGGGCGCGATCCCGAGCTGCTGCGGCGCATGTTCCGCAAAATGCTCGAAGCGCGCGAATTCGAAGAGCAGCTCTATTACCTGTTCTTGACGACCGCCATGCCGGGCACGATGCATCAAGCGGTCGGGCAAGAAGCGGTGGCGGTCGGCGTCGTCAGCGCGCTCAAGCCGGACGATACCATCACCAGCACGCACCGCGGACACGCGCACTGCGTAGCCAAAGATGTGCCGCTGAATGACATGATGGCGGAGATGTTCGCCAAGCGCGAAGGCAGCTGCCGCGGCATGGGCGGCTCAATGCACTTGACCGATTTCGACAAGGGCATGTTGGGCGCCTTCGCCATCGTCGGCTCGGGCATTCCCATCGCCACCGGCGCCGCCCTTTCAGCGCGAGTACGGGGCAGCGGCCAAGTCGCCGTCAGCTTTTTTGGCGATGGCGCCGTCAATGAAGGCATCTTCCACGAGGCGCTGAATATGGCCTCGCTTTGGAACTTGCCGGCCATCTATATCATCGAAAACAACCAGTACGCGCTTTCCATGACCGTGGCTGAATCCTCGGCCCTGCCCGATTTGGCGGCGCGCGCCGGCGCGTACAATATGCCCGGCCTGCGTGTGGACGGCAACGATGTGCTGGCCGTTTACCAAGCCACGAGCGAAGCCGTCGAGCGTGCGCGCGACGGCCAGGGGCCGACGCTGATTGAAGCGCTGACTTATCGCATACGCGGCCACGCCCGCTTTGAAGCCGCCGGTTACCGCCCGGCGGAAGAGGTCGAGGCCTGGAAAGCGGCCGACCCCATCGAGCGCTTGGCCGCCGGCATGCTGGCGCAGGGAATCGCCACGGAAGACGAACTGAATCAAATCCGCGCGCAAGCCGAAGCGGCCGTCGAAGACGCTATTGCCTACGCGGAAAGCTGTACTGATGTGGGCGCCGAAGATTACCTGGCCTACATCACGGCGGAAAATTAGGAGCGCGCAATGCGAGAAATTGGACTGGCGGCAGCCGTACGCGAAGGCATGGTGCAAGCAATGCGAGCCGATCCAGCGGTGATCGTGCTCGGTGAAGACGTGGGCAAGTTCGGCGGCGCCTTTCACGTCACCCACGATATGCTGGACGAATTCGGCCCCGACCGCGTTTGGGATACGCCCATCTCCGAAGCCGGCTTCACTGGTTTGGGCATCGGCGCCGCGCTGACGGGATTGCGACCCATCGTCGAATATCAATATCTCGACTTCATCTACTGCGCCATGGACCAGGTGGTGAATCAGGCGGCCAAAATCCACTTGATGTCCGGCGGGCGCGCCAGAGTGCCTTTGGTGCTGCGCGGCCCGCAAGGCGCCACCGGCCGCGGCGCGCAGCACTCGCAGAGCATTGAAGCCTACTTCATGCACACGCCGGGCATAAAAGTAGTCGCGCCGTCCACACCTTACGACGCCAAGGGTTTGATCATCAGCGCCATCCGCGACGACAATCCCGTACTCTTCGTCGAGCACAAGCTGCTCTACGGCGCGGCCTCGCCGGGCGGCGGCAAAGCACTCTCTGACAGCGCCATTCAAGCCATCGGCATGGATGTGCCCGAAGAACCCTACGCTATTCCCTTGGGCTCAGCCGATGTCAAACGGCCGGGCGAAGATGTGACTGTTATTGCCACGCTGCTGATGCTGCACCGGGCGCTGGCGGTGGCCGAGGAGCTGGAGGCGGAAGGCGTATCGGTCGAAGTCATTGACCCGCGCTCGCTGGTTCCGCTCGATGTCGACACCATCGCCGCTTCCATCGCCAAGACCAACCGCGTGGTAGTCGTATCGGAAGATGTGTCGCGCGCCGGGGTCGCGGCCGAGCTGGTGGCGACCATCAACGATCATTGCTTCTATGACCTGGAAGCGCCGGTGCAGCGGGTCGCCGCCGCCAATACGCCCATCCCCTTTGGTCCCGCTTCGGAGCGCCACGTTATCCCGCAGGTCGACGATATTCGCGCCGCCGTGCTGCGCGCGCTGTCGGACTAGGAGGGCGCTATGGCCACCGAGGTCAGATTGCCGCATCTGGGCGAGTCGATCGATTCAGCGCTGATCGTGGAGTGGCATAAACAAGTCGGCGACAAGGTCAAGCGCGGCGACGAATTGGCGGATCTCGAGACGGATAAAGCGACCCTGCCGCTGGAAGCGCCGAAGAATGGCGTATTGCTGGCTATCGTGGCGGCGGAGGGTGAGACGGTCTCCATCGGCGACCTGCTCTCGGTCATCGGGCGCGAAGGCGAGTCTTGGTCGGCAACCGCATCCGACGAGCCGGAAGCGCGTCCTCCGACCGCCGCGCCTGCACCAGCCGCAGCGACCGTCCGCGCGCGCGCGGCGCCGAAACCGGCCTACAAAATATCGCCGCTCGCCCGGCGCAAAGCCAAAGAATTGAGCGTGGATCTGGCGTCAGTGACGCCCGCGGACGGCGTCAAAATCAGCGGCGCCGATGTCGAGGCGCAGGCGCGCACGTCGGCAGCGCAGCCGGGTCAGCGCCGTGTCGAACTCAGCCGGGCCAAGCGGCTTACCGGCCAGCGCATGCTGCAGAGCGCGCGCGACGTGCCGCAATTCTCGCTGACGATTGACGCCGATATTGAGCCAGTTCTGGCGGTTCGCGCAGACATGAAAGCGCGTGGCATTGACCCCAGCCTGACAGCGATTTGCATCCACCTGACTGCCATGACACTGCGCAGCCACCCCCTGCTCAACGCCCGCTTTGAAAAGGATGGCATCACCGCCTTGGACTCGATTCATATTGGCGTGGCCACGGCGGCGGACGACGGCTTGCGCGTGCCCGTGATCCACGACGCCGACCAGCTGAGCTTGGCACAACTCAACAGCGCGCTGGCCGATCTGACGAGCAAAGCGCGCGAAAACCGGCTCAGCCCGGCTGATATCGCCGGCGGCACTTTCACCATCAGCAACTTGGGCATGAGTGGCATCACGCAATTCACCCCGCTGGTCAATCCGCCGCAATCGGCGATTCTGGGCGTGGCGGCGCCGCGGCCTATCATGCTGCCCGGCGAAAACGGGACGATGAAGCCGGCTCAACTGCTGGCGCTGACCGTCGCCTGCGACCATCGCGTCGTCGATGGCGCCGACGCCGCGCTCTTCTTGCGCGATTTGAAAGCTGCCTTTGAATCATTTGCCATTGAACCCAGTGAGTGCAAGTAAATCATGAAAAAGAATTTCCACCGAGTACATGGATTAAACAAGAGCACACCGAGTAAAGCTGTTAAGAAGTATTTTGGCGGCGAAAGTCGGTCAAGAGGAAGCGGTATACATTGCCTGGGCGTCCAGGCATTAACATATCCTCTGTGTACTCAGAATGACTCTGTGTACTCTGTGGCAAAAGAGCATTCGTTTTCTTTCAGGCGGGAATCGCATTACATAATTGGAACCACTCCTGAGTTGGAGCAGACATGCTAAACGAGAACGATTACCCCGTCAGCGTCCAATTCGACTTCACCAACGGCAAATTCGAGCCGGTGAAGATTCGCGACGACCGCAACCTGAGCGACTTGCAGATGATGTTTCACGACCAGGTGATTGTGCAAGGTATTCTGGCTGAGACCAATCCGCTGATATACGAGATTTGGTACCATCCTTTTGAAACCAGCAAGAGCGACATGGCGCTGGGCGTGACGCGCTTGCTGCCCGGCAAAGTCGGCGACGAATACCACATGACCAAGGGCCATATTCACGAGCGCGATGACCAGCCGGAAATCTACTTCTGCGTTCAGGGCGAGGGCTATCTGCTGCTGCAAACCATCGAGGGCGAGTTCCGCGCCGAGCGCTGGACGGCAGGCACGATATCGCATATTCCGCCGATGTGGGCGCACCGCGTCGTCAACACCGGCGACGAGCTGCTGGTCTTCGTGGCGTCATACCATTTGAGCGCCGGACACGACTACGCTCCTATCATCGAAAAAGGCTTCCGCAAGCTGCTGGTGGAGCGCGCGGGCCAGCCGACCTTTGTGGAAAGCCCGCGCTGGTCCTAGCGCCAGGCGCGCAGCTGAACGTCCTCGAGATGAGGCGAATCTAATGAGCGCAGCGTCAGACGATCCCGTACTTGCCGTCGATATCGGCGGCACCAGCCTGCGCCTCGGCTTGATCAACGCCGGCGGCCAGCTCATTGGCGAGATCGCGCGCTACGATGTGCCCTTCGGCGCTGACGGGGCGGGTGATCTCGATGGTATCCTGTCGATCATGGCGGCGCATGTCGGGCGGGCGCGGGGCGCCATCTCAGGCGAGCTGCAGATCGGCATCAGTTTATGCGGCAACGTCGATCTGGAGACGGGCGATGCCGTCCTGGTTCCCAATCTGGGCTGGCGCAACCTGCCCTTCGGCAAGCTGGTCAGCCGGCGCTTTCAGTTACCTGTCTGCGTCGCCACCGATGTGCGGCAAGCCGTGCTGGCGGAAGCGGTCTGGGGCCATGGGGCGGACGAACGCAACTTCGCCTGGGCCACGGTCGGCACCGGTTATGGCGGCTACCTGTTCTTGAACGGCCAGCTCTACGGCGGCGCGCATGGCTTCGCCGGAAATTTCGGCCACACGACTTACGACGAAATCAATGGGCATCCTTGCGGCTGCGGCAGGCGCGGCTGCTTCGAAACCTTCGTGGCCGGGCCGGCCATCGCCCACGCCGGGCAACAGGCCCGCGAAGCCGGGCGCAGCCTCATCTTGTCGTCGCTGGCGATCGATGGCGCGGTCAGCACGCGCGCTGTGTTCCAGGCGATCGAGTTGGGCGACCCGGTCGCTACGCAAATCGTCGCTGACGCCATCCGCTTGATCTGCATAAACCTGGGCGGCGTCGTTAATCTGCTCGATATCAAGCTGATCGTCATGGGTGGCGGGGTTACCAAGGCGGCGCCCTGGCTGGTCGAGCGCGTTAACGACGAGATTCGCGCCTATCTGATGACCGCCGAAGCCCAGACTGAATTGCGCGTCGTGCGCGAATCCACCGCCAACGCGGCGCTTTGGGGCGCGGCGGCCCATAGTTTCGCGGCCGCGGGAATCCTGCCGGGCGATATGTTGGAAGCCGGGCTGACACACCGCGCGATCCGCGCCTATTGACCAGAAGTATGTGCATGTAAGCAATGAAAATAGATTTGCCACAGAGTACACAGAGGCGAAAGACAAGAGAAGGGTGGCGGCGTATGTTGTATGCGCGTCGACGCCATATCAATTCCTCTGTGTACTCTGTGGCAAAAGGGCATTCAGTTTCTCAGATTCAGGAGTTGCATGACTTGCCTACGTTTACTGAGGCGCGTTATTGATGTCGAACCTGCCCACTGACCAACTGGCGACCTTGGTGCAGATCGCCAATATGTATTACAAGGACAACTTGTCACAGCAAGAGATCGCCAATCAATTGGGTGTCTCGCGCTCCCTGATCGCCACCTACCTGCAGCGCGCCCGCGATCAGCAAGTGGTGCGCATCGAGATTGCCGACCCCCGCGATGATTCGGCGCATCTGGCGCTGGAGTTGAGCCGGCGTTTCAGCATCGAACAAGCGGTTCTCGTGCCCTATGGCCACAAGTCGGACGAATTGACCCGCCGCGCGGTCGCCGCCGAAGCGGCCAAGTTCATCGAGTCGCGCATGAAGGACGGCGATGTGCTGGGCATCGGCTGGGGCCGCACCACATCGCGTATGGTCGATCTGCTGGCGCCAACTCGCTCGCTGGCGGTTGATGTGGCGCCGCTCTTGGGCGAAAGCGGCCACGAAAGCACTTATTCGCAGATGAATCACCTGATCCTGCGCACGGCGCAGCGCTTCGGCGGGCGGCCGCACTTCTTGCTGGCGCCGATGGTGGTCGGATCGCCGGAATTGCGGCAACTGCTTTGGCAGGACGAGGTGGTGCGCGGCGTGGCTAGCCAATGGGACCGTATGACCATCGCTTGTTTTGGCATCGGCGTACTGCCGCCGACCACGGGCATGATCGCCTACATCGGCGATGCCTATACGCCCATGCTCATGTCCAAAGGCGCCGTCGGCGATGTCTGCGTCCATCCCTTCAATCAGCGCGGCGTAATACTGGAGACGCCGCTGACGGATTGCATGATCGGCGTGGGGGTCAAGCAATTGAAGCGGACGCCTTGCCGCATCGCTGTCGCTTCCGGCATATCAAAAGCCAATGCCGTCATCGGCGCGCTGCGCACCGGGCTGATCACCCGCCTTTTCGTCGATACGCAATTGGCGACGGCGGTCATTGCAGGCAGTAGCGCGGCTGACCTGGCGTAAGGCCGCCTGCGGTACGCGCTTACAGCAGGCTGGAGAGCAACCCGCCATCGACGCGATAGTAGCCGCCGGTCATGAAGGAGGCGTCATCGCTGGCCAGGAAAAGCACCAGCTTGGCCACCTCTTCCGGTTGGCCGACGCGCCCGATGGGATGCAACGCGCCCCAATCTTCGATCATCCGCGCCGGATTATCGGGCCCGAAGAGGTCTGCGGCCTCATCAAGCATGGGCGTATGTATCGAGCCGGGGGCGATGCAATTGCAGCGGATGTTCTCGGCGGCGTGGTCGAGCGCGACAGTCGTGGTGAAGCTGGTGACAGCGCCCTTGGAAGCCGCGTAGGCCGCGACCGTCCGCTGCGAAGCTACCGCCTGCGCTGACGAGGTATTGATGATGGCGCCGCCGCCGCGCTTGCGCATCTCCGGGATGCTGTACTTGCAGGTGAGGAAGGTGGCGCGCAGGTTGATGTTGATCTGGTAATCCCAGTCTTCGACCGGCTGATCCACCACGGTGCCGTAACGCACGACGCCGGCATTATTGTGCAGGATGTCGATGCCGCCGAATTCGACGACCGTTTCCGCCACCACGCGCTTGACGTAGGCTTCGTCCGCGATGTCGCCTTCGACAAACAGGGCCCGACCACCGGCATTTTCGATCAGCTGCCGCGTTTCTCCTCCAGCAGCCGAATCTATGTCGGCGATTGTCACCGCCGCGCCCTCAGCGGCGAATGCCAGCGCACAGGCGCGTCCGATGCCCTTGCCCGCTCCGGTTACAATGGCGACTTTGCCTTCAAATCGATTCGTCATAGTCTCCGCCTGATCTGCTTCCCTGGTCGTTTTCGGTCCAGGCGCCGGCTTGCGCCGACGTCCAGTTCGCCAGCGCCGGGCGCAGGCGCGTTACTTCGTATGCACCGTCCCATCCGAGTCGATCTGGCGCACGCCCCGGTCCGATTCGTAGAACACGGCTTTCATCTCGACTGCTCTTGACTCGCCCGGCTGCAATGTCATATGCGTGCCGGTCTTCTCCATTACCGCAGTCAAGCCTTGACCGGGTATGGACGACGCCGGCTCGATCGCCATGACGTAGGAACACTTGTAAAAGGGAAAGCCCGGCGAGGCGTTGAGTTCCTGCCAGAACCAGGCGAAGGGAAATACGCTTTCGTCCCAGGCCAGCCCGACGCCCAGACCCAATTCCGTATTGGTAATGGCATACCAGCCTGAAGCAAAGTCCTGGAAATACGCCAGGATGTCACGCGCCTGGTTGGGCCCGGGCACTCGGGACATATCGACATCGCCCGCCAGCGGCCACCGGTAGCTTTGGTCGCGAGTCAGCGGATTGGCAAAGCCGGTGTAGCGATCATCGGCGACGAAGCGGGCGGCGCCTATGTCAATGACACAGCGCTTGCTCAGGAATGAGGCGCCATAAGCCGGATGATGGCTCCACATGCAATCCATCGCTTCGCCGGCGTGGTTGGTGATGCTTTCGCGAATATGCAAAATCGGGCTGCCTGCTTCGACGCGCAGCCAGCGCTCGATGGTAAAGGGACTGCGCGACAGCCGCGCCTGCAGTTTCACTTCCAGCGAGCTACCCGCCTGGCTGACGATTTCGTAATCCCAAGCAGTCATCGAGGCTTCGCCGTGGTAGCCCAGGGTGACTCCCTTGTACATATTCGCATCGCCGCCGTTGGGAAATATCACCTGCCAGCCGCCGGCGTAGGCTTCCAGCCAGGCCGTGGCCGAGTCAGAAGCGGAGTCAAAGCCACGAGCCTGCTCTTTGATGCCCCAGGGCGATTTCCACAGCACATCGACGCCTTTGGCTTTGTATTCCAGCGCGTAAATGTCAGCGCCCTTGTCCAACAAGACAATGGTGGCCAGCTGATCATTCTCGATTCTCAGCGCGGTCAAGCTGCGGCCGAGTACAAATTCTGTCGCTTTGCAATTCATTCGCTTCTCTTCCTAAGAAACTCGCGTACGCTGCCCACTGCAGTTGCCGCGAGAATCAAACAACTATGGCAGTTATCGCGGACGATGTCAAAAGCTCGCCTGCTTCCCGCCCACAGGATTGCGTCAGCTTGTTGAAGGCAACCGCATAGTGACGTATACTAGGCTCAGTTGATGCAATGACTTGGCCGAATTGCCCGCGGGCACGGTGTCAGCGCGCCTGTCACTATGCCACTGCAGCCCGGCCGGCCGTGACAGCAAAAGAGCGTTGCCATTTCTACTCAAACCATAATAGATCTGAATAAAGGTCCAAATATGTTAACGCCTCAGCAGCTAGACGACTTTAATGAAAATGGATTCCTGGCCGTCGACGGCTTGCTCGACTACGATCTGGATATCGCGCCGGTGATCGCCGAGTATCAGCAGCTGCTCGACGAATTATGCGCGCAGTGGGTCGCCGAAGGGCGCCTGCCGGAGACGTACAGCCACCTGCCCTTCGAGCGGCGGCTGGTCGAAGTCTACCGCGCGGGCCTGGACTACTCGCAGGCCATAGACATCGCCTTGCCCAACGCCAAGATTTATGCAGACACGCCCATCAATGTCGGGCCGGCAGTCTTTGACTTGCTCAAGAGCCCGCGCATGTTGTCCGCGGTCGAGTCGCTAATTGGCGGTGAAATATATTCCAATCCAATTCAGCATGTCCGAATCAAGGCGCCCAAGAAATATATTGAAGAGAAAGACAAGTACAGTTCGCTGCTCGATAAAACCCATTGGCACCAGGATGTCGGCGTGGGCCTGGAAGAGGCGGACGATACCCAGCTGGTGACGGCCTGGGTCGCGGTCACCGAAGCCACAGTCGAAAACGGCTGCCTGCAGGTCGTGCCCAAGAGCCATCGCGAAGGTTTGGCCCTGCACTGTACACCGGGGCAGCTCGGCATACCGGAACAGCTCATCGAACTGGAAGAAGCCGTCCCGGCGCCATTGAAAGCTGGCGGTGTGCTCTTCTTCGACCCTCTGTGCAAGCACGCCTCGCTTGAGAACCATAGCGACGAGTTCCGCTGGAGCTTTGACCTGCGCTACAATCCCATCGGCCAGCCAACCGGCCGCCCGCACTTTCCCGGCTTCGTCGCGCAGAGCCGCCTGAATCCCGATTCGGTGCTGGACGACTGGCGCGAGTGGGCGCAAATGTGGCTCGACGCCCGTGACCGACTGGCCGCCCTGGATGCCGTGAAGGTTCACCGCTGGGATGACGACGATCCGATGTGCGCGTAACAGCGGCGGAAGCGCTGAGATCCAAAGTTAATCTGAGAACCGCCCAGCAAAGCAGGACAACTCTGCGCCCTCAGTAAGCGCAAGCAAGTCATGCAACTCCTGTATTTGCACAGTGGCAAGTCTTTTTTCATTACACACCTGCGCTTACTTCTGTACCTCTGTTTTGAAAAATGCTGTGAGGCGCTTGCCGGATGACCAAATCCGCGGTTCTCGCCACTCCCGCCACCGGCTATTGCTAGCGAACACTTCTCTCGCGAATTACAATTGGCAAGATATTCATCAAGCTGGCGCTGAATGCTATGTTTCAGATGGTATGCCTGACCTGTGGCCAAGTCTGCGGAGATTTGAGCGCGGCCAATTGCGCGCATGACGGCGGCGTCCTGGATGTACGCTACGCTACAGACGACTTCCCGCTGCAACCGCATCTGCCCGGTATTTGGCGCTACGCCGCCCGCCTGCCGCTGACCGACCCCAAGCATATCGTCAGCCTGGGCGAAGGCGACACGCCGATGACGCCGTCAGCGCAGCTGGGCGCGGAAATCGATTTGCCGCAACTCTTTTTCAAGAATGAAGGCCTCAACCCGACCGGCTCCTACAAAGACCGCATCGCCTCGGTCGGCATCAGCTATCTGCGGCAGTTGGGTCGGCGGGCCTGGTCAGCGACTTCGTCGGGCAATGCCGGCGCCTCGCTCGCTGCCTATGGCGGGCGCGCCGGGATGGACGGTTATCTCTTCACGCTGGAAAAAGCGCCGCGGGCCAAGATTGCGCAGATCATGTCTTACGGTCCGCAGGTAATGTCCGTCAAGCGCCTGGGCTATGACCCGGCCGCCGAAGCAGCCACCTGGGCCAATATCGCGGCCTTGTGCGACGCCAATGACTGGCTCATGCTCATCACCGCGCGCAGCAACAGTCCGCACGCCATGGAAGGCGCCAAGACCATCGCTTATGAAATCTGCCAGCAGCTGGACGGCGAAGCGCCCGATGTCGTCTATGCGCCCGTCGGCGGCGGCGGCTTGCTGAGCTCGATCTGGAAGGGCTTCAGAGAGTGGCGCGCGGCCGGACGCATCGACCGCCTGCCGCGTATGGTCGCCGTGCAGCCGCTGGGCTGCGACCCGATAACTCAAGCCTGGCAGGCGGACCGTCCCGTACAGCAACTGGACGATTGCGCCAGCGCTGTTTCCGGCATCATCCTGACATCGCCGCCGGATGGCGACCTGGTATTGGATGACCTGCATGAGTCGGACGGCTGGGCGCTGTCCATCGCCGACGAGGTCACTTACCAGGCGCAATCCGAGTTGGCCAGCCGCGAAGGCCTATTCGTCGAGCCGGCGGCGGCGGTCGTCTGGGCGGCGGCCCGCGCCGATCGGCAGAGTGGACGTCTGCAAGGCGATGAGATGGTCGTCGCCCTCTTGACAGGTATCGGCTTCAAAGACAGCGTGGCCGTGCAAAAGATGAGCGACGACAAGCCGCTGCCCCTGATCGAAGCCAGCGATATTCTGCATATCGCGCCCTAGCAATGCCCGAGCGAAACCAATGACGCACATACGCGATTTTGAACTCGACTCCCTGCCGCGCGCTGGCAAGCAATCCGCCTGGCTGGACTTCGCGGCGCGGACCGGCGGCGGCCATTGGCGGCTGCCGCTTTTGACCGTAATCGGCGCTGAAGCTGGACCGACTCTGCTGGTCCTCGCCGGGGTGCACGGCGATGAATACGAGGGGATCGCCGCCATCCCGCAAGTCTTCCGCGAGACTGAGCCGCAGAAACTGCGCGGCAGGCTGATCATGGTTCCGGTTTGCAATGCGCCCGCCTACGAAGCGGCGCAACGCAGCAGCCCCATCGACGGCCTGAACCTGGCGCGCGTTTTTCCCGGCGACATCGACGGCACAGTCACGCGACAGATCGCCGGCTGGCTCTGCCAGAGACTGCTGCCTCACGCCGACTTTTTGATCGATCTGCATACGGGCGGGCTCGCCTATGAAATACCCCTGCTCATCGGTTATATCCACGACGATGGCGCCTTGGGCCAAGCCTCGCTTGCGGCGGCGGCGGCCTTTGGCGCGCCGGTGCTCTGGGGGCATCCGATGCCGATGCCGAGCGGGCGCAGCGTCTCGGCTGCGACAGCGCTGGGCATCCCCTCGCTCTATACCGAAGCCCCCGGCGGCAGCGGTTGCGATCCGGATGTGGTCGCCTGTTTTCGCGCTGGCGTCATCAACGTCATGACGCATTTGGGCATGATCAGCGGCGACCTGAATCAGCGCCAGGTTACACATCACCTGGTCGGCGATGGCAATTTGGATACAGTCATTCACACGCCCGTCGCCGGCTTCTTCCAGCGCGAAGTGTCTTTGCTGCAGAGCGTCAAAGCCGGGCAGCGACTCGGCGCCATCCTCGATGCCAATGGCAACGAGCAGGCGCGGATCGAAGCCGATCAGGACGGCCTGACCATCATGCTGCGCGATTTGCCGCGCGTTGCAGCCGGCGACGGCATCGCGCATATCACGCAGCTATATCGCCGAGGGGCGTAAGAGTCGAGGCGCGCAGCAGCATGTCCAGTGACAGCGCAAGGTCTCAGCCGCGCATCGCCCTCGGCGGCATCCTGCACGAAACCCACACCTTCATGGAGCAAGCGACGACTCTGGCCGAATTCGAGGCGCAGTCGCTGCACTCCGGAGCGGACATGATCAGCGCCATGCGCGGCTCTCGTTCCGGCATCGGCGGCATGATCGACCGCGCGACCGCACTGGGCTGGCAGCTGCTGCCGACGCTATACGCCGCGGCCATGCCCGGCGGCGCCGTCACGGCGGCGGCCTACGGTGAACTCCTGAGTGAATTGCGCGCCCGGCTGGAGCAATCCATGCCGGTCGATGGCGTGCTGCTGGCGCTGCACGGCGCGATGGTGGCCGAGGGCGAGTTGGACGCCGAGGGCGATATCGTGGCGCAGGTACGCGCGCTTGTGGGAGAATCCGTGCTTATCGTCGTCCTGCTCGACATGCACGGCAATATCAGCCAGCGCTTGGTCGAACTCGCGGATGTGCTGCTGGCTTACGACACCAACCCGCATATTGACACTTACGCGCGCGGCGTGGAAGCGGCTGCGATAATGGCGCGCTTGCTGCGGCGAGAACTGCGGCCGACGCCGGCATACGCCCGCCCGGCCCTGCTCTTGCCGGCGCAGAGCACAGGCACGGAAACCGCCCCCCTCGCGCAGGTTCATAAGCGCGCCGCGGAAATCAAAGCGCGGGACGACGTCATCTGCATCGCCGTGATGGCCGGCTTCGCCTATGCCGACACGCCCTTCACCGGGCCGAGCATCATCGTCACCACGAACGAGCAGCCGGAGCTGGCAGCCGCTTGCGCCGACGAATTGAGCGCGATCCTGTTCGAGCAGCGCCACCACGCCTCCCCCGGCTACCTCGCTCCGGCCGAGGCAGTCAAGCTGGCAGCCAGCCATGACCGGGGCCCGGTCATCCTGGTTGATTCGGCGGACAATATCGGCGGCGGCACGCCGGGCGACGGCGCCGACGCGCTAGCTGCCATGCTGGCCCACGGCGTCGACGAAGGCACAATCGTGCTGGCAGATGCGGAGGCGGTCGACATCTGTTGGCGCGCGGGACAAGCGGCGGAGGTCACGCTGACTGTCGGCGCCAAAGTCGATAGCTGGCACGGGCAGCCGGTGACCGTGAGCGGCAAGGTGCACGCCCTGTCGGACGGGGCATTCGAGTGTGAAGTTCCTGACAATCACTTCGCGTCGTTCTACGGCAGCACAGTCCACATGGGCCGGTCTGTTTGGCTGCGCGTCGCCGGTGTGAACCTCCTCTTAACCGAGCGCAAGACGCCGCCGCTGGATCTGGCCCAACTGCGTCACATCGGTATCATCCCCGAGACACAGCGCATGATCGTCGTCAAATCCGCCGTCGCCTACCGCGCCGCCTACATGCCCATCGCATCCGCAGCCATCGAGATGGATACCGCCGGCTTGTGCAGCGCCAATCTGTCGCGCTTTCCCTATCGTCATATTCAACGTCCGGTTTATCCGCTGGACTGATTCGAGCCGCGCAACATTACACGCATAGAATTTGCCGCATCAAGCTGTTCCCGCTATAGTATCCCTCGATATAGAAATTGCTTCTGATTATCCAAAAGTTGTTTGAATCGCAGGCTTATGTCGCGTTATCAGCGGTCAGCCGAGCTATTCCAGCGGGCACAGGCGTCGCTTGCGGGCGGGGTCAGCAGCAACGTGCGCGCATTAGCGCAGCCCCCGCTTTACTTCCGCAGCGCCGCAGGCACGCAACTAGTCGACGCCGACGAAAACACCTATCTCGATTTCACGCTGTCACAGGGTCCGATGTTGCTGGGGCACAGCCCGCCGGCAGTGCTCGAATTCGTCTCGCGGACGCTGCGCGACGGCCAGCTCTATGGCGCGCAACATGAACTGGAGATCGAACTGGCTGAGCAATTCCAGCGTCATGTGCCCTGCGCCGAATTGGCGCGTTTTTGCAATTCCGGCTTCGAAGCGGCGCATGCGGCCATACGAGTGGCGCGGGCAGCGACCGGGCGCGCCAAAATCTTGCGTTTCGAAGGCCATTATCACGGCTGGTATGACGAAGCGCTCGTCAGCGCCGCGCCGTCTCTGGAGCAAGCGGGACCTGGCGACGCGCCTACGCCGGTCCTGGGCTCGGCTGGACAACTGGCGAGCGCCAGCGCCGATGTCATAGTGCTGCCCTGGAATGATGCCGACTTGCTGCGGGGTACGCTCGAGCGACAGGGCAGCGAGATTGCCGCCGTCATCATGGAACCGGTCATGTGCAACAACGCCTGCATACCGCCTCAACCGGGTTTCCTGCAGGCGACGCGCGACTTTTGCACCGAACACGGCGTCGTGCTTGTCTTTGACGAAGTAATCACCGGCTTTCGCCTGGACCTGGGCGGGGCGCAAAGCTACTTCGGCGTCACGCCGGACCTGGCGACATTTGGCAAGGCGATGGCCAACGGCTTCCCGATTGCCTGCCTGGCCGGGGCGCGCCGCCTGATGCAGCCCATCGCCGATCTGCAAGTCAACCATTCGGGCACCTACAACAGCAATGTGATGGTCACAGCCGCGGCGTACGCGACAATCCGAGAATTGGAGCGCCTGGACTACGGGAGCATCCACGGGCTGGGCGAGACGCTGATGAGCGGCTTGCGCCAGCGGGCGGCAAAAGCGGGCCGGTCAGTTCTGGTACAGGGCTTCGGTCCCGTCTTCCATCTTGCCTTCACCCAGCGCGAATCGATCGGCGATTACCGCGACTGCCTGGAGATCGACAAAGCGCGCAACAGCGAGTTTGTGGACGCCATGCTGGACCGCGGCATTAGGCTGCTGTCGCGGGGACTCTGGTACTTGTCAGCCGCCCACACTGAAGCCGATATACAGTGCGCGCTGGATGCCGCCGAAGACATTTGGAGCGCCGGTTAATGCCAGCAAATCCTTGCTGTGAGTATGCGCCGGGATTGACGCGGGAGGAGTTGCCGATGCCCTAGAAGCGGCGGACGGAAACTGATTTATTCATTAGATGGAGAAACTAGTACGAATCGCAAGCATGAACAAGAGATTCGCCAAACGTCCCGCATGTTGGCGCGCAATTCGCTTTCGCGCCGCCGCTTTCTGCAGACCATGCTGACAACCGGCGCCGGCGCGCTCGTCTATTCGGCAAGCCCGTTTGGCATCGGTGGTCGCGCAGGGCGGGTCGTCCGCCACGATCGACATCGCCAATAGTTTCGGTCGCTTGAACCCGGTGCTTTCCACAGCCATCGGCGAGCTGACGGTCAATAACGCGGTCTTCAACAAAGTGCCGGATCTGTTGGCCGGGCCGCCCACACAAGTGGATGAACTGACCTGGACCGTGGAATTCCGCCAGGGCGTGATGTTCCACGACGGCGCCGAGATGAAGGCATCCGACTTCGCATTCACCGTGGGCCTGATTCAGAATCCGGAAACCGCGTCGCTCTTCGCCAACTTTTTGACGCCCATAGACGGGGCGGAAGCAACGGGTGACTACTCCGCCACCATCCATCTCAACCAACCTTTTGGTCTCTTGCCGGAGCGCCTTTTCGTGATGTCGGTCCTGCCCGAAGCGACCTTCAACGACAAAGGCATGGATCGCTTCAATCTGGAACCGATCGGTACGGGTCCATTCGCTTTCCAAAACATGATCGCGCAAGACCGCGTCGAACTCTCGCGCAACGCTGATTACTTCGTCGAGGGCTTGCCGCTGTTGGACAGTCTGACCTATCGCGAAGTGCCGGAAGCCAGCGTGCGCATGGCGAATCTCGTTGCCAGCCAATCCGATGTCATGGAGCAGGTCCCGCCCGAGAGTTTCGACATCTTTGCCCGCGCGCCGGGCATCATCGCCGGCTCCGGCCCCAGCACGCGCCGCGCTTTCATCGCCTTTAACTGCACCAAGCCGCCGCTGGACGATGCGCGTGTGCGCCAGGCGCTTTCCTACGCCATCGACCGCCAAGCGATTATCGACACGGTATTAAGCGGCAAGGGCCTGTCCGGAAACGGCTCCAGCATTCCGCCCTCAATGGACAATTACAACGCCAATGCCGACAAGTACAATTACGACCCGGATATGGCGCGGGCGCTGCTGAGTGAAGCCGGCGCCGAGGGCATCAAGCTCGAACTGATGGCCGGCTCGCTCAAATTCCTGGCCGATACCGTCACCTTGATCAAACCAATGGTGGAAGCGGTCGGCATTGAGACCGAAATCCGTCTGATTGAAGTCGAAGCCGGTTATCAATTCGTCTTCGACCGCACCTTCGATACCTACACAACCTGGGGCAATACCAGCGCCCTAGGCAGCGACATTGACATTCATACGCGCTGGATTTACGGACCCTTCATCGGCCGCGGCGATACGCTCTTTGGCTGGGGACCGCACAATGGCGATATCTTTGAAGAGACGCACCAGACGATGAATGCCGCCGCCGCCAGCGCCAGCGCCGACGCCGACGAGCGCCGCGCCGGCTACGACCAGGTGCAAGCGACTGTCGTGGACGAAGCGGTAGAGTTTGTCTTGTACTGGCCCGATAATCTGGGCGCCTGGCGCGACGACATTTCCGGCTACGCGCCGCCGATCGACGATGTGATTGACGCGTCCGAAATCGCCAAGGGCTAAGCAGAATTCACCCCTCACCCCAACCCCTCTCCCACAAGGGGAGAGGGGCTCTAGCGCGAATAGCTGGCGATGAACCCGACTAAGCAGGCTCTTCTGGTAATGGAGACTATGGCGCCCTCTACTGCAAGCGCGAGACATTCAGGGCTGGGGGAGAAGTAAGGCATGGCTCGATTCATCGCGCGGAGGCTGCTTTTTTCGCTTCCGGTTCTCTTCGGCGTAACGGTCCTTATCTATATCTTGCTCTGGTTCGCGCCGGGCGATCCCGCGCTATCCAGCCTGGGCATTTACGCCACGCCGGAGCAATTGGAGACGCTGCGGCGGCAGCTTGATCTCGACAAGCCGATTTATGTGCTCTATGTGCGCTGGCTGGGCCAGATCGTCCGCGGCGATTTCGGCGTATCCCTCATCACCAAGGAATACGTTGGCACGCTGATCGGTCACAGCCTGTCAATTACCGCGCAGTTGACCGCAGTCTCGATGGTGATGGTGTTGCTGATCGCTTTTCCCACCGGCATCATCTCGGCCATCAAGCGCAATAGCATCAGCGATATGCTGAGCCGCGTATTCTCGCTGCTGGGCATTTCCATGCCTAACTTCTGGCTGGCGCTGCTCTTCATTACTTTCATCGCCGTCGGTTTGGGTTGGTTCCCGCCCGGTGGTTATGTGTCGCCGGACAAGGGCATTGGTCCCTGGCTGCAATCGCTGTTTCTGCCCTCGCTATCGATTGCGGCGGCGCCGGCCTCCGCGCTCTCGCGTATGGCGCGCGCCAGCATGCTCGATGTGCTGAGCAAGGACTACATTCGCACCGCCCGCGCCAAAGGTCAGCGAGAACGCTGGGTCATCTTGCGGCATGCGCTGCGCAATTCGATGATGGCGCCGCTGACCATCATCGGCATGCAGGTCGGTTACTTGATGGGCGGCGCGATCATCGTCGAGGTCATTTTCTTCTTTCCGGGCATGGGCCGCCTGCTGCTGGAAGCCGGTATCGACCAGGATTACTCGGTCGTGCAGGGCGTGGCGGTGGTATCGGCCGTGGCCTTCATCCTGGTCAACATGGCGATCGATTTTCTCTACACGCTGATCGACCCGCGCATTCGGGACTGGCAGTAAAGGGGCGCGCAGTGGCGAGACTGTGGTGGCTGCGAAACGACCCTCTGGCGCTGATCGGGCTTGTCGTCTTGACAATCCTGGCCGTCAGCGCGGTTTTCGCCGGGCAAATCTCGCCCTTCGACCCGACCGAGCAGCACCTGTCGGACAACTTGCAGCCGCCCAGCGAGACCTACCGCTTCGGCACGGATCAATTCGGGCGCGACATCCTCAGTCGCGTGATCCACGGAACGCAGATATCGCTCGGCCTGGGTTCGCTGGCGGTGATCCTGGCGGTGACGGTCGGCACGACGATAGGTTTGGCCGCCGGTTACATTGGCGGTCGCGTCGATGAAATCATCATGCGCGTGATCGATATTTTCTTCGCCTTCCCGCCCATCGTGCTGGCGATTTTCTTGATGGCGACCCTGGGGCCGAGCTTGCTCAATGTGGTCATCGTGGTCGCGCTGGTCACGATCCCGCAGTTCACGCGTATCGCGCGCAGCGTCGCCATCAGCGAGCGCAACCAGGATTATGTGCTCGCGGCGCGGGCGATGGGCTCGTCAACCGCGGCGATTCTGCGCCGGCATTTGCTGGTCAACGCCTTCCCGCCATTGGCCGTGCAAGTCACTGTGCTACTGGCGGACGCCATTCTTATCGAGGCGTCGCTGAGCTTTCTGGGCATCGGCGTACGCCCGCCGACGCCGACCTGGGGCGGCATCCTCAGCGCGGGACGAGACTACGTATTCACCGGGTTCTGGTGGTTCACGGTTTTCCCGGGCCTGGCGATTTTTCTCGCGGTCTTCTCGTTGAACGTCTTGGGCGACGGCTTGCGCGACTTTATCGATCCGACAACTCGCCCGCAGGGCGCTGGAAAGTAGCGGCGCGACAACTGTCAGCTTGGCAAATCATTTGAAGGGAGCGACAACTTATGAAGGTACTTGTCTCCGGCGTCACCGGACGGGTCGGCGCAAACCTCGCGCGCCAGCTGATGAGCCGCGGCCACGATGTTCGCGGGCTCGTGATGCCCGGCGACCCCAAAGCGGAAAAAGCGGTAAATCTTGGCGTGGAAGTCGTGGAGGCCGATGTTGGCGATTCGGATCGTGTGCGCGCGGCAGCGGACGGCGTCGATATCGTCATTCATCAGGCGGCGCAGATTCTGGAAGGAATCTACCCGTCTGAGCGTATGCTTGAAATCAATACCCAGTCCACGATCAGCTTGCTCGAGGGCGCGCTGGCGTCCTCAACGCCGGTCAAGCGTTTCTTGCTGGCCAGCACCGACCAGACCTACCAGCCCTTCGTCACTCATCAGGTCACCTTCTACGAAGACTCGCCGCAGCAGCCCGCCGACATTTACGCGCTGACCAAGCTGCTTTCCGAAAATGTTTGCCGCGCTTATATGGCCGAGTACGGCCTGCCCGTCACAATTCTGCGCTATAGTTCAATCCTGGCCGCCAACGAAGTGCTCGGCGTGCTCAATCCTGTGTGGCTGAATTACTTCGTTGAGTTGGCGGTGGCAAAGAATCGCATTCCCTGGTTTGGCGCGGAGCATGTAGACGAAGCGCAAGCGATTATCGCGGACTTGTTGGAGACGCCTGACGCAGTCTGCGCCGTCACCGACCCGAACGGCAAATCCTGGGCCCTGGCTTTCACGGACGTGCGCGATGTCGTGGCCGGCACGCTGCTGGCGCTGGAGAGCGATACCGCCATCGGCGAAGCTTTTAACATGGTGAGTCCGGTCCCGGTCGCGTACACCGCGGCTGCTCGTCTCATTGCCGACTGTACTGACCGTCCCTACCGCGATGTCAAGATGCCTTTCTATTGGGGACCGCATGTCTCCAACTCAAAAGCGCGCTCTATGCTGGGATACAATCCGCAGTACAGCTTCGACAAGATGGTGGAAACCGCCCTGGCGCACCAGCGCGGCGAAGCCATTGACCAGATCCCTAACTAGGGGCCGCGCCCGCAGCAGATCTCGCGCGCAGAATCAGATGCGGCAAGCAGCGTGACTCCGTCGACCGTCCGGCGTTGAACCAGAGTGCTGAGCGAGCAGCTGCGCAGCAGGCAGACGCGCGAGGGCATCGCTATGCCGGACTGCACTGGCATTTTGTTTTCACAATTCGTAACCTGCCGGCGCCCGGCTATTCCGTCGGCGTCGAATACCTTCTGCTCTTGCATCAGCCGGTTCCAATAACTGCGCTACGCGATTGACCCGCTGGGCTCGGTTTTGTCCTTGTTGGATTTCCAGCCAAGTCTTGTCATTGATCAGCGTCACCGGCGCATCGCTGGCGATTTTGACAATCAATTGCAAGTTCGTTAGGCTATCTGGAGTGTCAGGCGCTCGATGACACCGCGCAATAGAGTTAAATTGAATAGGAGGCTTCTAAAGATGAGTTTGCAAAAGGAACAAGTCCACGACTTCATTAAGAAGTATAACGAAGGACGCATCTCGCGCCGGCAATTCTTGCGGGCGGTCACAACCGTTGGCGGCGTCGCTGTAGCGCAGTCGATGATGCCCGGCTTCAGGCTGGCGACCGCGCTGGCGCAGGGTACGCCTGCGCAAGGCGGCACGCTCGTCGCCGCCACAATCGACAAGCCGGTCAACATGGACCCGGCCTTCGCCGAGCTGTATTCGTCGATGCAGGTGTACCAGAACGTATTCTCCAAGCTGGTTTACCTGGATCGGAACAATAATGTAACGCCGGGTTTGGCGCATTCCTGGCAGCAGCTTGATGACTCTACCTGGGAGTTCCAGATCGCCGACAATGCTTACTTTCACAATGACGAGCATTGCACCGCCGCCGATGTCGTCTACACGTTTGACCGGCTTTTCGACCCCGAACTTGGCGCGCCGAATTCCGTGTTTTTGACGCCAATCGAGGGCGTCGAAGCAGTCGACGACTATACGGTCCGCATCAACACCAAACCGAACTGGGGCGGGCTGCTGGAGGCCTTGGGCGCGGTAGTGGAAGTAGTCAATCAAAAGGGCATTGAGGAGAACGACCCCAAGTTGGCGCCCATCGGCACAGGTCCTTTCAAGTTTGTGCAGTGGGTCAAAGACGACTTTATCGAGCTCGAGCGTTGGGACAAGTACCATAAGCCCAATCAGCCCTATTTGGACAAGGTTATCTTTCGCGCCATCTCGGATGACACGGTGCGCTTGACCGGCCTGCAAACCGGCGAACTCAACTGGATCGAACAGGTGCCGCTGCATCGGGCCGACGAACTGCGCGCAAGCGCTGATGTCAAAGCGAATCCGGATGGAGAGTTCTTCCCGGATATGTTTTTGATCAACTGCTCCAAGCCGCCATTTGACAAAGTGGAAGTGCGGCAGGCGCTGCAGTGGGCGCTGCACCGCGAATCGATAGCCAATCTGGTTTGGTTCGGCCAGGCCGTGCCATCAGCGGAGCCCGTGTCGCCTTCAAATCCCTGGTACTCGGGGGGCAATGTCTATGAAGGCGGCCCCAACATCGACAAAGCGAAGGCGCTCTTGGCGCAAGCCGGTTACGAGGACGGGCTGACCATCCGCTACGCCGCGCAGCCGCAGGTGCCGACCCAGCCGCTGGTGGGCCAACTCCTGGAACAGCAGCTTGCGCCAGCCGGCTTCCGCGTTGAAGTCGAGTCCTTTGAATCGGCGCGCTGGTTCGAGGAGCTATTCACCCTGAATTACGAGATCACCGGCACCTACTGGAGCGCTACCGCCGATCCGGGCGAGCACTGCCTGTACCCGCTCTCCCACTCGGCCTCACCCTGGAATTTCTCCGCCTTCCGAGACGCGCCCGAGCTGGACAAGGCGCTGGAAGACTTCCGCTTCACACTCGATCCGGAAGCGCGCCAGCAGGCCTTCGCCAATGTCGTCAGACTCCACCAGGAGTACTCGCCGCAAGTGTTCCAGGTCAACTTCCGCCGCACATACTGGACGCAGCCGAATATTCACGGCGCGCAGACGCTGCCGACTTTGGAGCTGCGCATGGAAGACATCTGGATTGACGCCTGATGCGATCGCTGGGCCGGGGCGTACACTGGCGCTCCGGCCCCTGTCCAACTGAGAGCCGCTCACCAGAGGCGCCACTATGCGACTCTTGCGCTACATTGCGGGCCGCCTGTTACTGTTGCTGCCGGTCCTTTTCGGTACATCGGTACTAATATTCTTGCTCTTGCGGTTGATCCCGGGCGATCCGGCGCAGGTCATTCTCGGCTTGCGCGCGACGCCGGAACGGCTGGCCATCGTACGGACGGAACTGGGCCTGGATTTGCCGGTTCATTTGCAATACGGACAGTGGTTGAGCAAACTTTTGCAGGGCGATCTGGGCAGGGATTTCCGCAGCAACGAAGCGGTGACGGCCCTGCTCGCTGTCCGTCTTCCGGTGACGATTCAACTCACGCTGATGTCACTGGCGCTGGCGGTTTTGATCGCCGTGCCATTGGGCGTTCGCGCGGCCACCCGGCCGGGCGGCATCGCCGATCGTCTCTCGATGCTGCTGGGTCTGCTCGGCATTTCCATCCCCGACTTCTGGCTCGGTATTATGCTGATCCTGGTCTTCGCGCTGGCGCTGCGTATGTTTCCGTCTTCGGGCTATGTAAGGCTTGACGAAGACCTGCTGGGGAATTTGCGTTCGTTTTTCCTGCCAGCGCTGACCCTGGCGGTAGGGCTTTCGGCGGTGCTGGTGCGCGTAACGCGGTCGGCAGTGCTCGAGGTGCTTGAACTCGATTTTGTCAAATTCCTGCGCGCGAAAGGGCTGCGCGAGCGCCTGGTGATTTATCAGCATGTCTTGCGCAACGCCAGCATACCCATTGTGACGGTGATCGGGTTGCAATTCGGCTACTTGCTCGGCGGCGCGGTAATCGTGGAAGAGGTCTTCAGCCTGCCAGGCGTCGGCCGGCTGATCGTCAGCTACACGCTGGAACGCAATTATCCGGTGGTGCAAGCCGGTATGCTGGTGGTCGCCTGCCTGTTCATTTTGGTCAATCTGACGACAGACGTCATCTACGCGCTGTTGAATCCCAAGATTCGCGGAGCGGGATCATGAGCGCCGCGGCCGGGCAGGTCGCAAATCTGGCCGGACGCCTGCGCGGCTGGTATCGCGCCAGCCGGTCGGCAGTCGTCGGCGGCGGGATTATCGTCGTGCTTGTCATTTTGACCGCTACCGTTTCGCTTTATTCGCCTTACAAGCCGGACGCGATGGATTTTATGGCGCCCTTAAGCGCGCCGTCGGGGGCGCATTTGCTGGGCACGGACAACTTCGGACGCGATATCCTGACGCGCGTACTCTACGGTTATCAGATCTCGCTGGCAGTGGCGCTGGGCTCAGTCGGCTTCGGCCTCGCGGTCGGCGTGAGCCTGGGATTGCTGGCCGGTTACTTCGGCGGCGCCGTCGACAACATCATCATGCGCCCGATGGATGTGCTGATGGCTTTTCCGGCGATCGTACTGGTAGTGGCATTGACCGGCTTCGTCGGGCGCGATGTGTCGGTGATGATCCTGGCGGTGGCAGTCGTTTATGTGCCGATCTTCGCGCGCGTCATGCGTGGCTCGACGCTGGAGGTGGTCAATGAACTCTTCGTTGAGGGCGCGCGGGCGCGTGGCGCTTCGCACCTGCGGCTGATGCTGCGCCATATCTTGCCCAATGCCATCGCGCCAGTTTTGATTCAGGCGTCCATCTTGATGGGCATCGCCATTTTGCTGGAATCCGCCTTGAGCTTCATCGGCCTGGGCACGCAGCCGCCTGATCCATCGCTGGGCTTGATGCTGTCCGAAGGGCGCTCGTTCATGTTGCAGGCGCCCTGGATGGTTATGGTGCCGGGCCTGGCGATTTCGATCGCCGTGCTGGGATTCAACCTGCTGGGCAATGGCTTGCAGGATCTTCTGAATCCCGCGAGTCGCTCGGCGGCTGCGAATTGATGTGGCGGGGCGCGTTTGTCTATCCCATCCCCCGGCCCCTTCTCGCCATTTCTATGGCGAGCATCCCGAAGCATCAGGCAAGGGGAGCGCTGTTAGCGGAACCTGGAGCAAGTCCAGAATTTACACCAGATATGAAGTTGATTTTCATTACATGATCGGGGCTGCTACCTAGAGGGATGATGAATCTGCTAACCGTGCGGCATCTGACGACCGAATTCCGCAGCGACGCGCAATGGCTGGAGGCGGTGTCCGATGTCAGCTTTGACTTAAGACGGGGCGAAATCCTGGGCTTGGTCGGCGAATCGGGCTGCGGCAAATCCACCATCGCTTACAGCGTTATGCGGCTGCTGGCGCGCAATGCCCGTATCCGCGCGGGCGAGGTCTGGCTGGAAGATGTGAATCTGACGGAAGCCGATGAAGATACGCTGCAAGATTTGCGCGGCAGTCGCCTGTCAATGATCTTCCAGGATCCAATGACAGCGCTTGATTCGCTCTTCACGGTTGGACATCAAGTGATAGAGACTCTGCAGGAACACCTCAATCTCAATACGGCAGAGGCGAAGGAACGGGCGCTGGGACTGCTGCGACAAGTTGGAATTCCGGCGGCCGAAGAACGCTTGAATGCCTATCCCTATCAGTTCAGCGGCGGCATGTCGCAGCGCATTGCCCTGGCCATCGCGATATCCTGTCATCCTCAAGTGCTAATCGCCGACGAGCCGACTACCGCGCTGGACGTGACGATCCAGGCGCAGATTCTACATCTGATCCGCCGATTGCTGGTCGAGGAGCAAGGTACAGGCGTGCTCTTAATCACGCATGATCTGGGAATCGTGGCGCAAGTCTGTGACCGTGTAGCGGTGATGTACGCCGGCAAGATCGTCGAAACTGGAGATGTAAGCTCGATCTTCAGCAATCCGCTACATCCTTATACAAAAGCGCTGCTGAATTCGCTGCCGAGCCAAGGCATCGCTCGCGGTCAATTGGAGAATATTCAGGGCAGAGTTCCCAGCTTGGCGGATCGACCCCCGGGCTGTCATTTTCATCCGCGCTGCCCGCACGCCAAAGCCATCTGCCGCGACAAGGCGCCGCCCTTGCAACGCGTCTCCGACCAGCAGGAGGTAGCTTGTGTCCTCTACGACTAATGGATCCAAGCCTTTGTTGAGCGCCTGCGGCTTGAGCAAGTATTTCCCGCTGGAGTCGGGTCTGTTGGCCAGTTTGCGCGGGGCGGAAGCTGCCGCGGTCAAAGCGGTCGAATCGGTTTCGCTGGATGTATACGCCGGGCAGACGCTGGCGATCGTCGGCGAGTCCGGCTCCGGCAAGAGCACCCTGGGACGGCTGCTGCTGCGGCTCTTGCAGCCGACGGCGGGTGAAGTCCTGTTCAATGGCGACAATATCTTCGCCATGAATCGCGCCCAGCTGCGCGCATTTCGGCGGCAGGCGCAGATCATCCTGCAAGATCCCTATGCCTCGCTGAATCCACGGATGCGCGTTGGGCAAATCATCCGCGAGCCGCTGGACATATTTCGCGAAGGCAACATGGCGGAGCGCGAGAAGCGCGTATATGAGCTGCTCGACAGAGTCGGCCTGGCCAGTTCCCACGCCCGCGCCTATCCGGCCGAGTTGAGCGGCGGGCAGCGGCAGCGGGTCGGCATCGCGGCAGCGTTGGCGCTTTCGCCACAGCTTATCATCGCCGACGAACCCACCTCGTCACTGGATGTTTCGGTGCAGGCGCAAACGCTGAATCTGCTCTCCGAATTGCAGCGCGATTTCAATCTCACCTACGTATTCATTACCCATGACCTGGGCGTGGTGCAGCATTTCAGCGACCGCGTGGCGGTGATGTACCTGGGCAAGATTGTGGAAGAGGCGCCGACGGCAACGCTATTCAGGGCGCCGCAGCATCCCTATACACAAGTGCTTTTCTCGGCGATACCCCGCCCCGATCCGTCACGGCGAGTCAATTGGGAACTGCCGCAGGGCGAGCCGCCGTCGCCGCTTTCGCCGCCGACAGGCTGTCATTTTCATCCGCGCTGCCCCCAAGCCATGACTGCCTGTTCGACCGTCGTACCGCGCCTGCAAGCGGCAGCGCCTGAGCGCCGGGTCGCCTGCCTCTTGTATGCGGACGCGGGAAATTAACCAGCGAGGCCATCGAGCGATAGCTTGCCTTGGCCATGCGATTTCAGCGCATTTCACGTGCTATACTAAATGCGCCCCCACCCTAAATCCCTCCCCCACTAGGAGGGAGGGACTTTGCTAAGGAATAGACGATGAACAACCGACTCTACTACGGTGACAACCTCGACATCCTGCGCAATCGAGAGTACTTCCCGGATGAGTGCGTCGACCTCATCTACCTCGACCCGCCTTTCAACAGCAACCGCAATTACAACGTGCTCTTCAAGTCGGAGAGCGGCGCGGACAGCCAGGCGCAGATCACGGCTTTCGAGGACACCTGGCACTGGGGCGAACTGGCCGAAGACACCTACCGCGACTTAATCACGGACGCGCCGGAGAAGGTGAGCACGGCAATTGAAGCGCTGCTGAATCTGATCGACCGCAATCAGATGATGGCTTATCTGGTGATGATGACGGCGCGTCTGGTCGAGCTGCGGCGGGTCTTGAAGCCGACGGGAAGTTTGTACCTGCACTGCGACCCGACGGCGAGTCATTACTTGAAGATCGTGCTTGACGCGATTTTTGGGCCAGAGAATTTTCGCAATGAAATAGTCTGGAAAAGAACGAGCGCGCACGATTTAAGTTCCAAGCAATGGTCTGCAATTCACGACGTTGTCTTGATGTATAGTCGAAGCTCGGACTGGTGCTGGAACGTAAACTACATGGAGTACGATGAGGAATACATTCGGACTGGTTTTAGGTATAAAGACGAAAAAGGTAACTACAGTGCGGATGCGATTACCGGTGGGAAAGCAGGTGGGGCGGAAGCCTACCAGCCTTGGCGAGGCCGAGAACCAAGTAGAGGGCGAGCTTGGGCATTGCCAGGATATAGACGGCTCCCAGATTGGCTTAAGCCTGAATTGCCAACAGAAAGTGAATGGGATGCTTTAGGTATCCATTCCAAATTGGATGTTTTGGATAGTCTTGGGATGATCCATTGGCCGGCAAAAGAAAACGGCCAGCCGCGCCTAAAACGTTATCTGGGAGATGCTCGCGGACAAATTGCTGGCGATTTATGGACCGATATTAAGCCAATTGCCTCACACGCCAAAGAACGCCTCGGTTACCCCACGCAGAAGCCCGAAGCCCTGCTCGAGCGCATCATCCGCGCCTCGTCCAACGAAGGCGACATCGTCCTCGATCCTTTCTGCGGCTGCGGCACGGCCATCGCGGCGGCGCACAAGCTGGGCCGGCGCTGGATCGGCATCGACATCACCCACCTCAGCATCGCCCTGCAGAAGTACCGCTTGCAGGATATGTTTGAGTTGGTCTCGGGCGCGGACTACGAAGTCATCGGCGAGCCGACCACCGAAGCCGGCGCGCGCGAACTGGCGACCGATTCCGCCAACGAGGGCCGCTATCAATTTGAGTGGTGGGCGCTGTCGCTGGTGGGGGCGAAACCTGTGGGCGGGCAGGCCGGCTCCAGGCGCGGCAAGAAAGGCGCGGACAAGGGCATCGACGGCATCATCAACTTCTTCGAGCAAAGCGACAAGGGCAAGGCGAAAGCGCGCAAGGTGGTCGTTCAGGTCAAGTCGGGCGGCGTTAAGGCGGGCGACATCCGCGACTTGAAGGGCGTGCTGGAGCGGGAGAAAGCGGCTATCGGCGTCTTCATCACGCTGGAATTGCCGACCCAGCCGATGCTCAAGGAAGCGCTGCAAGCCGGCTATTACGAATCCGAGTTTTGGAACAGGCGCTATCGCAAGCTGCAGATACTGTCGATTCGCGATTTGCTGGGCGGGGACGGCGTCGATATGCCGCCGCAGCACGGCACTTTCAAGCAGGCGGCGCGGCACAGAAGCGGTGACGGCAAGGCGCAGAAAGACTTGATTTGAGCCTGTCTCCGCAGTATCATGGCATATATATCGGCATTTGAAGGAGCGATGCGGTGGACCAGAACGTGCAATTCGTCATCACAGTAGGCACCGTAATCGGCGTGTTCTTGTGGCTGCGGCATGACATCAACCTGTTGAATGCCAAGATTGACCGAGTATATGATGACCTCAACGCCAAGATTGATCGCGTGTCGGATGGCTTCAATGCACGGGTAGATGGCCTCAGCGCGAGACTCGACCGGACAGATGAAAATATCTCCGCCTTGCGAGAAAGTTTGGGTTGGATGCGCGGACGCATGGGTTTCACCGAGCCAACGCAGTCCAGCGGCGAGTGACAGGCCGCTCAATCAAGGCCTCTATCCGCACTGATTCAGCGGGTCGCCAGTCCGACTGGCCTCACTTTTGACAACCTCACTCAAGTTCGATAGGCTACGCGCTGAGCGGCGCGAGGCGAATGGTCCTTGTATTCGCGCGGCTATCAGATCGACAAGGAGACAAACCATGGGCTATGGCAGAGCAAGTTCGGATGACGTCCTGGAGCCCGGCGTTATCCTGGCGCTGGCGAAGAAAATGGGGCTGCAAGTTTCAGCGGAAGAAGCCGACATGTTGACGGCATTGCTGATGAATCAACTGGCGGCCGTCGAAACCTTCGACGCCTTCGATTTGCAGGATACCGTACCGGCGACAATCTTTCGGCTGGAAGGAGCGAGCCATGACTGACTTGAATGACCTTTCGCTGAGTGAAGTCAGCGACCTGCTGGACGCGGGCGAGATCAGCGCCGTCGAGTTGGTGGAAGCGAATCTGCGCGCGATCGAAGCGACGGAACCTGTCATCCACGCCTACGCCAGGATCCTCGCCGATGAAGCGCTGGCCGCAGCCGGGCGGGCGGATGCCGAAATAGCGGCGGGGGATCGGCGCGGTCCCTTGCATGGCGTGCCCATAGGCATTAAGGACAATATATATACTAGGGGCGTTGTAACCGAATCCGGTTCGCAGGTGATGGCGGGTTTTGTGCCGGACTATGACGCGACCTGCGTGAAAAATCTAAAGGCGGTGGGCGCGATCATTATGGGCAAGGTACAGTGCCACGAATTCGCGCTCGGCTCGAATGCGCCGCCTACCAGAAGTCCCTGGAATCTGGACGCTTATCCCGGCGGGTCCAGCATCGGCTCGGGCGCTGCGGTCACGAGTCGCTCGTCCTTCGGCGCGCTAGGCACCGATACCGGCGGCTCCATCCGCGTGCCCTCATCGATCAATAATCTGGTCGGCATGAAAGCGAGCTTCGGGCGGGTCAGCATCTACGGCGTGGTGCCGGTAGCCTGGTCGCTGGATCATGTCGGTCCCATGACGCGTCGAGTGAAGGACAATGCGCTGCTGCTGGCGGGTATGGCGGGCCACGATCCCAAGGATCCCACCAGCGCGAAAGAGCCCGTGCCCGATTATTGCGCCGATCTCGAAGCGGGCGTCGCCGGCTTGCGCATTGGCGTTGAGCGCGACTATTTCTTCTACGACGGCCTTCAGAGCGAGATCCGCGAGTCGGTCGAGGCGGTGATTGCCGAATATCAGCAGCTCGGGGCCGAGATTGTCGAGATCAGTTTGCCGGAATTGGAAATCACCCAGGATGCGCTCTTCACGATCGTACTCAGCGAATGCAGTACCTATCATCGCAAGTTGATCCGCGAAAGCAGCGACAAATACGACCCGGCAACACGCGCCATTGTGCAGCTGGGCGAGCTGGTTCCGGCGACGCATTATCTGGCCGCGCAGCAAGCCCGATCGCTCTATCACAACGCGATCAACAGCGCCTTTAGCGCCCACCGGCTTAACGCCATGTTATGGCCGACCATGCCCATCGCGACCGCGCCCCTCGATCAGCTGTATGCCACGAGGGCGGACGGCTATCCCGATACGCCCGTCGGCTCGATGTGCCATCATACTTTCAACGCGAATCTGGCGGGCTTGCCTGCTTTGACCGTTCCCTGCGGGATCACCAGCGCCGGACTGCCCTTCGGCTTCCAATTGACTGGGCGCGCCTTCGACGAAGCGATGGTCTACAGGATCGCATATGCCTACGAGCGAGAGCACGATTGGCATCTGCGCAAGGCGCCCGCGATTGAGGGCCTATAGGGAAAACAGGCTTCAGCATCCTACATGCGGCGCGCCCGGAAGCCGGCACGATGTAAGGTCCTGGTTTATGCCCGTGGACGCTTTGATCGGGTGGCGCGAGCGTTGCGGCGAATGCAGCGGCGGCGGCCGTCTGCAAAAGCGCCTGAAGCCCGGCTCATGTCCGGAGTAACGTTCATCAAGAATTGTCGAAAGCTCAAGGAATGCGTGACCTTGCTTTCGTTGAGTGAGCGTGTACGCCCAAACTTCGCGCCAAGCGGGTAATGGACAAAGATTGCGATTTTACTGTGCAGTCGCGCTTATTGCGTACGACCACACATATAGCCTGACACTTTTTCCGCGCTTTGCGGCAGGATAGAGTGCAAGATACAGATGGAGAGCCAGCGCCTGGATGAAGCGACTATTTCGTCTTCAGGCGCGAAAGTGCGCGAAGTTGCTCAGCTAATTTCGGAGAAACCAGGCTACACGCTGGAAAGGCGCGAGCTGGCTTACGTTCCCGAGGTACAGGGCGCGGCTGGATCGTAGTTGTCGCCAAAGGTTCCGCTGGCGTCACCCGCAAGGTTGTCCCACACGCCATTTCCGCAAATGCTACCTTGTTCGTCGACCAGGATCTTGATACCGCCCGCTTGGTTGCCGTTGATCAGATTGCCGTAGACCTCGTTCTCGACGCCATATTGGATGCCGTCAACGAAGCGCCCGCCCAGCCGCACACCGGCGCCAACGCTGTCGTAAATCTCATTGTAGCGGATGATATTGCCTTTGCCGCGCGACACGATCCCGCCGGAATTGGGATCTTTCTGACCGGTGCGGATGTTGTATTCGATGATGTTGTACTCAGTGCCTTCTTTGGCTTCGACGCACTCGTTGCCCTGCGTGTCCATGAAGTTGTTATGGACCCAGTTGTACGCGGTGACGTCCGGCTCAATCGTCAAGTTGATATCCTACTGCTTGCATGGGGTACCGAGATAGACCGCCTCGCCGACGACACCATGGACGTCGAAGACGAAATCCCAGATGCCGCAATCATGAAAGCTGGAGCAGGCGATCTCAGTGTGTCGGGCGAAGTATTTGATGCGCAGGCATTCTTCGCCGGCGTTGCGGAAGGTAATGCCGAGGACGCGCAGGTTGTTGACGCCATCGCGCGCATCATAACCGATGACGTATAGCGGCTTCTCGCGAAATGCGCCCATGCGGTTGGGCTCGGCGTTGCGGCGCAGCCTGTCGATGGTGAAGCCGATCAGGCTGATATAGTCGTGATGCACCTGGAAAATGCGGTTGCTGGTTAAGCCATGCACGACTGCGTTGGCCGTGCCAGTGATCGTGATAGGGCGGCCGGGCTCGCCATCGCGCACCGTGAAAACGTCTTGATAATAATGCCCGGGCGCCAGGTGGGGTGAAGGTCTCGTGAAATGGCGTTTCGGTGATGTAGCCGACTTTTGAGGCGGCATAAGGCGCCGTCCCGTTACCGCCGCCACCAAAGCGCTGTCTGTCGTGTTCAAATGATGTCAGCAGATTCGCATTTTCCAGCGGCAGCCCAGCCAAGGTGACGACACAGGCGCAGCGCCTCCAACGCCCGCGTCGTCGGGTTTGTGACGTCCGCAATCGAAGCCAACCGGATCAGCGTTTGACTTTGCGCTTCGCTGAAAACCAGCAGAATGTGAGTGGCCTAAGACCCGCGCTCCTCATCGTGCTGAGATTAGCATCGAGCCGGACTCGCCATGACCTCAGCGCACGATGTCGGCGTCGGGCCGGTCGAGCAGGTCCTCTAATTCGGCGCGAGTTACATACACGGCATCGCCATAGTGCGTGAGGCATAGCGCGGCAGTTAGAACACCGTAGCGCAAGCCTTTGAATAGATCGCCCTGCAGCCAGCCGTGCAAAACACCCGCGACCATGGCGTCGCCGGCGCCGATGCGGTCGATTACCTGAATGTTCTTGGCCGACTCGATACGCATGGACTGGCGATCCCAGGCGATGATGCCCTCGCTCCCCAGCGAAGTAACGATGGCGCTGGCCGCCGTTAAGTCACCGAGCTGACGGACGATGTCTTCGGGAGCGCCCGAAAACCCGTACATGCGCTCGGCATCGCCGCGGGCGAAGAACAGCAAATCGACCGCCCCCAGGAAGGGCGCGATCGCTTCAGCCGCCTCGTCCGTTGTCCAGATGCGGCTGCGATAATTCATATCAAAGCTGATGAGAATGCCGGCGGCTTTGGCCCGGTCGACCGCTTCGGCCAAAATGGCGTTTATCGACGGCGACAGCGGCACGCTCAAGCCGGAGATATGCAGCAGTCGCGTATCCAGCAGATACTCCCAGTCGATGTCATCGCGGGTCATGTTGACAAAGCAGGTGCCCTTACGATCGTAGTAGACCTGCGTGCCTTGGGGCGGTGTACCGAATTCAACATAGTAAATCGCCAGGCGCCCGTTTTCAGACCAGACCAGGGCCGACAGATCCAGCCCGGACTGCGCGTATTCGTTCGCGACTCGCCGTCCGAAAGGATTGCTGGGCAACGCGCTCACCCAGCCGCAACGCCAGCCCAAGCGCGCCAACAAACTCGTGACGTTCGCTTCGGTGCCGGTGACATTAACATCCAGCCGCGTTGCCCGTTCCAGATGCGCCCCCAAGGGCACACTGTATCGCAGTTGGCCTTCGCCGATTGTGGTCACATCAAAGCGCGGTATCGTCAATTAACCCACCTTCCAGCATCTTGCCAACGACCCATTGCCTCGCGGCTGCGATCAATTCCATCGAGTCGGGCCGATTGTCATTCCACATCTCAATCAGTACCGGCCCGCGAAAGCCGAGCTCCGCCAATTTGCGAAAGGCAGCGACAAAAGGAACGACCCCCTCGCCAAATGGCACCCGCCGCGGCTCGCCCGGTCGCGAATCTTTGACATGAACGCCGATGATGTGACCCTGCCCAATACCCAGCTCGTCGCCAACATCGAATCCATGCGCGGCCAGGTTGCCGATATCAGGATAAATCTGAAACCATGGCGAATTCAACGCTTCGACATGGCGCATAGCGCGGCTGATCGAATCAACCACGTTGGCGCCCTCCATAGTTTCCACACCCAACATGACGCCGGCCTCGCTCGCCCACGGTATCCCCTGCGCCAATGACTCCAAATAGCGCCGCTCGCTGCCGGCGTCGCTAGCGCCATAATAATCATAATAGCCGGCGATCTGTATGATGCGGACGCCCAGGTCCAGGCTGAAGTCAATCGCCTTTTGCAGGAGATCCAAGCCCTTGCGCCTTGTAACCGGATCCGCGCTTCCCAGCGCCAGCGCTCGATGCGCGCTCAAGCACATCGTCATCAAGGGTACGCCGCTTTTGTCGGTCGCATCACGCAAGCGCCTGCGCTCGGCTTTCGTCCAATCCAGGCGCGCCTGCCGTTCCGCGCTTTCGTCGCAGGAGAGCTCGACGAAGTCGAAGCCGACCTGCCGCGCCAGATCCAGCCGCTCATACCAGTCGATATCGAGTGGCAGAGCCTTTTCATAGATGCCAAGAGGAAGCGCTGTCGGCATAGCTATTATGAATTTTGCGCTGGTGCGGCGAAAGCGCTGCAAATCGCTCGCTGAAATGAAGCTGCCGCCCCCGCCGGGTTAGCAGCGTTGCGGATTGCACGGCCGGAGATGAATATGTAGACGGGAATCCCGGCAAAGGTTGACACATCGTTGACGCCCACGCTTCCGGCTACGGTCACGCGGTATCCCATGTCCGCCAGTCGTCGGATATTGTCCAGATCCGCCCTGCCCCAAGCGAGCTCGCCCTGCGCCTCAGCATCGCGGCTGCGGTGGATGATGGCCTGGTCGATGCCGATCTCGCGCCAACGCGCGGCCTGCTGCCAGGTCCAGCCGTCACTCAACTCAATTTGCACATCGCCGCCCTGCTGCTGCGCCACATCGTAGACGACTTCCGCGGTTGACGGCGCCGCGCCGCTCACCACACTCACCCAATCCGCGCCAGCCTCAAACGCCATCTTGGCGATGATTCCACCCGCTTCGGCAATACGGACATCGGCCAGGATGGTCTTGTCCGGAAAGAGGCTGCGGATGACGCGAACCGCGCCCATGCCCTCGGACAAGCAGAGAATTGTGCCGACTTCAATGATATCGATATGAGGCGCCGCTTGCTGCAAGGGGGCGAGCGCGGAAGGCAGGTCAAAGGTATCCAGAGCAAGTTGCAGCAGCGGTTTCCGCATGGAGGCTTATCCCTTTACTGCGCCGGCCGTCATGCCGGCGATAATCTGCCGCGCCGCCACAAACGTCAGCACCAGCGGCGGTATGACGATCAGCGTGCCCATCGCCATGATGCGCCCCCACTGCACCCCCTGCTCGGTCAGGAAGAGCGTGATGCCGACCGGCAGGGTGCGGGTATTGCGGTCGGTCAATACCAGCGCCAGCAGAAATTCGTTCCAGGAAATGCGGAAGGTGAATATCGCCGCCACCGCGAGGCCGGGCCGCATCAAAGGGAAGATGACCCGCGTGAAAATCTGCCACTGCGACGCGCCGTCAACGGTAGCCGCTTCTTCAATTTCGGTGGGGATCTGGCGCAGAAAGCCGATCAACAGCCAGATGGCAAAGGGCAAGTTCAGCGCGGTATAGAAGAGCGTCAAGCCAATGCGGCCGTCGACCAAACCTTCCGCGAACAAGTAGGGATCGGGATTCTCCAGCTCATACAAGAAGGGCGTGGCGTCGATCAGATCGAACAGAAACAATTCCCAGTTCAGCCACAATATGAAGATGGGAATGGCCAGAACAGCCGGCGGCACCATGCGAATGATCAGGGTGAAATACGCGATCGGCGATCGGCCCGGGAACTCCAGCCGCGCCAGCGCGTAAGCGGCCATCCCGGCGACCAGCAGCGACAGCACTGTCGACGCCAATGACACAATGATCGAATTGCGCAGGAAGAGATCGAATTTGTTTTCAAATACGTGCGTGTAGTTGTCGAAGGTAGGCTGGAATATCCACATCGACTCCCCGGACATGATGTCCACTTGCGTTTTGAACGACGTGACGAACATCACGATGATCGGTCCCAAAGCGAGCAGCGCAAGAAATATCAAGACCGCATACTGCAGAACAGTCGACCGGTTTAGGCCATTGATCGCGTTCATAAAGCGAGCGCCATTTCACTCATGTCAGAAATCCGCTCTTTCTTTCAGGGGATTGGAAAACAGCAGCAGAATCAGACTGAGCACCAGCATGATGAACATGAGCACGACAGCGATCGTCGAGGCATAGCCCAAGGTCTGCGAGGTAAAGGCCGTCTTGTAGATATGCAATGACAAGACCTGTGTGCTCCGTCCCGGGCCGCCGAAGGTCATGATGAAGATCACCTCCAGGGCGCGGAAGACATCGATGAGGCGCATCAGGATGGTCACCAGCAAGATAGACCGCAGCATCGGCACCTTGATGAGAAAGGTCATCTGCCACCAATTGGCGCCGTCGATGCGCGATGCCTCCAAGACTTCTGATGGCAGCGCCTGCAAGCCGGCCAGCAGGATGATGAAGATGAAGGGCGTCCACTGCCAGATATCGGTAATGACGATGGAGAAAAACGCCAAATCCGGGTTGCCGAGCCAAGTTTGAGCCGGTATGCCGATCAGCCCCAGATAGTGGTTGATCAGCCCGATACGACCATCGAGGAGATAGCGCCAGATCAAGCCAACCGCGACCGGCGACACCATCAGCGGCAAGATGAATATCGTCCGGAAGACCGCGGCGCCTTTGATCGGCTTCTCCAGAAGCAAGGCCAGGCCCATGCCGATCACCAGCTCGGCGACTAGAACGACGGCCGCAAAGCGCAGTGTGACGCCCACCGACGAGCGCACATGATCATCATCCACCATGCGCTCATAATTCTCCACGCCCACGTAGTCGCGGTCCGACCAGCGTGAACCCATCGAGAGGCGATTGAAGCTGAGCTCAAAGGTGTTGATCAGCGGGACGACAAGACCAAGCAAGAATATGATGATCGCGGGCAGCAAGAATAAGGTTGCGATCCGTATCTGTCGTAGCTTGAATGAAGATTGCATGTAAGTATCCAGAATAATGCGCTAGGTGGGGAGCCGCACTTCGGCCCCCCAATCGTTAGTCTAGCGCGTTTGCGGCGCTACATATCCATGCTGGACCAGCCGTAGTAACCGGCGCGTTCCATTTCGGCCCGCATCTCCTCGGCCGCTTGCGCCATAGCTTCTTCGGCGGTCATGTTGCCGGTGGCGAATTCCGACACATACACACCCAGGATCGGGGCATTCAGCGCGCCCCATTCGGGGATCAGCGGACGCCAGTTGGGGTTGGCGCATTCAAGCTGTTCCACGACCACGGTGTATTCCGGAAACATCTCTTGCAGCTCGGGATCTTCCAGCGTGGACACGCGGCCCGGGTCAGCGCCGATCAGCGCCAGCTGACGGTCGATACGCGGGCTAGTCATCCACTGCATAAAGAGGAAGGCCGCTTCTTTGTTGGCGGAGTTGGAGGGGATGCCCATAGCGAAACCACCGGTCTCCGACAGACCACACTCGGCATCGCCGACCTTGGGATGCAAGGCGTATCCGACCTTGCCGTCTATCAGCGACTGATTGGGATCGCGCGTCATGGCCGCAATCTTGTGCGAGTCGACGTAAATCGCCGAGTCGCCCTGCAGGAAGGCATTGGCCTGATCGCCGAAACCGTTCGCCTCGACGCCGGGCGGTGAATTCTCCATGATGGTCTTCAAGGCGCGCAGCGAAGCGATGGCTTCGGGCGATTCAACAGCGGGCTCCCAATTCTCGTCGAAGATCGTGCCGCCGTAGGGACTCAAATGCAGCAGCCAGCCGTGTACAATCTGGTGCCCGGCCGCGCCGCGGCTGGTCATGCCATAGACGCCATCAACATTTTCCGTGATGTAGGCCGCAGTTTCGAGCATATCGTCGTAGGTAACCGGCACGTCAAGCCCGTGTTCTTCGAAAATGTCCGCCCGGTAGGCCATGATGCTGGTCTCGGCGCCGAAAGGCAGGCCATACAGCGCTTGGGTCGGACCTGGCAGGTAGGCGTTGGTGCCGCCGACGACGCCGCCCGTCTCGGTCCAGGCAGCCACCAGATCATCGGGGTTATAGCTGGGATCGGCCAGCGCGGGATTGACGAAGAAATTGGCCAGCGGCTCGAGGTAGCCGTTGATGACGTATTCCGACTTGGTGAAGACGACCCAGGCGACCACATCATATTCACCCGTGCGCGGCTTCTGCAATTCGACTTCCTGCGCCGGCTTCATCGCCTGGTATTGCAGGAAATCGACCTCAACATTGATGCCGGTTTCCTCCTCAAATTGCGGAATGAGCGTAGCGGCCTGGTTAAAGTGGTAAAGCGATGGCCAACTGACGACGATCGTATCGCCGCGATAGGGGGCATACGGATCAAACGCGTCTTGCGCTTGCGCCGCGTTGCCGAATATCGCCGTCAACAGCAAGATGACAAGTACCAAAGTCGCAGTCCTCTTCTTCATGTCAGTTCTCCTATCTAATATTAAGCGCTTGAGCCTTTACTAACGAAACTTGACAAGTGTCAGTACCCATTCCTTTCTCTTTGCCATTTCAGCAGCTTTAACATTCGCAATCCACCCTCCGCACGCCGCGCGCTTCAGTAAGCTTGGCTAAAGCATGGACTTGTAGGGCAAGTCCGGCTCGATTGCGAAGACATCTTCGAAACCGCGCCGATGGTTGTAGATGACCTTGTCTTTGTCCCCCGGATAAACGTATTTGCCGCCGACTTGCCAAATGAAGGGCTTGAATTTGTATTGCAAGCGATCTTTTCGCATCCCCCACAGGACCAGGATCTCGTTGGGATCTGCCTGGAAATTTGTCCAGATATCGTGATGAACCGGTATGACCACCTCACAGTTGAGACATTCCGCCATTCGCAGCAGATCCAGCGAGCCCATCTTGTCAGTGATGCCGCGTGGATTGTCGCCAAAGTTGCCCAAGGCCACGTGTATGTCGTGATCGTTGCCGTGCTTGGCAAACCAGTTGGAGTAATGAGAATCGGAGGCGTGATAGAGATTGCCGCCGCTGGTCTTGAAGAGGTAGTTCACCGCGCGTTCGTCCATCTCCTGCGGCATCTTGCCCTTGAGTATTATTTCGGGCGGCGCCGTGACCAATTCGGTTCGATCAAAAGAATCCAGCACAACAATATTGATGTCCCCGATCGTCACCTCGTCACCGGGCTTCACCACCATACAGCGCTCACGTGGCACCCCCCAACCCACCCACTTGTCGACGCAGGTTTGGGGCCCGATGAAGGGTACGGACGGGTCGCAGTTTTGCACGATAGCGGCGGCAACATTGACATCAATGTGATCGCTGTGGTCATGCGTGGCCAAAATCGCGTCAACTTGGCGAATGGCGAAGGGATCGAGCGGCACGATGGCGTTGCGCAGATTCGGCTGCACCATCTGTACGCCGCTGGCGCGCTGGTGTTGATGGCGGTGGCGCATCCATGTCTCGGCTTGGGTCCGCTTGCCGGATTGCACCCAAAGATCGATGCATAAGTGCGTACTGCCGGCCGACTTGAGCCAGATGCCGCAGCAACCGAGCCACCACATGGCAAAACTGCCCGGCGCTACCGCCTCCGCTTCAATCTCTTCATTGAGCCAGGTCCCCCATTCCGGGAAACTGCTCAATATCCAGGATTCTCGATTGATTTCGTCTATCCGCATTCACACCCTGGGTTCAGATTTACTTGCGAGCGAAGCGCCACCACCCGCGTATCCTTCCAGCACTTCTGCTTTCAATATTAACGAGAAGCGCCATTCGCGCCACTAATCTGAGAAAATGTGCAGAACTGCCTGGAAACTGCTACAATTGGCGGAAAATCACTAAATTCAAGTGAGAAAATTTCGCTAGCTTGCACACAATTGCAATTGGGAGTGTACATATGGGTATTCCCGCATTTGACAGCAATCGTCAAGCACTGTTGGAGGTCGCGCGGCTTTATTATGAACAGGACCTGACGCAGAGCGAGATTGGACGCCAGTTGAACCTGTCGCGCTCTACGGTTTCGCGCATGCTGCAGCGCGCTCGCGAAAGCGGCATCGTATCCATAACCGTCAACTACGATGTCGCGCGTGATCATGCTTTGGAAGAGACATTGAAGTCGGCGTTCGCCTTGCGAGAGGTCAGGGTGCTGAGCAGCGGCAAGCGCTCGCTCGACTCAATGCTAAACGGCATCGGCAAACTCGGCGCCAACCTGCTGGAAGCGTCCCTGGGCGACAACAGCACACTGGGCCTGTCTTATGGTCGCTCGCTGGCCAACACGGTTGAGCAGGTGCGGCCGCGACAGAGCGAGAGCCTTACGGTGGTGCCGGTCATCGGCGCCCTGGGTTCGGACAATCCGCTGATAGAGGGCATTGATCTGACCCGGCAGCTGGCGACCAAACTCGGGGCCAGGTATCGCTATCTGCATGCGCCCCTGCTGGTGGAAGACAGGCGGACGCGCGACCTTTTCCTGCAGGAGCCGACGGTCAGCGATGTATTGCAGATCGCGGCCAAAGCCAACACGGTTCTCATCGGCATCGGTTCATTGCAGGCGGAGTCGTCCGGAATCATTTGGACTGGTTACATCACTCGCAAAGAGCGGGATTGGCTGCATAATATCGGCGTAGTCGGGCATATGTGCGCGCAGTTTTTTGATGTTAGCGGGAAAATTCTTGACATCGGAATCAATCAAAGGTCGATCAGCATTGGTTTGGAGGCGCTCAGCCGGATCGACAATGTGATCGCCGTCGCCGGCACGACGGACAAAGCCAGCGCCATACTCGGCGCGCTGAACGGCGGCTACATAGATTCCCTCGTCACGGACGACCGCGCCGCGCGTCAAGTACTTGAATTAATGAAGTTATGATCGCGCTCGCGGACGGGGTCACCGAAACAGCGCAGGCGCTCAGCGCCGCTTATTAGCCAAGCGCCCAAAGCAGAGATTCGCTTCTGCGCCGATTCCGGACAGATCAGCTGTGGGCGGACTGGCGGTAGGCTGTGGGCGACATGCCAATGACCTTGCGAAAGGCGCGTGAAAAGTAATACGGATCTTTGTAGCCCAGCTCCATGCCGATTTGACCAATACGAAGCTCTTGAAAGGCGAGCAGCATGCAAGCGTGCTGCATTTTGAGCTGGATAAAATAATCCATTGGCGAATGGCCCGTCTGGTCTTTGAACAGACGAATGAAGTGCGATTTCGACAACTGCGAATGTTGCGCCATGGCATCCAGAGTCAGTTGACGGCTCATATTGTTGTGCAAGAACGAAATCGTATCATCAATACTTCGGAAACGGCTGCTGCGGAGCAAAGGAGAGAAGGCGCGGTTGCTGAAAAACAAGTAGCCGAGCAGATGATGCAGGGTCTGCGAAGCGTAGATCATTCGCTGCAAGAGAAAATTGGCGATGAAGGCATCGCGACAAGCGGCAAACAGCGCCTCCAACTCCGCCTTCATATCGGAATCAATCAAGAGCGTGTAGGCGCCCTTCTTCAGTAGATTGACATAATAATCACCCGATGCGCCAACGAAGTGAACCCAGTGAATCGACCACGGATCATTTGACACTGCCCCGTAAACGTGCGGTTGTTGCCGCGGTATGATCAGCGCCTGATTTGCAGACAGTCCGTGTCGATCGCCCGCAATCTCGAACCATCCTTTGCCATCTGTACAGTAAATCAGAATATGTTCAGGCGCGCCCGCCGGCCGTTCGCGATAATGGTAGCGAGCCGATGGAAACCAGCCGATATCCGTCGGCGACAAGGGGTTGACCAAAGGATGAGATCGCGCCTTCTCCAACAGCGGCCGCGGCACCACATACATAATTTCGCCCGGAAAACCATCCATCAAGCGCAACGAATGCATAAGCGGTCTCTTTCGCGTCTGTATGCAAGTGACGGGCACTCTAAGCATAACACAATGAGCATATTATCCATCATCAGCGTCAATAATCTATTGTGGCGCGGCAAAAGCGCATGTTATTCTTTAGCAAATAATTCAAGTTTTATTGGAGCTTAGACTTGTTGCCCGATGATGCTGGCGTCACTGTACGCGTCGAAGACCGGGAAATCCCCACCTATGTTGCAGGCGTCCCGGACAAGAATCCGATGTTCTTGGAAAATCGGGTATATCAGGGCAGCAGCGGTGTCATCTATCCGCATCCCATTATCGAGCATGTCGCCGACGAAAAGTCGGACCTCAGCTACACGGCCATCTTTCTCGAAAACAAATACCTCGAGCTCATGCTGCTTCCAGAGCTCGGCGGCCGCGTCCAGATGGCGCGGGACAAGACCAACGACTTTCACTTTGTCTATTACAATCGCGTGATCAAGCCGGCGCTGGTCGGTTTGACTGGACCCTGGATCTCGGGCGGCATCGAATTCAATTGGCCACAGCATCATCGGCCCAGCACATTCCAGCCGGTCGATTATCAAATTGATGAACACGCGGATGGCAGCAAGACCGTTTGGTTCAGCGAGATCGAGCGCATGTTCCGCACCAAGGGCATGGTCGGTTTCACGCTCTATCCCGATCGCGCTTATCTCGAACTCAGCGTGCAGCTATATAACCGGACGCCCTTCCCGCAATCCTTCCTCTGGTGGGCCAATCCGGCAGTTCATGTCAATGACAACTATCAGTCGGTGTTTCCGCCCGATGTGCGCGTTGTGATGGATCACGGCAAGCGCGATGTCATTGACTTCCCGATCGCCACCGGCCGCTACTACAAGCATGACTATTCACCCGGCGCCGATATCTCGCGTTACAAGAACATCCCGGTGCCTACCTCGTACATGGCCTATCATTCGGATTATGACTTCCTCGGCAGCTACGATCATGGCCGGCGCGCGGGCATGCTGCACGTGGCCAACCACCACCACGCGCCGGGCAAAAAGCAATGGACCTGGGGCAATGGCGATTTCGGCCGCGCCTGGGATCGCCAGCTGACCGACGAGGATGGCCCTTATATCGAGCTCATGTGCGGCGCTTTCACGGACAACCAGCCCGACTTCAGCTGGCTGCAGCCGGGCGAAGAGAAGCGCTTTACCCAGGTGTTCATGCCCTACAAAGACATCGGACCGCCCAAGAACGCCAGCAAAGACGCGCTGATCAGTCTTGAAGTTGAAGACGACTGCGCGAGGATCGGCGTATACCTGACCTCGCGCCGTGAAGTGCATGTCATGTTGCACGAGAGGGGGAACTGCCTTTATTCGAAAGAGATGAAACTCTCGCCGGAGCAGCCGCTGCTCGAAACGATTTTTCTGCCGCCGGATGCCGATCCACGGCGACTGGACCTTAGCGTCTGGGATGATCATCGGGTATTGGTCAGCTACGAGCCCGGGCGCGACAAAGCGCTGCCGGCGCCTGAACCGGCGGCAGCGGCCCTGCCGCCTGCCGAAATCGCGTCTAATGAAGCGCTCTATCTGAACGGATTGCACCTGGAGCAATACCGGCACGCCACCTACCAGCCCGAGCCCTACTATCTCGAAGCGCTGCGGCGCGATTCAGCCGACAGCCGCTGCAACATTCGGCTGGGATTGTTGCTGCTGCGGCGCGGCCAATTCACTCAGGCGGAAGCGTATTTCCGCGCTGCCACGGCCGGCTTGACGCGGCGCAATCCCAATCCTTATGAGGGCGAAGCCTTTTACAACTTGGGGCTGGCGCTCAAGTTTCAGGGTAAAGCGCAGCAAGGTATTGACGCCCTGTACAAGGCGACCTGGAATGCCGCGTGGGCCAGCGCAGCCAGTTTTGAGCTGGCGTGCCTGCGCTGGCAGCAGCGGAATTTCGACGAGGCGCTGGAACTAATCGAGCGGGCGCTGGCCGCCAACTGGCACAATCACAGAGCGCGCCACCTCAAGATCGCCTTCTTGCGCAATCTGGGCCGGCGCGACGAGGCCATGAACGAATGCGAGCTCAGCCTGCGCCTCGACCGCATGAATTACGGCGCCGCCTTCGAGCGCATGTATCTCCATAGCGATTTGGGCTTCCGCGATTTGATGCGCGACAATGCGCAGACCTACATTGAAGTCGCCCTCGACTACGCGGGCGCCGGGCTATGGTCCGAGGCGAAAACCGCGCTCGAGGAAGCGCCGGCCACTGATCCGATGGTCTTGTACTACCTCGGCTGGTGTCAACAAGAATTTGACGGGAGCAAGCGAGTGAAGTCCAGGGCTGTGCGGACATTTCAAGAAGCAGCCGCCATGCCGCCCGACTACTGTTTCCCCAACCGCCTCGAATGCATCGCGGCGCTGGAGACGGCCATGCGACTGAACCCGGAAGATGCGCGCGCGCCCTACTATCTGGGCAACTTCTGGTACGCCCATCGGCAATACGAAGACGCGATCGAATGCTGGGAGAAGGCGCTGGAATCGGACGAGGGCAACCCGACCGCTCATCGCAACCTCGGTTTGGCGCTGATGAACAAGCGCGGTGACGCGCAGCGCGCTCGGCGTCACTACGAGCGCGCCTACGCTCTGGACCAGACTGACGCCCGCATTCTCTTCGAGCTGGATCAGCTCTATGTCAAGCTGGGCAAGTCGCCAGCCGAGCGCCTGGCATTTCTGCAGCGCCATCAAGCCTGCGTCGACCAACGTGATGATCTCACCATAGAGTTGGCGACCCTGCACAATCTGCTGGGCCGCCCGCAGGCAGCGCTGGACATCGTTATGCGCCGCGAGTTCCATCCCTGGGAAGGCGGCGAAGGCAAAGTGACCGGGCAATATGTCACCAGCCTCATTCAGCTGGCGCGGGAGCATATCCGCCTTGGCGATTACGACTGCGCCATCGACTGCCTGACGCGCGCCCGCGAATTTCCCTACAATTTGGGCGAAGGCAAGCTGCTCACAGTGCCGGAGAACGACATCCACTACCATCTGGGGCTGGCCCACGAACTTAGAGGCGCTGCGGAGACCGCGCGCGACCATTTCACAGCGGCGGCCACTGGCGAGTTTGAGCCGGCCTCGCCCAAGTACTACAACGATCAGCCGCCAGAAAGCATTTTGTATCAAGGCATGGCGCGCGAGAAGCTGGGCCAGCGCGATCTTGCGCGCTCCATATTTGAGCGCTTGATCGACTATGGCGAAGCGCATCAGCACGACGAAGTCAAAATGGATTACTTTGCCGTTTCATTGCCCAATTTCCTCGTCTTTGAAGATGACCAAACACTGCGCAATCATATCCACTGTCTCTACCTGATCGCGCTGGGTCATCTGGGTTTGGGCGATCATCAGGCGGCCGAGCGGCATTTCGACGACGTGCTGGCGCGCGACCCCAATCACTTGGGCGCGACCTTGTATCGTCAAGTCGACCCGGCGCAAATCGCCGCAAACGTGGGCAAGTGAATCGAGAGGGGGTACTATTGGGCAAACTATAATTTCGTAGGGCAAGATTCGATTTTAGAAGGAGAGAGAAATGACTAAGCGTTCGCATTACCAAATCCTAATTGTCGCGCTGGTGGCGCTGCTGCTGCTGCCGGGCGCGGCATTGGCGCAAGACAGTACGCCAGTGACGCTGATGCACGGCTGGACCGGCGCCGACAATACCGAGATGCTCAACACCGTCTTCGATCGCTTTAATATGGACAACGAAGACGGCCTGGTCATCGAGCCGACCGCCTTGCAGTGGGACGACCTGTTCACGCAGTTGACGCTCACCGCCGCCGCCGGCAACCCGCCCGATGTGGTGATGTTCCATAACACAGAAGTCACCGAGTTCGTCAGAAAGGGCGTCTTGCTGCCGGTTGATGATCTGATGGCGGCCGCCGGCGTCGACCTGACCGGCGTGCCGCAGAACATCATCGAACTGAGCAAGATCGATGGCGAATTCTACTGCCTGCCCGGCGACTTGCACCCGTTGAACCTCTATTACAACAGAGACTTGGCCGAAGCCGCCGGCTTGGATCCGGACAGCCCGCCTACCACCGGCGAAGAGTTCATGGCCTGGGCGGAAGCGATGACGATCACCGATGACGACGGCATGGTGACGCAGTACGGCGTAGACCTGCCCACAGGCGGCGCCCTAGGCCGCTGGTTCTTCCATACGCTGCTCTATCAGTTCGGCGGCAGTTGGCTGGGTGACGACGGCCTGGCGGCGGTCGATAGTGAAGCCGCCCACAACGCGATGCAATACATGGTGGATTTGCAGAATAGCGGCGTTTCCAGCGTCGGCACCGGCTTCGGCGACATCAGCGCTTTCGATGCGGAGCGCGCGGGCATGATTATGGTTGGACCCTGGATGGTCAATTCATACGTCACGCGCGGCATGAATATCGGCTCAGCCGTCATGCCAACCTTCGGCGATGTACCGGCTACCTGGACCAATACCCACTGCCTGGCGCTGACCGTGCAAGACAGCGACGACAACTACCTCAATAGCATGAAGGTCATCAAGTGGTTCCTGGAGAACTACGCCGAGCCGGGCATCAAAGTCGGCATCGTGCCGGTATTGCCGGTGGCGCTGGCGGACCCGTTCTGGACCGATCATGACTACGCCCAATACTATGCGCCTTTCGTCGAGTCGCTGTCGATAGCCGTGATGGAGCCGGCCATCGAGAAGTATACATCCGTCTTTTCCTTCGGCGGTCAGTCGCCGCTGTTGCGCAATCTCGAGGCGGCGCAAGCGGGCGACAAGAGCGTCGAGGAAGCCTTGGCTGACATGAAAGCGGGCATCGACGAGCTCCTGTTGGACGAATAGGGCGTTC
>WTGO01000027.1 GCA_011523515.1 Chloroflexota bacterium
GCACCGGGGCCGGGGGATGGGGGGTAGACCGCCGGCGTATGCTGCCGCTGCCCGTGATGAGCGCCGAGGAACGACTTGACCTCTTTTCGAGCGAGGCGGAGGCATTGGGCTGCGTCGTCTATCGCGTGAGCCGCAGCGAAGCGTTGGAGCAAATCATGGAATTGCTCGATGGCGATTCGTCCGTGCTGAGCTGGGCGCAGGATCAGCTGCCCTACCCCGGTTTGCACGACCAGCTGGCATCGCTGGACCTGTCAATCGCGCAGCCGGAAGACGGCGCCGTTCACGTCGGCATCACCGGTGTCTCGGCGGCGCTGGCCGCCACCGGCAGCCTGGTGCTTGAGAGTGGCGCCGGGCGCCCGCGCGGCGCTTCGCTATTGCCCGAACGGCATATCGCGCTGATGACCGCCGGCCAACTCCTGGATGATTTCGAGAGTTGGCAGGCTTCTCAAGCGGCGCAGGGCTATCCGGCTTTCAACCAGGCCAGCAATACAGTGATCGTCACCGGGCCCAGCAAGACCGCCGATATCGGCCATCAGCTGGTCAAAGGCGCTCACGGGCCGCGTGAGCTGCATATCCTCATTTTGAGTTGAGAGCGGGCGGCATGGGTTGCCGTGCTTACGAATGCGCAGGCGGGCGGGCGATGTAAGCCTGCAGCAAATCTGCATATTCTTGGCTGTCCAGCGGCAATGAAACTGTGGCCTGCTTGTGCGCCGAGAGGATGATGGCGTTATTCAAGATGGCCGAGTTCAAACCATGTTCCGCCGGCGCGATCAGCTCCGCGCCACTAAGAATGGCATCGGCGAAATTCTCAATGACCCATTCGTGCTGGTTGGTCTGGCGCGCTTCGAAGTCAACCTGCTCGCGGGTGACAGGCAACTTGCCGCCCTTGCCCGCTTCCCGGATATGCCGGCTGGACGGCCACTCGTTCCGGTAAAGCACCAGCTCATCGTGCTCGAATACCAGCTTGCCGCAATCGCCGACGATCTCAAGCCGATTCGTTCCAGGTGACTCGCCGGTTGAAGCGATAAAGTGGCCAACCATGCCATTGTCGTATTCGAAATAGGCGGTCACCTCGTCCTCGACTTCAATGCGATGATGCTTGCCAAAGCTGACCTGGCCATTGACGCGGGCCGGCATGCCCACCAGCCATTGGTAGAGATCCAGATTGTGCGGGCATTGGTTCATCAGCACGCCGCCGCCTTCGCTGCCCCAAGCGCCACGCCAGGACCGACTGTCGAAATAATGCTGCGTGCGAAACCAGTCGGTGATGATCCAGGTGCAGCGGATGAGCGACCCCAGCGCGCCGCTCTCGATGATGGACTTGACTTTGCGCCATTGGCCCCAGGTGCGCTGCATGAACATGGCGGCGAAGACCAGGTCGGGATTATCCCGTTTGGCGGCGCGGGCGCCATCGAGCAGGCGCCGAGCCTCCTGGACATGCACGGCGATCGGCTTTTCAACCAAGACGTGCAAGCCGCGCTCCAAGGCCTGCAAGCACATGTCGGGGTGGTCATAGTGCGGGGTGGCGATGATGACCGCGTCCAGGTCGGCGGCCTCGAGCATGCGCTCGTACGCGGTGTAACGCGGAATATCGGGATAGGCGTCGGCCTCCAGCAGCGCGAAGCGCCTGTCGCAGATGGCGGCGAGTTCGGTGTTGGGCAGGGCGATGACATGCTCGACATGATCCGTGCCGATGCTGCCGATGCCGACGATGCCGATCTTGACTTTGTCTCGGGTCATTTCTTGTCCTCGCTGCGTGCTGATGTCTCGGTGGTGCAAACGCGCTGATTATAGCGCAAGCATTGAGACAGCGCCGCAGACACTTCAGCAAAGTAAAGTCGGCCGCCGGGCAAACTGGCCCGCTAACTCTGCGCGCGGGTGAGCCAGCGCATAGTTGTGCGTAGGGGCGTGCCGATGGCTCGCCCTATTTATCTGTTCCTGTGGCCGAGGAGTCTAGCCCTTTACCGCGCCGAAGGTCAAGCCGATTCCCGATACACCAGAAAACATTGCCAAAGCGCTATTCGACATTCGGTCGGACAATCCCAATCTTGCTGAACTACGTGCCAAGCAAGACTATGGCGCGGCTTCAGTACTTTGGCGTATAATTTCCCAAGATAATTGTGGCGACAGAGTATAGAATATCGAGCCGCCCCATATTACACTCCCGCCGTGAACTGATTCAATTCATATGCGAGGTAATATACTTCGCAAACTTGCATTAATCTCATTGCCTGTCGCTTGCCTCATCGTATCATTCCCCTTCGCCCAAGGCCCCACCGATCCCGTTATCAGCATCCAACTCGTCCAACCGGAATTCACCCGCGTCGACAAGAATCGAATCTACTGGCGCCCCGTCCAGAATGCCGAAACATACCGACTCCAATGGCGCGCCAACAAGCGCGGCCGCTGGAGCGAACAGTACATCTCCGCCGATAAGACCAACTATCGTTTCACCGAGATCCTTGTCGATGTCAAGTACTTCGTCCGCGTTCAAGCCTGATCTTCCAATCCCCGCCACCGCCCCAGCTCCTTCAGCGACACGTTGGAAATCCTTATCCCCAAGCCCAAAACTCTGGCAAAACCCGAGCTGCGCTAAGTCTCCGGCAGCACCGGCGCCTGGAATAGAGTGAACGGCGCTGTCAACTACCAGCTCCGCCTGAATGACCGCGGCCGCGTCAGCCACGAGACCCGTTCCCGTTTCAGCCACCGGCATACCTTCCCGAACCTCGTCCCCGGTCGTACCTATAAAGTCGCGGTCCGCGCCTTGGGCAATGGCATTGACTACCGGCGCCGCGGTCCCTGGAGCGATGCTGAGGATATCAAGCTGCCCCTGCCCACCGATACCCTCGTGCCACCTACGAAGAAGCCCAAAGACGATGATGATGATGACGATGGCGGCGGAGGCAATAACAACGGCCCCTGCAAGAAAAACAGCCAGCCGCACACCGAGACCCGGCAAGCGGATGGCTGCACCCAGACGCGGACCTGCGCTCGCTGGACGCGGGTCTCGGGCAAATGCGACACCAATGACAGCGTCGACTGCCGCGGCAGCAGTTGGTCTTCCTGCCCATGCAAAGAAACATGCTCAAGTTCATCACGTACTGAAACCAAAGAGGAGATAAAACACGATGGCCCGGTATGCTCTCTCCGATCCTATACACGTACGGTGACAGTGACGAAATGCAGTTGCCCGGACACAACGAACACCAGCAGAACCGACTGGATCGAGATAGGAAGGCGAGACTGCGCTTAATTGCCAGAAAGAAAGTGCAATCGGAGGATTGAGGCCGATGGCTCACAACGTGACAGGAGAGTTCCAAATATTATTCACGCAGGCAGAATAGCGCCCTCAAAAGGTCAAATGCAAGCGGTGGGCATATCCCGCCGCTTTTTCCTTCCCTCAGCGGCCATATCGCCAGATCCCCCACATACAACAGGTTCATTTGCGCCGTAAATCGCGGCAGTCAATCACGAGCTTGCCTTTGACGCGGTTGCATTCCGCGCAGAGCAGCTGCAGATTGTCGTAATGCGAGCGGCCGCCTTTGGCGATGGGGATAACGTGATCCAGCACCAGGGCTTCGCTGGCGCCGCAATTGGCGCAGCCTTCGCCGTAATCCGCCCTTAGGCCTTCAAGCCAGCTCGCATAATTGGCGCGCAAAACTTGCCGTTCGCGCTGCTTCAACTGCGGCGGAACCGCCCGCTTGTACGCGCTTGACCGCAGCAGCGGCTCGAAGGAGCGGCCCCCGCGCGCCATAAAGCGAGCCAGGTCGCTATCCGGCGTATGACACTGGCAGCGGCGTGACAGCCGCCCGCAGTAGGCGCAGTACATGGTTTCCTACGTTTTCTCAGTAAGCGCAAGTAGGTAATGAAAAAAGATTTGCCACCGAGTACACCGAGACAAAAAGAGTACACCGAGAAAAGCTTTCCAGAATGAATTTCGCAGCACAAGACGAAAAGAACAGCAGCGGCATATTTTTTGTGAGCGTCGAAGCAAAATGATTTCCTCTGTGTACTCAGTGGCAAAAGAGCATTCAGTTACGCAGATTCAAGAGTCGCATGACTTACTTTCACTTACGTCTGTCGAGCCTGTGTCAAAGCATAGCAGAATCGCAGCGCCGGCGGCTGCGCTGGCCGGCACGATCCTTCCGGCGCGTGGGGTCAGGCTTTGCAGCAGACTGGCTATCGATTAGAGTGTAACCCTGTCCGAAGCTAGCCGAGCTCGTCCAATGCGACCGAAAGTGCTGATTGCCTCTTACCTAGAACCCGAGCGCGTTGAGCGTATCCGCGCCGCAGTCCCGGCGGTGGAGGTCGTATATCGTCCCGACCTGATCGGGGCGCCGCGCTTCCAGGCCGACCACACCGCGCCCGTTCATCGCACGCCACAGCAAGAAGGCGAGTGGCGTGAGTTGCTGGCGGAGGCGGAGATTCTCTTTGATTTTGACCATACGCATCGGGAAGACTTACCTGCGCTTGCGCCCAAGCTAAAGTGGATCCAAGCCACCAGCGCTGGCATCGGCCAGCTGGTCAAGCGAAACGGCTATGATAGGCAGGGCTGGCGCTTCACCACAGCAAGCGGCGTGCACGCCCGTCCGCTGGCCGAATTCTGTCTGATGGCGATGCTGATGTTCGTCAAGAATTACCCCGTGATGGACGCCCAAAAGCGCGCCCGCCTTTGGCAACGCTTTAACAATACTGAGTTGCGTGGCATGACCGTCGGCATCGTTGGCTTGGGGCGCATCGGGCGCGATATAGCGCAGGTCTGCGAGTTCTTTGGCATGCGCGTGCTGGCCTGCCGCCGCCGCCGAACCAACCCGCCGCACACTGTAGACACGCTCTTCGCGCCGGATCAGCTGAATGATTTGCTGCCGCAAGTCGACTTTCTGGTGCTCTGCGCGCCGCATACACCCGAGACCGATGGCTTGCTCAGCGCTGAGCGCATCGGGCTCATGAAGCCTGGCGCCGTCTTGATCAATATCGCTCGCGGCGCGCTGGTTGATTATTCCGCGCTGAAGCGGGCGCTGCGCGACGGACGCCTGGGCGGGGCCGCGCTTGATGTCACCGACCCGGAACCGCTGCCCGCGGACGACCCGCTATGGGACATGCCCAATGTCATCATCAGCCACCATTCCGCCAGCACCGCCGATACCGAAAACGGCAAGCTGACGGACCTGTTCATCCGCAACTTGCATCGCTATCTCGATGACGAGCCACTGGAGAACCTGCTGGATATCGAGCTGATGTATTAGCTGCGCGGCTGAGTTTCCTCGGCCATGTATACTGGCTCGCCGCCGAGCAAAGTGGCTTGTACGCCCGTAGCTACGTCCCAGATGATGATGTCGGCATCAGCGCCGATTTTCAGGGAACCTTTGCGAGGATACAGGCCGATTGCGCGCGCCGGTACACGCGTGACCATGGGCAGCGCTTCCTCCAGCGAAAGGTCACAGAAACACATCATGTTGCGCAGCGCCTGCGACATGGTGAGTGTGCTGCCGGCCAAGCTGCCGTGGCGATCGCGCGCGATGCCATCCTGTACCACAACCGCGACATCGCCCATGCCGAATTCGCCATCGGCCAAGCCGGCCGCACGCATAGCGTCCGTAATCGCCAGAACTCGGTCAGCGCCGACCAGCTTCAGCAGCAGCCTGATGACCGCAGGATGTACGTGGACGCCGTCAGGGATGATTTCGAAATTCACTGCCTGGTGCTCGCTGGCGGCGACGAGGATGCCGGGCCGCCGGTGATGGATGCCCGCCATGCCATTAAAGGTATGCGTGACATGGCGCAGGCCGGCGGAGATGAAATCCAGCGTCGCCTCATAACTCGCGCCGCTGTGCCCGATTGAGACAGCAATGCCGCGCTCAACAGCAGCCCGCAACAGTTCTCCCCCGCCTTCAAGCTCGGGCGCCAGCGTGATCAGCTTGATCAGACCGGATTCCAACCAGGGCAAGTACTCATCCGGTTGCGGCGCGCGCAAGTGTTCTTCGGGCTGCGAGCCGCGGAAGGCGGGATTGAGGTAGGGCCCTTCGAGGTGTACGCCGATGCAGGGACTACGCGGTCGCTCAGCGAATTCAAGCATCGCTGCCAGAGCGGCGTCAATCCGCGCGCGCGAATCCGCCATGGTCGTGCCGAGAAAGCTGGTCACGCCTTGCCGCAGGACAAAGTCGCAGAGCCCTTGCAAAGCCTCGCCCGAAGCGTCCATCACGTCGAAGCCCTTGCTGCCGTGGAAGTGCAAGTCGACAAAGCCGGGCAACACATAACGTCCACCTCCGTCGAGACGCCTGTCGTCCGGCTGCGCCGCAACCTCTGATGCGGGGCTCAGATGGCGTATGCGACCTTCGCTGACGATCAGCGTGTGACCGCTGAGAAAACGATCTTCCTGCCAGATTTGACTGTTCTCGATCAGTGTCCGCGCCAATTTCGCCCTGCCTGTCCGACTGATTCGGTCGTGAGAGTATAGCATTAACGGTCGCGGCAGTATTGACGCAATGACAAGAGCTGAGGCAAGGCGAATCTGGGAAGTGAAGGCGCGTCTGCTACAATGACTGACCATCTCAAGATTCTGCGAGGCATTTGCGATGGTTGCAGGCGAGCACACATTGCGGGAAATCTTTAGCCAGCCGCAAGTCTGGGCGGAGTCGCTCGCCGCCTTCGACCTCCAGGATCCACAGCTTCAATCGCTGTTGGAGGCGGGCGCATTCGACCAGGTCATCGTCACCGGCTGCGGCTCGACCTATTACCTGGCGCTGACAGCCGCGCGCCTGCTGCGCAAAGCCGGGAGCAATGCGCTGGCCTGCCCGGCGTCGGAGCTGCTGCTGCATCCGGAATCCATCTACTTGCCCGGCCAGCGCAGCCTGCTGCTGAGCGTCTCCCGCTCGGGCAGCACCACGGAAACTGTTCGCGCTCTGGAACAATTCCAGGCCAACGCGGGCGGTCCCGTCATAGCCGTGAGCTGTGACAGCGGCAGCCCACTGGCCCGCGGCGCGGATTTCGTCATCGCCATCGACGCGGCGCAAGAAAAGAGCGTTGCGCAAACGCGCTCGTTCAGCAGCATGGCGGTCGTTTTGCAGCAACTCGCAGCCTTGCTGGGCGGCCATAACTTGGCCGGGAGCCGGAGGCTGCCTGCGCTCTGCCGTGATCTATTGGCCGATTACGCAGACCTGGTGCAATCGCTGGGCCAAAATGACGCCATCTCTAAGTTCTTTTTCCTGGGGTCGGATGCGCTTTATGGCATCGCCTGTGAAGCCATGCTGAAAATGAAAGAGATGTCGCTGTCTTATAGCGAGGCCTATCACACGCTGGAATTTCGCCACGGCCCGATGTCGATGGTGGGCGAGGATAGTTTGGTCGTTGGCTTGCTTTCGCCGGAGGCCGCGCGGCAGGAGCAGCGGGTTCTGAAGGAGATGGCGGCGATGGGCGCGACGGTGCTGGCGATTGGGCAGGACCCTGGACCGCACCAGCGCAAGATCACGCTTCCGTCAGACCTGCCCGCCTGGTGTACGCCGGTCCTTTACCTGCCGGCGCTGCAAATGCTGGCTTACCAGCGCGCTATCTTTACTGGCTGCGATCCTGATCAACCGCACCAACTCAGCGCGGTTGTCTCGCTGGACAATATTTGACGAATCTTAAGAAAAGGCAAACAGATATGGCCGAAATCACACTCTTTCCGCAACCGCACAAGCTGGAGCGCAAGACCGGCGCCTTTAGGATCAACCGACATACCCGCATCTTCGCCGCTGACAGCGCAATTGGCGAGATGCTGGCCGATTATCTGCGACCCGCCACCGGCTTCGAGCTACCCGTGCATCCGCTGGATGACGATATTCCGGCCGACGCGCAGAATGCCATTTTGCTCGCCTCGGGGGTGGTTGACGCTGCCGAAGGCTACCGGCTGGAGGTTGAGCCGGGCCGAGCCGTGGTGACCGCCTCGCAGCGCGCCGGATTCCTCCACGGCATACAAACGATTCGCCAACTGCTGCCGCAAGAAATTCTCTTAGCCGCCGCAGTGGAAGGAGTCGATTGGACGCTGCCCGGCGTGGTCATCAGCGACAGGCCCGCATTCGGCTGGCGCGGTCTTCACCTCGATGTCTGCCGGCACATGTTTCCGGTCGCCTTCATCAAGAAGTTCATCGACTCGATGGCCTTTTACAAGTTCAACATCTTCCACTGGCATTTGACCGAGGATCAAGGATGGCGCATCGAAATCAAGAAATATCCGCGCTTGACCGAGGTCGGCGCATACCGCGCGGAGACGGCTTTGCCACAAGACCCAAGCCAGTACGACGGCGTACCGCATGGCGGCTTCTATACGCGGGACGAAGCGCGCGATGTGGTCGCCTATGCCGCCGAGCGCGGCATAACCGTCGTGCCGGAGATCGAATTGCCCGGTCACAGCGTTGCCGCGCTGGCATCTTATCCGGAGCTGGGCTGCCTCGGCGAGGGTTACCAGGTGCGGAGAAATTGGGGCATCGAAGACGACATCTATTGCGCCGGCAAAGATGAGGTATTTGCCTTCTTGAAAGATGTATTGAGCGAAGTTCTTGAGGTATTTCCTTCGAAATACATTCACATTGGGGGCGACGAAGCGCCGAAAGTTCGCTGGGAAGCCTGCCCGGCTTGTCAGGCGCGCATTTCAGCCGAGGGCCTGGCTGATGAGCACGAGCTGCAAAGCTGGTTTATCCGCCAAATTGAAGCCTGGCTCAACGACCGCGGGCGCAATCTGGTGGGCTGGGACGAGATCTTGGAGGGCGGACTGGCGCCCAGGGCCACCGTCATGAGCTGGCGCGGCAGCGATGGCGGCATCGCCGCGGCCAACGCCGGCCACGATGTCATCATGACGCCGAATAACTACTGCTATCTGGACTACTACCAATCCGAAGACAGAGAAAGCGAGCCCCCGGCCATAAACGCAACCCTGCCCCTGAAGCAAGTCTGGCAATACGAGGTCGTGCCCAAGCAGATCGCGGCCGACAAGCGACAGCATATCCTGGGCGGGCAAGGCAATATCTGGACCGAGTACATTCCGCGGTCCGAGCAGGTGGAATACATGATGTTCCCGCGCGCCATCGCCATCGCCGATGTGCTGTGGCATCATCCCGACGAGCGGGATTATGCCGCTTTGGTCGCCCGGCTGCGGCGTCATCTGCCCGCGCTGGATATCATGGGCGTCAACTACCGGCCGCTGGACGACTGAGCGCCGTCAGCAAGGAGCAAAATGTACCTGCGAGACGAGATCGCCCAACAACCGGCCGTCATCGAGCGCCTGTTTAACGAAGGTCAGGAAGCCACCGAGGCGGCTGCCACCGCTATTCGCGACTTCAACCCGCCCTTTGTCTGCATCGCGGCGCGCGGCACATCCGACCATGCGGCCGTGTACGCGCAATACCTCTTCGGCCACGCCCTGAGCCTGCCAGTCATGTTGGCCACGCCGTCGCTGCATACTGTCTACAAGCGACCGGCCGATCTGTCACAAGCGCTCGTCATCGGCATCAGCCAGTCGGGTAAAGCCGAAGACGTCAGGGCGGTGCTGGCCGATGCGCGGCGCGGCGGCGCGCTGACACTGGCGATCACGAATTTCGACGATTCTCCGCTGGCCCAAGCGGCCGAGCTGCACTTGCCCCTGCGAGCCGAGCGTGAATTCAGCGTGGCCGCCACCAAGACCTACACGGCGCAACTGACAGTCATCGCCATGCTGGCAAGCGCGCTGGCGGACGAGCAAGCGAGATGGGACGATCTGGCTGCCGTGCCGGGTCTGGCGCGGGAGGCGCTGGAGCAATCGCAGCCGATCGCCGATTGGGCGGAGCGCTACCGCTACAGCGGCAAGCTGGTCACGCTGGGCCGCGGCTACAATTACGCCACCGCCCTTGAAATCAGCCTCAAAGTCAAGGAGCTGACGTACATCGCCAGCGCGGGTTACAGCGAAGCCGACTTTCGCCACGGGCCGATCGCGGTGATTGACCGCGGGCATCCGGTAATCTTGGTCGCGCCGCAGGGTCCCACGCTTGCAGGCATGGTGGACATGGCGAAGGGCCTCCGCGAACGAGACGCGGAGACCCTTATCATCAGCAATGACGACGACCTGCTGCGCGCCGGGACGCAGGCGCTGCCGATTCCCGCCGCGCCCGAGTGGCTCAGCCCGATCATCAGTGTGATGCCTGGGCAGGTCTACGCCATGCAGCAGGCGCTGGCACGCGGTTATGAAGTCGACAAGCCGCGCGGATTGTCCAAGGTGACGATTACCGAGTAAGTCTGCGAGCGCTCGGCTTCAAGCATTCAGCAGAAGCGACGCGAGTTGGCTCAGGTGGCTGATACGGAAATCGGCTGTAGTCAAACCCGCGTCTGCAGACTGATCGGGGCAATAATGACAGAAAGGGATGCCGGCGCGCCTACAGCCTTCGCGGTCATGGCTGAGCGAGTCGCCGACGTACATTACATCTTCCGCATCTAGTTTCAACAGTTCCAGCGCCATGTTAAAGATGCGCGCGTCGGGCTTGGCCAGGCCAACTTCCTGCGAGATGAGCAGCGGATTGAAGCGGTCGCCCCAGCCGGCCGCCGCCAAACGTCCGCGTTGAGATTCGCTGTAGCCGTTGGTGATCATGCCCAGCCGGTAATGCTCCGCCAGGCGCTCCACCGTCTCCCGCGCGCCCGGATTCAGTGAGCTCGCAGCGCAGAAGGCTGCCCAAAACTCCTCGGCGAGCTTCGGCGCCCGGCTCGCATCCAGTTTGAGGCGGGAAAGAAAGTCGCGCCAGCTCAATTCGATGACTTGTTCGCGCGTGAAATGCGAGTCGTCGTCGGCCGCCCGCGCCGCCCAGTAGCCGCCGCTGATCGCGGCGTAGCGCTGGACGAAATCAGTCGGCATCGCCGATAGCAACCCGGCGCCGCCTAACGTACACCGCAGCGCTTCGGCTTCGCAGCCGCGCAGGCTAAAGAGCGTATCGTCCAGGTCGAAGAGGATCGCTTTTACAATTTCGTGTGGCAGCGTCCCGGCCTAGTAGTATTCGTGTCAAACTGAAGGGTCGATGCTGGCCAGGAAGCCGGCGATGAATCCCGTTTCCCCGTTGTTGAAGCGAATCTCGTACCATTCGCCCGTGTCATCGATGATCCGCATCTCGCGGCCCTTGTCATAGACGAACAGTATGTCGCAATCCGTCGCGGGGCAAGCGCGAATGTTGGCGCCGTCGTCTCCGCTGACATAATAGCTGCGCACCGACCGATTGCGGTCGAGCGCTGCGACCACGGCTTTCATTTTGCCCGCGAATCTGTCCAGCTCGGTTTCGATCTGCGGATTCAGCGGGTTGTCTTCCTCGGCCACGTCCATAAAACGGTGCAGGAAGAGCGCGACAAAATCGCCCAGAATCTGGTTCATCATCAAGCCGAATTCAAGCGCTTCCCGGCAATGCGGCAGGTCGTCCCACATCGCCTCGCGCAAGTCGAGATAAGCCGAGGCATAGTCGCGGAAGGCCTCGGACGTGGTCACTGCCAGGGCCATAGCGCCGGCGTCTTGAAAGCCGACCAGTATGCCTGGGGCCAGGATAGCCAGCTGCTCGTCGGAGCAAGCCGCGCCGGCATCATCGAGCGATTGCGGCCTCAGGGCGCCGCCGTCCAAGGCCGCCGTCAATTCTTCCAGCAGCGCGACGGCGCGAGCCTGCCCGCTTTCAATCGGCGCCAGCATCCAGCCCGGGTCTTCTTCGCTTAGCCCTATGGCGGCGACTGCCACCGCGTCGCCGCTGACCTGGCTCATCAGCCAGCCGATCTCAACGGCCTCGGCGCAGCGCGGCAGCTCGTCATTCAAACCCAGGCGCCACTCATACTGCCGCTCGACCAGAAAACGCAGCAGCGCGGTATTGCGTGTGCGCGTCGCTTGCACCAGCAGCGCACCGTAGCCGGATTCGAGTTGCTGCAGGGTCTCGAGATCAGCCGCGGAACAGGGCGCGAACGCCCCGTCACTAGCATGCGCAGCCGGCGCCAATAGCAGCAGAAGCAGCAGGCTAATCAAGACTGACTTCATCAGGTAAACGCCTCATGCGGTACACGCTACTCAGTAAGTTTATCCTAACCCAAAATGACGGGTATCGAAACTCAAGCCGGCATTGCACCGATAAATATGCCGTATTGCGGCAAACGCGCTAAGATTGTGTCATTCATATGTACACAGAAGGAGCGCCCCATGTCCAGCGAGCGATTAGCGCAATTCCAGCAGGTTTTGGGCCAACATGCCGATTTGGCCTTCATCCCGATTTCGTCCGATCTGCAGTACTTGACCGGCGTCCCGCGCGATTTCCCCAATTACGGACACGTGATCCATCCGGGCGATTGGCTGGAAGGCGCCTGGATCACGCCGCAGCAGGCGCCGGTGCTGCCGCTGCCGCGCATGACGGCCGAATTCGGCGGGCTGAGCCGGCTGGAGGGCATCGACATTCGCGTGCTCGGCGATTGGGATGTGCCGGCGGAGATGGTCAAGAGTATCCTCGACGGCTTCAACTTGCCCGATAATCCGCGCGTGGCCATCAGCGATTTCACCAAGGGCGAGACGGTTTCGCATTTGCAGCCGCTGCTGCCGAGCGCGACCTGGCTCTCGGCCACGTCGTTGCTGCGGCCGATGCGCGTCATCAAGTCTGAGGCCGATATCGAGCTAATGAAACAAGCGGGCCGCATCACCGAAGCCGCTTTCGCCGATACACTTAAGGCGCTGCGGCTGGGCATGACCGAGCTGGAAATCGTGGAAGAGGTCAATTATCAGCTGCGGAAGCATGGCTCGCTGGGCCAGTCTTTCACGACTTCGCTGTACAATTCGGCGCCGGATCATCCGCTGCTATTTGGCGCGCGCATGGAGAGCTGGCATCGGGCGCTGAACCCGCCGGTGTCGATTTTGTTCGACTTCGGCGGCATTTATGAGGGCTGGTGTTATGACTTTGGGCGCACGGTGTTTTTCGGCCAGCCCAATGACGAGGCGCAGCGGGTCTACGATGTCATGATGGCCTCTCAGGCGGCAGGCGTGGCGGCGCTCAAAGCGGGCGAAGCGACCACGACGGATGCCGATGCCGCGGCGCGCAAGGTCATCGAGGACGCCGGCTACGGCGAGGCCTTCCGGCACCGCCTGGGGCACGGCATCGGCATGGATGTGCACGAGCCGCCTTTCTTGACCAAGGGCGATGAGACGCCGCTGGAAGAGGGCATGCTCTTCACGATCGAGCCGAGCATCATGCAAATCAACGACTACTCGGCGCGGGTCGAGGATGTGGTGGTGGCGCGTCCCGGCGGCGGCAAGAAGCTGACGAACGGCTGGCAGGAACTGATTGTGGTGGAGTGATATTACGCCACTGGGGCGCAGAGAAGCGGTTTGTGAAGATACGACAATTTCTGTGCTTTTACAACAGAATTTCGCGATTACGTTAGGGCAACTCACCGGGACGGCCACTCCCGCCAACATCGAATTCCGTAGGGGCGACTCTGTAAGTCGCCCGCTTTTCGCCACCGAGTTGGCCGAGTTTGGACGAGGGGAATCCTTGATGGGAGATTGCCAACGAATGGTTGGCAGGAGTCAATTGAACTCGACTAACTCCGAGTTTTCCCTACACGTGCAAGGCGGGGAACTTTAGATCAACACAGTGCTCGCACAATTTCGTATTGTTGCACATGCAACCTGTCGCAGTACCGCTTGGACGTACATCATTTCTTGTAATGCGCTCGCTGAATGTGCTTCGCATACTTTTGTTAGAAGAGTTTCGCAGGTCGCAGATATAGTCACGCATACGCTTTTCAATTTGTTCATACCAAATAAGCACATCAACGGAGAGCAAGCAAGATGGTGGAAAGTAGGTCCATCCCCGCATGTGGCCCATGTTCACTTTACTAATTAGAATTGAGCACAGGTTTCCTTGCCCTCGGGTTAGCAAGATTCTCTCGCCAACAAAAGCAAAGTGTGCTAGACCACAACGCAACTTTCCGTATATGAGGTCGTCGATAAGTTCATCGTCGTCAAAGACGTTGTCGTCACGATTTGGGAAACAGAACTCGCGTGGCTTGGTAGCGAATCGGAAGAGGGCGAGCCAAGGCTCGCCCCTACAAAATTCCATTGTGGTGAATTCTAACCCACAATCGTATGCGACTGCTCGCGCATGTACTGCTGCAGGTAGTAGTAGCTGCCGGAGGCTTTGTTGCTGCCGGTGCTGCCCTTCCAGCCGCCGAAGGATTGGTAACCGGGCCAGGCGCCGGTGGTCGCCCCGGTAGCGCGGTTGACGTAGAGTACGCCCGCCTCCATATTATCCAGGAACCTATCGGCTTCGCCCTCGTCTTCGGTGTAGATGCCCGCTGTCAAGCCCAGCGCGACATCGTTGGCCAGCCGCATGGCCTCGTCCACCCCATCGACGCCGCGCACAGCCACGATGGGCGCGAACATCTCGTGCCGCCAGAGGCGGTGCTCATCAGGCAGGTCCACCACCACGGTGGGCGCGACGAAGTAGCCATTCTCGATGGGCAGCGTTTCGCCGCCGGTGAGGATATTTCCGTCGCTCAACTCGCTGACGTAGCCCTGATAGGCATTGTAGGCGGCTTCACTGATGATGGGCCCCATGTAGGTGTCGGCATCGGTGGGGTCGCCGACGGCGACATCGGCGGCCAGATCGACCAACCTGGAAAGAAATTCGTCTTTGACCGAGGCGTCAACATAAACCCGCGAGCATGCGGAGCACTTTTGGCCGGTCAAGCCGAAAGCCGAGCGCATGACGCCGAGCGCCGCTTTGTCGAGATCGGCATTGGCGGTGACGATGGCTGGATTCTTGCCGCCCATCTCGGCGATAACGGGGCGGAAATAGCCCGCGGCCGTGCTGAAGTTTCTGATGATGCTCATGCCGACATCGTAACTGCCGGTGAAGGTCAATCCGGCCAGATCGGCATTGGCTGCCAGCGCGATGCCGGGTTCATCGCCGCCGAGCACCATGTTAAAGACGCCCGCCGGAATGCCCGCGTCAACGACGCATTGCGCGATCATACAAGCGGTGAGCGAACCTTCGGCAGCCGGCTTGAGCACGACGGTGTTGCCGGCGATCAGCGCGGCGCCGGTGGGCCCGCCCGTTAGCGCGGCCGGGAAGTTGAAGGGCCCGATCACGCCCCAGACGCCGTAGGGCTTGAGCACGCTGCGGTTGAAGTGCTGGTCGCTTTCGCTGAGCAGCTGGCGGTCGAAGCCCTGGTTATCCTTCATGGCGTCGACGCAATAGCGGATCAAGTCGGCGGCTTCTTCGACATCGCCGATGGCTTCCAGGCGATTCTTGCCGATCTCCATGCTGACGACGGCGGCGATCTCGAAGAGGCGCTCGCTGATGAGATCGGCAAAGCGGTTAACCAGTTCGGTCCGCTCTTGCCAGGGGGTATCGCGCCAGGCGGGGAAAGCCGCCTTGGCCGCCGCCACGGCTTGATTGACCTGTTCGGCGGAAGCTTGCGCGAAGCTGGCCAGCAGCCAGTCGGTGTTGATGGGCGAGCAATTTTCAAAGCTGCCATCGCCATCCACACGCTCGCCGTTGATCAGCATCTGGTAGCGTTGGCCGAGATTCCGCTTGAGTTCAGCGACATCTTCCTCGAAGTACTCGTGCAGCAGCGGATCGGGGCTACCGAGTGTGGAGTAGGTGACTTTGATATGCTTGCGTTCTTTGGACATGTAAACCTCTTTTCCTATCGCGCTCTGGCACCTGCATTTGCCACTATTCTACCCGAGTAAGGGCAAACTGTTGAGTCACTTGTACGCAATGCACGAGTCGGAACGCCCGACTGCGCATCGGGACTGGTCACAGCGCAGAGTGTCCGCGGCTGGAGTTGGACGCGCATGGGACCGTCCGGCCGCAGGGTGAAGGCGACGCTGGACGCGCCGGTCGCGCTGCCCGGCAGTGGCAGCAGCCGAAAGCGCTGCGCGATGGCGGCGAGTATGATGACCGCCTCCATCATGGCGAAGTGACTGCCCAGGCAGGTGCGCGCGCCGCCGCCCAGCGGGATGCGTCAAACACAGCGTAGCCTATTTGTGATAAATTTCACAAGCATATGAGTGATGGATAAAGCGGCTGATAGCTTTTGCCGGCAGTTGGATGGCTTTTGATGGATTAGGGGATTTGAGGCGCGGTTTAGGTCAAGTCGTCGCTATCCAACGTGCGCTTGTTGATGCGCTCGATGCGCATGATCAGGCGCTCGTCGACATCGGGGCAGGCAGCGACGGTATCGCGCGTCATCCAGTCGTTTTCGCTGAGTTCACGCTGTTTGGCCGCCAGCAGCGGCAGCACGGCGGACAGCGCATAGATGCAGAAGTGCTTGCCGGCGGGGATGCGCAGCCTGGCGCTCTCGGTCAGCTCGAAGTAATCGCCGACCTCCAGCCCGCAGACTGAGCGGCCTGCGATGCGTTCGACGGTGACGCGCAGGTCGTAGAGTTCGAAGGGTCGGTTCATGGTGGTCATTTTGCCAGAAGCTGCATACATGCAGCACGCACGATGATTTCCTCGCCCGGGTTGAGCGTCATCGGATTGAGATGGAATTGCGTTTCATCAAGCGGCGAGACGGCGATGGCGGGCTCGTGCTGCAGGAAAGCCTGCACGATGTCGTCGGCTGATTTGTCAAGCGCAGCCGGGTCTATCGTCACCCGGCACCAGGGCAGGGGCTGACCGGCTTCGTTGGGGAATTCACGCTCGGCGCAGACGCCTGGCAGTGGATTCAACGCTTCGCAGAAGAGCCCGACCGTATCTTCGCAGTATTGGGCGCGGGCGGCGTGATCGAGCTGCAGATAGCGCTCCACAGCCGCGAGAAGGCCCATCAGCTCTTCTTTACCGACTTTGAAGGGGCGGCCCAGACCGTGGTTGGGATTACTGATGGACCGGATCGAATCAATGAGATCGCGGCGGCCGAGCATTATGCCGGACGATTGCGGTCCGCGCAGGTCTTTGCCGCCGCTGAAGAGTGCGAGGGCCGCGCCCATCTCAGTGAAGCGCCAAAGATTCTCCACGGGCGGCAACTGCGCAGCGGAATCGACGATGACCGGAATATCACGCGCGTTGGCGATGTTGATGACGTCGGCGAGTTCGATGCCATTGGCGCCGGCTTGCCCGCGCGGGAACCAGAAGACGCAGACCGTGCGCTGGCTGATGGCGGCGCGCAGCTCGGCCGGCGAGCCATTGATCTCGACATAGGTCAAGCCGACCGCCTGGATGCTGTAGTCGTAGGGATTGCGCTGGTCGCGAAAGATGATCGCTTCGTTTTTGAAGGCGGCGATATTGGGGAAACTCTTGAGCGCCTCCGGATGTTTGTTGAGTACGGCGGCGGCCGCGGCCAGCTCAATGCCGGCGGCCGCGCCCGAGGTGATATAGGCGGCTTCGTTACGTGTCAGCTGGGCGAGGCGATCGCCGACCCGCTGTTGCAGCTGCGCCAGATCAACAAAACCGCCGGCGGCAGCGTTCATCGCGCTCAGGACTTCCCGCGGCATGAGCGAACCGCCGAATTTGGTCACGGTGGCATAGGCGTTGATGACCGGGCGTATACCCAGCGATTGGTAATCGGTCATGGATCGATGCTGCCTTTCGGATAGCGGATCTGCCAATATGATGGCGGCGCGTCTTGCCAATCGGGCGCGGACCGCCCGTTGATGTCGTAGACGATCTCGCCGGCGCGAATGGTCATCTCGCAGCCAAGCTTGCGGTCGCCAATCATGCGCGCCTGACCGCAATCGACATAGCCGAACTCGCCCCGTTCCTGACGCAGCACGGCGATATCGGCCTCGGCGCCGATGCTCAGCGTACCCAACTCGGCGTGTCCGATTTCCCGCGCGGGCGTGACGGTCGATCGGTAGATGACCTCGTTGAGCGGCATGCCCATGCAGAGCAGCTTGGACATGGTATTGAGCATATCATGCACCACGCCGTTGACGTTGCCGATATGCAAGTCGGTGCTGATGGAATCCGGCCCGAAACCGCCCTCGTAGGCAGGAATGGCCTGGCGGAACCAGAAACTGCCGGCGCCGTGGCCGAGGTCGAAGATGATGCCGCGTTCGCGCGCCTCGAACATGAAGTCGGCCGGCTGATTATCGGCGTTAAGGATGGGGAATTGCTGCGCGTAGACGTGGGTGTGGATGTCGCCGGGTTGCATCTTCTGCAGCAGCTCCTGGTAGGTGCGGCCCTCGCGGTGCCAAAAGTCGACCATCAGCGGCTTCTTGCAGATGTCTGAGGCTTCCAGCGCGCGATCGACCGCCGCCCAAGGCGGATGCGCTTCGTCAAAGGGCTCGGATACCCAGTAGTGCGCGGTCTTGATGCCAACGCAGTCCTCGGGATAAGCCAGCACAATCGAGGCGGCCAGCTGGGGGTCCATTTCGCTGATATCTTGCTCGAAGGACCCGATCATGCCCGATTTGACGATATTGATGTAGGCGAAAATGCGGGTCTTCCAACGATCGATGACGGTGCGTTTGAAGTGCAGGAAGTGCTTGGCGCCGGCGGTGCCGGTATCGACCATGGTGGTGACGCCCGAGCGGAAGCTGTGGTGGTCGGCGATGATGCTCAGGGTCTCCGGCTCGCGGGTGTGGTAGACGTGGACGTGCATGTCGATCAAACCGGGCGTGACGACGAGACCGGCGACATCGACGGTCTGCGCGGCGTGGGCGGAGGGGATATCGGGCGCTACCAGGGCGATGCTGTCCCCGCTGACGGCCAGGTCCATCGGCGCGTCGATTTGGTTGGCCGGGTCAATGACGTGGCCGTTCTTGAGCACGAGATCGTATTGGGGCATAGGCTTAACTTTCGATTATTGTCTGAGCCGGACGCACATCGTCGTTTGACTAGGGTACGACTCCGAGCAAGATCAATGGTACTGTGGGAACGTCCCGTCCCTGTCGTATTACGTTAACTAGATCGCGCTCGTAGTACGGCACTCCGGAGGACATTTCCCGCTCCAAATCCTTCATCGGCAGGATTTCTATTCCGACGTCGATAATGTCGGCGACGAAGAAACTGAGGCGCTTCACAAACAAGTCGTGGGCGACGAAGGCGTATTTGCCAAATTGCACCTCGACAGCGATGCGGTTCTTTACAAAATCCGTCTGATTGTATGACATGATTGGCTCGTGTCCGGAAGCCCTGATGGCATTCTTCTGTTCTTCGGTTGGCATGCTGTAAACAGCTCGCATCACTTTTTCGTCGTCTGTTACCCAGAATGTATTGCGCCGCTGCTTCCAGCCCAAAGTTTCAAAATTTAGTTTGAACTCCCCATTCATATCTTCGGGCGAATAAAGTAACTTGCCCCGCATGGTCTTTTCTTTTGATATTTTCGTCTTGCAGGCCTCAGCGTCTACACGCGCTATGACGTCTTGAATCTCGTCCCATAGTCCCATGTGGTGAACGAGCATATATTCCCAGCCGTTTAAGTGAGAGTATTTTGCAGCAATCCGCATTAATGTCCGCCGTTGGGCAGCGCAGGATCGTAGACAGGTTTTCCCATTGGTCGCGATTTGAGTCGGCCCTCTTTTAGGTCCGCGACACGCTCACGCGCGATCGCGACATACTCTTCGACAACATCGCAACCATAGCCATTGCGCTTGTGCTTTATAGCGGCAATGACTGACGAGCCTACGCCAACGTAGGGGTCAAGCACATCATCATATTCGTCAGTCATCGACAGCACCAGACGCTCTACCAATTCAACGGGAAACTGACAGGGGTGAATCGTTTTCTCGGGGTGATTAGATTTTACGTTGGGGAATACCCATACATCGCTTGGGTTCTTGCCTTTGGGATTACCGGACAATTCGCCTTTCTTCGGTCCTTTGAAGTGCCGTTTGCCAGGATACTTTGACGGAACCCTTATCGGATCCAAATGCCAAGTGTAGTCATCGCCTTTCGTCCACCAGTTGATCGTCTCATAACGACCGGAGAGCCGCTTGCGACAGTGCAGACCGTGACTAAAATGCCAAATAATGCGATTGCGAAGCTTCAATTCGAAATCGCGGAAGATTGGAAAGAGCAGGCTATCCAATGGCAAAATCTCGCCATTATTCGTATAGTTTCCGACTTGCCAACAGATTGAGCCCTGAGGATGCAAGACGCGGATACACTCCTCGATTACTTCTGCCTGTCCTGCCAAGTATTCTTCTAAGGATGCGCGCGCCTCATAACTCTTGCCAATATTGTACGGAGGTGAAGTTATAATCAGCTTGAATTTTTCGCTTGGTTGCGCGCTCAGAAACTCAAGATTATTTTTGCACTCCAGAACAGCGATAATTGACCGCCCTTGGCCACCAGCCTGCAAGTCAAGCGACGCTTGCTTGGGCTTGACCTCCTGGGCAGCGGGTATGTGGAAAAGCGGCGTCTGTCGATTGGCAACGGCATCAGCAGCGAATTCAAGAACGTGCGCTGGATGTGTGTCTTCTTGTCTCTTCATCACGCACCCATGTCTGTATTCTGCATATACTTTACTCGTCATATAGAGGAAAAGCAAACTAGAACAAGTGTATAAATCGACAGCTCGGCATTCGCCAAATAAAGCAGCTTCAGCCTAGAATATGCACACCCGGAATGCTCAAGTGGCGGTTGGGATTATGGTATTCTTCAAGTAGACGGCAAGATAAGCAGGATGAAGGCAATGAGTGAACTCAACGGCAGAGCAGCCATCATCACCGGCGCGTCGGGATTGCTGGCGTCGGGCGTGATACCAGTATTCCGCGCGGGCGGCGCGCGTCTGGCGCTGAGCTGCGGCGATGACCGGCTGTATCAGCGCTTCCCGGATTTACGTGACGACCGCAACCACATCTGCCTGCAAAACGCGGACTTGTCTGACGAAGGAGCGGCCGCTGGGCTGGTGACGCGGACGCTGGACGCCTTCGGCCGCATTGATGTGCTGGTCAATATCGTGGGCGGCTGGGATGCCGGCATGCCTGTGCATGAAATGAGCGCGGAAACCTGGAATACCATGCTGCGGCTGAATGCGACGGTGGCGTTTATGATGAGCCGGGCAGTGATTCCGACGATGCTGGAGCAAGGCAGCGGCGCCATCGTCAATATCGGCGCCAAGCCGGGCCTGCGTTCCAACGGCAACGATGCGGCTTATTCGGCTTCCAAGTCGGCGGTGCTGCGCTTGACCGAGAGTATGGCCGAAGAGTACAAGCGGCGGGGTATCCGCGTGAATGCGGTGCTGCCCTCCACCATCGCTACCGAGGAACAATCCGCTGAAGATCCACAGGCGGGGGTGACGCCAGCGCAACTGGGCCGGGTGATCGCCTTCCTGGCGTCCGATGCCGGCGCGGCCATCCACGGCGCTTTGATCCCGGTTTTCGGTACGCGTTAAAGCGGAGCAGGCTCAGTCCAAGCCCCACATTTCCATGCGCGCCAGGATATTTTGCAGCGCGGCATGGCGCTTGTAGCGCTCATCTGGAGATAAACGATTCCACTTGCGCCTCGTCATTTCTCGGTCAATGCGGCGCAGATTGCGCTCGAAGGGTGTCTCTTCCCGCGCTACTTCGGCGGGCAAGGCCGTCATTTCCTTGCGCAGCCGGCTGATCGACCAGGCTCGCGATGCGCCTGCCGTCGCATCATAATCGCCGGCGGCCGCCCGGTTCAGCCAGCGGCGCTGCAGCGTCGGCTCAAGCTGCGCCACCAGCTTATGATGCCCGAATGACAATTTTTCGGTACGTACCGAAAAGTCGACGTGCCGCGCCACATAGCGGTAGTCGTAGAGCGTCTTCACTTGCAGGCCGAGTTCGGCGGCGATGGCTTCATGCTCGCCCCATTTATTGTCTTCGCCCTGCAGCAGCCAGTCGCCAATCAGCCACTGCATTGAGCGGTCGAAGCGGAAGAGCAGCCGGCCGAGCCGTTCCCAGTCGGCGCGTTGGCTGGACAGGGCCCGCGGATCCAAGCCGATGCCGGTCAAGCGGTAGTCAAAAGCGACCAGGGAACCATCCGCCGCGATCGTGACGCCATCCGCGGCAGCCGGGCTCAAATCACCGAACCAGCGATTCAGCTTTCCGATTTCCGAGGCGCCGAAGGTGGCCTGCGCCACTTCTTCGTAACTGACTCGGGGCAGCCGCCTGACGGCGGGCAGAGCTCGTTTCGAGCGCTCACGACCTCGTTGGCGCGACATGTTTCATTGCCTCCATAAATCGCTTCACAAGATACCAGCCCTGCCGAGCCGCGGGTGATGACGGCGCATAATTCCAAATGGTGCGATGCACGCGGCTGCTCTCGGTCCAAACGGTCGACTGCGCTATCGGCCCCCAGACCAGGTCGCCGTACTCTTGCTCAAGCTCCGTCAAATTCTCCCGATGCTCCAGGGTGCGCCGGCGAAACATGGTGGGCACGATGCCCAAATTCTTGATGGGAGCGAAGTCGAATTGCCGGCGATAGCGCTCGTTATCCTCGCGATGCTGCAGGCTGTTCTGCAGGCCGCGAAAGCTCAGATACTCGCATTCGGTTGGATACAAGATAGCGTCCGTGGCCATGTAGACGGCGCCGTGCAAGAGGGAAGGCGTCGGCGATGTATCGACGATGATGAAGTCGACCGCCTCGTCCAGCTCAGCGAAGCGGCGGGCAAAGGCCAGCGCGTCCGCCGAATTGCTGGCGATACTCTGCGTCTCGATATTGGACGGCAGGAGAAACAGTTGCCCTTTGACCTGCCGCTCGGGGTATTCGTAGATTTCCGGATTGACGTAGCGCAGGACCTTTCTGAAGGATTGATTGCGGATGATCAGGTCATACAGGCCGGGCGCCTGCGCAAAGCCCATCGTTTCGGTCAGCGAGCCTTGGGCATCGGCATCAACCGCGAGGACGCGAAAGCCGATGACCGCCAGGCCAGCGGCCAGATGAAAGGACAGCGTCGTTTTGCCAACTCCGCCTTTTTCATTCAGCAGCGTGATGATGCGCATGATACAACGATCCCGACGCCTGACATTACTGAACCGCTGATGTACAAATTATCGGGGATAAATTTACACTGTGCAAATGAATCTGGCGGAATATCGAAGTTTATCGCGCGCCTGCAACGATGCGCGCGTTTAATGAGCAACCCTGATCTCATCCAGCGATTTCTTGCTTATGACGGGGACTTCGGCGTCACCCGCCGGGTAGCCCACGGGGATCAATACAAAGGGCCGCTCGTTTGCCGGGCGCCCCAGAATTTCCGTCAGGAATTTCATCGGGCTGGGCGTATGGGTCAAGGTGGCCAGCCCGGAAATATGCAGGGCAGCCAGCAGGAAACCAACAGCGATGCCGACGGATTCTTCGCTGTAATAGTGCATGACGCGTTCATGCTGGCCGTCGTCGGCCCGACGAAGGCCGTAAGCCTGCCGAAAGACGACAATGACATAGGGCGCGTCTTCGATATGGGGTTTGCGCCAATCCGTGCCCAGGACCGCCAGGGCTTCCAGCCACTCCGGCGTCATGCGCCGCTCATAACTTTCCTTCTCTTCGGCTTCAGCGGCCAGCCGAATCTTCCGCTTCAGCGCCGGATCGCTGATGAGGGCGAAAGTCCAGGGCTGCTGGTTGGCGCCGGATGGAGCCGAGCCGGCCACGCGGATGGCATTTTCTATCAGGCTTGGCGGCACCGGGTCGGACGAAAAATGACGTACGCTGCGCCGCTTGACCATCCGCTGCAAGAATTCATCGGAGCGCCGCTGCTGCTCGCTGGATTCCAGCCGCTCAAAGTCCAGCGGTTCATAGACTGCCTTTGACGCCATGTCTCCCCTCCCCTGCTGCAGAGCTATAACTCGAATGTATCCAGGTCGGCTGTGCTGACGACTTCGCCGGCGTATTTGCTGGTGATTTCCGAGACCAGTTCACTCGGCGTTAGCTCCCAAAACAGCTGATGATAGAGCCAGAGACAGCCGGGGCGAATCTCATTGGCCAGGGCCGCCAGCTCCCGTGTCGAGGTATGTACCCTCGAATGATAGGCTCTCCAGGCGGGCGGACGATCCGGGAGCTGGCGAGACGAATAGACTTCGTGTATTAGCAAGTCGCAGCCCCGCGCCCAGTCCGCGAAGCCCGGCGCCGGCTTGGTATCACCCGAGACGACGATCGTTCCAGCAGGCGTGACGAACTTGTAGCTGAAGGCATCTAGTTCGCCATGATCCGCCGGCAGCGCCTGGACGGTGATCCGCTCGTCGCCGTAGCAGCAGCCGGCTGTCACTTCGTGCGCGAGAGCCTGGTAGCCGTGTTCGCTGCAGGGATGGGCGCTGCGGTGTTCGCGGATATTCTCGGCATAAGCCAGTTGGAGATGCGCCAGCATGTGATCCAGCCCGACCGGACCCCAGGCTTGCAGCGGCACCTCGCGTCCGTGAATCCAGGGCGTGAAGAGCAGGTCGGGTAGGCCCACGGTGTGATCGGCGTGCAGGTGTGTTACGAAGAGCCGCTCCAGATCGGTGGTATCCCAGGTGATGAGTCCCTGCGCCCGCGCTTGCACGACGCGCTGCACGATACCGTGCCCGCAATCCACCAGGTATGGCTGCCCGTCAACTGCAATGGCCAACCCGGAACTAACGCGGGCGGCTTCGGCATTGGGTGTGCCGCTGCCCAGCATGACAACCTGCGTCCGGCTCACGTCAGCCACAGCCGCTCGGCGGCAACGAATTTAAGCATCCCAATTGCTGCAAACAATGAAGCTCCTGCCCTTCCGCAATTCACGATTCGAGAAATAGCTTGCGCAAGAAGCGGATCTTCTCGACTAGATGCTGCTCGCCGCCGCCTTCATGGTTGTTGAAGTAGTACTCGCGGATTTCTTTCGGGCCGGTCACGTGATTGTAGGACGCGAATACGGTCGAGGGCGGGCACACCGTATCCATCAGCCCGACCGAGTACAAGGCGCGCGCCGACATGCGAGCGGCGAAGTTTAGGCCGTCGAAGTAGCTGAGCGTCTGGAAGACATTTGCGATGCGGTCGCGATAGTTCTGCAAGTAGCTGGCGATCTCGGGATAGGGACCATCGGGCGTGATTTCGACCGCGCGGCGGAAATGCGACAGAAAGGGCACATCAGGCAGGCACACTGAGACATCGGGAATCAGCCCGGCTGCGGCGATCGACAAACCACCGCCCTGGCTAGCGCCGGAGACGGCGATTCGGTCGGGATCGACATCGGCGCGGCTGCGGATCGCCTCGACGGCGCGCGCCGCATCGCTGTAAAGACGTCGATAATAATAAGTCCTGGGATCGAGAATACCTTGCGTCATCTTGCCGGCCACCGAGGGGTGGATGGCGTCGACCACATCTGGCGTATCGCCGCGGCGACCGCTGCCCTGGCCGCGGGTGTCCATGACCAGGCTGGCGAAACCGGCCACGGGGAAGGGCAGCCATTCATGCGGATATCCGCGCCCGCCGGAGTAGCCGATGTATTGCACCACACCGGGCAATGGTTCTGGCGCCCCGCGTGGGCGCAAGTACCAGCCCTTGATGCGGTCGCCGTTGTAGCCCGAGAATGTCACATCGTAGACATCAAGCGTCGTCAGGCCGAAATCCGCCGGCTCGAAGATCGCGTTCAGATCATGCGAACGGGTTTCCGCCAAAGTGTCGGCCCAGAAGTCGTCGAAATCCGCCGGCTCTTCCCGCGGCGGGCGATACTCTCGCATAGCTTCCAGGGGCATATCAAAGAGCGGCATGAGGCGTCTCCTTCGGGCATTTCAGGTTGAGAGGGATTATAACGATGAAGCGCCGTTTATCGAACGCAGGTTCATTGATTATCGCCGGGCGACCTGAACGTTGAGGAGACAATTTGCTTCGCGAACTCACAACATCATTTTCACCGCCGAGGACACCGAGAAAAACAGAGGACAGCGAGTATAGCCGTATAGAAATCGGTTGGCGGCGAAAGTATTCAAGAACGGCGGTGGCCTAGGTTGCGCGAGCGTGGAAGCAATATCAAATCCTCTGTGTCCTCAGTGGTTAAACAGTTTGAAGCGACTGCCCTGACGGTTACACGCGCAGAGAGTTGGAAGCGTGGACGCGAGCGGGTATGATGAATACGGTTCGGAGACACAAAATGGACGCGCGCGAAATCTACCTGCGAGAAGTTTATCCGAGGCTGATGCCGCCGGTGAGCGAGCGCTATCCGCTGATAAGCTTGAGGCAGCAACCAGGAACGAAACCGCTGGGCTATCAGGCGCTGCTGATGCTGGTCGCCTTGACCGGTACGGGCAAATCGACAGCGCTGGACATCGTAAACCGGCGAATTGGCGGGCGCGGTATTGGCCTCATCCCGACGCGCCGCGAAGTGGCCGACTGGATCGCCATTCCGCTGGCGCAGCACTGGTCAGGCGATAATCTGGTACCGGAGCCGGACCGTGTAAGGCGCTTTGCCTATACGCGACTCTTCGCCGAGCGCGTGGAAGGTGGAATGGCGGCGGCCTTTTCCTGGCTTAACCTGGTGGACGGCTATGAAGGGGCGATACTCTCCGAAGGTATCCGCGGCGAAGATGAGCTTCGCTACGCGCTGAGTCGTTTTCCGCGCTGGCAGATAATCGAGCTGGCGCTGCATCCGTTGACGCGCTTGCGCCGATTGAGCGGCCGCCGGGGAGCATTTGACCGGGCGGCGGGAGAAGCGGATCTGACGTTTCTCCCGCTGAAGCTGCGGGCGGAGGCGGCGGCCCTGTTTCGCGCCGGTGAAATCAGCGAGAAGGCACTGGCGATCACCCGAGCTGAGGCGGCCAATTATGGCCTGCATCCCTTCGCCGGTGGTGATGCCTATGCCAATTATCATCGCCTGGATGCCGACGGCTGCGCGCCGGAAGAGGTTGCCGACGGACTCATAGAAATTCTGCAGCGGCGCGGCTGAGGAGCTAGCCAGATTATGCCGGTCATTTCTCGCGTAGGCGCTGCGCCCTACAATATCCCGCTCAAAGGCGCGCTGACCTGGGGCAGCGGCCACGAACTGCGTCAACTGGCGCATACGCTGATTCGCGTGGAGCTCTCGGACGGCGCCGTCGGCTATGCCGAAGCCACGCCGCGCCTCAGCATTTACGGCGAAACGCAAGCTTCGGCGCTGCATATTATTGATGCGCATCTGGCGCCGATGCTGCTCGGAGAGACGATCGACAGTTTCGCGGCGGTATCGGCGCTTTCCGCGCGCGCCGGAAATATCAAGAACAACAACACAGCCAAGGGCGCGCTGGATATGGCGCTGCATCAGGCGCTGGCGAAGAGTCGCGGACACAGTCTGGCCAATTGTCTAGGCGCGACCCGGCGGCGGATTAGGCTGAGCGCCATCGTCAGTACCGGCGCGCCGGAGGCAGTCGTTTCGGATGTGGCCGCGCTCTATAAAGACGGCATTCGCGTCTTCAAAGTCAAAATCGGACGCGACATTCGCGTCGAAATGCAGACCATCGCCAGCCTGATCAACGACTATCCCGCGGCGCAGTTTTATGTCGATGCCAATGAGACGCTCGAGCGCGAGGGCGCGGCTGTCATCCTGGGGCGCCTGCGCGAACTGGGCGTGCTTCACTGCGAAGAGGCGCTGCCGACGCATTTGCTGCGCGAACGGCAACAATTGCGACGCGAATGCGCCATGCCCATCATCGCGGATGACTCGGCCTTCACGGCTGACGATCTGGAGCGGGAAATCGCCTTTGATACCTTCGACATCCTGAATATCAAGACTGCGCGCACTGGATTCACGCAATCCATGCGAATGCTGAAAATGTGTCAATCAGCCGGCAAGGACGCGATGGTAGGCTCACAGGCCAGCTCCCTGCTAGGTTGCCTGCAAGCGGCGAATTTCGCCGGGCATCAGGCGGTGACCTGCGCCAGCGAATGCAGCTTCTTCTTGAAGACCGATGCCGATCTGAGCCTGGCGCCGCCGATTGAGGACGGCTGGCTGGCGCTGGACGCGGCCGAGCGGTCGCTGGAGTTAGTTCTGGACGGCTTGATGAACCAGAAATAGAGCATGGAGAAAACTGAGGGAGAGCTGCCTTATGAAAATTCACATCATGTGTGACATGGAGGGTGTCAGCGGCATCGTGACCTGGGGGCGGGTCGGCACAGGCAAGCCCATGTACGACGAAGGGCGCCGGCTTTATACCGAGGAGATCAACGCGGCGGTGCGCGGCGCGCTGCGGGCGGGCGCAGAGGAGATTGTGGTCATTGATGGCCACAATGCCGGTGGCGACAATCGCTACAATTCCCTGCTGCCGGAATTGCTGCACCCGGCCTGTGAGTGGGTGGCGCATCATCCCTGGACGCGCTATACCGAGCTGCTGGAGGAGGGCGCCGATGCTTGCTTGATGGTCGGCTACCACGCGCGCGCCCATACGCCGGACGGCGTCTTGAGCCACACGATAACCAGCGTCAAGTGGCACAATCTGTGGTTCAACGGCGAGCTGGTAGGCGAGATTGCGGTGAATGCGGCGCTCTGCGGGCATTATGGTTGCCCGGTGCTGCTGATGACCGGCGATGTGGCGGTCTGCCGCGAAGCCAAAGCCCTGCTGGGTGAGGGCCTGACCACGGTGGCCGTTAAAAAGGGGCTGTCGCGCTATTCCGCTCGCCAGATTCCGCCGCTGCGGGCGCGCGAGATGATCGAGGAAGGGGCGTATCAAGCGCTGCAAGACCTCGATGCGGTCGCGCCTTATGTACCGGCGTCGCCGGTCGTGATCACGGCGCAGATCACCAAGTCGGAGATGGTGGAGGATTTTCGCGGTCGGCCCGGGTTGGAGTTGGATTACGATACTTTGAAGGTCCATAGCCGCGCTGCTGACTGGAAGACGGCCTGGGATCAGATCTGGCATTGGGAGGTTTGACGGCCAAGGCTGTAGCTTTCACTTGGCATTTCACCACAATGGCACAAAGACTTTGATTGGGTTTTCAGCACGAGCAATTGCGTATTGCAATACCGGGCTGGTGTAGGGGCGAGCCTTGGCTCGCCCACATCACATGCTCAATAAATCGGGCGAACCAAGATTCGCCCCTACAATCCGTAGGTTTGTTGTGGATCGGCGCGGGAACCCCTGGGAAAGGAAGCAACATGAAAATACTGATTATGGCGGACATGGAAGGCGTTAGCGGCATCGTCACCTGGGGCCAGGTGACCGGCGGCGCGCCCATGTATGAAGAAGGGCGCAAACTGTACACTGAGGAGATCAACGCGGCGGTGCGCGGGGCCAAACGCGCGGGCGCCGATGAAATCGTCGTGGTGGATTGCCACGGCGCCGGCGGCGATTGGACCTTCAATTCATTCGTACCGGAACTGCTGAACGACAACTGTACCTGGGTGGCGCATCATCCCTGGGCCCGTTATACGGAGCTGCTGGAGCAGGGCGCGGACGCTTGCCTGCTGGTGGGCATGCACGCGCGCAACAATACGGCGGACGGCGTGCTGTCACATACCATCTCGACGGTGAAGTGGCACAACTTGTGGTTCAACGACGACCTGGTGGGCGAGTCTGGCGTGAATGCGGCGCTCTGCGGGCATTACGGTTGCCCGGTGCTGCTGGTCACGGGCGACGAGGCGGTCTGCCGCGAAACGACCGCGCTGCTGGGCAACGGTCTGACCACAGTGGCGGTCAAGCGCGGGCTATCGCGTTACTCGGCGCGTCAGATTCCGCCGCGTGTGGCGCGTGATATGATCGAAGCCGGCGCTTGTCAGGCGCTGCAAAATCTGACGGCTGTCGACCCTTATGTGCCGTCTACGCCGGTGACGATCACCATCGAAGTGGACAAGGTGGAGCGAATGGCCGACTTCATGGGGCGCCCAGGCGTGGAGTTGGATCGCGCGGCGCAGAAGGTATACAGCCGCGCGGACGACTGGATGAGCGCCTGGGATCAGATCTGGCACTGGACGGTTTAGACGGTTTAAGACAGGGTCAGCGCCAACGAAAGCGTCCAGCCGACCACTATCAGCAGGCCGAATTGCCCGTGTAGCTTGGCCGTTCGGCCCTGCGCCTGGTGCAGCGCGGTAACGGCGCGGCTGGTATTGAAGACACGGATGAGACGCAGCGCCTCGGGCAGTATGATCAGCGTCAGCAGGGTATGAGGGGGCAACAGACCGAGCGCGACTACAAGCGCCTGCGCGACATAAGCCCCGATAACAAGGCATACGAACTCGGCGCGGGCGACACGAATGCCGAAGATCACCGCCAGGGTGCGCTTGTTGACAGCGCGGTCGGCGTCCATATCGCGGATGTTATTAGCGTGCAGTATGGCAGCGACCATGAAGGCGATCGGCAGCGAGATCAGGCAGAGCTCGCCGATGCGCGTTTGGCTAACCTCCGGCGACATCACATAGTAGCCGCCGACGATGATGGCCGGTCCCATGAAGACGGCGACGGCAATCTCGCCCAGCCCGTTGTAAGCCAGGGGAAAGGGCCCGGCGGTATAAGTGATGGCCACGAAGACGCCGCCGATGCCAATCAGCCAGAGCAGCGGTCCGCTTTGCGACAACAGGTACAAACCGATAGCGCAGCCCGCTGCTGTGGTGAGGACAGCGCCGTACAAGACGCTCCGCGGCTCGAGGATCTTGTGTTTGATGGTCATGCCCTGCCCGGCTTCTTTCAGGCGGTCGGCCCCGCGGCGGTAATCGGCGTATTCGTTGATGAGGTTGGCGGCGCTCTGCAACAGTAGCGTGCCGACCAACGCCAGCAAGAATACAGTTGCGTTAAAGACGCCGTCGTTCAGCGCGACGATGCCCGCCAAACCCATCGGCACGTAGGTGGCGGTGAAGACGCGCGGCCGCAGCGCCAGGTACCAGGCGTTTATCTTGCTCTGCTGCGTATTCATTTCCATCGCTGTTGCCAATCTCGGTTCTGCTTCGCCGCGTCCATTATAAGCTGATTCGGCGCTGGCTGAAGTTCCGCTTATGCCCGACCGTGTATAATCGCAAGAAGTGTTGACCTAGAGGCGCAGCCTGTGAAAGTACTGCTTGTATCGGCCAGCGATCGCATCGGCGGAGCGGCCATCGCCACGCACCGCTTGCACAAGGCTTTGCAGCGTGAAGGCGTAGAGAGTGAAATGCTGGTCTTGCGCAAGGTCACTGCCGATCCGACAGTGCATCGACTCGCGTCCCGTCTCAACCGCTGGCGGAGAATCCCGCGGCGACTGGGGGCAGCACGGCACCGGTCACTGCTTGCGCGCAACCCGCGCGCGCTAGAAAGCGGCTACTGGAGCCTCAACTTATTCGGGTACCCGATAGCGGCTGCCATCAATTCATTTGGCGCGGACCTCGTTCACTTGAATTGGGTGGGAGACAATTATCTGCCAATTGACGAAGTCACCCGGATCAACGCGCCGATCGTCTGGACGCTGCATGATATGTGGGCTTTCACCGGCGGCTGCCATACGGCCTATGAATGCCTGAAGTTTCAGACGGGCTGCGGCAATTGTCCGCAGCTGGTCGCCGGCGCGCCGGGTGACATCAGCGCGCGGGTGAACCAAAAAAAGCAGCGCGCCTGGTCCGATGTGCCGATGACCGTGGTTTGTCCCAGTCGCTGGCTGGCGGATTGCGCCCGCGGCAGCGCTGTATTCAAAGGCAAAGCCATTGAGGTGATTGGCTATACCTTTGACCCGGCCGTATTCAAGCCGATTGACCCGGCGGTGGCGCGGCAGGCCTTCAATCTGCCCGCCGACAAGAAGCTCATATTGTTCGGCGCGATAGGCGGCGCCGCCGACCCGCACAAGGGCTTCCGATTCTTGCGGGAGGCGCTGCGCGGTCTATCAGAGGACTCGAATTTAGAATTGGTGACATTTGGCGGCGAGGGTGCGGCGGAGTTGGGCTTGAGCCTGCCCTGCCATCAGATCGGTCAATTGCGGGACGAGGTCAGCGTCAGCTTGCTCTATACGGCCTGCGATATCTACGTGTTGCCTTCCTTGCAGGAGAACTTGCCAAATACAGTCATCGAAGCGCTGGCTTGCGGCACACCCTGCGTGAGCTTCGCCGGGTCCGGCACGACCGATCTGGTGCAGCACAAGGAGAACGGCTATCTGGCGCGCTTGCGCGACAGCGATGACCTGCTCACCGGCATTCGCTGGGCGCTGGCGCAATCCTGGCCGAGAAATGAATTGCATGAATGGATTGTGGAACGCCATAACCGCAATTTCATCTGCGAACAGTACATCAGCCTTTATCAGTCGCTGCTTGCCAGCGCCTGATCGCCGTGAGCGCGATGAAAGCGTTAGATAAGACAATGCTCTGGAAAGACGCCCCTAAGTCCATGACGAGCAAATTCAAGTGAGCCGGTTTCCGCGCATCAGCTTTGGCATGATCGTGCTAAATGGCGAGCCCTTCACGCGCTATACGCTGCGGGCGCTGTACCCTTATGCGCATGAGATCATCGTGGTGGAGGGCGCGGCGCCGGGCGCGGCCAACATCGCCAGCGCCGACGGGCATTCCCTGGACGGCACCCTCGACAGCCTGCGCGCCTTCAAGGCCGACGAAGACCCGCAGGACAAGCTCATCATTGTCACGCGCGATGGCTTCTGGTCAGAAAAAGACGAGATGTCCCAAGCCTATGCCCAGCGCGCGAGCGGTGACTATTTGTGGCAGGTGGATGTCGATGAGTTTTATCTGCCGCGGGATATTGAAGCCGTCTGCAAACTGTTGAGCGAGCAGCCGTCGATCACAGCACTCTCCTTTGAATCCCTGTTCTTTTGGGCCGCGCCTGAATATCGCGTTGACAGTTGGTATTTGCGCCGGGGCGAGGCCGAGTTTCATCGCCTGTTCAAATGGGGCGAGGGCTACCGCTATGTCACGCATCGGCCGCCCACCGTGGTGGACGCGCAAGGGCGAGACCTGCGCCAGCAGCATTGGGTCCGCGCCAACGACTTGCTGGCGCGTGGCATCCACCTGTATCATTATTCATTGTTGCTGCCCAAGCAAGTGCGCGAGAAATGCGAGTATTACAGCCGGGCGGAGTGGGCGAAACGACAGCACATCAAAGCGTGGGCGGACGAGGCTTATTTCGCGCTGGGCCGGCCCTATCACGCGCATAATGTCTATGAGTATCCGGGCTGCTTGTACCGTTACCGGGGCGCGCATCCGCCGCAGGTCATTCTGATGTGGCGCGACCTCAACGATCCCCAATCCGCCTACGAACTGCGACCGAGCGATGATATTGAGGCCCTGCTCGGCTCGCGGCGCTATCGCATCGGCCGCCGGCTGGTGATGGCGGCGAATCGGCCGGCGCTCTGGCTGCGGCAGACGCGTATCCGCTTCAAGCGCGCGCTGGCCCGCCTGCTTCCACGCGCCCTGAAAACTGCGCTGAAGAGACTGTAACGGCGCCGAGCGCCAAGGGTCATCCATGCGAACAGTGTCGAAAGCAGCCGAAAAATCAGCTATGATCTGCTTCACTACTGAACTGAGGAAGAGTTGAAACTATGAGCGATTACAATCACACGTTGTTGATTGAACAGGACAAGCATCAGCTGCACCCCTTGCATCACCCCACGCGCACCGCGGGCGCCGCCATGGTGGAGCGCGGCGATGGCGTTTGGCTCTATACGACCGATGGCCGCGAGATCCTCGACGCCATGGCCAGCCTGTGGAATGTCAACATCGGCTACGGCAACAAGGAGCTGCCCCAAGTCGCCTATGAGCAGATGCTTGACATCGCCTACAACTCCGGTTTCGCCGGCATGACCAATCCCGCGTCGGCGCAATTGGCGGACAAGCTGGCGGGTTTCTTCCGCCCCAATATGAATTTCACCTATTTCACCTCTGGCGGGTCGGAGTCCAGCGACAGCTCATTCAAGACGGCGATTTTCTACTGGTATCAGCTGGGCAAGGTGGACAAGACGAAGATCATCTCGCGCTTGAACGGTTACCACGGCATGACCCTGGCGGCCACCAGCGCGACCGGCATGAGCAAGTTTCATACCATGTTCGGCGGCGTACTTGATGGCTTCATCCACGTGCCCGACCCCAACGGCTATCGCTATGCTGGCGAAGTTAAAGCCGGCGAGAGCGTCGCCCAGGCGGCGGCGCGCGCGCTGGAAGAGCGGATCCTGCAGGAAGGCGCGGATACGGTGGCGGCTTTCATCGCCGAGCCGATCCAGGGCGCCGGCGGTCTGGTTGTGCCCGATGACGGCTACTTTGAATTGGTGGCCGAGGTCTGCAAGCGCCATGAAGTGCTGTTGATCGTCGATGAGGTGATTTGCGGTTTTGGGCGCACCGGCCACTGGTTCGGCAGCGATGAATACGGCATCCAGCCGGATATCATGCAATTCGCCAAAGGCGTGACCAGCGGCTATATGCCGCTCGGCGGCATTCAAGTGACAGACGAGATTCGTGATGTCGTGTTGAACGCGCCGGAGGACCAGAGCTGGATGCACGGCTATACCTATTCCGGCCACGCTGCGGCCTGCGCGGTGGGCATCGCCAATATCGACATCATGGAGCGCGATGGCCTGCTGGAGAACAGCCGGCTGATGGGCGAGCGACTCTTGACGGGATTGCAGTCTCTGGTGGATGAATTTCCGCATATCGACAATGCGCGCGGCGTCGGGCTGATGGCGGGCATTGACGTGGTTGCGAGCAAGGATGGGCGCGAGCCGGACACTGACCTGGCGGCCAAAATCAGCGATGCCGCGCTGGACATGGGACTGCGCGCGCGACCGTTAGGCGCGGCGATTGCCTTCGCGCCGCCGCTGTGCATCACGGCGGAGGAGGTCGATCTAGTGATCAATACGATGGGTGAGGCAATCACGCAGGCAAGTAGTTGAGAGACTATTCTCGATTAGACTGCTTGGCGAGCGTGACCTTGGTAGGGTGTATCCCTACGCAGTCTTGGGTTTCTTGATTTTTCTGATACAATCCCGACGCCATTGACGCTAGCTCTGCGCATCGACATCTCGCATTAGGCATTCAAGCAGCAGAGATTCAAGTGGCACTACTACCTACCTATCGATTTAGTCCAGGGAGACGAATCATGAAGAAAATCTTCACAATTGTTTTGCTGCTCGCCTTTGCGCTGCTGGCCAACATGAGCTTGGTCACGGCGGACATGCACGACTGGTGGGCCGACGCAGCCGCGCCTTACGCCGGCGCGACCATCCGCGGCGTATCCGAAAGCACGCCGCCCTCGAATTACGTGGCCGATGTTCTGGCGGCGCAGTTCACAGAGCTGACGGGCATCAACGTCGAATTCGAGACGACGTCCTGGGATCAGATGTATTCCAAGGCGATCAACGACATGGAAGCCAATACCGGCATCTATGACTTCGTTTACATTGAGCAGGACATCATCTATTCCTACCTGGCGCAGGATTATCTGGTCAACCTGACGCAATTCGCTGCTGACAACCCGGACCTGGCCTATGAAGGCTACGACGAAAGCGAATTCACCAGCTTCGCCGATTACTTCAAGAATGCTGACGGCGACCTCTTCGGCGTGCCGATGGAAGCCTTCGTCAAGGTCTATCTCTATCGCAAGGACCTCTTCGAGAATGCCGATATCATGGCCGCCTTTGAAGCCGAATATGGCTATCCGCTGGCGCCTGCCGAAAACTTCGACCAATATCGCGACAACGCCGAATTTTTCACCGGGTACGGCGAAAGCATGGACATGGACCTTTGGGGCACGACGGTGCAGGGCTCGACCGGTCACCCGGCTTCGACCTACGAATTCCTCGAGTCCATCGGTCCGTCCTTCGGCTTGTACAACTGGGGCATCAACCTGGATGCCGGCTCGGCCATGAGCGCCAATGGCGGCGCGCTGGACGGCGACACGGCTGTTGAGGCGCTGAGCTTCTGGCTGAGCATGCTGGAATTCGCCCCGCCCGAGGCCACGGCTAGCACTTGGGACGAAGTAGCGTCCACATTTGCCGCCGGCCGTGCCGCGCAGGGTTGGGTCTACGGCGAAAACGCTGCCTGGATCGCCACCGATGACAGCCGCTCGGCGGTCACCGGCAATGTCGGCGTTCGGCTGCCTGTCACGGCAGAGGGCGTCATTGAAGCGGCTGAAATGGGCGATGGCTACATCGGCTATTATGACGGCGGTGCATTTGGCGTGCCGCATTCCTCGCGCAACAAGGAAGCGACGCTGCTTTGGCTGCAGTTCATCGGTCAGCAGTCGGTGCAGGCGGAATGGGCGGCCGCGGGCGCGCGCATTACCCACACGGCCACCTTCGACGATCCGCTGATCGCCGAGCAAGACGCCAAGGTTGATGGCTACTACACGCTCTTGGAAGAGCAGGGACCGCTGTTTGCCGGCGCGCCGCCCTTCCCCTTCCACGCGCAGGTACGCGAAGTCATCGATCCCTTCATCCAACGCGCCATCTTGGGCGAGCTGAGCCCGGCTGACGCGCTGTCGCAAGCCGCGGCCGCTGTGGACGAAGAACTGGACCGTCTGGGTTACGGCATGTAGACCGTTTCACCGAGTAATCGAACAGGGTGACGTATTCGTCACCCTGTTTTCTTATCAAATGGGAATACAATAGATGCGGAATCCGCGCACTGGCTGGCTGCTGCTCAGCCCTACTCTAATAGTGCTAATTATTTTCGGCTTTTTGCCTTTCGTATATGTTTTATTCGTCGGCTTTAACGAATGGAATATCTTCGCCGCCCAGGACGGCATGCGCTTCAACGGGCTGGACAACTTCCGCCGGCTGGTCTTTGATGACGACTTCTTGCACTCGGTCGGCTTGACGGCCAAGTTTGCGATTTTTGCGATCGCCAGCGAAGTCGTGCTGGGCTTCTTCCTGGCGCAGATGCTGACGCGCAAGTTCCCCGGCAAGTCCCTTTTTCGGATTATCCACACCTTTCCGCTGATGGTGGCGCCTATCGCCGTGGGCGCGATTTGGCGCTTGCTGGTGATCCCGGGTTTCGGACCGGTGCCATTTCTGCTCGACCGCTGGTTTGATATCGAATACCTCATCGGCACTTATCCCGATCAGGCGCTGCTGACTTCGGTGATTATGGACATCTGGCACTGGACGCCCTTCGTGACGCTGACGATGCTGGCGGGCCTTTCGTCCATTCCCAGGGAGCCGGTGGAACAAGCGAAGGTGGACGGCGCCAACCGTTTTCAGGTCTTCTGGTACGTCACCCTGCCCTTCTTGCGGCCGGTGCTGCTGACGACCATATTCATCCGCATCATGGACGCGATCCGCACGGTGGACGAAGTCTGGATGCTGGCGGGCGGCGGGCCGGGCACGCGCTTCACTGGCATCTACATTTGGCGGGTGGTCTTCCCGCGCACGGATTATGGCTACGGTTCGTCCATATCCATCATCACTTTGTATCTGACCATCGTGCTCTGCTGGTTGCTGTTCATCGGCATATCGGGCCAGGGCAAGGACGAAGTCGAATGACGACGACCTTGCGACAGCGCGTTTGGCGCTACGTGGCCACATACGGCTTCTGGGTCTTTATGACCTTGCTGACTCTGATTCCGATCTGGTGGATGTTCGTCACCTCCATGCGCAGCCGCGTCGAGCTATTCGCGCGCCCCAACCTGGCGATCAGCCGCATATTCCTCGAGAATTACAGCAATGTGCTGGGCGACAGCAGCTTCCAGCGCTACATGAGCAATTCGCTATTGATCTCGACCGCCAATGCCTTGCTGGTGATGGTGCTGGCCCTGCTGGCGACATACGCGCTTTCACGCTACAAGCTGGTAGGCAAGGACAATATCTTTTTCTGGCTGATTACCAACCGCATGGCGCCGCCAGCCGCTTTTTTGCTGCCGCTATTCCTCATGTTCACGCGCAGCTTCCGCATTGGCGACTGGACCCTATTTGATACGCAGCTCGGCTTGATTCTGCTTTATTGCGTCTTCAACCTGCCCTTTGCAATCTGGCTGCTGAAAGGCGTGGTAGACGGCATTCCCATCGAGCTCGATGACGCCGCCATGATTGATGGCGCCGGTCTCTGGGGTGTGCTGCGCCATGTCATCGTGCCGCTGGCGGCGCCCGGCCTGGCGGTCACCGCAATTCTGAGCTGGATTTTCGCCTGGAACGAATACCTGTTTGCGGCGAATCTCACCAGCGTGCAAGCGCGCACCATCACAACGGCCCTGGCGGAGTTCGTGACTGTCACCGGCACCAATTGGGGCGAGCTGGCGGCCATGTCGATGCTGACGCTGATTCCCTCCGCCATCATCGTGATCTTTGCGCAGCGCTATATCGTTATGGGTTTGACCTTCGGCGCGGTGAAGGAATAAGGCCATGGAAGAGCGTCCGGACAATTCCAAACGCGACGGCTTCCTGCCCTTCTATACCAACGCTTTTGATCGCGTCTTCATCAGCGCGGTGATCTTGATCGGCATTCATCTGCTCTGGCTGCGCTTCATGGAGCCGGCGCTGCCGATCGAAGTGGCGACGGTTATCTCGCTGGCGATTGGTGTTGTCGTGGTGCGGCGGGGCTGACTGGTCATTTGCCCGAGCCGGCTGTCAAGCCTCCGATGAGCCGGTCTTGAAACACTCCGGATATCACCAGAATCGGCAGAATCGTCAGCATGGTGGCGGCGGTGATAATTTCCCAAGGGAAGGAGTATTCGCCCGGGAAGAGCGAGATGCCGACCGGCGCCGTGCGCATGAAGTTGTCGCTCATCAGCACCAGCGAGAGCGGGAATTCGTTCCAGGAGAAGACAAAGACGATGAGCCCGGTGGAGATGAGACCGGGCACGGAAAGCGGCAAGATGATGCTCCAGAATATGCGCAGGCTGGATGCGCCGTCGACCCGCGCCGCATCCTCGATTTCCCGCGGCACAGTCTGAAAGAAGTTGGACAGAATCCAGATGGCGATAGGCAAGTAGAGGCCCGTGTGCCCGATGATCAATCCCGGATACGTGTTGATTAAGCGCAAGTCCAGGAACATGCTGAAGAGCGAGGGCAGCAGAGCCAGCGGCGGAAACATCGACATGGCCAGAATCAGAATGAGAATGAGGTTGCGGCCACGGTAGGTCAGGCGTCCCAGCGAATATCCCGCCAGCCCGCCGCAAGCCAGAATGATGACTGTGGTGGTCGTCGCGACTATGGCGCTGTTAAGAATGAAGCGCAGTAGTTCCGGCGTTTCCGTTAAGATATTGAGATAGTTTTCCAAGGTAGCCGGCTGCGGCAGATAGACCACGGGCCAAGCGTAGATATCAGCCTCTTCTTTAATTGAGGTCAGGAAAAGCCAGACCGTAGGAAAGAAGGAGATGATAACCGTCAATGCAGCGACGGCATAAAAGACCCAAGATGCTTTCTTTCGCCTGGCGGTGAAGCCGGCCGGGCTACGATTCGCGCCGATTTTTCGGCTGGCAATTAGCACTAGTCCGCGCTCCGCAAGGTGAAGATATATATGATGCTGATGGCCAAGATGATGATGAATTGAATGATGATGGCGGCGGAACCCAGGTTGAAGTTGACATATTGAAATATGGCGCGATAGGAGTAGAGCGAAAGCGTTTCAGTGGAGGTCAGTGGACCGCCGTCAGTGAGGTTGAAGGGCAATTCAAAGGTGCGCATGGCATCCATGGTGCGCAGCAGCACAGACACCATGATAGCCGGCCGTAGCAAAGGCAGCGTCAAATGACGGAAGGCTGTCCAGCGATTGGTTCCATCAACGTTTCCCGCTTCGTAGAGATCGTCGGGAATGGTCTGCAGGCCCGCTAGCAACAGGAGCGCCATGAATGAGCTGGTCTTCCAGATCGAGACAAACATCATCGACGCCATGGCGGTGGGGATCGCCCCCAGCCAATTAATGCGCTCGACGGCGAGACCGGTGTCGGTCAAGATCGAGTTGAACAGGCCGAATTCGGTATTGAACATCCAGCGCCATATCAAGGCGTTGAGCGCGGTTGGCAAGGCCCAGGGAAACAGAACCGCCATCCGCACCAGCCCTTTCCCTCGGAACTGCCGGTTGAGCACCAGCGCCAGACCGATGCCGACGACCAGTTCGATTGGCACGGTGACGGCGGTGAAGACTATTGTATTGTTCAGCGACGTGATGAAGCGAGGGGTTTTCAGCAAGCGCTGATAGTTCGCCAGGCCAGCGAATTCGTAGTCGTAGAAGATGCTGGTGCTGTTGCGCCCGAAACTCAGGACGATGGTCTGGATAATGGGAAATAGGAGAACGAAAGCGATGATAAGCAGGGCAGGCACAAGGAAGAAGCGGCCTGCCCGATTGGCTTGTTTCATGGCGGGTTCGTTGTCCGGCTGTCAGTGCAGCAAGCGGGGACGCAATCAAACCATGCGCGCCCCCGCGCTTGCCTTAGCTCAAGGCATCAGAGACAGAATCTGCGCTTCGGCATCGGCCATGGCCTGTTCGGGCGTCTTCTCCCCGAGCAATGCCGCCGATATTTCAGTCTGCATGATCTCGGAGATTTCGGGATAGGCTGTGCCGGTCTGCGCTGATGGACGCGCGAAGGCGTAGACGAAGTTGGCGCCCAGGGCCGCTACACCCGGCGCTTCTTCGGCGATGCGCTCATCATCGTAAACGGCGGGACGCGTCGGCACCTTGCCTTGGATCAAACCGGCCTGCACCTGCGATTCGTAACTGGTGAAGCACTTGATGAAGTCGGCTGCCGCTTCGACATTCTCCGAATGCTTGTTGACCGCCAGCAAGAAGCCACCGATGACCGTTGTATTGGTCATGTCGTTGCCTTCAAAGTAAGGCACACGGGTGAATTCCACCGCGTCTTTCACCGGTGAATCATCGGCCGTCAGCGGCGCCAGCACGAAGTCTTGCACCATCAAGAAGACCGCGCGTTCCTGCTGGAAGAGCAAGCGCGCGTCGTTGGGCCGGAAGGTCAAGATGCTCTCCGGCGCGACGCCGGACTCCAGCATGCCCACCATAGTTGACAGCGACTTGACGCCGGCTTCGTTGTTGATGGCCAAGTCACCGTCGGCGTCAAAGAAGGTACCGCCGGCGCCCTGGAAGAAAGCCAGCCAATTCATGAACAAGCCTTCGATCTTGGCCCACATGGAAATGAAACCGGCCAGATCAGGGTTGCCTTCACCTTCGACGACAGTCTCGGCGGCCGCGATCAGACCCTCCCAGGTGCTCGGCACATCCAGGCTGTATTTCTCCAACAAGTCGGCGCGATAGAAGAGGTGAATGCCGTCGATATAGAGGGGAATGGCGAAGGTGTGGCCATCAACTTGCGCCGCCGCCAGGAAGCCTGGGATGTATTCGGCAAGCGCCTCGTCGCCGAAGTATTCTTCGATTGGCGCAATCCAGCCGCGGGCCGCGAAGTCGCCCGGCCAAATGACATCCACCGCAATGATATCCGGCTTGGAGTTGCGGGCGGTGAAATTGGTCACGTAAATGCTGCGCGACTCGTTGGGCACATCTGAGATGCGTTCCCACTCGACGCTGATGCCGCCGACTTCTTCCTCGCAGGCTTCAATGAGGACGGGCGCGGCATCGCCAAAACCGCGAGCCCCAATCGACAAAGTAAGCTCGACGCTATCCTGCGCGGAGGCAGGCAGCAGCAAGATTAGACCAAGCAACACTAAAACAAGAACCATACAGCTTCGTTTTGAAAACATATCAGCCTCTCCTTTGAGTTAGCTTCAAATAAACGGACAACCTTGGCGTGCCACGCAGATGCTGCGTCGGGTAACGTCGTCAGATGGTTCAATGTGGGAGTATACCAAGTTTAGGGCAGCGAATCCCAATTTTGATTCGGCAAGGCACTTAGGCCCCGGCGATGCGCGGCATCCAGAGCGGCTCCAAACCCCAGCGGCTGAAGAGCAACGCCCGCACCATCTCGGCGCGTTTGTCGCGCTGAGCCGGCTCGTCCCACAGATTCCGCGACCGCCCTGCATCCTGCGCCAGGTCGAACAACTCAAATTGATCCGACGCCGGGTCGAAGCGGATTTGCCAAGGCCCCAGGTTGCAGCTCTTAAGGTACATGGCGGCCGACTTATGCGGCTGCGACAGGCTCTCGGCCGTCATGCGCTCTTCCTTCTGTATCTCGGCGCGCAGGAAAGCCTCGCTTAGCTGGGCGCGCAGGTCGGCGTCCGCCCACAAGTTGTTGACTTCGCCCGGATCGTTCTGCAGGTCATAGATTTCGCCGTAGTCGCGCCCGTAATACAACGTCAGCTTGTAGCGCTGGTCGATGAAAGTCTTGACGTGCAGGGTGGTAGGCTGATGGCGATTTTCGATGATGATATGCTCGCGGGCGCCGGATTCGTCGCCACACCAAACCGCCTCTTGACCCTCGCCAGTCATCTCCTCAGGGACGGCGATGCCACCATATTCGAGGAAGGTGGGCGCGTAATCAACCAGCGATTGCAGGCTATGGCTGAGGCGCCCGGCCGGGATGCGACCCGGCAAGCGGGCAATCATGGGCACACGGATGCCGTCGTCATAGTGAAACGGGCCTTTGGCGATCAAGCCGTGCTGACCGAAGCAGTGCCCGTGATCGCTGGTAAAGACAACCAGCGTATTTTCAACCAAGTCCAGGTCCTCCAAGTGGTCGACGATGGCGCCGATGTACTTGTCCATGCAGCTGACCATGCCGTAGTAGCAGGCGATGTCTTTCGCCAGTTCATCGCGGTCATGCAAGTGCGAGTGAAAGCCGTGGCAGCCGGCGCCGTTAGGTTCCTGCCAGGCGGTGAAATCGGGATCGGTCTGCTGCGTCAGTTGCAGGTGCGGCGGACTGTTGTCGTGCTCGCCGGGAGTGATTGCCGGCACAGTAATCTCGGCAGGATCGTACATCGTATCCCATGGCTCCGGCACGAGGTATTTGGGATGAGGATCAAAGAAGCTGGCCCATAGGAAAAACGGTTCGTCAGCGTCATGGTATTGCGAGATGAGGGACTGGCTGCGCTCGGCGATCCAGGCATTGTAATGATATTGCTCGGGGATCAGCCATTTCCGCCGCTGCGATTCGACGTGGCCGGTCGGCCGCAAGAAATAGTCGCGCCAATTGCTCAAGCCCTTTTCTTCCATCCATAGCGCATAATGCTGACCCACGTGGGATTCGTCGGTGTGATTGCGCGCCAGCTCGACATGGTCGAAGCCGTAGAAGGGACCTTCAAAGTCCGCCCAGAAGTCGAGGTCTTGCAGGGTGGGATAGGCTTCCAGCGATGGGTATTCGTCGGTGGATTGCAGGGGCTGGAAATGCGCTTTGCCCACCAGCGCGGTACGGTAGCCGGCCTCGCCAAGTATTTCGCCGATGGTGCGTTCGCTCTCCGGCAGCTTGGTGCCGAGCGAGTAGGCGCCATGCTGGGAAGGGTATTTGCCCGTGATCATGCTGCTGCGAGTGGGGGTGCAGGTGGGGTTGGGGCAATAGGCGCGGGTGAAGGTACTGCCTTGGGCGGCAAGGCGATCGAGAGCAGGCGTCTGAATCTCGGGATTCAATTGCCCCAGCGTATTCCAGTGCTGTTGGTCGGATGTGATTAGCAAGATATTGAGTTTGGACATGAGCCTTTGCTTTCACCGAATGTAACTCATAGTCTATCGACTAATAGTCCGCATTCGCAAAGAATAGAGTCCATGAGCTACGATAAAAATGAGTCCCGATTCTTACTGAAAATCGGTCAGCGCATTCGAATACTCCGCGAGACGCACAATATGACGCAGGAGCAGTTGTCATTCAAGTGTGGATTACATCGTACATACATAAGCAGTGTCGAACGGGGTGAACGCAATATCGCATTGATTAATTTGGAGAAGATTCTGGCTGCGCTTCAGGTCTCATTAGCTCAATTCTTTACTGACTTGCCAGATGAAGAAAGCGAGACTAATGAACCGAAAATGGGGAATCCCTCCAGCGAATAAATCTGCTTTGACCACGCCAACACAGCTTGCAACGAGATTGCAGACATTAATAGGTCGAGAATTTCCACTCACCCGTAAATCAAGGACAGACGGATCGAATCTTCGAAAGCTGGTTGCAGCAACACTAATAAATCATCCGTTACCAGAACCTGCGAAAAGCCAAGACTATGAAGTAGTACCTCCGAGGAAAAAAGGTGTTCCGAAGATACTGCGTGAGTTCATAGATACTTACATTGTTACGACTGGCAACTCATATAACTTACAGGTGTGGAACCGGAATCCTTCGAGTGAATCTGTTCAGGTGAGGTATTCTAATGGCAGCATACTTTCTGCCAGAGATGTCCGCTTTGTATTTGTTCCCATTGATCCAATTACAAAGTTGATCCAGTCTGTAATTGTACTTTCGCCTGACTACATACACGCGAAATTCGGCCCATTCGGAAAACCTACAATTAAGCATCAGCTGATTGTCCCTGGGACAGCTCGAGATGCAATCCTGTCGCTAAATCCACCTGTCTTTGTTGGAACTGACACGAATGGAGTTGAGGCACTAGTGACTTCTTCTTATGCAGTGCCCACTGCAAGCATCCATGATGCACCACAAGCTGGAAAGGTATTTGGTATTACGCTTGTAGCTGAGATGGTTTCGCAACATCTTTTGGGCATGACAATCCCGCCCGGCGCTACAAAGAACAGAGGACAAGCATTGGAAAAGGTCGCGGCTAGATTGTTAGGCTATACAAAACGGGAAGCGCTACTGGCTGGTGGATATCCCGATATCCTGAATCAACTTCTTGAAGTAAAGATTCAGGATTCATCAACAGTTGACCTAGGTCTTTACAGTCCGCAGTTCGAGGAGATATTGCCTGCTGTCCCGAAAGTGACTACGCGGGATGTAAGGTACCTTATAGCACTAATGGACGCCGACGTGAGTGGCATTGCCGGGTTGATTATTTGTGCAGGCGCAGATCTTGGGAAGCACTTCACATATGTTGCTGAAGAGAGCTATAAATGTCAGCGATCCATACCAATGGAATTTTTCAAGTCGCTAAAGGGTACGAGTGTCTTCAATCCTTAGGCACATACTCTACATTGTATGCGGCCATCACTTCAGTATCTAAATCAATTTCCAATACAGTCATTTCATCTCGTGATAGTCCTCCCCGTAAGATTTTCTTTACCGTTTCTATGACACGGCGTGAAGCTTGACACCGAATGTCAGGTAACGGATATTTCTCGACATATTGTGTCAAATAACGCCTTCTACCTGAATACAACTTGTTGTTAAATGACAGGTCGTGGAATTTCGTCATGAGTTCGCTGTTTGCGATACCCAGAATCAGGAATAGCCAATCGTCTTCACATCCATCAAATGTCATCCAGTAGCAGTTCCCGTCGACGATCGCACCACTTACGTCGTACATAAAAATCGGAACTGGGCTAATGTCTGGGAAAACGATCTTGGGCTGGCTCCACGCGCTTGGATCTTGAGGCACCCAAATCTCGTACCACTCACGATTTGACTTGGAAAGGTACTCTCGACTCTGTAAGTATTCTCTGTGTATTTTGAAGTACGACTTTGCTCGTGGATAATCCTCTAGTCGAATAACGCCTCGAACTCCTCCTTCGGCGTAATGCGGATACAGTATTTTCCTACTCGCTTGACTTTCAGACTTGGCTTTCCACTTTGCAGCATTTGAAGCTGAAATCACGGGATAAAGCAGTGACGATTCTGGTCTGCTAGTTTCGGCGAGATCGTCCCAGTCGTGGCGAATGAACACGCGATTTGCTGTGGTCTTGACACCAACTCGGACGGTCGTTATATCAGACAGTTCATACTTTGAAGACTGATGGATATCTCGCAGCCATTCTTTTTCGTTATCAGAGACCATGATCCAGGGATCTTTACCAGACAACGGAACCTTAACTGTTCCTACCGTGACTCGAAAATTATCGCCACCAATGCGTACGATGCGGTCGTCTCTCTTGGTGATGGCGGCGCATACATTTTCGACCTCGTCAGTAAACGTCTTTTCAAGGGTCTCATAGACTTTTACGAATCTAGTAGTTTGTGCGCTACGGAATAGTGGCGCTTGGCGGCGTCTCGCTATAATTACTGCCGGTAGTACGGCGGCCTCAAAAAGTTTCGTGTCGCCTAAGTCATACAAATCCAAGATTTCAAAGTCATTTGCAAGCAATTCTCGCACCCGTGAACCGCTCTTCGTGGCGATAAACCGATTAGAAGTTATAACTCCTAAGACTCCGTTGGTCTTTAGACAGTGTTTCATTGCGACAAGAAACGCGTGATACAAGTCAACTCTTCCCGACAAATTGAAATCGGACGCCAATTTCTTTGCTTTCTTTGCACCCAAGACCTGAGTACGTACGTAAGGAGGATTTGCAATGATTACGTCAACGGATTCGAGCAAGGAACCGGGTATAGGGAGCGCGGACTCTAGCTCTATCCGAACACGTTCAAGAAAGTCTTCTCTGCGTAAATCTATAGCATCTACGCCAAGATTTTGGACGCGATACCTTACATTTTGAAACGCAATGCGGTCTAAATCTATACCTATCAGACTGACGAAACTCCTTGATTTCTGGGGCCAATTATCGACCAGAGCTCTCAGCAATTCACCATCACCGCATGCTGGGTCAAGCACTCTAATTTTCGAGTCTGAATCAGGGAGTGAGTAGTTTTCCAGTATTTTGGAGGCTACAAATTGTGCGAGTCTCGTCGGAGTATAATGCGAGCCCGTTTTCTTGCGTCTTGCCAAAGACTCTTTAGTCATCTGTCTGCCAAATTAGAGTACACAAGTCCTAGTCGAATTATCACGCTGTTTGGCAGTCTCTGCAACTACACAGCATCGCCGCGCAGAAAATAGCGCTTGCCCTTGATTTCCTCCGGCAGCAGGCTTTCATCGGTGTAAGCCTGATAGCCGTCGCCATAGCCCAGTTCGCGCATCAACTGCGTTGGCGCGTTGCGGATATGCAGCGGGATGGACAAGTTGCCCAAGTCCGTGACATCGGCCAGCGCGTCAAAGTAGGCTCTGCCTGCCGCGCGATTCTTGGCGGCGCTGGCCAGATAGACGACGCCGTGCGCCAGGTTGAACTGGCATTCAGGCAGGCCGATAGTCTCGACCGCGCGGAAAACATCATTGGCGACGGTCAACGCCTTGGAGTCGGCGATACCGATGTCCTCGCTGGCGAAGATGACCATGCGCCGGGCGATGAATTTGGGGTCTTCACCGCTGTCGATCATGCGCGCGCAATAGTAGAGGGCGGCGTCGACATCGCTCGCGCGCATGCTCTTGATGAAGGCGCTGATGGTATTGTAATGCTCCTCGCCGGTCTTGTCGTAACGCAGGTGTTTGGACTGCAAGGTCTCGCGCAGTTGCTCGGAGGTGATAGTCCGCGACTGATACAGTCGGCTGGCGTTTTCCAGCAGGTTGAGCGCGGCGCGGGCATCGCCATTGGCGTAGTTGGCCAGGAAGCCGATGCCGTCCGTCTCGATATCGACTTCCAGCGCGGCGGCTCCGCGAGCGATGATCTGTTGGATCTCGGCGATAGTCAGCGGATTCAGCGTGAAGACCTGCATGCGCGAACGCAGGGCCGAGATGACTTCAAAGCTGGGATTTTCGGTGGTCGCGCCGATGAGCGTGATGGTGCCGTCTTCGACGTACGGCAGCAGAAAATCTTGCTGGGCTTTGTTGAAGCGGTGAATCTCATCCAGAAAGAGGATGACGGAATCGGGTGTATCAGCGGATTCCGGCTCGCCAAAGAGATCGAGTTGGCTGCGCGGGTCTTTGCCGGGCAGCTGGACCGACTCAACGATCCGGCGCAACTCGGCTTTGCCCGCCGAGACGGCCGACAAGTTGTAGAAGGGCTTCTCAGTGACCGCGGCGACCATGCGCGCCAGCGTGGTTTTGCCCACGCCGGGCGGCCCCCAGAAGATCATGCTGGGCACGGCGCGCTGCTGCAGGGCGCGCTGCAGCGGCTTGCCGACGCCGACCAGGTGAGACTGGCCGATGAAGCCCGTTAAATCGCGTGGGCGGATGCGTTCGGCCAGGGGTTGGGGCGGCTGCTGCATGTGTCGGCTTTCCGCAATTATTGCAAACCGAGGAGCGGCATAACTTTACTCCTCCATCCATAATGGGTAGGCGAAGGTGGCGAAAGCATGGCCGTCGCTGTTAAGGAAGCGCACTCTTTCGATTTCGATGGGATGATCGCGGCGAATCACCTGGGCGTAGGCAATGCGATGTGTTTCAATGCGGCTAAGGCTCCCATCCGCCAGCTCTAATTCCACATAGCCGGCTAGCCGGTAGGCTGGACCTGCGACTAGCGCGTAATGCGTCGTCTTTCCCGCCGATTGTGCCTCCCAATAAGTAATACTGGGCGGTTTGGAATCCACCATCTGGTATTCGCAAATCGGGAAGACTTCTTCTATGGCGTACCAGCCCCCAAAGATATCTCGCGCTTCAGCCACGATAGCGGCTGTGATGCAAAGCTCAACATGATTATCGCTTCTTGCACGCCACTCGAATAAAAACAGCTGAGCGTCCAAATCAGACAGAGGTTCCTGATGGTAGACTTCGGGACCTCGGAATTCTATGGAGCTCAGGGTGAAGGCATTGTGCATGAGCTTGGAGTACCGCTCCGGAAAACCGGCAATCAGCGCTTCCGGCGTATTGCTCCGTTCGCTCAGCGAGGTTGCCAAGGAGTCGGCGAACTTAATTGCGCCAATCAGAAGCAGGCCAGCTACCAAGAAGACAATTGTCCGACGCCGTCGGTTAGGTTGCGGTTTTCCCTTCGGCTTCGCTTCGCTATTCCGTCCTGAATTCATTGCGGACTCCTACGCCATCTCAATCTTGCGGCGACCTGCTTCTCCGTCAATATCGGATGATCTTCACAATCTGGTGCAGGTGATCGAGGTCGTGGTAGGCGCTGAGCACGAGCTGGTCATTGAGCGTGAAACCGCCGCCATCGGCAGCGCAACCGGGGCGCTCCCAGAGTTCCTCATCGTCAGGCAAGGACGACAAATACTCGTGGTAGGCAGCGCTGGCATTCAGCCACCTCTGCAGCAGCTCCACGGCGTCTTGCTCGGCGTAACCGGCTTCTTTCACCCGTTCGTCCACGCTCTTGCCGGAACCTTGCGGCGGCTCACCGCCCTCGGCCAGCGCGCGCGCCCGCGCCAGAAAGTAGCTGTCGGTATCAGCAAGATGGCCCAGGATCTCTGAGATATTCCAGCCATCGCCGCCATCGCGTTTAGCGAAGATTGCGGGATCGTCGATAGTCGAAACGAGATGCTCGATATTGAGCATATTCTTGTCCAGCGCCATGATCTGCCAGCGTCGGTACCTTGGCATAGGTGACATGATTCGCTCCTTACGGTAGATGTGGCGCGAATTATATCACGACGCAGGGGCGATGGCAGACGGATTATCCGCGAGCGCCATCCAGGATAGCCAGGGCTTTGCGGGCAATGGATACTGTGGGATTAGCGCTGGTGCCCGGCGCGCGCTCCATCAGCACTTCCAGAAAGAATTCGTCCACGACAAATAGCGCCACCGACCCGTAGAGGCCGCGCCCCAGCACATGCGGCTGCGGGAAATCTTCAATGGAGTTTTCTTCTTCAATGCCCTCGCGAATGTCTTTCATGCGCAGGTAATGCGCCATCGCAGCGTCCGCCGACTCAAATTGCGCGAAAGTCATCTGGAAGTTGTTCGCCATCTGGTCAATGTAAGCGACGCGGAAACCGCGCCCATTCTGGATGTTTCGCGGCGTTCCCACGCCCTCATCAAAGCGCGAGTAGTCACGCCGCCATTGCGTGGTGGTGATGATTTCGTTGGGCAAGCTGTCGAGGACGGCCTCCAAGATATCTCTTCAACCGTCTTCTTCTTCCGGTCCGCTAGCGGCCGCTTCAAAGCCTTCGCGATTGCGTTCGAAGAATTTGAGCGTCTCGCTGGCGAGCGGTTCCAAGGGGCTGGTCGAGGTGGTGAAAATCTCGACCAATACTTCGACGAAATAATTGTCGATTTGGAAGAGCGCAAATGAACCATACAAGCCAGCGCCTAGCAGGTTCGGTTTGCGCAGGTCGTCGTCTTCGGCGAGGTTGACCAGCGACGATCGCAGCCCCTGCTTGCGTTCAAATTCAGCGATGGCGCCTTCCTCGTCCGGGAAGACGGCGAAGTTCAGGGCCATCTTGCTGCCTTGCTGGGTGTAGTAGTAGATCTCCTTGCCGACGGCGGGTTTGCGGACGCCGCGGATATTCTTTATGCCTTCGTTGCCTTCTTCGAAGTTTCGCTTCCATTCTTCTTCACCGGCCGGCAGCGGATCGGGCAGCAGTTCAATCAGCCGTTCCATGACATTCGTATTGACCTCGTAAGGGTCAACAAAATCGGCCGGCGGGGGCGTGGGCGAGGGTGTGGGGGACGGTTCGGGCGTGGGCGTCGGCGACGGTGTGATATCCAGCGTATCGACTGGACGGCAAGCGGTGAACACCAGCGTGGCGATCAGCGCCAGGAATAGCAATCCTCTCGGCTGCACAGGCTTGCGGTTCATGCTACATCTCCATTTTCTTCATGGTAGAGACGCAAGCGCTCGGGAATCTGCCCGGTGACGATCATGTCGGCGACTTCGTTTTCGGTCACTTCGCTCTTGTAGAAGTCGCCCAGTTTATGCCCGCGTTCAATGATGGTGAAGCGGTCGGCGACTTCGTAGACGTGGCGGATATTATGTGTGATGAAGATGACGCTCATGCCTTTTTCTTTGGCGGCGATGGTGTAGTCCAGCACTTTCTGGGTTTCACCCACGGACAGGGCCGAAGTCGGCTCGTCGAGGATGAGCAGTTTCTTGCCGAAATAGACAGCGCGCCCTATCGCAACCGACTGCCGCTCGCCACCGGACATATTGCCGACCGTTTCTTCGGAATCGCGGATGTGGATGCCGACATCGGCCAGGGCGCGTATGGACTCAACGGCCATCTTTTTCTTGTCCAGGAAGCGGAAAGGACCGACCTCGTAAGTTGGCTCTTGGCCGAGCCAGAAGTTGCGGGCGATGCTCATCAGCGGGACGAGGGCGAGGTCCTGATGAACGGTCTCGATACCCAGTTCGCGGGCGTCATGCGGCGAATGGATATTGACCGCCTCGTCGTCAAAGTAGATTTGACCGCGCGTCAACGAATGGTAACCGGTCAGCACTTTGATCAGGGTCGATTTACCGGCGCCGTTATCACCGAGCAAGCCAACAATTTCCTGGCGATCGACGTGGAAATCAATACCACGCAGGACCTGTACGCTGCCAAAATACTTGTGAATATCGATCATATCCACCAGAGCGTTGTCGTTTTTCTGCTTGTATTCCATGAGTAACGCTTTCTAACCCAATAAACTTTTCTAGCCAGCAACCCAACTGATCCGCCGCACTGCCTTGCCTCGGCTGACCGCTTTGCACCCGGCCAGCGGCTAATTCTGTCGCGCGCCGCGCACCAGGGTATTCAGCACGACGGCCGCGATGATGATGACGCCGATAGTGCCGGAGAAGAGCCGCGATTCAATGCCGACCAGGACCAGACCCGTCTGCAGCATGCCGAAAATCAGCGCGCCCAGCAAGGAGCCGACCACGCTGCCGTAGCCGCCAGTCAGCAAAGCGCCGCCGATCACCGTCATGGCGATGACCTCAAGCTCCCAGCCCGTGCCTTTAAGCGGATCGACGCCCGGGTTGCGCGCCGTCTCATAAATGGCGGCGATTCCGGTCAATAAGGCGACGATGACGAAATTCTGCAGCTTGACGCGATCGACGTTGACGCCTTGCGCGCGCGCCGCGCCTTCGTTGCCGCCGGTGGCGAATATGCTGTTGCCGAAGGAGGTGCTGGTGAGCACGATGTGGAAGATCACCACAAAGATAAACCACCACACGATCGCCAGGCGGACGTTGGCGTTGCGCGGTATTTGCATGTGGAAGAAGTCGCTTTCTTCGCCGATGGCAAGCACACGACCGTTAAACAGGTCGAAATAACCGACTTCCACGATTTGACCGCCGCTGGCGCTGCCATGATACGAGAGCACAGCCGCCAGCCAGACGACGATGGCCAGCAATAGCAGCACAATCACAACAAGGATGAAGCCACGAACAATGGCGCCGCTGGTGCCGAAATCGCCATTGTCCGTACGTATGGACCAGGCGTGCATCGCGCCGCGATAGAGAACAGGCACGACGCGATAAGCGGTGAAGGCGACAACGGCCAGGCCGAACACCCCCAATACGATGAAGACGATATTGCTGATGCCGATCACCGGTAGCGCTTCGTGATGGTCGCTATAGCGCAGGATGCGCCCGCCGGCGATAGCGACCAGGGTAATGGCGCGAAACGCCAGCATGGTGCCTAGCGTGACAATAAAGGAAGGTATTCGCGTTGATATCAAGAGGACGCCGTTGATCGCGCCCAGGATGAAAGCGATGAAGATGGCGAGCAAGGCGGCCGGTATCGGACCGACCACGCCGAAAACGGGCGCGCCGTGGGTCATGAAGTTCATGAACGAGAGCGCTGTGACGCCCAAGATCGAACCGACCGACAGGTCAAATTCGCCCGAGATCATCAAGTAAGTAACGCCGATGGCGATGACGCCCTTGGTGGCCACATTGCTCAGGAAGGACGCCACCGAGCTCGGCTCGAGGAATAGATCGGTCGCCATGGTGAAGCCCATGAAGATAGCGACAAAGCCGATGATGGCGCCGGCGCTGGGCGACTTGGCCAATTCGGCGCGGATGAATTTACCGGGCGTCAGAGCTAGCGCGCGCCGCAGTTCATCCGACTGCTCTTCTACCTGACGCACGACGCGGTAGGCGAAAAATCCGGGCAAGAAAAACAGCAAGCCGGCGATCAGGCGATGATTCTCCGCATCTCTGATGGTCGTCTGGCCGGGGTAATCGGGCACGACAGCCGCGCCGGCAACCAGGAAACAGATGACGCCAACGCCCAGAACAGACAATATCGCCTGGACGAACTTACGCGGCGGCGCAACGATCCAGCGTGTGCCGGGCCGGTCGCGCAGTGGCTCCAGCGGCGGGATCAAAAACACCAGCAGCGCCAGCAGCGCCAGCAGCGCGATGATGAACAGGCAGATGCTGATCAGCCCCTCGCCGACCGATAGCGACAGCGCCGCCAAGCCGCCCGCGTCTTGACTGATCAGCGTTCGCAAGTCGACGACCTGCCCCAGCAGCAGCGAAAACTTCAGTCCAACGGGAATGGCCACGCTGAGCAGGATGCCGCCGCCGATCATCACGGAAGTGAACATCATCCACTGCGACCAGCGCAGGCTGGCTTGTTCGCGGATATAAAGCCCGTAGGCCGTGCGCAAACAGCAGGCGGCGTATACCAGGCTGATCGCGGTGACTATTCGTTCGACTGTATTGATGTCACTTCGGAGAATTTGCGCCCGCTCGCCCAGCGGAATCCAGCCAAATGCCGTGCCGAAGGCGATGGCGATGCCGAGGATGCCAAAGAGAAAAGCCAAAATCGTAACGAGACTGCCGATGGTTGAAGCTTCGCGTTTGCCTTCAAGATAAGCTTGCATCATAAGCAATTTCTCGACTTTGTCTAAATGGCAATGAGGAATAATTTAGGCGGGCGCCAAATAAGCGTTGGCCGACCCCGCTGCGCAATTCAACAAATAAGAAAAGGGGTGGGGAATCACTCCCCCACCCACTGTGATTGCCGCGGTCGGCTTAGCGATAGCCTTGAGCAGTTAGTTCGATGATGGCATCAACGTTGCCGCCGTCGATGACACCCGGACCGGTCAGAATGTCGCCACCCGGCGCCATCTGGAACTGGCTGTTCAGGTAGAGCCACATGATGGTCTCGAAACCTTGCAGGTAAGGCTGCTGGTCGATCGCCTGGATCAAGTAGCCATTCTGGATCATTTCATAGATCTCAGCGCTGGTATCGTGGGTAGTGGCGAAGATATCGCCGGCCATGACACCGGTTTCCTGAATGTAGAGATTCAGCGAGCTGGCCGGGTTCGGGCCCAGGCTGAATACGGCGTTGGTATCGGGGTTGGCGTTGAAGTAGTCGGCGAATGTACCAGCGGAAGCAGTGACATCGTTATTGATGGTCAGCTGATCCAGCGGGATGCCGGCTTCTTCAAATACCGAGCGGACGCCCGCGCAGCGAGCTTCCAGACCACTGTGTCCAACTTCCTGGATCGGGCAGACGCCCTTGGCGATCTCGACACCGGCCATGTCAGCTGCGTCCAGCACAGCGTTGGCGTTGGAACGCCCGCCGAGGAACTCGTTGGCGCCGATATAGAAGAGGGTCGGCAGCGCGTCCGGCGTACCGGCGTTGGGATCGGCCGTGTTAAAGACGATCACAGGAATGCCGGCTTCAGCCGCGCGGTTGACGCCATCGCGGATAACTTCCGGATTCGGAACCGTGGTGCCGATACCGTCATTGTTACGCGCCAAAGCATCGTCCCAATAGCCAGCCATATCATCAATATTGTCAACCGGGTCGGACAGCCAAGCGCAATCCGCGTTCAGCAGCGTACAGGCATCTTCCATACCTTTAATGACCACGACCCAGAAGGGGTTGCCGATACCGCCGTGGCTCACCATGCTGAAGGTCAACTGGTCTTGCGCGCCAACGCCGCCGATTCCGGCAATCATGACACCCAGCGCCAGAAGCAGCACCGGGATTAAACGAAGCAACTTTCTCATTTCGAAATTCCTCCCTTAAAGCTTCGGTAAATTCGTCTCAGGCGAGATGCCTGTAAAGACCGTATACATTGTGAGCGCTCCCAATCGCTCACTGTCACAATAGCAGCGAAAGAATCATAAAGCGACAGCGAGTATATGTAAACGCTCAACTAATTCCGCAGACACAAGTTTTCGCCGCGAAGTGACGCCGATTATAACGCGGTCTGTGAAAAACGCAAAATGGGGCGCTCTCAGCGGATCTCCTCGACGGCCCAGTGATCGCCCATGGCGCGGCGTCCGCGGGCCAGCCCTTCCCCGTCAGAGACCTCGCGCATAAGATCGTCGCGCAGCAAAGCTGATTCGCGCAGATTGACGCCCAAGCCCGGGCCCTCGGGTATATCCAGGTGGCCGTCACTAACAGCGGGAGTGAAGTCTGTCAGCACCGCGAAGTACTCTTTGTAGAAGGCGCGTACGGATTCTACGTAGTACAGGTTGGAGATGTGGGCGCCGAGGTGCATACAGGCCGCGTGGCAAATGGCGCCGGCGATATTATGCAAGACGATGGGCACGCCGTAGGTCTCCGCCAGGTTGGCGATCTTGCGCGTTTCGGCGATGCCGCCGTTCCAGACGGCATCGGTCATCAGGATCTGCCAGACGTGTTTCTCCAGCCATTCGCGATACTGCCAGCGGGTCAGCAGCAGCTCGGAACCGATGATGGGGATGCTGGTTTTCTGGGACAGCGCCTTGATTTCGTCGGGGTAGACCGGCGGCAAGACGTCTTCCAAAAAGAGGATGTCGTAAGGTTCTAGGGCGCGGGCGATGCGCTCCATTGAGACGCGATTCCAGCGAAAGTGGCACTCGATGCCGATGTCCATACGATCGCCGACGGTATCGCGAATCTGCTTGACCGGGATCAGTCCCTGTTCGATCTCGGCTGTGGTGATGCGCTGGCCGAAGCTGCGCTCGCTGAACTGATCGAAGGGCCAGATTTTCATGGCGTAGATCTCTTCGTCGAGCAAGCTCTGCGCCAGCGCGCCGGCGTCTTCATACCAAGCGGCATAATCTTGCACGGCGCCGAAACCGATGCAGGTATTGTAGGTGGGGACTTCGCTTCGTGTTTTGCCGCCCAGCAAATGATAGAGCGGCGCGCCGTAATGCTTGCCCATGATGTCCCAAAGCGCGACTTCAAAAGCGGAGAGGGCGCGCGTCTCGGCGCCGGCATAGCCGTTATACATGATGTTGTCCATCACAAAGCGCCAGAGCCCTTCTATGTCGAGCGGGTCTTGCCCGAGGACGAGGGGCGCGATGGTGCCGTGGAGCGCGGCTTTGGCGCCCGGGATCTTGTCGGCCGTCTCTCCCAGGCCGATGATGCCGCTGTCGGTGTGGACGCGCACGGTGAGCAGGCGCGGGTAGGCTTTCCATTGCAGGGTTTCGATCGCGGTGATCTTCATATGACAGCTCCGGCTACATCAAATGGTGGCACGAAAAGTGAAAACGGCAGTCTAACCAACAGCCCGCATCGCCCGCCCCGGCGAAAGCCAGTAAGGCGGCAGGTAGGCAGGTATATTTGAGAAGGGTAGCACCTCCGGCTTGAGCTTGACGCCCAGGGCGTTGCGCATGAAGTTGCGGCGTTTCTGGATGCGATCCCAGGCGGCCGGGTATTTCTGCCAGAAGGCTTTGCGCAAGTCGAAGTCCGCCAGGGCAATGCCGTCCTCGATATTCGTCGTGTGGTAGGGCGAATGCGTGGCCGGGATGACATCGACTTGCAGCGCCATGCCGGAGCGCAACCGAATCTCTGATCCGGCATAAATCGGCGAGTGCAGCCATTCGTCCAGATGAATGAGATGCCCCGGGTTCAGCCCGATGCCGAAGAAGGGATCGCCGAGATGCGCATTGATGATGGCGTGCAGCTCGCCGCCGGTCACGCCGATGCCTACCGCTTCGTACCAATCGACTATGGCGCGGAAATAGGGCGCGACCAGCACCTCAACGTAGTCGCGCACTGCCGACGGCAAGTCGCTCGCGTCCCACGCCAGCCAACCGCCGCGGGCGTTCAGCGCGCCCCAAACGCCGTAGGCAACAAAGGTCGGGTCGCCCACTCCCATTCGCCGCAGTGACGGGCTGCCCAAGCCGAGGCTCGCCCGTTCGCCGCTGGAAAACATCAAGTGGCACGATTGTGGCAAGCCCGTTAAACCCATCAGCCGAACGGCATCGAACTCGCTCATGCCCGGTTGGATGCCGAAGATCATATCGCGCAGGGCTTGCGAGCTGTGCGCCGCCGCGAATTCAAAATAGGCCAGCTGATCGACATCGTTGATGACGCGCAAGCCGTCAGCCGGATTCGTGAAGATGTCGTTGGCGTTGCGGAGACAATCGCGGTCGCCGACAAGTTCCGTCAGCGACTCGACGATGAACGCGGGGATTTCCAGCGTTGGTCCCGGTTGAGCAAATTCGCGCTGGTCAAAGCTCTTCCAGCCGGCGATGCCGAGCCGCTGCCCGCGCGCCAAACCGGCCGCAACAAAAATGTCTTTGAGCGGCGGACTGTCCCCGCGCGGCTGACCCGGCAGACTGAATGTCTGGTAAAGCACGCGATCCAAGTCGACGGGCGAGACGGCGCTGTAGCTCAGGCCCTCGTTGCCCAGCAAGAGCGTTGGTTTGCGCCCCTGCCGTAAAATTAAGAGGGTTTCTTCAAAGCGCGGATCGTAGCCGGTCAGGTATGCGACATTAGCAGCGTGCTCGCGATCGCCGTAGACGAGCAGCGCGTCGTAACCGGCGTCAGTTGCGCAATCCAGCGCGGCGGCAATGCGCGCCTTGTAAGTGGCTGTCGGAACCTCAGGCTGCAGCGTGGGCGTGCCAAATTGCGGCAGTCTTAACTCGGACAGTTCAACGCGGCGCAAATGCTCGACCCTCTCAAACCTCTATGGCGCGGTTCTGCAGCGTGCCAATACCGGCGATGCTGATGCTGACGACATCGTCTTGCTGCAAGGTGAATTCGGCGGGCGGCACAATGCCGGCGCCGGTCAACAAGAAGACGCCGCCCGGGTAGGTATTGCTGCGCCCAAGATAATCAATCAGCTCGGGAATCGTCCGTTTGATCTGGTCGGTTGAGACCGAGCCGCTGAAGACATCGGCTCCGGCGCGGCTGATGTCCAGTCTGATGGTGGCATCGTGCCATTTATCCGACGGCGCCAGCAAGATGCCGGGACCGAGCGCGCAGGAGGCGGTGTAAACTTTGGCCTGCGGCAGATAGAGCGGGTTGGCGCCTTCAATATCGCGGCTGCTCATGTCATTGCCGATGGTGAAGCCCAGCATTTCCAGGGCCGGATTCACGACCAGCCCCAATTCCGGCTCGGGCACATTCCAGCTGGAGTCGGCGCGGAAGCCGGCCGCGTCCAGGTGGCCGACGGTATTCTTGGACGAGGCCTTGAAGAAGATCTCCGGGCGCTCGGCGGTGTAAACGCGGGCGTAGACATCGCCGCCATCAGCCGCTTCTTCCTGGCGGGCTTTGCGGCTGTCGAGGTAAGTGACACCGGCCGCCCAGACTTCTTGCTCGTCCAGCGGCGGCAACCAGTGCGCGGCCTCCGCGGCGGGCGGGTTGTCGAGGTCGCCGGCCGGGAAGCGGCGCGTCGAATCGTCAGCCGCGCGCGACACTGCCGCGATCAAGCCGTCGACATCGCCGACGGAATCGCGGAAGACGTTCACCAGCGCCGGAAAGCAATGGCTGATGTCATGCACGGTATCGCCGCGCAGGACGCCAACGCGCGCGTCCTCTCCGGGTTGATGATAACGAATCAATAATGGCGCATCAGACATATCAGTCTCCTTTGCAACCGGTAATTCCTTTGGCTGCTCTCGTTTGAGCATTGGTCTTGAGGCACAGATTTCTAATGTGACCCTCGAATAACTCGTAGAAACTCGTTGCCGAAGGGCTGTGTCTACGCGCCCCTCAGTGGTAAAAGTGTCATTAGTTCGCCTGGTCCTGCGGCTGCTCGCCCTTCACGCTGATGCCGCCGTCCACGGTGTAGTTGGCGCCGGTGACAAAGCCGGCCTCGTCAGACGCCAGAAACAGGCAGACATTGGCTACGTCGTCTATGCTGCCGACCCGCCCCAGCGGATGCATGGCATCGTATTGCCTCAGCAGCGCTTCCGGATCGCTTTGCCAGGCCACAAATTCGTGCAGCATCGGCGAATCGATCGTGCCCGGCGACACGCTGTTGGTGCGGACGCCCTGCGCCGCGTAGTCGGTGGACATGGCGCGGGTCAGCGCGATCAGGGCGCCTTTCGTCATTGAATAGGCGGCCAGACGCGGCAGGCCGATGATACCGGTCACGCTGGCGATATGAATGATGCTGCCGCCCCCAGCCGCAATCATACCCGGTATGACAGCCGCGCAAACCAGATAGGTCCCCCGCAAATTGACCGCCATAAGGCGATCGAAGTCCTCCAGGCTAGTCTCGTGCAGCGGGCCGACCGGCATCACCGCCGCATTATTGACCAAGACATTGATGGCGCCAAACTGGTCGCGCAGCTTGCCAACCGCCGCCTCAACCTGCGCCGGAGCGCTGATATCGGCTGCCACGGCCTCTGCGGACCCGCCCGCCGCCTCGATCTCGTCAACCACCGCCTGGCACGCCTTCGCATCCAAATCCAGGATGCCGACGCGCGCGCCCTCAGCCGCGAAACGCCGCGCGATGCCTTTGCCGATGCCGCGCGCCGAGCCGGTCACCAGCGCCACTTTACCCTCGAGTCGCATAGGCCTTGCCATAATCACACCATCATCATCATGAAAACCTAAGGCCACCGTGGGGCGCGTAGACACTGCCCGTCTACACAGGCGAAAAAAAGAGTACACCGAGTAATGCTGTTTAAGGATATATTGGCAGCGACATTTGCGTAAGGCTGACAGTGAAATAAATGGCGTGAGCGTCGAAACAGAATCAAATCCTCTGTGTACTCAATATCATTCTGTGTACTCTGTGGCTAATCTATTCATGATCCACACGACATAACCATCCATTCATTCGACGATCGACGCTACTTCGACGCGCCGGCCGGTCTGGTGGCTCTGCACCGCGGCGCTGATCAGCCGCTGCATGCGCGCGCCATCGTGGAAATCCGGCGAGAGCGGACTGTCGTTGAGGATGCCATTGATGAAGCCGCGGATCATGAAGTCTTCGGAGCGGAACACGTCGCGGTAGGTATTGTGCACGGTGTCGCGACGGGCAATGCCCCAGATATGATCGGGAATCGGCAGCTCGCGCGCCATGCCCTCGCCCAACCGCGCGCCCTTGACCTGCTGCGTCTTGTCCCAATCGGTGTGGCTGTACAAGGTCCCGTCCGAGCCGTGGAATTCCATGTGATGCGTCTGGCCGAAGGGACTGTCTTCATAACAAAGGGCGGAGCAATGGATCATGCCATAAGCGCCATTGGCGAATTCCACTGTGAGCATGCAAGAGTCATCAAGCACTTCGTAGGCAACCCCCTGCGGATCCAGTGGCGGGCGCGGCACCGTAAAACTGAGGCGACAGCTGATGGCGGTGATATCACCGTAGAGCCAGTCAGCGAGGTAGAGAAAGTGTGGACCTAGGTCGCCCACCACGCCGGCGCCGGCGATCTTGCGGTCGAAGCGCCAGCGGTATTCCCCTTGTCGCGCATAGCCGGTGTAGTAGCGCATATTGAGATGGTAGGGCATGCCCAGGTAGCCGCCGTCAATCAACTCCTTGAGATAACGCGCCGTCGGCATGTAGCGATAGGTGAAGGGCACCATCGTCTTGAGTTGCTTTTCCTCCGCTGCCTGAGCCATTTCACAGGCTTGCGCGTAAGTCATGGCGATGGGTTTTTCGCAGAGCACATGCAAGCCGCGCTCGATAGCTTTCATGGCGATGGGATAATGTGTGCTATTAGGCGTGGAGATGACGATGGCGTCCAGGTCGGCGCTTTCGATCATCTCGACGTAGTCGGTGTATACCTGCGGGATGCTCCACCTGTCCGCCATCATTTGGGCGTTGGCACGATTGCGGCCGCAGATGGCGACCGTGCGCGCGCCCCGGTGGCTACCGAGCGCGGGCAGGTGCATGGCATCCGCCCACCAACTTGCGCCGACAACGCCTACCGATACCAACTTGTCGGTCATGCCTCTATTCCGTAGAATGAACCCGCGAATGAATGCGCCTATTGTAGATAGTCGCGGCGCAATTAGCAATGAAGGCTGTACGGGTGAGGCAAATGCGAAACGTGGTGTATACGGGAATCGTGGAGCGCTTGCTCTTCACGGCCATTGCCGTGGGTGTGCTTCTGGCGGCTTACGGCGGCTTCCGTTATCTCGACCTGTCCAATCAACTGGCGGCCAATCCGGCGGCGCAGATCCATCAGGAGGGCAGCGAGGTCGAGCTGGAGAGCAAGTCCGAAGCGCACGGCTTAATGGCGGCCGATATCGAGCGGCGGCGCCTGGTCGCCGAGCAGCGCGACATGATGATCGCCGGCGGCGTGGGCCTGGCGCTGCTGGGCGTTGGTTGGCTTGGTTACGACATCCTGCGCGGAAGGCGTCAAAAGGAAGTTGCAGCAAAGGTCTCGCTGCAAAGCGACTCCTCTGGCTCCGCGTAATCCGACAGTTGGAATGAGTACCCGCGCGAGTTAACTGCGGTCAGTTTTCGTAGTCTTTCCCGTACTCCATGTCGGGGATGGGGCTGGTGCTGGTCCAGCCGGCATCGACCACGATGGTCTGTCCGGTGATCCGCGCCGATGCCGGCGACGCCAGAAATAGCACGGCATTGGCGATATCGGCGGGCTGGATCGCCTGGCCCAGCGGCGTCAAGCCCGCCCAGGTCTTTTCGTAATTCGGGTCGTCATTCAGATTGCGCGGCGTGATAACCGCGCCGGGCGCGACGCAGTTGATGGTGATGCTATGCGGGCTTAGCTCCAGCACCAGATTGCGCGCCAGCATCTCCAGCGCCGCTTTGGTCATGCCGTAGGCGCTGAGATAGGGCACGGCTTGATGGCCGGTAACGGACGACATCAGCACGATGCGCCCGCCCCCGCCTTGATCGCGGAATTGCCGCGCCGCCGCCTGCGCCAGAAAATAGCTGCCGCGCAGATTGACATTAAGGACGCGCTCGAAGTCGGCCGGCTGATACTCAAAAAAGTCGCCCCAGGAGGTCAAGCCAGCGTTGCAAACGCAGACATCCAGCTGGCCGAAACGCGCCAACGCCTCGTCCACGAATCCGCGCACGGTATCGACATCGGCGACATCGCCCGGGATGGCGAGGCAGCTGGCGCCGGTTTCCGCAGCGATGGCCTTGGCGGCGCTCCGGGCGCGCTGCGGCAGAATATCGTTCAGCAACACATTCGCGCCTTCCGCGCAGAACTGACGCGCCACTTCGTAACCGATGCCCTCGCCCGCTCCGGTGACGATGGCTGTTTGATTTGCGAATCGCATTTGTGTCATAATCCACTCACTCCCGTGAATCTTGTCAAGCTATTTTTACCACCGAGTACACTGAGGAAATAGAGGACACAGAGGTTTGTTATTCAGGCATGGCTTACACAATGACAGGCGCGAAGGTGTCCCATAGACATTTAGGGTGACAATTCATGTCCGCTTTGTATCAAAACAGAAACTCTGAGTACTCGCTTTAACTCGGTGTACTCGGTAGTAAAAGATGTGGAGACGGTCTTATGACGAACGACATCTACGGCGGCGCGGAGCTGCTGCCGACCACCCGCACTCGAGGCCAAGGCCGTGAGGGCCGGCTGCCGCTGGACGAAGATATGCTGCTGAATGAAGCAAGCGGCAATCTCTTCGCCATGACGCAGAATGTGGCCATGGGCTGGCATCCGGAGGAGGTCAACCGCGAGCAGTACGTCATCGTCAGCACCAAGGGCGGCTTGCGCGGCGAAGACGGCAGCCCGGTCGCGCTGGGTTATCACACCGGGCACTGGGAGATCAGCCTGCTGGTCCAAGAAGCGGCGGAGACGATCCGCGCCCGGGACGCCATACCCTTTGCGATTTACTGCTCCGACCCCTGCGACGGGCGCTCGCAAGGCACGACCGGTATGATGGACAGCCTGGCGTATCGCAACGATGCCGCCCTGGTGATGCGGCGTATGATCCGCTCGCTGCCGACCCGCGACGGCGTCATGGGCGTCGCCACCTGCGACAAGGGGCTGCCCGCCGCCATGATCGCGCTGGCTGGCTGTGGCGATTTGCCCGGCATTATCGTGCCCGGCGGCGTGACCCTGCCGGCGGAAGGAGCGGAAGACGCCGGCACCGTGCAAACCATCGGCGCGCGCTTCGCCCACGGCATGATCAGCCTGGATTACGCCGCGGAGATGGGTTGCAAAGCTTGCGGCTCTTCCGGCGGCGGCTGCCAATTTCTGGGCACGGCGGCCACCTCGCAAGTCGTCGCGGAAGCGCTCGGCTTGAGCCTGCCGCACTGCGCGTTGGCGCCATCGGGCGAGGCGGTGTGGCTGGATAACGCCCGCCGCTCGGCGCTGGCGCTGCTCAACCTGAAAGCGGCTGGGATCACCCTAGCCGATATCATCACGCCGGCCGCGCTGGAAAACGCTATGCTCGCGCATTCGGCTTTCGGCGGCTCGACGAATTTGCTGCTGCATATCCCGGCCGTGGCGCATGCCGCCGGGCTAAAGGCGCCGACAGTCGACGACTGGATTCGCATCAACCGCAGCACATCGCGCCTGGTCGACGCCCTGCCCAACGGGCCGCGCAACCACCCCACCGTGCAGGTGTTTATGGCCGGTGGCGTGCCGGAAGTGATGCTCCACCTGCGCGCGCAGGGCTTGCTGAATACTGATGTGCTCACTGTTTCAGGCGACACTCTCGATACCGTGCTGGATTGGTGGGAAGGCAGCGACCGGCGGCGGCTGGCCCGCGAGCGCCTGCGCGAAAGCGATGGGGTCGATCCTGAGGACGTCATTATGTCGCCCGATCAAGCGCGCGCCCGCGGCTTGACCAGCACGGTCGTATTCCCAATCGGCAACATCGCGCCGGAAGGCTCAGTCATCAAAGCGACCGCCATTGACCCCGCGGTCGTCGGCGCTGACGGCGTCTATCGACATCGCGGCGCGGCGCGTGTTTTCACCTCGGAGCGGGCGGCGATACGCGCGCTCAAGGGCCTGGAAGGCGAGAAAATCCAGCCCGGCAATGTGCTTGTGCTGAGCGGCGTCGGACCCATGGGCACTGGCATGGAAGAAACCTATCAGTTGACATCCGCGCTCAAGTTCATCCCCTGGGGCAAACAGGCGCCGATCATCACGGACGCGCGATTCTCCGGCGTATCGACCGGCGCTTGCATCGGCCATGTGGGACCGGAGGCGCTGGCGGGCGGGCCCATCGGCAAACTGCGCGATGGCGATCTGATCGAGATTGAAATCGACCGCGTCAGCTTGAGCGGGTCGGTGGACTTGGTGGGCACGGCGGCAGGCGAGATAACGGCCGACGAAGCGCAAGCGCTGCTGGAAGCGCGCGATCCGCATAGGGACTTACAGCCGCACCCTGACCTTCCGGCGGATACGCGCTTGTGGGCGGCGCTGCAGGCGGCCAGCGGAGGCGTCTGGGCGGGCAGCGTCTATGACGTGGACAAGATCACGCAAGCACTGGAAGCAGGCATGGCGGCGCTGGTCCTCGCTGGCGAACCCTAGCAACTGCCTTGAGTAAAAACATAATCGGCGCTGAGCCAACCCGCTTCCCCATAGAAGTCCACCTTGTACCAGCCGCCGGCATATTCCTTGGCAGTCAGTAATATGCCAGGCGCGAGCGTATAGATAATGTCTCCCAGGGGCGCGGCGCGGAAGTTGATCCATGCCTGGGTCTCCACCATGCAGTCGCTCAACTGTCGCGGGGAAGGCGTGGGTGTTGCTGTACTGGTCGGCCTGAACGCTGTGGGCGAGGGAGAAGCGGTTGGAGTCGCCGCTGTACTTCCGGCGAGCAAAACGACAGTGCCGGCGTTGTTGATAATGGCGCAGACCATGCCTTGCGAATAATAGGCGTTCAAAGGCGATAGCGTTCGCGGCGAAGTCGCTGCATCCAAAAAGACCATCGCGCCGCCGTAACGCCGGAAGCAAACTTCTATGCCAGGCGTTACATAACCCCAAATATCGACCCCGTCCACAAAGCCGCTCTGCAGCGAGGGCGCGCCTGTTTGCCAAGCCTCGACTCGCTGACCCTGGGCGCCCAGCAGCCAATTGCGCACGACGATGTCCGGGAGCAGATCATCCAACGTTCGCGGAACCGGCGTATATCCGCCGCCGCCCCCCTGCCCGCGTTCAGAATCTGAGCCGGCAGCGCCGGAACCTTCGAGCAAGGTGCTCACCACAAGCATCTCGTCGGCGGAAGCGCCGAGGCCATTAATCGCGTGTACAGCAAAAATATACTGTACGCCGGGCAATAGCGAGCTATAGGTGTAAGAATCGACATCGCCAACATTGATCCAACTTGGATAGACCGGTTGACCCACCGCCTGGCTCTGGGGCTGTTCGGGGTCCTCATAAGCCTGAACTTCGTAGCTTTCGGCGTTGTCTGACCGGTCCCAGTTTACCGTGACGCTGTTCGTATTGATATTGCTGGCGCTCAAGCCGGAAGGCGGTTCTGGAGGCGCTAAAATCACTGGTTCCGCGTCCGCGGCGACTTTGGTGTTGGTAGCGTCCGCGGAGATTTTCGTGCCCGTAGCATTTGCCGCGACCTGGGTAGCGTTCTCGGCCGCTTTCGTGCCGGTGGCGTTAGCCGAAACTTGCGTGGCGGTCATCCTCGCGGAGGATTCTGTCGCCGTCAATTCCGCGGAGGACAGCAGGGCATCCGCAGCGATCTTGACGGCGGTGGCGGTCTCGGCGACTTTGGTACCCGTGGCGTTGGCCGAAACTTGCGTGGCGTCCGCGGCAACTTTCGTGCCCGTGGCGTTAGCCGAAACTTGCGTGGCGGTCTCGGCGGCCTTGG
>WTGO01000096.1 GCA_011523515.1 Chloroflexota bacterium
GGGGCTTAACGCGAGCGAAACTGTCACATAGATCTGTCAATAATTCCGAAAGAAAGCGAAAGAGTATGACAGCCATTGAATACTTCAAACCGGAACGGGGACAGCGACCGGGCGCCAACGAAGATCCGCGCCTGGATTGGTGGCGCGAGGCCAAGTTCGGCATGTTTATCCACTGGGGCGTCTATGCCATTCCGGCCGGCGTCTGGAGTGGCGAGCACATTCCGGGCATCGGCGAGTGGATCATGCTGCGCGCCGAAATCCCCATAGCTGAGTATGAGCAACTGGCGCCGCAGTTCAATCCGGTCAAGTACGACGCCGACCAGATCGTCAAGCTCGCCAAACAAGCGGGACAGCAGTATATCGTCCTGACCTCGAAGCACCATGACGGCTTCTGTATGTATGGTACAGGCGAGACCGACTACAACATCGTCGATGGCACACCCTACGGCAAAGATATCCTCAAGGACCTGGCCGAGGCTTGCGCGCGCGAAGGCATAAAGCTGGGCCTGTATTACTCGCAGACGCAAGACTGGCATCATCCGAACGGCTTCGGCAATACCTGGGACTTCAACGAAGACGAGCAAGATTTCGCCGACTACATCGACAACTACGTCAAGCCGCAGGTGCGCGAGATCCTGACCAACTACGGCCCCATCGCCATCATCTGGTTTGATACGCCGCGCATCATCGCCCGGCATCAGAGCCAGGAGTTGCTGGAGTTGGCGCATCAGCTGCAGCCGGATTGCCTGGTTTGCGGCCGGCTGGGCAACCAACTCGGCGACTACGCCACCGCGCAAGACAACGCCATCCCGCCTGATTTGCAAGCCGAAATCGACTGGGAGACGCCGGCGACTATCAACGATACCTGGGGTTTCAAAACGCACGACCACAATTGGAAGTCGACCACGCAGCTGATTCAAAACCTGATTGAAATCGTCAGCAAAGGCGGCAACTACCTGCTGAACATCGGGCCCGATGCCGAGGGCGCGATCCCCGAGCCCAGCGTGGAGCGCCTGCAAGCTATGGGCGCCTGGCTGGACGCGCATGGCGAGTCCATCTACGGCACCGTTCCCGGTCCGCTGCAGGGCAAGGACGGTTACCGCACGACGCAAAAAGGCGATGCGGTATACGTGCACGTATTCGACTGGCCAGCGAGCGGTCGCTTGGTTCTGCCGGAGCTGGATGTCAAATCCGGGTCTTGGCTGGATGAAACCGTCGCGGACTCGCTGGCCGTCAACTGCGTCGGCGACAGCACGGTAATTCTGGGTCCAGCGGCAGCGCCCAACGAGCATGTCACGGTGATTAAGTTGACCTAAAAACGCGGGTATACGGCTCATGCGTGGCCAAGATAAGCGCATGGCGGAGGGCCGACGACCTGATAGCCCCGCTGAATACGCCTGTTCGCGCGCGGGGACTTGGTTGTCGCGGTCGCGAATTTAGAAATTCTCAATCGTGAGACAGAATATGCAAATGATGTCTAACTGGGCGCCATGCTAGAATTGGAATTTTACCACGCTGTCACGGTTAATCGCTTCCTCATGCTGGCGCTTTATCTGACTGTCGTCTGTGCCGCCGCTGGACTGCTTTATCCGCGAATTTACAGCCACGCTAGAGTTTTGCTGACAACCTTGCTTGCCGGCCAAGTCATATTTGCCCTTCTAAATCTCGAAACGCCAGCTGCAACTTATTTCGAGAAATGGCTTTGGTTCGTGGACGGCGACAAGAATCTGTTCGCGCTCTTTTCCGCGTCGAATCTAGCACTCGCCAGCGTGACAGTCTTATCGACGGCGAGCCGAGCTACAAACACCCCAGCCAGCCACCGATTCTACTTCATTGTAGTCGGTGTCATTTTTGTGATCTTCACCAGCGAAGAGTATCTTAGGCTATTCAGGAATTTCGCCAAACACAATTTTCCCATTAAAGGCGATGATACCTTTGCTGTGATAGGCATGATTACCGCCGCGCTGATACTTGCCAAATCGCTCAGATCGCCAAGGCGAGACTTCGTCTGGTATTTCTGTTTGCTGCTCGGCTTGGCTTTTATAGGCGCAGGCGGCCTGCTCGTGGATCAGTTGCAGCCCGTCTGTAATCCTCTGGCGGGTAGATTTCACGGTTGCTTTGGTTTCCTTACCATCGAAGAGGCTATGGAGGTTCTTGGCTCTTGGATAGTGCTGCTCGGGACCCTTGGACTGCGAGACGCCGTGCCTGAGCCACCACCCTTCCATCCGCGGAAAATCATTAGTCCAGCACTCATATTAATTGCCGTGTTGCTGGCATCTTACACACTGCAATTGCCGCAGCTCATCCGCCGCGCAGCCAACCGCTACGATCTCGAGCGCAATATCCAGCACCGCTCAGTTCATTTTGAATCAGGCTTGCGGCTCATAGGTTATCAGACCGACCTGCGCCCTGTTTCAGTCACCCTGTTTGTCTCCAGTGACAAGACCGCGGAAAACTACATCGGCTTGAATAGTGACTTGCTTGGCTTCTCGATTCACCTGGTTGATCAGGTCACTGGACAATCAGTCGCCGCCGCAGATGCCCGCGCCATTCATTCAAATTGGATCCAGATTTACGAATCTGATCTCTCATCGACATACCGATTGACGCTGCCTGTCATCCACCTAGGGTTGCTGGATTCCACCAATCGGGCGACGTGGATCGTTCTCACAATCTGGCGCGAACAAGAAGGCAAATTCATACCGATACCCGTCACCGCCAGCGACTTGGCACTGCTGACCAATACACAGGTCATCTTGGGCGAAATAGTGAGGCCTGCGCATGAGCGTAGAGCTACCTCGACGCCGCTTGCCCGCCTGCCGCGTGGCCTAACCCTTGCCGACGCGAACATGCCAACACGTGCGACCGCCGGCCAACGTCTCTCTATAACCTTTACCTGGATTAGCGAACACGGCGACCATGTGGACATGTCGCAATTCCTTCACATGCGGCATCTGCAAAGCGACGAATACTGGACTCACGATCAGCAGCCTTTGGGAGACCGCATGCCGACCCGCCTTTGGTACGCCGGCCTTATGGACAGCGAGACTTGGAGCCTCGACTTGCCAGCAGACATCGAGCCCGGCCTGTACACCGTCTACACCGGACTCTATCGCGCCAGCGACGGCCAGCGCATTGCCGCCGTCGACCACGCCGACCAGCGATGGCCAGCCGACCGAATCATTATTGGCACGCTTGAAGTGGACCCGCCGTAATTCACAATAGCTGCAGCCGGATCTTAGTGCCGACTTGCAGACGCCGAGGGGCGGAAATCCAACATCCTTCGCTACACTAGTCGCAGGAGAACGCCGCGAAAGGGCAAGAGTTGATTTTTGAAGTCAGCGCAGGTTTATCTCTACACATTTGTATCTGCGACTGGATTGGCTGGCTTTGGTCTGCAATTGATGATGGGCGCAAGCCAAAAGCGGAAAAGCCTTGACAAGCCGACCGTACAGTTCAAGTCGATTTGGCTTCCTTCAATCTGGTCAACACTTTGTCCGGCGTAAAGGGAATGTCGCGCAGGCGCAGGCCGACTGCATCGTATACCGCATTGGCGATGGCGGCCGGCGTCGGATTCTGCGCCGCCTCCCCCGCGCCCAGGAACGGGAGTCCCGGACGGTTGACAATCACCGTCTCGATCCTCGGCGCAGCGGGAAAAGGCAAGATCGGGTAGGTCTCCCAATCGACGCTGGTGATGCCGCGCCGGTCGAATTGAACGGCTTCGTAGAGCGTCCAGCTGGCCGCCTGCGCGAATCCGCCTTCCAGCTGATTGCCGAGTCCATCGGGATTGACCACCTGTCCGGCGTCCGCCGCGATGACGACCTGCTGCAAGCCAATATCGCCGCTTGCCCGGTCGACGCGTAGCTTGACGACAATGGCGCAATAACACTGCAGATTCTTATACTGCGCCAGGGCCAGGCCCCAGCCTTCGCCATCGGCCTTGATCCGCTTGCGATTCGGCCAATCCGCTTGTTCGGCGGCAGCCAGCAAAACTGCGCGAGCGCGTTCGTCGCGCAGGTGGCGCCGGCGGAAATCCAGCGGATCAGCGGCGGCGGCCAGCGCCAATTCATCCATGAAGGACTCGATGGCAAAGATGTTGGCATAGGCGCCTAGGCTGCGAAGAGCGGATACGCGCAGCGGACTATCGGCGACAGCGTGACGCGCGACCCGTTTGCGCGGCAGCGCGTAGATGGGATCGGCATTGCGATGCGCGCCCGAGTGATATCCGCCCATGGGACGCGGCTGCTGCTTGGCGAAGGGCGCGGCCAAATGCCAGGACGCCAACAAACCTGATGTATCCAGACCGACCGCCGGCCGCGTCGAATGCGCGTAGCTCCAGACATCGTGATTCCAATCGATGATCTCTCCCCGCGCGGACAAGCTGGCCTGCAGCTGCAGCAGCATCGCCGAGCCGTAGGGTTCCCAGGCGTGCTCATCCCAGCGCGTCCACTTCAGGGAAATGGGCCGGCCCGGCAGTGCGCGCGCTACCAGGGCCGCGTCCAGCGCGACATCATCGGCCCCGTTGTGCCCGTAGCAGCCGGCGCCCTCGCTGTGAATCACGCGAATCTGCGCCGAGTCCAGTTCGAGAACCTGCGCCAGCGCGCCCCGCAATATGAAGGCCGCCTGTGTATGCGACCACACGGTGAGCTGCTCGTCCCGCCAGAGCGCCAGCGCCGCCGATGGCCCCAGCGCAGCGTGCATCTGGAAGGGGCGCGTATATGTCGCGGACAGGGTTCGTTCACAATCTTCCGGCGTCTGAATGGCAGGTATTGGGTCGTCGACTATTTCGCCGGCTTTCACCAGCCGCGACTGCTGCGGCTTGCTCAGCAGGTCCGCGTAAGTCTGCTCCGCCGGCGGCAAATCCGCCTCGTATTTCCAGGCAGCGCATTCTCGCGCTTTTTCCGCCGCCCGCAGCGCTTGCTCCTCGCGCTCGGCGACGACTGCGATGAATTGACCGTCCTGCACCACTTCAACCACGCCCGGCATCCGCCGGACAGCATCGCGATCGCAGTCGACCAGGCGGGCGTGGTACGCGGGCGGCCTTACCACGCGGGCGTGCAACACTCCGGACGGCGCCAAATCGTGCACGTAGCTGTCGCCACCGCTGACCTTGCTCTCGAGATCCAGGCGCTGCGCCGAGCTGCCGACCAGCTTGTACGAGTCGGGAGACTTCAGCGGTACATCGGCCCGCACCGACCGCCCACCGAAAGAGCGTTTGCCAGCGAGCAATTCCCAGTAATCGGTTTTTCGTCCACTGAGATCATCGGCGATCACGCCGTCGACCACGCGCAGTTGCGCCGCCGGCGTCAGCGAGTCCAGCTGCTCATAGGCCAGCGAGAGCAAGTGTTCCCGCGCTGCAGCTGCTGCTGAGCGAATGGCGACCCCGCTGGTCTCCAGGGAGCGGCTGCCGGTCGTGCCGCCTTCATCCGGCGTCAGCTGAGTATCCGCCATGACTACCCGAATACGCTCGAAAGCGAGATCCAGCTCTTCCGCAGCGATTTGCGCCAGCGCGGTGGCGATGCCCTGGCCCAATTCCGCCTTGCCGCTGAAGACGCTGACACTGCGGTCGTCATTGAACGCGATCCAGTCATCAATCAGCGGAAACGCCTCCAGCGATGGGCTGCGATCCGGTTCCGCGTCGTCAGCTTCCAGCGGATCGCCTTCAATCATGCGCAGGTTCGGCGCTTCCAAGCGGCCGATGCGCAGCTTGATGGCGCGCCTTACGCGGTCGTAGACGCCGCAGCGACACAGATTACTCGACAGCGCCGCGCGAATCTCATCATCCGACGGATAACGTACGCGGTTCAGCAAGCCTTGCGCCGCGATAATCATGCCCGCCGCGCAATAGCCGCATTGGGCCGACTGCTCCTCCAAAAATGTCTCTTGCAGCGGATGCAATTCATCGCCCTCAGCCAGCCCTTCGACCGTGGTGATTTCCAGCCCGGCGACATGCCCGACCGGCAATTGACAGCTGGGCACATCCACGCCTTCGACCAGCACTTTGCAAGCGCCGCAGAGCTCGGTTCCGCAGCCATATTTGGCGCTCTTCAAGCCCAGGTCGTTGCGCAGCGCATACAGCAGCGGCGTTTCCGGGCTGAGGGCAAGCCGGCGCGTCTCTCCGTTGACCATCAGTTCAACCACTGGGCTCCCCCTTCTGCTGCTGCTAAAGACCGCAATCGGCGGAAGAAAAAAGCCCGCTGAGCGGGCTCCCAAGAGCGGAGAAGGTGGGATTCGAACCCACGTACGGTTTCCCGTATCCGCTTTCCAAGCGGACGCACTAGGCCTCTATGCGACTTCTCCATTTTGTATTCACTGCCATTCTACTATAGCAAGAGTGGGCGAGATTTCCAAGCAGCAAAGCCCCTCGGCCAGCCTGCTGCTCAACGCCGGTCGTCCGTGACAGGCCGCTAATCTAGCGGCCGAAAATCGGCGTTGGTGTCACCATGGCCGGGATGACGTAACCCGATGGGTGCCGTCCGGGCTCCAGCTGACTGGTTGGGCGGTTGACATTTTCCATGAAGCACAAGATGCCATCCACAATGGCCCGCGCCAGCAAATCGGGATCTTCGGTGAGCACGGCTTGATCCGCCAGCATATAGCCCAGCTCCAAAATCATGCCCGGCGTCAGCGGATGGATTTTGCGCCAGGTGTGGTTGTCCGTCATATCGGCGGTCAAGTTATAACTGCGCTCCAAGGGCACATACGCGCCATAATTCTCGGCGATGCATTCGCGCAAAAATGCGTCCGCGCCGAATTCCGGGCGCGCTTCGGAAATAGCGACAATATAACCCGATACATATTCGCCGAAGTCGTAGCAGGTGTTGGCGTGGATCGACACCAGCGCGTCGGCTCGATAATCGTTGAGGCGCGGATCGAATTCGTCCAGCATCTCCACGCCGTAGTTCATGCCTTCCAGGCTGGCGACAACGCGTGTGGCCACCGCGAAATTTATGTCGGCTTCTTCCAAAATCGAGTTGCCGTATTCGTCCTGGCAAATCGCGCCGGGGTCTCGGGCGCCGGAATCCGATTTCCCGCGATGGCCGGAGATAATGCCGATGCGCCGCAGCCAATGCGGCGTCCGGACCGGCGTCGGATTTCCCGCGGCGACGCCGGCGATGATCTCCTCGCTTTCGAGTTGCAGGCCCCGAACGACCGCCGGATTGACGTATTCCGGATTTACGAAAAACATCAGCAAGGTGGCGACGAGCGCCGTGCTGACCACCACTACGAAAATCGTACCCAAGAAGCCGCTCGCCATGCTCGACGGCTGCGGACGGCGCAGAATCCAGCGACGCGGGCGGATACGCTTGACCTCGGGCGCCACCGCATCGGGCTCGAGACTAACTTCGGTGACGCCGGCCGACGCGGAATGGTCTGCGGCCGCGGCGGATCCAGGCGGGGACTTGCCGGCATCATCCGGGCCTGATTTCGACTTTGAAGACACGGCTTTGGCCGCCGCCTGCCGCATCAATTCGACGAATATCGCCGATGCTGAATGCTCGGACTCGTCTTTATTCGGTTGCTCGTTGACCTTGTCCGCGGACATGGTGGCGGCTCTCTGATTTAGACGCGACAGAATAGCGCACCACCATTATAGGAGGATTCGATTTTATGGGTCGCATTCCAGCCGATAAGATTGCCGCTCGGCGCAGGATAGCGCGCGAATGTAGCGATTGTTGCTCGCCCAGCCGATCAGATCGTCGGCCGTCCGCTGGATGCGCCAGCGCCGCACCACATTGTCTTGTCCGGCGGACACCGCGAAAGTTTCATCCGGACTGAAGCCCACTTCCTGGATCCAGTCGGTATGGTTCTCAAAGCGGTTGAGCTCCTCGTTGGAAGCGATATCCCACATGCGCACGGTGGTATCGGACGAGGTGGTCAGCAGCGTGCCGCTGTCGGCCGTGATGGCGATGCCGAAGGTGTTGCCGGCATGGCCCACAAATTGCTGCACTTCTTCGCCGGTTTCGGTATTCCACATGCGCACCGTATCATCCCAGGATGTACTGATGATGAATTCCATATTGGGCGCAAGCTTGGCGTAATTGACGATATGCGAATGGCCTTCAAAGGTCCGCAGCAGCGCGCCGCTCTCGACATCCCAGAGGCGCACCGTGTAATCATCGCCGCCCCAATCGCCGCTGGCGCTGACCATCCGCGTTCCGTCCGCGCTGACATGCACGCCGTTCACCGAGTCGGTATGTCCGCTGTACTCGCGCAAGACTGCGCCGCTCTCCAGGTCCCATAGCCGGATCAGCGTATCGGTAGAACCAGACAGGAACTGCCCGCCACTCGGCATCAGCTCAACCATATAAACGCGCTCGTCCGGCACTTCGTAGCGCTGGATCTCGACGCCCTCGTTCAGATCCCAGCGCCGGATCGTACCGTCCCAGGCCGAAGACAAGAGCTGCTGCGAATCCGCTGTAAACTTGACCGAATCCACGGTATTCTCATGCCCTTCCAGGACGAGCAGCTGCTCACCAGTCTCGGCATCCCAAACGCGTACGGTGGCGTCCAGATCCTCAATTGAGGCCGGGAAGCGCAGCGGACCGGATCCCGATGCGATCAGGCGACCGTCCGGGCTGATATCCGTCGCCCAGCTCCAGTCCGTGTGGCCGGTATAGGCGTGTGACTGCGCGCGATTCTGCAAGTCCCAGAGTATGGCGGCGCTATTGACGGGACTGTCGCTGCCGTCGGGGAAGTGGTGCTCGCCGCCAAGCGCGACCATCATATAATCGCCCGCCGGCGTATACTCGATGTCCTGGATCGCCAGGCCAAAATCGACGTAGCTGGCGATAGGCGCCGCCAGATCGATATTCCAGATCTTTATCGACGCGTCAGTCGCTGCGGTGGCCAGCGAACGGCCATCGGGCGCGAACTCGATATTAGGAATGTTCTCGCGATGGGCGTAGAGGCGCTGCACCTGTTCGCCGGTTACCGCGTCGAAGATGCGCACGTTGCCGCCCAGCGCCGAGCTCCAGGTCGAGGCGGCCACGGTCTGCCCATCGGGACTAAATTCGACATCGCGATAATAGCCTGGCCCTTCCGGCGGAATCGTCAAGAGATGCTCACCGCTGGCGACATCCCAAATCTGCACGGTATTGTTTTCATCCGTGCGGTCGCTGGTGGGGATGCCGATGGCCGAAGACGCGCTGGCGAGACGCGCGCCGTCCGGGCTGAAGCTCAGCTTGATGACGTAGTCGATGTGAGCCTGCAGCGTATGCAGCGCTTCGCCGCTGGCGGCATCCCACAGACGCGCGGTCGTATCAGCGCTTGAGGAGGCTAGAGTCGCCCCATCGGCGCTGTACTCGACATCGCTGACGACTGATTCGTGACCGCGCAGCCGGTGAATCTCGGCGCCGCTTTCAATATTCCAGACGCCCACGGTGGCGTCAGCCAAGGCGGCGGCAATCTGCGCGCCATCCGGGCTGAAGGCAACGGCGCTGATAGGGCTGCCAGCAGCAATTGAGCCGAGCGACTCTCCGCTGCTCGTGTTAACCAGATAAATCACGCCCTCGGTTCCGGCGTAGGCGCTAAGGGCGCCGTCGGCGGAGATGTCTACGCCCAGGATCGAACGCGGCGATTCAGTGAAATGATAGCGCGGACCGGGTGAAAAGGCAGATCGGCCTAAAATGCGCAAGACTTCCGCTTCCGGCGGATCGAATACGTGGCGCGCCGCAATCGCCACCGGCAGCGCCAGCGCCGGATCATTTTCGCTAAGCGCCGTCCGCGCGTTGGCCGCCAGCGACAAGCTCAGGTTCTTGCGCTCGTTTATCTCTGCTACGTGCATGGCGTCTACCGCGATCACCCGCTGCTCGTCAGCGCGCTCGCGTTCCGTCTCGGCAACCATGCGCTGCTCGTCGGCGATGACGCGCTGTTCTTCGGCCTGGTTGCGCTGATCGAAGGCGAACAAACTCAAGATGACGGCAATCACGGCGGCGGCGGCGAAGATGCCGGCGGCGATGCGCATATTTCGCGCCTTCTGGCGCTCCAGCTCACGCTCGCGCTCTTGCCGCGCCCGCTCCATGGCTTCGCGCTCATCACGCGCGGCCAGGCTGGCGGTCATGAAATCGATTTCCAGTTCATTGAGCCGCAGCGTAGAAGTTTCCATCCATTCTTCAAAGGTTAGCAGCCGGTTGCCCTGCATGAGATAACTTGGATCCGCCTTGGACGCTTCCCAATCAGTCGCCGCATGCAGCAATTCACGCTCCATGCGCACATCCTGGCGGCTCTCGGTCAGCCATTCGCGCAGCCGTTCCCACTGGCGGATCAAGGCTTCATGCGCCACCTCGACAGTCGAGCTGCGCGTGGCCTCGTCGCGGTCAAACGTCAGCAGTCGATAACGACCGAAGCGGTCGATCACATCTTCGACAACTTCCCGATTGCCCAAGGTCAGCAACTCTGATTGCAAGATGCGCCGGCGCGTATCTTCCTGCCCTTCACCCAGCGTGACCAGCCGCAGGAACATCTGCCGCGCCATATTTTGTCCGGGTTCATTGAAGCGACGGTACACCTCTTCGGCGCGTTTCGCCAGGGCGCCCAAGGTCCCGCCAATATCTTGGTAGGCGGCTTTGGTCAGCAAGGCGCCTTCGCGCCGCTCGAACAATTCCGTCAGGGCGTATTGCAGCAAGGGCAGAGCGCCGGGCTGTTCCCTGACGTCGTCAATGATGGTCTCGATCAAGTCGTCTTCCAGGACCGCGCCAACGCGACGCGCCGGCCCCTCGATAGTCTCGGCCAATTCCTCATCGTTCAGCGGCAGCACCAATTCCGTACGAGCGCGGATTAGTTCGCCAAATCCTTGATACAGCAGCGGCCGATCGTAGAAGTCCGCGCGCAAGGTGGCGATGATGATGACCGGGCTGTTCTCCGCATTGACAGCATTGAGTATCAGATCCAGGAATTGCTGCCGGTCGCTTTCCAGCTCAACTTGCGTGAACAATTCTTCAAATTGATCGACCATCAGCAGCAGCTTGTTGTCACGAGATGGCAGCGCCTCGTAGACACCCATCGCCAAGCCATCGGCATGTTCGCGCATGGTATCCACCACGCCCGGCAAAGGCGATGACGAAACGCTCAACAGCGCCGAGGCCAATTCTTCCAGCGGCACCTCGCCCGGCACCATCTCGGCATAGAACCAATTCTCCGATCCGGGCACTCTGCCGCTTCGCAGCGCGGGCAGCACGCCGGCTTTAACCAGGCTCGACTTGCCGCTGCCGCTGGGGCCGATTACCGCCAGGAAATTGTTCTCCACGACCGGCTCTTGCAATCGGTCGAGCACACGCTGAATCATTTCGGTACGCCCGAAGAAGTCAGCCGCGTCCGCCTGCTGGAAGGCGCGCAGACCCTTGTATGGGTTCTTGGTCTCCAGCAATTCGAATTCCGCAAAGTCCATGTCCAGTTCATCGAGATCAAGTTCGATGGTGGCGGAGCCTTGCCGCAGGGCCTGCTGGAATTCCTTAACCAGGGTTACCGCATCAGAATAACGCTCTTCCGGGACTTTGGCGGTTGCCTTCTGAATGATCGCGTTGAACTGCGACGGCAAATTCAGCTCGTTGTGATCGATATAGGGCAGCGGTTCGTTAAGATGTTTGTAAACCAGCGTCGCCAGCGTCAATTCGGCAAAGGGCCGCTTACCGGAAAGCATTTCATAGAGCATGATTCCGAAGGCATAGACATCGCTCTGGGGGCCAACTTCGCCGCCGCGGATCTGTTCCGGCGCCAGATAAGCCGGCGTGCCTTCGATATTGCCGCTGCCGCCGCCGTCCGTCCCGACTTCCTTGGCAATGCCGAAGTCGCTCAGATAAGCGTTGCCGTCCTCGTCCATGAGGATATTGTCGGCTTTCACATCGCGATGAACCACGCCGTTGCGGTGGGCGAATGTCAAAGCCGAGCCCACTTGCTCCAGCACTTTGCCGGCTACATCAGAGGGCATTTTTCCTTGCTCGTCGATGATGTCGCGCAGGCTGCCCCCACGCAGATAACGCATCACCAGATAGGCGCTGTCGGGTTCACGCCAATAGTCATACAGGGGCACAATATGAGGATGTTCCAGGCGCGCCACGACTTGCGCTTCGCTCTCAAAACGACGAATGAATTCTGGCGAGTTGGCGTATTTGGGCAGGATGACCTTGATCGCTACTTCACGAAGGACGGCGCTTTGACGCGCGCGATACACCACGCCGTAACCGCCCTGCCCCAACAGGTCCTCTACTTCATATGACTTTACAGATTTGCCCGTTAATTCAAGAATTTCCATAATTTCCCCCGCCTGAATCGGTTGAAATCTTACTTAATTTCCTGACAGTATAGCACATCTGCGGCCGCGATCGCGCTTCGCCGCGGACCTATAACATGCTACACACTGCCTTGGCTGCATAAGGCCCGATCACCGCCTGGATTGTCTGCCCCAGCTTGTGTATAAAATAGCCTACACACTCGGCGAAAGCTCAACTTGGCAGGTTGGGTACCTCAGCTACCCAATTGTAGTTCTACACTCGCCAATTGCAACAGATTTTTACCAGTCAGAACCAGAGTATATTGATTCTGTTTGCTTATATCACCTTAGAGGCTCAGCCGGAGCCGAGCGGCACGCCGTAGAAGCCCAGCGCGTGTTTGTCCGTACTGACCACGACCATAGAACTGTCCGGGCTAAAGCTGACCGCGCGAACCCCGCCATCCGTTTCCCGGGTGGTAAGCAGCTCATAAGTATCGGCGTCCCAAATCGACAGAACGCCTTCGCTGGCGCCGACTACCAGCATGACGCTGCTGTGGTCGTAGGCCAGAGATGTCACGCCAGCGGCCGGCGCTTGCACGCTCTGCGCGACCGCCCTCGTGGCCGCGTTGACAATTTGCAAATTGTTGCTGGCGCGCGCCAGGGCGACCGCGATTTGCGCGCCGTCCTCGCTCCAGTCAAGCGCTACTGCGGGCGCATCCAAATTGAGCTCGGCCAGGCTGGCGCCGCTAAGGGCGTCCCAAAACCGCAGCTTGCCGTCATCGCCGCCAGTCACCACGACTGTACCGTCCGGGCTGAAGTCGACTGAGCGAATCAGTCCCTGGTGCCCCGACAAGAGCGCCTGCTGCGTGACCGTAGCCATATCCCAGACGATCGCCGCCCACTTGCGCTCGCCAGGCAGGCGCGAATACGCTTCCGCGCCCGCGCTGACGAAGCGGCTGCCGTCGCCGCTGTAGGCCAGGGCCGAAACGGCGCCGGCGTGAGCGTTGAGGTAGAGCTGTTCGACATAGCCCGATTCCGCGCCGAGATCAAGCTGCCATAGATGAATCGTCCCGCTTTCGCTTCCGAACAGAATCTGCGGACGATCGGGCCGGAACGCCAGCGTCGATATGCCGTCCTCGTACGCCAGAAGCTGCGGCGCCAAACTCTGATTGCGCAAATCGTAGAGCCAAATGCTGTCCGAGCCGCGCGCGCCCGGCAGCGCGACCTGAACGCCATCAGACGACCAAACATGCTGGGGACGGAAATTGCCCTCGATCCTGGAAAGCTCACCCAGCCAACTGACCAGGCTGGTATTCAAGACTTCGCGACTGGGCAAGGAAATCGGCGCGCTTGGCTGCACGAATACGGTACCATCCCCGGCTTCAGCGACATAGCCGGTCTGCCCGCTGACGTTGACCAACCACCAGACAAAGCCCTCGGCGCAGTCGGGCCCGGCAGTGACATCAAATGGCAGGCCAGCCGGAATCTGCAACAGCACCTGTCCAGAGGCGGAGGGCTGCCCGCGCAGGTTCAAGAAACCTTGAATCACCTCCGCTTCAATGCCGTAAATGATACGCGAACGCATGTAGGGCCCGTCGCCCGCCGTCTCGCTGCACAGGCGATTGGAGTACTGCGTTTCCGCCGCCGCCGCGGACGCCAGAGGGTCGATTTCGCCGCAAAAGATAACAATCGTGCTGTCCGCGGAAACCCGGTAGTCGTACGAGATCGAGCTGTATGTCAGTTCGAAACGATAGCCGAGGACTGATCCGCCGCCGCCGCTCGCCGTGGCGCAACCCAGGGCCGCATCAGCGAAGTTCTTCTGTTCCCAGCGCCAATTCGACAAGTTGCCAATGCCGATGGTCTGCCCCAGGCGGGCGCTAAGATCCAGCAAGGCTGCATTGATCTGCGTTGGCGCGCCCTGCGCCCAAATTGCCGCAGCCAGCGACATGCCCAACAGCAGGCTGCAAAACATCAACAATACTCGCTTCATGGTCGTCTCCCGATTTAGGCGGGCCAAACAGGTAGATTATAACATCGGAGCCAGCTCAATCTGAAAGGGCGCTGGCAATCACTCGCTTGCGCTCTCAACCGAAACAGAAAGCGGCATGTCGTACAATACCGGCCCTTTCCAAGGCCGCCAACTTGCCGCCTGCGCTTGCAAGTCCGCGCACAATTTGACAAAATGTAGCATTAAGCCAATCGTAAGTTGGGTCAAAGGCAGTCGGCGTGACATCTGCCCTGGAGTATCTGGTACTCGGTCACGAGCAAGATGAGTTTGGCGACACGCGCAGTATGCTACTCTTGTTTAACGGCGCGCTGCCGTCGCTGGACCCCGCATTTTACATCCGAATCATCGACATGGAACCCATGCCGGACGACGATGGCGCCGGCCAACCGTCACTGGCGCTGGTGGAGTACGACGGGCCGCAGCTCTTATTGGTGGCGGCCCAGCCGGGTGGCGACGCGGGATCCTTTAACGACCACTTCGTATTCATACCGGTAAGCGCGGTTGCCGAGGCGGCCGTTCAATTTGAGGACTGGCTGGCTCTGCTGCCGGAGGCAACCGGTGACGTCAACGTCACGCTGCCCTCGCTGCCCCCGCCTGACTTCGACCCCAACGACAGCCGAACGCGCGCGCAACACTTGCAGGTCATGCTCGGCTTGTACGCGGCGGACGGCTTTGAGTCGCTGCTATCCTTGTTGGGCGCGGTCATAGATGAAAGGCAGCTGCTGATAAGCGGTTTTCCGCCCGACTTCCGCCTGCGCCTGGCGTTCATCTCCGCCATCCAGGCGCTGATGCCGGGGCGCCTGGCGTCTTGTATCACTTTCGCCAGCCATACACCGATCAATTGCCTAAATCGACCGCAAATCATGTTCGTAACCGACGCCGATACGGACACGGACGCAGACACCTCCCTGCGACTTGATTGGCGCGAACCGCGGATCATCTCCGAAGCTGCCGATCATCCCTACCTTGAAATCCTGCGCCTGCTGTGGAGCGGGGACGTTCAGGCTTTAGCGGCCGACATACAGCGCATGGCGGTGGCGGATTTTTCTCTGGTGCGGCCGGCGGAATTATCAGCTGAACTGCGGCAATTGGCGGAGCGCTTCTGGGTCGATCATCACGTGCGCAGCGGCGATGAAGTCGCCACGAATGTCCTGATCGCTATCCTGGAAAGCCCGGACGCGCCGAGCAAGAATCTACGCCGCCTTTATATTGACAAACTGCTACAGAACGCCCTCAACAATCGCGATGCGTCCGCCGGCCGTTGGGTGGCGGAAGAGCTGGAGCGAGACGCTGAGCTGGAGTCTGCGCTGTTCGGCCATTTTCGCGCACTACTGGAAGAGCAACCCGACGCTGTCTACGTCTTCATTCGCAATCGCTTCATTCATTTGGGCGTTAACGAGACTTGGCTGCCCCACCTGCACCAAGCCGCGCAGAAGTCGCTGGAAGTCGCAATCCAGGAAGGTGATGTCGGCACACTGGCGGGCTGGCTGGAATTAATCGCGCATGAGCCCCTTGTATATCAATTGCAGGGGATTCTGCGCGATAGCATTCTGGCCGCCGCTAGGCGCGCTTACAGCGATGGCGAACTGGGCATCCAGTTAATACTAATCGCGGCCCGGCGCGTGCCGGATATCGTTGACGACCTCTACGACGACGAAGCGCTTATCGCGGCCCTGGATGACAATGTCCGCGCCGCCCTGCAAAACGCATCAGCGGAGACGCTGGACGCGCTAATCGATGAAAAGGCCGAATTCTTCTTGCTCGCGCTGTTTCACGGCGTCAATACCTCCGACGCCTTGCTGGTTTCAGCAGCCTCAACGCGCAAACTGCTGTCCCTCGCCAGCGCGAGAAGACGCGCCCAGCTGCCCGCGGTTTATCGCGCGCCGGCGCTGATTCGGCATCTGGCCACGCAGGCAAGCCACCAAATGACCGATGAAGCGCTGGATATCCTCTTCGGCCATGTCATTGATGGCGACGATCGCAGCTTGATGGCCGAGACTGTACGCCATTTGGCCGATCATGAGCTGCTCTTTCCGCGCCTGGGCGACACCCTGGAGCGAAACGGTCTGCCGCTGGATAAAGTCCTGTCCGTCATGAGTGCGGCCGGCAGCGCCAAAACAGCGGCGCCGCGCGATATTATTTTCACCTATTTCGATATGCTGGACTACTATCAGTGGGAACCGCAGACGCAGCGGCTAATGGAGGCGCTGACGCGTATGATGGCGAAGCATCACGAAGTTCAGGTCTCCTACCGCCATTTGTGGACGCTGTTTGGCGCCTGCCGGGAGCTGGAGGTCGAGGGCCCGGCGCGGGTCGCCGTAACGCAGCTATTGGCGCAGTTTGCCAGCGAAGAAGATCTTAAGCTGGTGGTCGACGGTTTGGCCAAAATCTGCCGGCAAATGGTCTTCAGCGACAGCTTGCAAGATGCTGTGAACAACTGGTGGCGCGAATATACGCATGATTGCGCCATGCCACAGTTGCAGCGGCTGCAGCGTGAGCTCGACGAGCAGCGGCATATGGAAACGCAGAAGCACATTCTTATGACCGTGCTGGCGATGCGCCGCTGGCTGCATAGTCGCCGTCCGGCTGAATTGACCGAGGCGATCAACACCGCCTTTATCATGCTGGAACATATCACCGAAGCCTTTGATGTCGCCCATCTTGCGGAGACTGACCCGCGCACGATTCGGCGCGAAGTCGATGTCCTCAGCCGCGAGCTGTCTTCGGAGCAGCGTCACATTTTAGCGAACAACCTGCGCAATCTCGCCATTCGCATCACGCAGATGGCCGAGCGCCGCAGCAAACCTTCGCTCATCCGCAGCGACGACACTATTGATCGCCAGCTAATGCACGGAGAAGCCAATCCACAAGGTTCGGTCGACATGCTAAAATGGATAGCCGGATACTTGGACGGCGCGCATCCTCAGAAATCCGACTGAACACAGCAGCGCGAAGGAGAACTCCGCGGACATGCACAAACTATTCACCTACGGCACGCTCCGCGATCCGGACACCCAGGAGAAGCTGCTCGGGCGCACCCTGGGCGAAGGCCAGCCAGACACCCTGCGCGGCTATCGCTTGGCCAAGCTCACCGGTATCCACGATGTCTATTCAATTCTGCAGCCCCACACCGGTTCGACCGTCGACGGCGTATTGTTCGAGGTCACACAGGACGAGCTGGCACAGCTGGACGACTACGAAGGCGAAGCCTACCAGCGCGTCAGCGTCACACTCGTGAGCAAGACGCGCGCCTGGGTTTACTGTGAAAACCCGAAGTCCAGCTTCCGCATTCACATCGAGCCGCTCGATACAGCCTGACCCAGCTCCGCCGCGACGCCAACGCGAATCAGCGCGCTTCACAGGAGAAACTATGCAGAGACAAACGCTAGGTATCGGCGTCATCGGCATGGGCTGGATGGGACAGGTGCACGCGCGCTCGTATAGCCTGGCGCGCCAGAGATTTCCAGATGATGTCGTATCGGCGCGGCTGGTAATCTGCTCCGACAATGTCGAGGCTCGGGCGCAATCGGCCCGGGATGCGCTCGGTTTCGCCAGCGCGACCACCGGTTGGCAAGATGTCATCGACCACCCCGATGTGCAGATCGTCAACATCGCCACGCCCAACAACCTGCATGTTGAAATCGTGCAAGCGGCCGCCGCCGCCGGCAAGCACATTTTCTGCGAGAAGCCGGTCGGGCGCTCACCCGAAGAGACCGCGCAGATTGAAGCCATTGCCCGGCGCGCCGGCGTCATGTCCTTCGTTGGCTTCAATTATCGCTGGGCGCCAATGGCGCTACACGCCAAGCAGCTGATCGAAGCGGGCAAATTGGGTAACTTGACGCAATACCGCGGGCGCTTCTTCAGCATGTACGGCAGCGACCCGCTGGGCTTGCTCTCCTGGCGCTTCGACCGCGAGATCGCCGGCTACGGCGTGCTCGGCGATATCATGGCGCATGTGACCGATATGGCGCATTTCCTCTGCGGCGGCATCAAGCGGCTGGTCAGCAACTCGCATACTTTCATCAGCGAACGTCCCATTCCCATCCCGGGCAAGGGCACCCATTATTCGCGCGGCGCCCCCGACGACCCAAGGGGCGCCGTCAGCAACGAAGATTATGTAGGCGCGCTGGTCGAATTTGAGAATGGGGCCCGCGGCACATTTGAGGTGTCGCGCTCGATTTTCGGGCCCAAGAACCAGATGGCATTTGAGCTCAACGGGACGCGAGGCGCGCTCAACTGGGATTTCGAGCGTATGAACGAACTGGAGCTCTACCTGCCCGATGCCGATTGGGGGCGCGATGGCTATATCCGGCTGGTCGGGGGCGACCGCTACCCCTTCCACGGCAACTTCAATCCTGGCGATGGCAGCGGCTTGGGCTACGAAGACATGAAAATCATCGAGGCTCGACATTTCCTGCGCGCCGTGGCGGAAGGGCGCCCTTGCGCGCCGGGTTTCAGCGACGCGCTGGCTGTGGCCGAGGCGCACGCGGCCATGATCCGCTCCTGGACCAGCGGCGGCTGGGAAGATGTCACCAGCCTGAGGCAGGATGCAACATGAGCGAATTTGCCCTGCGCGGCGCCATCTACAGCCCCATCGCCGACCCCTTTTTCGAGCCGACTGAAACCTGCGCCGTCTTTGAATCGGACGGACTCATCTGGATCCGCGCTGGCCGCATCCACGCGCTCGGCGATTACCGCGCCGTCAAAGACCTGCTGCCGGATGAGGTTGAGATCCGCCACTATCGCGACTCGATCCTGCTGCCTGGCTTCGTTGACGCGCATATCCACTACCCGCAAGTCGAGATTATTGGTTCCTACGGCACGCAGCTGCTGGAGTGGCTGAACAAATACACCTTCCCGGCAGAAGCGAAATTCAACGACCCGGCGCATGCGACGCGCATCGCCGAATTCTTCATCGCCGAGCTGCAGCGCAACGGCACGACCGCCGCGTCGGTATTTTGCACCTCCGCGCCCGGCTCGGTAGACGCCATCTTTGAGGCGGCGCAGCGCGATAATATGCTGCTGCTCGCCGGGGTGATGATGATGGACAGTCACGCGCCAGCCAACATTCTCGATACGGCGCAAGCGAGTTATAACGACTCCAAAGCGCTGATCGAGCGCTGGCACAAACGCGGGCGCTGCCTCTATACCGTGACGCCGCGCTTCGCCCTGACCAGCAGCCCGGAGCAGCTCGAGCTGGCCGGCGCCTTAATGCGCGAGCACGCTGACGTCCGCCTGCAATCGCATATCTCCGAAAACCGCGCCGAAGTGGCGCGCGCCGCTGAGCTTTATCCGGAGCGGGCGAATTATACGGACATCTACGATCATTACGGCCTGCTGGATCAGCGCGCGATCTACGGGCACGCCATTCACCTGTCGGAAAGCGAGCTGCGCCGCTTCCACGAGACCGGCGCCAATATGGCCCACTGCCCCACCTCCAACTTCTTCATCGGCAGCGGGCTCTTCGACATCGCCAAGACCCGGGACGCTGCCCGGCCGGTGACTGTCGGGCTGGGCACGGATGTCGGCGGCGGCACCAGCTTTTCCATGCTTCAAACGATGAGTGAAGCTTACAAGATGGCGCAGCTCCTCGGCATATCAGTGACGGCGGCGCAGTGTTATTACCTGGCCACGCTCGGCAGCGCCCAGGCGCTGGGCATCGACGACCGCGTTGGGAAATTGCAGCCGGGATACGCGGCCGATATCGCGGTCATGGATCCACGGGCGACGCCTCTATTGTCGTTGCGCGCTAATGTGGCCGAGTCCATCGACGAACTGCTATTCGCGCTGATGATTTGCGTCGACGACCGCGCCATCCAAGCGACATACGTGGCCGGCGAGTTGGCGCATGTGCGGGATGGATGATAAGTCCGCGCCCTAATGGACAGGCACTGTTGCCAACGCGATATATGTCCTGCCGTCCACTGGCAGCCGCGCCGCCGGGTCGCTGATGTCATAGAGCCCGGCGATCAAGGTATAGTCGCCTGCGGGCAGGCCCGGCGGAATCAATAACGCGTGCTTGTCGACGATGGGCTCGCCAAGCGGCCAGCTTGTCGTCATCGCCGAGCCGCCGGCCGGCTCGCTGTCGCGCTGCGCCACCAGTCTGCCATCCGTATCCAGCAATTGCAGGAAGACTTTGTAACGCCGACTCAGCGCAGCATTCGTGGACCAGATCAATTGCACCGGCAGCGCAGCGCCGGCCTCAATTTCGCGCGCGCTGAGGGCGTAGCTATCCAGCGTGATGCTGTCGCCAAACAAAAGGCCGGCTCGCTGCTGAAGCAAATGACCTGCCTCGCACTTGTAGCGCACATAGCGCATATCGTCGACCCAACTGTCGCTAATTTCGAAAGCGTTCAGATTTAGCGTCGTTTCGACCACTCGCTCGGGGTCCTGCTCCTCGGCGCCATAAAAGATGACCTGCAGGCTATCGTGCGAAGCTATGAGGTCAAGGACTTGCGCCTTGGTCGCCGAATCACCATTAGAAGCGGGCAAGCCATAAACCGGCGCTTCGCCGCGGTAGTAATAAGCGAATACTTCGCCCAAGCCGGCTGCGCTCAACACGACGGCATCGTTTGCTCGTAATTCGCTTTCGATCCGCGCGACCAAACCACGGACATCGTCGCGCTGGAAATCGGCGCCATGATAGAGCGCGCCCAGCCCGCTGGCTTGGGCCAGCAACAGCGCGCCCATAGCAACCGCGGCCGCCAACCTTGGTAGCGCGCGCATGAGTGACGGACGGTCGCGGATGTCGCGCGTCCAGAGCATCCAGACACCGCGCCCCAGCCACAACGCGAATGCCAACTGAGCCGGCAGTAGAAATCGCAGATAGCGCGTGGTCAGCTCGAGATAGAAGTAGATGGCGACTGAAACCAACAGCCAAGTCAGCGGCAGGAGTATGCCAAAGTTGCGGCGAGTAGCTCCGCCCGGCAGCAGACCGAATAGCAGCAAAAACACGAATACAAAGGCTAAACTGCCGGCACTGCGCGCGTAAGTGACGCCAACCGCAAGGACCCCCAGCAGCTGACGCAGCAACTCGTCGGCGGCGACCGCCTGCGAGAGGTTCGGCTGCGCCAGGAGCTGCCGCAGCGCCACCGGCAGCCAGGGCAGGAAAAGCAGCAGCGTCAGCGCGTTGGCCAAGGCGAGGCGCGCAAATACAGGCAAGAAGCGGCGGGGCAGGCGTTGTTCGCGCCGCGCTTCAATCAGCCGTTCGCCGAACCAAAGCGCTGCCAGCGCAACCTGCGCGGCGATGACCAGCGCGAAGGCCACGTGCGTGTAGATGCCCAGCGCATTGACCAGACCCAGCGCGACGACCGAAAGCCGGCGTCCACGCGAAGGCCGCGAGCCGCGCGGCAAGCCCGCTACAAGCCACATGCTGGCGCCCGCCACCGCCGTCAGCATGGCGTACATGCGCGCCTCTTGCGCATAGTAGATGCTGAAGCTGTTGAGCGCTACCAGGGCCGCCGCCGCCAGGCCTGCCAGCGGATGATATAGCCGCCGCCCCAGCGCATAAGCCCAGGCGACGCTCATAATGCTGAAGAGGGCGGAAAGCGCGCGCAGGGTTAGTTCAGAGGAGCCAGTCAGGCGCTGCCACCAGCCCAAGAGGGTGAAATACGCCGGCACATGCACATTGCGCTGCAGCAGCGGTATTAGCTCGGGCAGCGTGCGCAGCGAATGCGCGTAGGCCACGCCTTCGTCATACCACAGCGACTGCTCGCCCAGACGATGAAAACGCAGCGCGCTCGCCAGCAGCAGCACCGCCAGGATCAGCGCCAGCAGCGCCGGGCGCCGGGCAGCAGCTGTCAATGGCAATCGCGTGAGACTGCCAAGGGCGCTCATCGCGCGCGTTGCGTCAGCGCCAGCAGAGTCGCGCCGAGTATAAGGACGGCTGCGGCCGTGGCCAGCGCCAGCCAGGCGAGCAGACGATTCGCGCTGCGATCGTAGACGATGATCTCGTCAACGACGATCGGGCCGGCGCCGAAGGTGATATTCCGGGTCTGCGCCAGGCCGCCCGACAGCGGGATGCGGGTGACGCGCCAGGCGGAGGCCTGGTCATCAGAGGCCCGCCAGCGAATATCAAGCGCCGTCCCCCGCGCCAGGAACGCCAGGCCGTCTTCAAACTCCACCGCCCGCCCGAAACGCGCGCTCGGGTCGACGATTTCATCTCCGGCGCTGGCAATCTGCCAGGTTTCGGCTTGATGCGTACCGCGATGCAGCGTGGGTTCCGCGCCTTGAATGTATTCGCGTATGCTGTGGTAGACCGGCAGCGGCGTGAAGGTCGGCTTGTCGGGCTGATAATCCGGCTCCGCCATGCGGAAATAGTAAAAGGCTTGATCGGCTTCAAAGGGGTCTTTACGCGTGAAAAACCAATACATCACATTGCCGACCCACCCCCATTCCTGCTGGACGCGGTCGTAGAGCATCGGCATATAACGCGCCGCCTGCTCCCGCGTCACGTTGCCGTAGTTGCCGTAAAGCGAGATTTGTTCCGGCGGCAAGTCGGCATCAAGCGTGGCGTTCCAGGCCGCTTCGCTCAGCCAAATCGGCTTATGCGCGTCGCCGTTGCGCACCATGATGTCGCGATAATAAGTGTGGCGCGCAATATTGACGCTGGTCGCGCGCAACCGCCGATCCGTGGGTCCGCTGCGCAGACCATATCCCTGTGCCGAGAGCACATCAAAGCACTCGCCGCCGCCATGATCGTAGAGAGCTTGCAAGAAGACCAGATCGCTCAGATCGCGGTGGCCGTCCAGGGCGATGGTGGGGGCGATGGCGCCGCTGATGACCACGATGTTTGGGTCAATCGCCTTAAGCGCGGCGTAAGCGCGACACAGCATCTCGGCATAGCCGGCCGGGTCAATAGGATTATTGCCCCACTCCGGGTAGATGTTCGGCTCGTTCCAAATCTGATAGTGGCTGATGCGCCCGCGGTAGCGCGTCGCCACGTTTATGGCGTAGTTGACATAATCTTGCAAATCGTCGGGCGGCGCGTTGTCGCCCGCCTCCGGATTGGCGCGCGTCCAGGCGGGCGGATTGCTCAAGCGAACCATCAGCCGCAAGCCGCGGGCCTCGGTCATGTTGACGATCCGGTCATATTTGACCCAGGTATCGGCGACATCCGGCGCGCCGTCGCCGTTGAGATCGCGGGAGTCGCTGAATTGGCCGCGCCCGTCCACTTCCAGGTCTTCCCAGGGGAACTCCTGGCGCAGCCATACGAAGCCGGCCTCGCGAATCATCCGCAGCATGGCGTCAATCTTCGGGCCCTCAACTTCTTGCTCGAGGAATGTATTGATGCCGTAAGGAATATCCGCCCTGTGATCGATTGGCGCCAGCGGGTCGGTCTCGAGCGGCGCGCGAATCAGGTTGCCCGCCACTTCCATCAGGCCGCGCAGCTGGGCCGGCGCGCTTTCTTCGCCCGTCTGCGACCACAAGAATTGCCAGGCCAATCCGCGGCTGCGCAAATCAAGCGCCAGCAAGAGCAAAGCGAGGAGCAGAACTACGATTACAATGAGGCTGCGCCGCCACAACACGGCAACGCTTGCGCTTTGACTGCTCATGCGCCGCATTATAGCCAAGCGCGCCCGAATGCAATAGCGCAGTCGGCGCCAACGCAGCGCCCCCCGATCGGTCAGCCAATCCACGCGCCAAGACGGGGAGTGGTGAATACTGACGATACGGATTCAGCCCGATCTTGTCTAGAAATCTCTGTGCCCTCTGTGTCTCTGTGGTGAATTACCCTGTGTGAAACTCGGCAAGCATCGTAACTCTTCGACATTCACCACTCCCCAAGACGCAGCCATTTGAATTGCTGGTTGAGATGTGTTCAACTTAGGACAATGTTCACTGGCGGCTCGATGATCCTGAGACTTTTCATTGTCGCGTTACTGTTGCCCCTGGCGCTGGCCGATGCGCGGGCGCAAGGCCTGGTCGAGCAGGCGGACTGCATCTCACGCCCGGCCGGCCATTTGGCGCGCTGCGGCTACGTGACCCTGCCGCAGGATTATGACGACCCCGGCAACAGCAACGTGCAAATCTATTTCACGCTGATCCAAAGTCGGGGCGCTTCTCCCCAGCCTGACCCGCTGGTTTACCTGGTCGGCGGGCCCGGCAGCAGCGGCTCGCAGCTCTTGCAAACGTCGTTCAACAAGTACCTGCGGGCCTTCGCCAGCGATCGCGACATTATCGTCATCGACCAGCGCGGCACCGGGCTTTCCAATCCACCGCTCTACTGCCGCGAAGTGCTGTTTCGCCTGGATGAAATCCTGCAAAGTCATTATGCCGATTATGCCGAGCTTGTGCTGGAAATCTTGACGGACTGTCATCAGCGACTCTCCGACAAAGGCGTGCGATTTGACACTTTTCACAGCGGCAACATCGCCCGCGATATCGTCAACGTCATGCTCTCACTGGGCTACCAGCGCTGGAATCTGGTCGGCGTGTCCTACGGTTCGCGGCTGGCGCTGGCGATGATGCGGGATCATCCGCAGTATCTGCGCAGCGTCATCCTAGACTCCGTCTATCCGCCGCAAGCCGACATTTACCTGGACGCCTACTACAATGGCGAGCAGGCGCTGGCTGCTTTATTCGCGGCCTGCGAAGTCTCGGCCGATTGCCGCGACCGGTATCCCGAATTGGAAACCGTCTTTTATCAGGTCTACCGGCAGCTGAATCAGAGTCCGCTGGTGGCGAGCTATCAGCCGCGCGGCTACCATGAACTGAGCATCGAGATCAGCGGTTACCGCATGTACGACTGGGTCTTCAGCTGGCTCTATGAAGTAGATTCCATTCGGCTGATCCCGCAGCTAGTCTATGATTTGCAGCAAGGCCACACCCAGGACCCGCTGCGGATCGGCGTGATTTACGAGGCGGCTATGACATCGCTGAGCCTGGGCATGCACTATACCGTGCAATGTCAAGAAGAATACGGCTCGGCGCCAGACCGCGATTATGCCGGCATGTTGCAGGCGCACCCCCATCTGCGCGGCTTCCTGCGCTATCCGGTCGAGGGCGCGGCCACCTTGTCAAGGCTCTGCGATATGTGGCAGGCCAAAGCGCGGCCCGCATTGGCGAACGCGCCGGTGGAAAGCGATATCCCGGCGCTGCTGCTCTCCGGCGCCTTTGACCCCATTACACCGGCTGCATATGCCGAGCAAGCGCAGGAAACGCTCTCAGCGGCCTTTAGTTTTTTCCTCCCACACGTTGGCCACGGCGTTTTGCGGTCGGAACGCTGCGCCGTGCGCATGGCCAAGGCCTTCATTGCAGCGCCGCATACTGAGCCGGACAGCAGCTGCATCGCCGCTACTCGCGCGATTGACTTTGAGTGAGCGCCGGCTGACAAACCCTTTGTACCGCTCCAGCAACGATCTGCTTCCATTCAGCTAGCGTCTTTCCCGCTTTCGGTCCCCGCGCCTGCGTCGCGTCGGCTTCACGTTGGTCTACCGTCAGTTTTCTCGCCGAATAGTCATATATCATCCCTTTAGGTTCATTTGTAGAGGAGGTAAAACGATGCGACTATCAAATAACATCACCAAGAGTTGCCTCTTACTGATACTTTGCGGATTGCTGTCAGGCAGTTTGACATTTGGACAAGGCTTGCCAAGCGCGGAGGCAGTTGCAGATGTGGCGGCAGCGCCGGATCCTCTGCACCATGTAATCTTGCCGCGCCTCTACGCCGTCATCGGAGCGGATGTATCGCCCACGCTGGGCGACGCGACGCTGATAAACCGATTCAGGTTTATCGTGTCGCTGGCCATGGTTGACGCGGCTGCGCCTTACCATCCGACGGCGGTCGGCATGTATTCCCGCATCCCGCGCCGGCCCGAGGAAGAATGGACCGACGCCAACATCAACACGGCAATGCTTCACGGCGCCTACAATGCGCTCATGGGCTTGCTGCCGGAGCGCCAAACAGTCTGGCGCGATATGATGCGCGGCATCGGCCTGGACCCGGATGACGCAAGCGAAAATCTGAATACGGCGGTCGGCATCGGCAATGTCGCCGGTAAATCCGCGCACGACGCCAGGCTCTATGATGGCGTCAACCAGACGGGCAACTACCAGGACACGACCGGGTATATACCGGTCAATTCGGCCTACGAGTTGCGCGATCCGTCCCGCTGGCAGCCGGGCTTGCGCCGACAGGGCCTGGGCGTGTATACGGTGCAGCACTTTGTTACGCCACAGCTGTCCAATATGGAACCGATGGCGCCCTTCGACCCGCGCGAACTGCGCGTCGATCCGCCCAGCGCCAGCCATCCGGATAACTGGGATGCCTACCAAGCGCAAGCCGACGCCGTGCTGCAGACCTCTGCGGAACTCAGCGATGAGATGAAACTGAAGGCCGAGCTATTTGACAACAAAATCGCTTCGCTCGGCTTGTCCTATATCCATCTTGCGGGAGAAATGGACTTGTCGCCGGCCGACATCGCGCGCGGCTATTTCCTCAAAGCCTCAGCCTGGATGGACGCCGCGGTCGTGACCTGGCAGGAGAAACTGCGCTTTGACGCCATTCGTCCTTTCAGCGCGATTGCCTATATCTACGGCGATCAGCCGGTGACGGCCTGGGGCGGACCGGGCGCCGGGACACAAGAAATACCGGCCAACGAATGGAGAGCGTATCTGCCCGAGCCCGACCACCCCGAATACCCCTCCGGCAGCACCTGCGGCTGTTATGCGCATGCCCGCGCGCTGCAACGCTTCAGCGGCACAGATGTACTGGATTGGAGCGTCAGTTACCCCGCCGGCTCCTCGCGGATCGAGCCCGGTCTGACGCCGGCCCGCGATATGACCCTGACCTTCGACACCTGGTCGGACTTCGCCGATGCCTGCGGGAAGGCGCGGCATTGGAGCGGCGTTCACTTCGTCGCCGCCGTTGAGGCCAGCGCCAACTATTGCAGCATCTTCGGCGACAGAGCCTATGAGTACTATCAATCGCTGATGGACGGCAGCGCGGCGCCGCGGCAGCCGGCACAGGCGTTGTCGGCGGATCCCTGGCTCCAGGCAGCGCCACTGGCGCCGGCGCCAATCGTCGTGCCAGAAAACACCTATCCCAGTCCGCAGTCATGCAAGTACGCAGGCGACTCCGTCTCGGTCGCCGCGGTCAATAACGGCATTACCTGCGAAGGCGTGGACACGACTGGCTTGTCGGGGCTTTCAGGCTCCCTTGACGCCGTTGCCATCTCTGGCGAATTGGACTTTGGGGCTCAAGTCTGTTTCAGCCAGCCCGGTTCAATCGTCATGCTGGAAGACGACGGCATCGTCCCCCGCTTCCAGGAATTGCCCAGTTACTCGGCAGCCGAATCGACCTGCGCCTGGATCAATCAACCCGGCACGGTAATTCTGGTGGCCGCGCCGCCATTGACGGAATGCGTCGTGACTGCCGGGACAGTTCTGAACTTCCGGCGTTCCCCAGAGGACGGGGATGTTATTGGACTCATCCAGAAAGGCGCGCAGCTTCCTGTCGTGGCGAAAACACCCTACTGGTACAATGTCCGATACGGTGATCGAGAGGGCTGGATTAGCGGTGATTTCGTCCAGACGAACGGCTTCTGTTAAGGAGCAGTTCGTCTTTTGGAGCCGCGGCCAGGCTGGTTGCGGTCGGTCGCGGCTCGTCCCGGAGGGCAAGATGACAGTCGAAAGCATTACCTTGACAGACATTGAGGCGGCCGCGCAAGCGGTCGCTCCCCATATGCTGCGCACGCCACAGCGCAAATCACCCGGCTTGAGCGCGCGCCTGGGCTGTGATGTACAGCTCAAACTTGAGATGCTGCAGCATAGCGGCTCCTTCAAGACTCGCGGCGCCTTCCACCAGATGCTAGCGCTGGGCGACGCGGCGCTTGGCCGGGGCGTGGTCGCTGTCAGCGGCGGCAATTTCGCCCGAGCGGTGGCCTATTGCAGCGGCATTCTCGGCGTCGACGCCATCGTATGCATGCCGGAAAACGCGCCAGCTGGCTCGATAGAGGCGACGCGTGAATATGGCGCCACGGTCGAATTGCTGCCCGATGCCGTAGTCGCCTTCGCCCGCGCAGACGAATGGGTGGAACAGGGCCGCAGCGCCCTGCACCCCTTCGACAATGCCGACCAGATCGCCGGCAACGCTGTGGTCGCGCTGGAGATCATGGAGGCTTGCCCGGCCATGACCGACATCATCGTCAGCATTGGCGGCGGCGGTCTCATCGCCGGCATCATCTCGGCGCTGAAGGCGGCCGGGCCGGACGTGCGCGTCTGGGGCGTCGAGCCGGAAAAAGCGCCAACCATGCGGCGCGCGCTGGATGCCGGCCACATCGTCAACATCAAGCCGGCTTCGCTTTCAGCGACGCTGGGCGCGCCTTTCGTGAGCCAGGCCGCCCTGGACCTGTGCCGCGCGCACCTGGAAGACCTCATCCTGGTCAGCGATCTGGATTTGATCGCGGCGCAGCAGTACTTCATTGAGCATGAAGACATCCGCCCGGAACTGGCCGCCGCCAGCACCTTGGCGGCCGCCGAGCGTATCAAGGACCGCCTGCAGGCCGACGCGCAGCTTGTGCTCTTGATTTGCGGCTGTAATGATTCAGCGGAAGATGTGGCGGTCTACGCCCGGCTGCTCGAAGCGGCCCGCGCTTAGCCGTAGAGACGGCCGTAAAGCTCAACCTGGCGTTCGCGCGCCGACCTCAGCAGTGAAGCTCCCCTCGGATCAGGCTCTACCATGCGGCTGATCCTGGCTGGTTCAGCAGCCGGGTCCAGCCCATCAAGGTGTTTCAGCATCATCAGCGCGACGCCGCGCGCCGTAACCTCAGCCTCGGCCAGCAGCTGCAGCGGCGAATCGAAAGCGTCCGCCACCATTTGCGCCCAAGCCGCCGAGGCGCGCAGCGCGCCGCCGCCGGTCAACACAGTCGCGCCTGGCGCCTTGAGCAGGTCAAAAATCAGCGACAAGCGGACCGCCACCGCTTCCAGATGCGCCTGCAAGATATCGAGTTGCCCCGTGCTGCGCCGAATGCCATGCACCGTGCCCGAGGCGTTCGGCTGCCAGCCCGGGCTGCGCTCGCCCGCCAACAGCGGCAGCACCGTGAGCCCGTGGCCATCGGGCGCGCGGCCCTTGAGCTGATGTTCCAGCCCGCCAGCGGCCTTCAGCAAGTCCTGCATCACCCACTGGTAGACATTGCCGCCCTCGCTGGTCGCGCCACCGACCAGCGGCATGCCCTCGCAGACCAGATATCGCCACAGGCCGTCGGGAACGCGCTCGATGTCCTTGACGACCCGCAGCGCTGATGTCGTGCCTATGGTCAAGGCGATACGGCTGCTGTCTACCGCCCCCGAACCGACATTGGCGGCGGCGCCATCGCCCAGCGCCAGGAAGAAGGGTACATCCCGCAGCGCTCCCCACCTGGCAGCGTATTCGGCGTTTAGCCCGGTCAGCGTCTGGTCATAATCCGCCAGTTGCGGCAGCTTTTTTAGCAGGCTTTCGCCAACCAGGAGCCGCGCATAATCCCGCTGCCAGTCGCGGCGCGCCGTCTCCAGCAAGCCGGACCAGCTCGCCAAGGAATAGCTGACCGGCGTCTCGCGCCCGAACCACTGCCGGTATAGGTAGCCGCCGATGTCGCTGATGCGGACGATCCGCGCTTCAAGGTCGGGTTGCGTTCTCCTCAGCTGAGCGTATTGAGCGGGCAGGTAAGCCGGATGCGGCCTGCAGCCGACGGCCTGATGATAGACGTCGGCATCGCCGCCCAACCGCTTCAGCAGCGCTGGAATCTCTGAACTGCCCAGCGTATCGGCGTAGGTCACGACCGGGGTGCAAGCCTGCCCCGAGGCGTTCAGCCCCAGCCAATTGCCGGCGAAACTGGCCATACCCACCGCGCGGATCGACCGCGCCGCCGGATGGATCAAAATATCGTCGACGCAAGACTCGACCAGCCGCTGCAACTCAGCCGCATCGGCAGTCGCGCGCCCGGCGCTGTCGGTGAAAAAGTTGTGTTTGCGGCTGCGGATCGAGCCGTCGATCAGCCGCGCGTCGTCATCAAAAAGCAGCGTCCGCGCCGATGAACTGCCGAGGTCGATGACGAGCAAACTCATTCTGCCACCCCCACCCTAAATCCCTCCCCCACAAGGAGGGAGGGACTTGGAAAGCCCATCGCCAAGATGGCAAACGGCTAGACGTTCTTTAATACGAAGGAGCGTCTTCAATCGGCACTGAGGACCGCTTCGATGCGCGCCAGCTCATCTTCGCTGAACTCCAAATTATCCAGCGCGCCAGCCGCGTCTTCGATCTGCTCCGGTTTGCTGGCGCCGATCAGCGCCGAAGTCATCTCCGGATGGCGCAGGGTCCAGGCCAGCGCCAACTGCGCCATATTCTGCCCGCGTTCTTGCGCGATGGCATTGAGCTGGATCACCTTGTCGATCTTCGTCTGCGGAAGTCGGTCGCCCCAATCCAGCTTTACGGCGCGTGAATCGTCCGGAACCGAGCCAATATACTTGTTCGTCAGAATGCCTTGATCGAGCGGCGAGAAGCAGATGCAGCCGATGCCTTCATCGCCCAGCAGATCGATCAAGCCTTCTTCAATCCAGCGGTCGAACATGTTATAGCGCGGCTGGTGGATCAAGCAGGGCGTGCCCATCTCCTTGAGGATGCGGGCGGCTTCCCGCGCCATCTCCGGCCGATAACTGGAGATGCCGGCGTATAGCGCGCGTCCGCTGCGGACGATGGTGTCGAGCGCGCCCATCGTCTCTTCCAGGGGTGTATCCGGGTCGGGGCGGTGGCTGTAGAAGATATCGAAGTATTCCAGTCCGGTGCGCTTCAGGCTCTGGTCGCAGCTGGCGACCAGGTACTTGCGCGAGCCCCATTCGCCGTAGGGTCCATCCCACATGCGATAGCCGGCCTTGTTGGACACGATCAATTCATCGCGATAAGGCGACAGATCCTGGCGGTATATCTGCCCGAAGGTTTCTTCGGCCGAGCCTGGCGGCGGCCCATAGTTGTTGGCGATGTCGATATGCGTTAGGCCCAAATCAAAGGCCCGGCGCAGCATCGCGCGACAATTCTCCAGTTGGTCCATGCCGCCGAAATTCCACCAGATGCCCAGCGATATCGCCGGCAGCAGCAAACCGCTGCGGCCCGTGCGCCGATATGTCATCGAATCGTAGCGATTGTCCGCCGCTCGATACACCATGTTCCGCTCCTCCGTGAAATCCAACTGGGTATTGCCGCGAATACTATAGCGTATCCCCTATCATCTCCCAAGTGCGGCGGGGCTTGAAAGCGGGATAGAGCGCGAGACTTGAGGCTTGCTCCACCCTGCGGCGCTTTGCCTTGGCTCACACGCGCCGCAGGTGATTATAAGTCCAAAACGAGCTTTTAGGCGACCAAATAGTCGCGTCGCCATTGAGGCTGGGACGACAGACTGACCACGATGAAAGACAGAAGCAGCGTCGGGGCGCCGCTTCTGCTTCCTTGGCCCGTTCCCGTTTGAGACTCTGTGCGACGTTCTTGGCGGGCTACGGCGTGGCTGCGATAGATTGGGAATCTGACTGGCCTAGGTGTTGCTGTCTATAGGCTAGTCTCGATTGAATAGTATGTAATGAATCCAAGATTAGCGCGCTCTAAGTTTCCAGGCGGCCCGCCGCGCGCAATTGCCCGCATGACATCAGCCGACGGCGTGATACAATAATCGGCGATTTCAGCAAGAGTCACAGGATTGCCCATGTCACGGCGACCGGCCGGACTACTTTTTGTCATTGTCATCGCGCTGATTGCGCTGTCTTGGACGCCGGTCGCAGGACAGGGCAATTTTCGCGATGTCATCGAAATGTCGGTCGAAGTTGGTTTCGACTCCTTCTTTCGCCCCGACGTCTGGACGCCGGTAAACATCAACCTCAGGAACAACGGCGAGTCCGTCGTTGGACGCCTGGTCATCCGCCCCGAGACATCGGGGACTGTCGTCGGCAATGCCTTCAGCACCGCGATCGACCTGCCCGGCGGCTCGGAAAAGTCAGCCCTGCTGAATATCAGGGCGCGGTCGTTCCCCGACAAAGTGCGGGTCGAGCTGATCGACAGGGACGATCTGGTGCGCGCGTCGCAGGAAGCCGGCTTGATCAACCTCGGCCCGCAAGATCAGCTCTACGCCGTGGTCACCGGTCCCAATACGGCGCCGCCTGGCTTAACCGGCGTGCATATCGGCGGGTTCAAAGCGGAGCAAGCCAACTGGCGTATCAACGATATTCCTGACTTCGCCGGGTCGCTGGCGGCGCTCGACATGATGATGTTGATCAATATCGACAGCGAGGGTCTCTCCAGTGGCCAGCGCGCAGCCATAAGGCAATGGGTCGAAGGCGGTGGACATCTGATTGTCTGCGGCGGGCCCATGGCTCTGATCAGCGCGGCGGATTTGGCCGACCTGCTGCCGATCGTCCCGCAAGAAAGCCGGTCGCTGAACAATTTGAACGCCTTGGCCAGGTACAGCGGCGATTCGCGCGCCGGCCTGGGCCAACGCGCGGTAATCTCAACCGGCGCGCTGCGCGAAGACGCGGAAGTGCTGGCCGCGCAAGGCGACATCCCCTTGCTGGCGCGGCGCAAGATTGGCGCGGGCCTGGTGGACTATCTGGCCGCTGACCCCGCGCTTGAGCCGCTGGCGAGCTGGGATAAACTCAGCGATCTTTGGCTGACGCTGCTGGCGACGCGCGCGCCGCATCCCGCCTGGCGCAAAGGTTTCACACAGCCGACCTGGGGCGCCGAAGCCGTGGCCAACTTGCCCGGCGTCGACCTGCTGCCGCCGCTGCAGACGCTCTGCCTCTTTCTAGCCTCCTATATCGTGCTCATCGGCCCGCTGAATTACTTTATTCTGTCGCGGTTGCGGCGCAACGGCTGGGGCTGGTTCACGATTCCGCTGGTGATCGTCTGCTTCGCCGGCATTGCCTGGACCGTCGGCTTCAACCTGCGCGGCTCCGAGGTTATCCTCAGCCGACTCACCTACGTCGAGTCCTTCTCGAACAGCGATGAGGCGCAGGTGAATCAGGTCGTCGGTTTGCTTTCGCCGCGGCGCGCCACGTATTCGCTGGCCGTGCCCGAGGGCCACTTCCTGGCGGTGGCCGGCGCCACGACGCCGAGCAGTATCTTCGCCAGCAATACCATCCAGACCGCAACAGAAATCTCGCAGGGCGGCGGTTTCGGCGCGCAGGACTTCACTGTCGACGGCGGCATCTTCGCCAATTTCAGCATCGGCGGGCGCGTGCCCAAGCCGGCCATCGGCGGCAGTTTCACCCTGGATTTTGAAATTGCCGAAAGCGGTCGCATGCTCCCCGCGTATCAGGGTGTGATCAGCAACACCAGCGCGATTACCCTGCGCGATGCTGTGATTCTGGGTCCAAGCCTGTCGTATCATCTGGAGGAAGACCTTGCGCCCGGCGACATCCTGACGCTGGATCGCCAGATGCTGCTCGCCGCAGTCACCGATATGCCGGCGCAGCCCAATCCGCTGGAAGCCAATGTCGCGCGCAAGCTCTCGGGCTTGTCGCCGTTTTCCGGCAGCGGGCGCAATATCACCATCAAGAACCTGCAGAGCGATCGTTACCTGCGCACGCGCTCATTCCTGAACGCCGAATCCAGAACCGAGCGCCAAGCCGCCAGGGAGCAGGCTTTTCTGGCCAGTTTCATGGTCGATCAGTTCGGGTCAGCGGCGCGGGGCAGCGGGCTGTACCTGCTGGGCTGGAGCGACGAATGGGGGCGCGACCTTAACATCGGCGGCGCCGGCTGGTCGTCCATTGACACCACACTCTATCTGATTGAGCTGGATGTCGACATCCAACTGCCTTCAAGGCGCGTGACACTAACCACAGAGCATTTCAGCTGGATGACGCTGGAGCGCGATGGCGTCATTGACAACGGTCCAGACGGCTTCAGCCTGTTTGAAGGGCAGAGCGTGGTATTCCTGTTTCATCCGTTGCCGGGCCTGGCCCTGGATACAGTCGAGCATATGCTGGTCGATGTTGACCGCGGCGGCGGCTATGGGCAGGCGCTGCACGTTGAACTCTACAACTGGCTCAAAGAAGACTACGACATCTTCACCTACCGCGACGGCAGCGAACTGGAGCTCAGCTCGCCGCGGCGCTATTTGGGACCGGGCAATGCCCTGAGAATACGTCTGCGCTACGGCGAGGGCATGGGCACGGCGCGCGTGCGGAAAATCCGCATCGAACAGACCGGGCGCTACACATAGTGGCGCGCGCATTGCCCCGGGAAACGGGAGTGTCTTGTGGCAGGGCGGCGGAGGCAAGCCGGGCCGAAGAATTGAGGACGAGGCGATGGACTGGATAATAAAGACCGATGACTTGCACAAGTCCTTTGGCGGCTTTGAAGCGCTGCGCGGCATTTCACTGGAGGTGCCGACTGGCTCGATCTATGGCTTCGTCGGGCCCAACGGCGCCGGCAAGACCACCACCATGCGCATCTTGACCACCTTGACGCGCCCGTCGCAGGGGCAGGCTTGGGTGGCAGGGCATTCTGTGCTGGAGGATCGGCGCGCGGTGCGGCGCGCGATCGGCTACATGCCGGACGAATTCGGCGTCTATGAAGACCTGCGCGTCTGGGAGTACCTCGATTTCTTCGCCGCTTGTTACGATATCCCCGAGGGCGATCGCAAGGTGCTGGTGGCTGATCTACTGGAACTGGTCGACCTGCGCCACCGCCGCGAAGACATGGTGGACAAGCTCAGCCGCGGCATGAAACAGCGCCTGTCGCTGGCGCGCACCCTGGCGCATGATCCCGAGGTGCTGATCCTCGATGAGCCCGCCTCGGGCTTGGATCCGCGCGCTCGGGTCGAGATTCGCGAGCTGCTGGGCGAGCTGGCAAATATGGGCAAGACGATCTTTTTCTCGTCGCATATCCTGGCCGATGTCGAAGATGTCTGCTCGCATATCGGCATCGTCGAAGCGGGCGAGCTGATCATTCAGGGCAGCATCGACGAGTTGAAATTGCAGCTGATGGCGAACCGCGAAATCGTCATCACCGTCATGAATCATGAGAAGGCGGAAGCGGTGACCAGCCTGGTCAGCGCAATCGGTCACGTAGACGCCGCCGAAATCATCACGCCGAAAAACGGGCGGGCGCGCGTGCGCGTCGACTTCGCCGGCAATGACGAAGAACTGGGCGCCTTGAGCCGGCAACTGTTTGAAAGCGATATCACGCTGCTGGGTTTCAATGAAGAAGAAAAGGACCTCGAGCACATGTTTATGCGCGTGACGCGGGGTCTGGTCACTTGATCTTGAGGACAGTTTAACTTCAAGGACTCGCGACTCAGCCTAGACTCCATACCGGGGGATTCACCACAGAGACACAGAACTAAGCGCGCGTAAGTAATGAAAAAAGATCAGCCACCGAGTACACCGAGAAAAATTTCCCGAATAAATTTGGCAGCGAAAAACGAAAAGAAGTGCGGCGACATACATTGTGTGAGCGTAGAAGCAAAATCAATTCCTCTGTGTACTCGATACCACTCTGTGTACTCTGTGGAAAAGGGGCATTGAATTTCGCAGATTCAGGAGTTGCATGACTTACTTACGTTTACAGAGGCGCAGAGATATATTGATGGCAACGCCGAAGCTGTTAAGTCAATTGGATTCAGCGCAACGTTACTTTGAGGGAGAGCCAAGATGGCGACTCTGACTGCAGGCGGTCTTCACATCCCGGCGGATGATCAAGGCCGCGCCGGCGCCTTCGCCGCGCTTGACGCCAAGCGGGCCGGCTGGGACACGATGAATTTCGCCGCCATTCGCCTGGGCCAAGGCAAGACCTTCGAGATCGCCATCGACGCCTTCGAATATCTTGCCGTTGTGCTCAGCGGGCGCTGCAATATCCGCACCAATAAAGGCGACTTTGAAGGTGTGGGGCGGCGCGACAGTGTCTTCAGCGGCCTGCCCTACGCCGTATACCTGCCGCCGGGAACCGAATTTGAAATCGAGTCGCTGAGCGATAATTTCGAGTTCGCCTCGTGCTGGGCGCCGACCGAGCGCGCATCGCAGCCGCAGATGATCACGCCGCGTGACATTGAAGTCTCGCTGCTGGGCGGCGGCAATTGCTCGCGACAGATGTGCCGCATCATCGGCGGCGACTTTCCGGCGGATCGACTGCTGGTCTACGAACTGTATACGCCGGGCGGCAATTGGTCGAGTTACCCGCCGCATAAACACGACACGCATCGTACCGATGACCGCGGCACGGTGCTGGAAGCGCAGCTGAATCGCTTCAGCTTCTACAAGTTTGACCGGCCCACCGGCTATGCTTATCAGCGCGTATACAGCGCCGACAAGAGCGCGGACGTACTGATGATGGCGCGGCAGCACGATATCATTCTGATGCCTTCCGGCTTCTACACCTTGGTCAGCGCGCCCGGCACAGTGACTTATACCTTGAATTTCCTGGCGGGCTCGACGCGAGAATTCGCCTACAGCGAGGATCCGGACTTCGCCTGGGCGCGCGAAACGCTGCCCGGACTGGATCCGCGTTTGCCCCTAGTCGATATGGGTATGGAAGTCGGCCACTAGCGATTGGCGCTACGCCTTTAATAACAATAGCCTCGTTCCCTTCAGCGTGCTTTTGGCACTCATGCTAGAATGACGCGCGTAGACATTAACTTGAGCAGCTACCTGCAGTTAAGGAGTAGACATGCGTAGTCTTGCCTATGCGTTTATAGCTTTGTTAGTTCTACTGTCGCTTGGATCGGCCGTAGTCATGGCGCAGCAGGTCCACATTGTCCAGCGCGGCGAAACGCTATTCAGTATTGCGCGTCAATACGGACGGACGGTGGCGGAGGTCGCGCAGGCCAATGGTCTGTCAGAGCCGTACATTATCCATTTCGGCAATCAACTGACGATTCCGGCGCCCGGCGGCGCGCAAGCCCCGGCGCAACAGCCGGCTCCGGCGCCGGCGCAGCCGACCGGCACCACCACGCATATCGTGCAGCGTGGCGAGAGCCTGGCCATTATTGCCGCCCAGTACGGAACGAACTACATCGAGCTGGCGCGCTTGAATGGCATCGCCGATCCCGATGTCTTGCGCGTTGGTCAGGTCCTGCAAGTGCCGGGCGCGCCACCGCCGCCCGCAGCGCCCGCGCCTGAAACCGGCCAAGCGCCAATAGGACCGGCGCCGCCCAGCACAGCCAATACCGGCGGCTTCGAATTGGGCGGTCAGGCACTGAGCTTCGCCCATCCCGGCCATATGAAAAACGCGCGCATGACCTGGGTCAAGCGGCAGGTCAAGTGGCATGGCGAAGGCGCGGGCCATTTCCAGCATCTGATTGACAGCGCCCACGGCAACGGCTTCAAGGTATTGTTGAGCGTCATCGGCGATAAGAACCAGATTGGCGGCAATCCAGGCGGGTTTTACCAGAATTTCGCCAACTTCCTGGCTGGATTGGCGCGTGGCGGCGCGGACGCCATCGAAGTGTGGAACGAGATGAACATCGACCGCGAATGGCCCGCCGGCCAGATCAGCGGCGCCAACTATGTGCAGATGTTGAGCGCCGCCTACAACGCGATCAAAGGCGCCAACTCGAGTACGCTGGTCATCAGCGGCGCTCCGGCGCCCACCGGCTTCTTCCAGGGCTGCGGCCCCAACGGCGGCGATGATGATTGCTACCTGCAACAGATGGCCTCGGCCGGCGCGGCCAACGTGATGGACTGTGTGGGCGTTCACTATAACGCCGGCATCGTACCGCCTGATGCGACCAGCGGCGCGCCCGTCGGCAGTTCCGGCCACTATTCCTGGTACTTGCCGCGGATGATGACGCTATATCGCAGCTTCTTCCCCGGCAAACCCTTGTGCATCACCGAGCTGGGCTATCTGACCGGCGAAGGGATCGGCGCCCTGCCCGGCGGCTTCGCCTGGGCCTCAGGCAATACGCTGGCGGAGCAAGCTGCCTGGCTGGCCGGCGCCGTCCATCGGACGCGCGGATCGGGTTATGTGCGCCTGCTTATCGTTTGGAATGTCGATGCGACGTATTGGGGTTCTGACCCGCAATCCGGCTACGCCATCGTGCGCCCGGGCGGCGGCTGCCCAGCCTGTGACTCACTGCGGGTGGCGATGGGAGGCTAGATCGCCAATCAAGACAGTTAGAAACGAAGGCGAGGCGCTGGGCGTCTCGCCTTTTTTGTTGCTGCATGGCAGTTGGAAGGGCGCGAACGCGGTATCAAGTTTAACGTTCTGATGCTTGCGGAATGGCCAGCTTAATTTAAAGCTGATAGTCGCCGGTTACGAGAACGATCTTGTGGCTGTAGTTCTCCACGTACTCAAACAGCTTGTCTTGCAGCTCGGCCCAATCGGCGCTGGTGATAATCTGGCGCATGGAGTTGGCGTCCTCGGCGATGGCGCCGGCCATGATCCGCGGTATATCCGTGCTGGTGTAGACGCTGTACCAAGCTTCAATCGGCGTCAGGCCCAACTTGGTGGTGTTGGGCACCCACTCGCGCATAACGAATTCAAAATACTCTTGATCCAGGCCGGGTTTGATATCCCATTTCATGAGGAGCTTCACGTTGCCGTTTTGCATCAAGCTACTTCCGTGCCATCAGTCGAAACCTTACCCGCATTATAGCGCAAATGTCGCTGAATTAGGCTGCCATGCGCTCAGGCGATTTCTTGAGCCGGATGCAGTCGGATGACTTGTGTCTGCTCGTCCAGGCCGGTTGAAGTCACGCGCAGCGTATCCTGCCACTCCACATTGGCGACGCCCATGCCCGTTAGCAGGCCATCGAGCGCCGTCGCGAAGGCCTCGTCGCTGACTTCCGCCGGCTGCATCGGCAGCACGTAGCTGGGTTCGATCATGCTGATCAGATCGGCCAGGTCATCGCCGCCTATCCCGGCCCCGCCAACCGGCAGCAGCAGGACTTGCACTTCATCGAGCTGCTCGATAATGGATTGGTCCGGCTTCTGATGCAGCGCACCCAGGTGCAAGACGTTGAGATTGTTAGGATATTCCAAATGATAAGCGGTATTGCTGCGCACCTTGCCGCTAACGGAATCGTGAACATGCAGCGGAATGCCCGTGACAAATAGCTCGCCCACTTCATATTCGCCGGCGCCCTTGATGACGTATTTCTCGCCTCGGATTGCCTCGACTTGTTCGGTCATTCTGTCATTGCTAATCGTGACCAAATCCGCCTTCAGGCCCAGCTTGGCCAAATTCATCTGCGGATGCTGAGGATCCGTCACCACCGTTGTATGCCCGCGTTCCGTGATGCGAAAGCAGCTATAGCCGTACCAAGTGATATCCAAATTGACGCTCCGAGAATTCTCGCGTTCTTCCAGGAAGTTCGCGACTAATCGCCCAGCAATAATGATACATCCGCAAAGCAGATTTGGCAGTGCAAAGTCGTCAAAAGCGCGCGCTATTCGGCCAACCGGCCCCACTCTTCCAACGCCGCTTCCAAATCCGCTTCCATGCGCGCGTAAGTCTCGCCCAAGGTCCGCACTTTGCCCGCGTCGCCGGCCAGGCTCGCCCCATCCAGCTGAGCAGTAATGTCGCCCAGGCGCCATTCCAGCTGGTGGATTATCGCTTCCAGCTCCTCGGCGCGTTTGGCGGCTTCAAAGGGGCTAAGTCCCTGCCGCTTTTCCGCATAAGTGGCCGCGCGCCTACCTCTGCCGCGAGCGGAATCTTGCGCTTTCTCGTCCGCCGCCGCCGCCAGCCGCCGATTGCGCGCGCGCAGGTAATCTTGGTAGCCGCCGTAAGTGATCGACAGCTCGCCGGGCCTCATCTGCCATATTTGCGTGGCCAGCGCGTCGATCAGATAGCGGTCATGGCTGGCCAGCAAAATCGTCCCCTCAAACTGAGCCAAAACGTCTTGCAAAATGTCCTGGCTGTCAATGTCGAGATGATTGGTCGGCTCGTCCAGCAGCAAGAGATTGGCGCCTTCCAGCGCCAGCTTCGCCAGCGCCAGCCGTCCGCGTTCGCCGCCGGACAAAGATGACACCGGGCGAAAGACATCTTCGCCGCTGAAGAGGAAGCGCCCCAGCCAATCGCGCGCCTCTGATATGCGCATATGCTTGATAGCCAGCACCTCGTCCACCAGCGTCTTCGCTTCGCTGAGCGTCTCGTGCGCCTGGGCAAAATAGCCCACCTTCACTTTGGCGCCCAGCCGCACATCACCCGCCAACGCCGGCAGGTCGCCGCAGAGAGTTTTGAGCAAGGTGGACTTGCCCACGCCGTTGGGGCCCATCAACGCGACCGTCTCGCCGCGCAGAATCAGGCAGTCCGGCACGGTGATCAGCGGCTCGTCAGCGCCATAACCCACGGCCAAATCGCGGGTGACGATCACTTGGTCGCCGCTGCGCTGATAGTCCCCCAACTCCAGGACCATCTTGCGCTGCTGTCGAGGGCCGCTATCCAGGATGGCGCCGCGTTTCTCCATCGTTGCCAGTTTCTTGAGCCGTCCCTTGGCTTGCGCTGTGCCGCGGCTGCCCATGTGCCGCCGGATGAACTCGCGTTCCTTGTCGATGAACTCCTGCTGCGCGTCATATTGACGCCGCAGGGTTTCACGCCGCTCGGCGCGCTGCCGGCGATAGGCGCTGTAGTTGCCGCGATACTCCTGCAACTGCCTGTATTCGATTTCCCAGACCGTGCCGGCGAAGCGATCGATGAAATAGCGGTCATGGCTGACCGCCAGGACGGCGCCGTCAAACGATTCCAGAAAGTTCTCCAGCCATTCGACCGCGCTGATATCCAGATGGTTGGTCGGCTCGTCAAGAATGAGCAGATCCGGCTGTTCCAGCAGCAGGCGGCCGAGCAGCGCCCGCGTCTTTTGCCCGCCGGAAAGCTGCGGCAGGGGGAAAGTGTGTTCGTCCGCCGAAAATCCTAGACCGCTGAGCACAATCTTGACACGCGTGTCGTAGGTATACCCGCCCAGCCGTTCAAATTCGGCTTGCAAGGGTCCATACACATCCAGCGCAGCTTCTGTGCTGTCGATGTCCGCCATCTGCCGCTCGAGTTGCGCCAGCTGCGCTTCCATCTGGCGTAAATCGGCAAAGGCCCTCAGCTGTTCCTGCCACAGGCTGTGTTCGCCCACAAGTTCCGGGCGCTGCGGCAAGAAGGCGATGCGAACACCGTGCGCGATATGCACTGTCCCGATCGTGGCCAGATCGATGCCAGCCAGGATGTTGATCAAGGTGGTTTTGCCGGCGCCGTTGGGCCCAACCAGGGCGATGCGCGCCCCCGCCGATATGGCGATGCTGATGTCACTGAGGACTTCGTCAGCGCCATAGAACTTGCCTAGATTATTCGCGGTGAGCAGGGACATGAGTCGCAATAGACAGTCGCGTTGCCAAACCGCCGCATTGTAGCACGGCGTCATAAAGCAAGGTAAGTGCAAGCAAGTAATGAAAAAGACTTGCCACAGAGTACACAGAGTAAAGCTTTCCAGGATTGAAATGGCAGCAATAGGCCCCTAGGAAAGCTGTGGCCGACATGGTATGAGCGTTGAAGCGATGGACAATCCTCTGTGCCCTCAATACTACTCTGTGTCCTCTGTGGCAAAAGGGCATTCATTTGCTTTGATACAGGAGTTGCATAACGTAGTTGTTGTTACTGAGTTACGGCTGCTTGAGGCCGCGCATGGCGCAATTGGTAGCCAACGAGTAAAGTCAGAGTCACTTCAGTAGCACTAGCGACGGCGCAAAGATGGATTACCAGCCCGAGGAATTATTGGCCGCAAAACAGCGACAGCGCGCTCGCCGACTGCTAGTCGGCTGGGGCATTTTGCTGCTCTTCATCAGCGCCTTCGTTCTGCGCGCATTTCACATAGGGCGGCCGCCCGGCGAGCCGCCCCCGATCAGCCTTGTCGAGACAGCGCCGGCCCGCTACCGTGAAGTCGAACTTGACTTCAGTCGCGGTTATCTTGGCGCCGGCTGGCAGGTCTATTTCAATGAGCCGGATGAATCTGTCGATCGCGCCGATTACGCTGGCGGGATGGATTCCGCGCTGGCAGACGCCATCGACGCGGCGACCGACACGCTCGATATCGCGGTCTTTGAGCTGAATAGCGACCCAATCCACGCCGCCATCGCGCGCGCCGCAGACCGGGGCGTCAATGTCCGGATCGTGGCCGATGATGACCATGGCCTGCATGACAATCGCAATCCGCATCTGCGCGACCTGCTGCAGCTCGGTATCGATGTGCGCGATGACAGCCGCTCCGGATTGATGCACAACAAGTTCGCCATAATCGACAGCGAGGCCGTCTGGACGGGCTCGTGGAATTTCACCATCAACGGGACCTATCGCAATAACAACAATATCCTGGTGCTGGAGAGCGCCGAGGCCGTCTATGCCTTTCAGGCCGAATTTGACGAGATGTTCGAACGGACTGAATTCGGCATCCGGTCGACCGATGACGGCGTCATACACTTCGACCACGCCGGTGGGGATATCAGCATCATATTTGGCCCCGAGGCTGACGAAATCAGCGCGCTTATCGCGGAGATCAATGACGCGGCGCGATCTATTCGTTTCATGACATTTGTTTTCTCGCTGGATGAATTGGCGGAAGCGATGCTAAACCAGGCGGCAAGTCGTGAAGTATCGGTAGAAGGCGTCTTCGAAAACCGCAACAGCCTTGCCAGCTGGAGCCAGCTGCCGGCTCTGCATTGCGCCGGCGCAGCCGTACGCCAGGACGGCAGTCGCTACGTACTGCATCACAAAGTCATCATCATTGACGACCACACCGTGATCACCGGCTCCTTCAATTTCTCCCGCAGCGCCGAGAAAAACAATGACGAAAACATCGTCATCGTCCGCAATGCGGCGATTGCCGGGCTATACCTGGAAGAATGGCGGCGCGTCTGGGATAGCGCCGAGGAGCTGGCGCCGGACGAGGTCGTCTGCGACTAGGCGCGCGCTCAGCCGCTCCTGCGCAGATGAAGCGGGGATTTTTTGGGCTGGCGCTCGATCTCGCCGCGCGCTTCCAGATCCAGCTGTACCGCCTTGCAATACCAGCGGACCGAGCCGGGCTTGGGGAAGAGTTGCTTCGGCACTTGTCGCTCGTTCAGCCGCGCGCGGACAGCAGCTTCCATGTCGGCGAACGACATCCAATCGCGCGCCGTCAAGACAGCCAGAATGGCCTCGCGAATGACATTGTACTTCTCGGCTTTCAGGTTTTCGCGATGTTCGGGATGATTCACGTTTCGCGCTTGTATGCTGCTCAAGGCGTTGCTCCCTCCGTTCAGATTCTCGATCCGACCAGCCGACCGCTTAGCCGGCAGCCACTATGGCGTCATAGAGGCGGAAGGCGTCGGCCTGGCGGCAGAGCTGAGTGCCGGTGGTCATCACCGCGGCGCTGCCCGCGGCCACGCCCAGGCGCAGGGCGTCGGCCAGCCCCCGCCCTTGCGCCAATCCCATGACGATGCCGCCGACCATGCTGTCGCCCGCGCCGACTTTGCTGGCGATTGGCGCCACCGGCGCATGCACATGCAGGGTTTCCGCGCTGGTAACCAGTACGGCGCCCGCCGCCCCCATCGAGACCACCAGAACTTCCGCCAGCCCTTCGGCGATCAAACGCCGGCAGGCCTCGCGGATATGCGCCTCGCCCTGGATTTTTTCACCGGCGAATAGCTCCAGCTCGCGCAGATTGGGCTTCAGCAAGAAGACGCCCTTGCCCACCGCGCGATTCAGCGCGTCGCCGGCTGTGTCCACGATGACGCGGATGCCGTATTCGCGGGCATAGCGCGTGATCTCGCCGTAGAATTCCAAGGGCACTCCGCGCGGCAGGCTGCCACTGGCGACGATGTAGTCGGGATTGAGGTTGAAGAGCGTCTCCAGACAGGCGATCCACTCATCCGCAGACAGTTCGGGGCCGGGCATGGTAAAGCGGTACTGCAGCGCGGTGCTCTCCTCGTATACCACCAGATTTTCCCGCGTTATGCCGGCGATAGCCACCGGATGATGCTCGATGCCTTCGGCGTCCAGCAGCTGCGACAGCATCATGCCGTTGTGACCGCCGGCGGCGTAAACCGCGCTCGATTCGCCGCCCAGAAAACGGATGGCGCGCGATACATTGATGCCGCCGCCGCCCGGGTGAAATCGCGGCGCGGCGCAGCGCAGCTTAATCTCCGGCGCGACCGAGTGGATGTTTGTACCGACATCGAGGGCCGGATTCATCGTCAGCGTGACCACTTTTTGCATCGGCGTCGCTTTTCTTCTCCTGTTTACGTTGCGGACAACTTACCCCACCCCCGGCCCCTTCTCGCCATCTCTATGGCGAGCATCCGACAAGTCAGAGAGGGGAGCAAAACACCGCGTGATGCAATGTATTCTGCCTCGGCGGTGGCTTTGCCGCGCGCAAGTCTTTTTGTTCAAACCGGCATCGGCGGTAGCCGAGGGCGCGAGAACTGCTGTTTGAGCGCGGTAGACCGTTTCGCTGCCGCCGAGCGGCTACCGCGGCCGCGACAAGTGTAGCGAGCGCGGAATCTTGTGACCAGCCTGTAAAGCCTTGGCGCAGCCGCCGCGATCAATTGACGCGCGAGCCATGGGTTACTTTCGGCTGAGTTTGACCTATAATCGCCCTTTGAGAAAATCAGCCCAGGTCAGAGGTCGCATTCATGCACGTATATTTGATCCGCCACGCGCAATCGGAAAACAATGTCTTGACATCCGACAACCTGCACCGGCGCAAGGTCGACCCCGACCTGACCGAGTTGGGTTATCGGCAGCGCGAGGCGCTGGCGGATTTCCTGGCCAATGAAGCGGATCTGGCCGACCAGACCTTTGCCGTCAGCCGTCTTTATACCAGCGCCATGTACCGCTCGCTTTTGACTACGCAGCCGGTCAGCGCCGCGCTGAATCTGCGGCCGGAAGTCTGGTTGGATCTGCATGAAAAGGGTGGCATGTTCCTGCGGCAGAACGGGCGCGTCGACGGCTTCGGGGGGATGTCGCGCTCGGCGATTATGAGCCAGTTCCCCGATTATCGGCTGCCGGACACCGTATCGGACGACGGCTGGTACGACGCCTCGTTGGGATACGAACCCGAGACACATAGCGAATTTCGCGCCATTAAGGTCGCCAATGAGCTCAGCCAGCGCAGCCGCTCCGATGAGGTGATAGCGCTGGTTTCGCACGCCGGTTTCCTTGAAACTCTGCTGAAAGCGATCTTCGGCCAATTGCCTTCACGCGCTTACGCCATGCGCTATTATCACAACAATACCGCCATTACGCGGATCGACTACGACGGGACACGGCCGGCCCTGCATTATTTGAACCGCGTCGATCATCTGCCGCCCGCCATGCGCACCTACTGACGCTACGCGCGGCAACGAGCGAAAGAAGCTCCTGATGCTCCAATTGAGCGGCAAAGTAGCGGTAGTGACCGGCGGCGGCGGCGGCATCGGCAGCGCCATCTGCCAGCGGTTGGCCGCGGCAGGCGCGCAGCTGATCATCACCTACAACAGCGATCAAGACAAAGCTCGCGCCATCGCCAACAGTCTGGCCGGCGGCAACCATCTGGTGCTGCGCTGCCCGGTCGATGACAGCGCCGCGCAAACGAGTTTGGCGAATGCCATCCGCGAGAAATACGGCCGGCTGCATATCCTGGTTAACAACGCCGGCATCAGCAAAGGCATCGCCCACGATGATCTGGACGGGCTGGACGACGAGTTGATCGATCGCATATTCCGCGTCAACTGGCGCGGCGCCTTCGCAACAATTCGGGCGCTGGCGCCGCTGATGCGCGCGGAGGGCGGCGTCATCATTAACATTTCATCCATCGCCGGGCGCACCGGCGTCGGCAGCAATGTCGCCTACTGCGCCAGCAAAGCGGCTATGGACAGCATGACGCGTTCGCTGGCGCGCGCGCTGGCGCCGCAGATACGTGTGCTTTCGGTATCGCCGGGCTGGGTCGATGGCGACTATGCCCGCAGCATGCCGCGCGCGCTCATCGCCGAGCAGGAAGAGAAGACGCCGCTCGGGCGCATCGCTCAGGCCGAGGACGTGGCGGAAGCAGTATTTGCGGCTGTAGCGCAACTGCGCTTCAGCACCGGCGATATTATAGCGGTCGATGGCGGGCGTCCGCTGGGCTAGCGCGTTATTTTCAGCTTCGCGCCTGCAAATATCTTTCGAAGTATTGCTAAATTGCTTATTATGATAGGCAATGCGAAGTCACGTCGGCTGAGTAACGGCTGTCTTAGTAGCGGGAGAAACAAGATGAAGTACCTAGCGCTGTGTTTTCTTGTGCTCGTTTGCGCGCTGCCAGCGCTGGCTCACGGGGACGAAGAGCACGATGAAGACGAGACAAAAGCGGTCGCAATCGGCGACATCGCTGTTCCCGACAACCCCACCTATCACAAGCACGTTCGCCCAATCATAGAAGCGAGCTGCAACGCATGCCATAGCGCGGGGCAGATCGCCGCTTACTCGCCCTTTGATAATCCTGAGGACGTGGCCTGGGCGGCGGAAGATATTCGCTTCCATGTCGTGAACGGCATCATGCCTCCCTGGATGCCTTCGCCTGAGAACTTGCCGCTGAAGCATGACCGCAGACTCTCCGCCACAGAGATCGCCACCATAGCCGCCTGGGTCGATGCCGGCGCGCCCCTAGGTGATCCGGGTGATTATGAGCCGGCGCCGACTGAGGGCTTTAGCTTCGCCGAAATTCGCGCCGACCTGACCTTGCAGCTTGATGAAGCGTACACGCCGGCCGAGGACGTTCTGGACGATTACCGCTGCTTCGCCTTTGATCTTGACATTGACTCCCCGCAATTTATCACCGGCTACGAATTCATCCCCGATGTCAGGGAAATGGCGCATCACGGAATCGCATACTTGCTGGACTCAGAAGTCGACGGCGAGATAGACGCGCTCGATTTTGCCGATGGTCGGCCGGGCTGGTCCTGCTATGGCGGCGCCGGTCTTTCCGACAGAGGCGATATGATAGCTACCTGGACGCCGGGCACATTCGGCATCCGTTTTCCGCAAGGCGCCGGCTATCGCATCAAGCCCGGTCAGATTGTCGTGCTGCAAATGCACTATAATCTTTGGACGACGCGCCGGCCCGATCAAACGCGCATCGTCATGCAGCTGGAACCGGGCGACACCGAGCTGGCGGAATTGATGACGCTGCCGCTGACCGCGCCCGTGGAGATCCCCTGCCCGAGCGGCGTCGAAGGTTCGCAGTGCGAGCGGGAAAACGCCATCAAGCGCATCGCCGACCGCTTCGGCGAGACACAAAGCGAGATTCCGGACAAACGACTAAAGCGCTGCCGCCAGTCGCTCGAGGACTACAGCGAGAATACCGGCGAAAACGCCCGTACCTTCTGCGATTATCCTTCGCCCTTTTTCAAACCGCTGACCGTATACGGCGTGCTGGGCCACATGCACGAATTGGGGCGCAGCTTCCGTATGGAGCTGAACCCCGACGGCGACGAATCGCTGCTGCTGCTGGATATCCCGCGCTGGGATTTCCACTGGCAAGACAGCTATCAATTCGCTGAGCCGCTGAAGATTAACTTCGCTGATGTCCTGCGCATGTCCTGCGCGTGGGACAACTCGCTGTCGGACGATCCGCGTTATGTTGTTTGGGGCGAGGGCACGTCCGACGAAATGTGCTTCGGCACGGTGATGGCGCTTAAGCAGTAGCGCCTCAGTTCCCGAACAGATTCATCATATAGTCGGTCGAGATGCCCTGCGACTCGAGGTGGGTTTTGAGTTTGCGTCGGGCGTCGTGGATGAGCTTGTACAAGGCGTTGCGGTTGGTGCCCATGCGCTCGGCCAGCACATCCATCGGGATGCCCTTCAGCGCCACCGCCACCAGCGCCTGGTACTGCCGCTCAGTCAGCGCCTCTTGCAGCGCCGCTTCGATGCGCTCCAGCACATCATCGCGTTCGGCGACCTTTTCAGGCGTTGGCGAGCTTGGTCCGGCCAGCCTGGTCGAGGCCGGCAGCAGATCACCGTCAGCGGTCAATTCATCCAGGCTGAAGTCGCGGTAACGGGCGCGGCGCAAATCGCTGATCGTCAAGCGAATGGCGATCTTGTTGGCCCAAGTGGTAAAGCGGCTCTCGCCGCGGAAGTTGGCCAGATTATCCATAACGCGCAGAGTGGCGTCTTGCGCAAGGTCTTCCGCCATCTGCGCCAATTCCTGCGCCGCCAATCCGCGCAAATCGCTGCGATCCTGGCTGAGGTAAAAGTAGATCCCGCGCTGCAGCCGCCGGCGCAAATCCGCCAAAGCCTGGGCTTGCGCCACTTGACCCTCTGCCTGCAGGGCGACAATCCATTCTTCGTTGCTGCGGTCGGCCATTGGCGCGTCATCTGTCCTTTTGCGGAAGCGGTAAAGTCCACCTCTAATGATACAGGAAGCGTTGAGAATAATCAGCGATAAGCCGTATAATAGAAGATGAAACCTGACGCCGATATGGCAGTAGCGCGCAATACGGAGCCACCGTCGAAAACCCGGCGCGGGCAACGACCTTCGCGGCAATTTATCACCTTTTACCCTCCAGAGCGGTCTTTTATATTGAGGCGGGATGCGCAGCTGCGTCGCCCACTGCCTGACCAACGAATGGAGTTTGCTTGATGAATAATCGGCCAGAACCGCCGCGGCACGTCACCGAAGGCGGCAAGGAAGGCAAGAAAAACAGCGATGGCGGCAAGTCGCCATTTGGCAGCCCAAATGCCCAGCGCCTGTGGATCGTGCTCGGTATTATCGTATTGGCCATGGCGCTCCTCGTGTTCAACGGACGAGCGGCCATACAACTGGACAACAGCTGGCCTATGAACCGCCTGCTGGACGATGTCCGCCTCGGGCGCGTCGAGCGCATAGTCGAGCGTGGCGGCGGACGCGAACTCATCGTCACCTACACTGACAACACCAGCGAAACCGTGTACAAGAACCCGTCCGCCGATTTCTATTCGCAGCTGGAGACGCTGGGCGTGACGGGCGTCGACTACTACTTTGAACCGGCCAACGATACGCCGCAGATCATATTCCAGATTTTGATCGGCATCGTACCGATATTGATCATCGTCTGGTTCCTGTGGCGCATGATGCGCTCTATGCGCGCCGGCCAAGATCAGGCCATGAGCTTCGGCCGCAGCAAGCCGCGCGTATCCCGCGATATGGAGCGGCCGCAGGTGACATTCAAAGATGTCGCCGGCGCCGAAGAAGCGAAAGAAGATCTCAAGGAAATCGTCGAGTTTCTTAAGGAACCGGAGAAGTTCATCCGGCTTGGCGCGCGCGTGCCCAAGGGCGTGCTGATGGTGGGTCCGCCGGGCACGGGCAAGACGCTGATGGCGCGCGCGGTGGCGGGCGAAGCCGGCGTGCCCTTCTTCAGCATCTCCGGCTCGGAATTCGTCGAGATGTTCGTCGGCGTCGGCGCCAGCCGCGTACGTGACTTGTTTGAGCGCGCCAAGGCGGAAGCGCCGGCTATCGTCTTCGTGGACGAGATTGACGCGGTCGGGCGGCATCGCGGCGCCGGACTGGGCGGCGGCCATGACGAACGCGAGCAGACGCTCAACCAGATTCTGGTGGAAATGGACGGCTTCGATAACGACACCAATATCATCATCATCGCCGCCACCAATCGCCCGGATATCCTCGACCCCGCGCTATTGCGCCCAGGGCGCTTCGACCGCAAGGTGGTGATGGACAATCCCGATGTCAAAGGGCGGCAGGAGATTCTCAAGGTGCATTCGCGCGGCAAACCGCTGGCGGGCGATGTCGATGTGGAAGCCCTGGCGAAAATCACCGCCGGCTTCAGCGGCGCTGACCTGGAGAACCTGGTCAACGAAGCGGCCATTCTGGCGGCGCGCCGCAACAAGAAGTCCATCGGCATGAGTGAAATGCAGGAGGCGATGGAGCGCGTGGTCATGGGGCCGGAACGCCGCAGCCGCGTCATCACGCCCGAGGAGAAAGAGAAGGTCGCTTATCACGAAGCCGGCCACGCCCTGCTTTTCCACCTGCTGGACAATACCAGCCCGGTGCACAAGATCACCATCGTCTCGCGCGGGCGCGCCGGCGGTTACGTCATGCCCTTGCCCGATGGCGATGACATGCTGATCACGCGCGAGAAATTCGAAGACGATATCGTGGCGGCCATGGGCGGGCGCGCGGCCGAAGAGATCATCTACAATCAGTTCACTACCGGCGCCAGCAACGACCTGCAGCAGGCGACGCGTATGGCGCGGGCTATGGTGACGCAATTCGGCATGAGCGACCTGTTGGGTCCGCGCTCCTACGGCAACGGGGGTGGCGCGGTCTTCCTCGGGCGGGAGATCGCCGAGCAGCGCGACTACAGCGAGCACTACGCCCAGCAGATCGACGACGAAGTCAAGCGCATCTTGCAGGCGGCGTACGAACGCGCCAAAGGTTTGCTCAACGAGCGGCGCGGCACGATGGCAGAACTGGTCGGGATTCTCATCGAGCGCGAGACGCTCAACGCCGACGAGTTCGTCGAGATTGTGGATGGTCCGGCTGCGGCCCCGGCGGCATAACCGGCGACAGACTGTGACGCGTGTAGGGGCGGGCCGGCGGCTCGCCCTTTTCTTGAAACACAATCGCAAGACCTGTGACCGAAACGATGATGAAGTCTGCACAGGGTTCAAATCCAGCAGTCAACTGATACACGGAGATTGCAATTGGCGCGACACGTTCTCAGCAAAGATCGATTTGAATACGATTTGTTTCTTTCTCACGCATCAGAAGATAAAGATGAAGTGGCAAGGCCGCTGGCGATCTGTCTCCAAGAGATTGGACTTCGAGTTTGGTACGACGAATTTGAGTTTAGAATCGGCGACAGAATTATCACGAAACTGAACAGGGGAATCAATGCGAGTCGATTCGGAATCTTGATACTGTCAAAGTCATTTGTTGACGTGGCAAAGCAATGGACAAAGTATGAGCTTGAGACCTTGGAGAGCTTGTACGTGACAGAGAACAGGGTGATGTTTCCGATCTTGCACAATATTTCTGTAAAGGAAATTAGGGCTTTCCGTGCTTCATTAGCAAACATTTATGCTCGTAGCACCGCTACTCACACGCTTGAAGAAATTGCGACAGAGATTTATGAAGTCATAGCTGAGATTGATCTTGACGAAATGGGAAGTGGAATAGCCTAGCATACGTTTCAAACACATACGTCTTAGTTAGTGAATCCACAGTTTCGCTGGCCCGCGCACCTTCATAATATCTAGCCAGGCATGTGGTATACTGTTGCTCAGAGACGAAGGACGAGAGGTCAAATTCGGTGCAGTTCATAAAGCATGACTTAGGTCACAGGACAGGCGGCGAAATTGTCGAAGTAATCCTCAAAGGCAGTGCCGCTAACGTGCGCCTTATAGACAGTTCAAATTTTCAGTATTTCCGAAGCGGCCGGCGACATCGATACTTCGGAGGCCACGCGAAGAAGTCTCCTGTACGTTTGCAGATTCCAAGTGCCGGGCACTGGTACGTTACAGTGGACATGGGGGGTTATGCCGGCAGGGTGGAGTCCAGCGTACGCATGTTGCCGGGCAAATTGCGGCCATTTGTAGATACGCCGCTGTCTACGATTCCTTCTCTCGTGCGAAACGAACAAGATGCGCAATTTGACGTGTTCATTTCACATGCGACTGAGGACAAAGAAGACGTCGTAACGCCCCTTGCGGTAGCGCTACAGGCTGGCGGTCTGTCCGTTTGGTATGACGACTTTGAACTTGGAATCGGCGATAGCCTGCGTCAGAAAATTGACCAAGGAATCACGTCTAGCCGCTTTGCAATCGTTGTGCTATCCAAGTCTTTCTTTGACAAAGGATGGAGCAATTACGAACTTGACGGACTGGTTACTAGAGCAATTGACGGCGACCAAACTCTGCTTCCAATCTGGCACGGTTTAACAAAGGACGAAGTGGTCTCTTATAGTCCGTCCTTGGCTGACAAGATTGCGCGAAACACAACTACTCAGACTGTCGAAGAAATCGCTGACGAAATCATCGAAACTGTGCTTGGCGAAGCTGTAGAAATCTAAGCTGTAGAGACGACTTCACTCAATCCCCGAGCAAGAACCGTAGTCCCTGTCCCGGACTCTAGGGGTTGGACTTCGTCCGCTCACGTCACCCGGTGACAACTTACATAGTGATCCGGGCGCACCTCGATCAGCGGCGGGTCGGGCTCCTGATAGCACAAGTCGAACACTACCGGGCAGCGCGTATTGAAATTGCAGCCGGTCGGCGGATCGGCCGGGTTGGGCAGGTCGCCGGCGATGATGATGCGCTGACGATTGTCCTCGACCACCGGATCCGGCACCGGAACCGCCGACAACAGCGCCTGCGTATACGGATGCTGCGGGTTGTCGTAGACCTCGTCAACCGGTCCCAATTCGACAATCTTGCCTAGGTACATCACGGCGACGCGGTCGCAGATATGCCGCACCATGCTGAGGTCATGCGCGATGAAGAGGTAAGTCAAGCCAAGCTCTTCTTGCAGCTCCTCCATCAGGTTGACCACTTGCGCCTGAATCGACACATCCAGCGCCGAGATCGGCTCGTCAGCCACGATAAAGCTGGGCTGCAAGGCCAGCGCGCGGGCGATGCCGATACGCTGCCGCTGCCCGCCGGAAAATTCGTGCGGATAACGATTGATGAAGTAAGGATTGAGACCCACCTTCTCCATCAACTGCTCGACATATTGCTGCCGCTCCTGCTTGTTGGCGTACATCTTGTGAATCTGCAGCGGCTCGCTGACGATGCTGCCGACGGTCATACGCGGGTTCAAAGAGGCAAAGGGATCTTGGAAAATAATCTGCATGCGCCGGCGCATCTGGCGCAAGTCATTGCCGGCCATGGTTGACAGTTCCTGGCCCTCAAACTTGACGCTGCCTTCGGTCGGGCGGTAGAGCTGCAGAATCGTCCGTCCGGTGGTGCTCTTGCCGCAGCCGGATTCTCCTACCAGGCCGAGCGTTTCACCGCGGATGACATTGAAGTTGATCCCGTCCACGGCGCGCACCGCCCCGACTTGCCGCTGGAAGACGATGCCCGAAGAAATCGGGAAGTGCTTCTTCAGATTAGAAACTTCGAGGATGTAATCGTCACCGTTCTGTGTTTTGCGCGCGTCGGCGACCATGGCTGGACTAGACATTTTCTGCTACCCCCTCGCGGATATCGGCCCAACAAGACATGATGTGCGCTTCGGCGCCGTTGGCATCGGGGACCGTCTCCAAGGGCGGCCGCTCCTCCCAACATTTTTCCAACTGCAATTGCTCGCGTACATCACAGCGCGGCGCAAATGGGCAGCCAACCGGCTCATTGCGCATGTCCGGCGGCGAGCCTTCGATTTGCGTCAGTTTTTCTTCGCCGCTGGAATCCAGCCGAGGCAACGAGCCCAGCAAACCAACCGTGTATGGATGGCGGCTGTCGCGGAATACCTCGTGCGATGATCCCGACTCCATGATGCGGCCGCCGTACATCACCTGGATGCGATCGGCGATTCCGGCCACCACGCCCAAATCGTGCGTGATCCAGATCATCGCCATATTGAATTCGTCCTTGAGCTGCTTGACCAACTCAATGATCTGCGCCTGAATCGTCACATCCAGCGCAGTCGTCGGCTCATCGGCAATCAGCAGTTTGGGATTGCAAGACAAGCCCATCGCGATCATGACGCGCTGGCGCATGCCGCCCGAGAACTGATGCGGATAATCATCCAACCGCCGGTAGGCATCGGGTATGCCGACCAAATCCAAAAGGTCCGCCGCCCGTTTGCGTGATTGTGTGGTGTTCATGCCTTCATGCAATTTCAGCGACTCGGTGATTTGCGTACCGATTGTCAGCACCGGATTCAGCGATGTCATCGGGTCCTGGAAGATCATGGCGATTTCTTTGCCGCGGATGAGCCGCATCTGATCCGGCTTGAGGGTCAGCAGGTCGCGCCCTTCAAACACCACCGTGCCCGACTCGACCTTGCCGGGCGGGCTGGGAATCAAGCCCATCAGCGCGAGGCAACTGACGCTCTTGCCGCTGCCGCTCTCGCCCACAATGCCCAGCGTCTCACCTTCTTCAAGATCAAATGACACGCCGTTCACGGCATAGACGGTGCCTTCTTGCGTATAGAACCTGACGACGAGGTTCTGGACCTCCAGTAATGTGCTCAAGGCCTTACCCTCCTTACCAATCAAACCCGCTATCGGCATGGCCTGAGGAATAGTGAGTTTGCAGGACGAATGCGAGCATGTAAAAATCGCCAATTATTATTGGGTTCCGCATGTGCCAGCCGTACTTACGGTTCGGGCGCATCAACGCGTCTCGCGCGATGCTGATCCAGCACACAAAAACAGCGCTGGCACAATATTACCAGTAAAACGGGCGCAATACCAATTTTGGGGCGCTTGCCTGCAAAATCACTCTACTTGATGCCGGTCCGCGCGATACCTTCGATGAAATAGCGCTGGAAAGTCAGGAACATGATCAATATGGGAATAATTGATACGACCACCATAGAAATGACGGCCGGAAAGTCAGTGAAATAATAACCTTTCATGTAGTTGATGCCCAACTGCACGGTATACATATCCTGCCGGGTTAGCGCGACCAGGGGCCAAGCGAAGGCATTCCAGCGCGCGGAAAAGCCGAGAATGACCAGGACGGCGATCGCCGGCTTCGCCAGGGGCACGACGACGCGCGTAAAAATCGTGAACTCGCCGGCGCCGTCCAGGCGGGCCGCCTCCAGCAATTCGTCCGGAATCTCCAGCATGAATTGCCGGGCGAAGAATAATCCGAAGATATCGGCCATATGCGGGCCGATGACGCTCCAGTGCGTATTGGCCCAGCCCATCCTCGCCACCAGTAGAAACCGCGGCAACAGCAGCACTTGCAGCGGAATCATCAAGGTGCTCAATATGAGCAGGAATAGCAGATTTCGCCCGCGGAACTGGTACTTGGCGAAGGCGAAACCGGACATCAAGCCGAAGAGCGTTAAGCCGGCCACGGAAGTCACCACAATGATCAATGTGTTGCCGTACCAACGCGGCCAGGGGGAGTTGTTCCAGCCGTTGATATAATTGTCGAAGATGACTTTCGGCGGCGCCAAAATCAGCTCGCGCGAGTAGGCGTCTTCGCGCGTCATGACCGTGGTCGCCACCATCCAGTACAGCGGAAATGCGATGATGAGGGCGCCGGCCGCCAAGGCCAGCCAGACACCGAAGGTAACCAGGCGCTCTTTCGCCCGCAGGCTCAGGCGGTTGGCTACTTGTGCGCCAGGCGCTGTCCATTCCGCCACTAGTTTATCCTCCCGCCTTCGTTGGAAATTCGCCACTGAATCAGCGTAATCGTCATGATGATGGCCATGAATACGATGCCGATGGCGCTGGCGTAGCCGACGCTCTGGGTTTGAAAAGCCGAGTTGTAAATGAACACCGTAAGCACTGTGGTGGCGTAGCCGGGCCCGCCGTTCGTCAGCACGAATACCAGATCGAAAACCTCAAAAGAATAAATGATATTCAATACGACCAACAGGAATGTGGTCGGCTTCAACAGGGGGAAGGTTATATGTCGGAATTGCTGCCAGCGCGATGCGCCGTCGACCCGCGCCGCCTCTACCAGATCGGGCGGAATCGATTGCAAGCCAGCCAGATAGATGAGCATGCAGAAGCCCAGACGGATCCAGATCGTCACGATCACCACCGTCATCATCGCCGTGTGGCGATTGGTCAGCCACTGAACTTTTTTCAGGCCAAGTTCGACGAGCATCTTGTTTAGGACGCCGAAGGTATCGCCGAAGATCCAGCCGGCCGTCGTTGCGGTCGCCACCGCTGAAATGACGAAGGGCAAGAAGTAGATCGCCCGCAAGACCGCGCGCCCGGGCAACTGCGGCCGGTTCAAGCCCAAGGCAGCCAGTAGCCCAAAGGCCATGCTAAAGGGCACAACGCCAAGGGTGAAGTTGACTGTGTTTTGCAGGGACGTCCAGAATATCGGGTCTTCGAGCAGACGGGCGTAATTGCGCAAGCCCCTGAAGTCAGGCTCGCTAATGCCGTTCCACTTGAAGAAACTGATGACCGCCGAGTAGGCGATGGGGAAGAGGACGAAGACCAGAAAAATCGCCAGCGTCGGCGTGATAAACAGATAGGGCGCGACCTTGCGCTGATTCAGGCTCCACCAATCGCGCCAACCGCGTGCCGATGCCGCCCTTATCCTATCGGGGTTCGTCGCAACCAAGGCTCGTGTCCTGTTGGAGAAAGCGCAGGGGACCCAGCGAGTGAGTCCCCAACGACGACGTTATCTATTCTTCGGCGAGCAGCGCGTTGATCTTGTCGTGGATATTCTGCGCCGTTTGTTCGGCCGATTGGCCGGCGACAAAGGCCAGGTCCACCTCATCTTGAATGATGTTCTGGATGCCCGGGAACTTCGGCAGACCCTGAACCGCTGCGTGATGCGCGTCAACCGTTTCGGCAACTTCGGCGAAAAGCAGCATCATGTCGTTGAATTCCGGATACTCCAAGCCTTCCAGAGACGAGTATCGTACCGGATTGAAGAAGGCCTGCTCGGCGAAGTACTTCATGTTTTCGGTGTTGGTGATGAACTTTACAAACTCGGCCGCGACGCCCGGATTTTCGCTATCGCGCGTGACGGCGAAGCCATTCCCGCCCAGATCGGCATCGACGCCGTTTTCCGTGCAGGGCAGGTAGGTGACGCCCCAACGCTGGCTGACCATGTTCGCGCGCAGATTCGGCAGGTGCCAGCTGCCCGAGATGAAGAAGGCGATGGTCCCGTTGATGAAAAGTTCATCGGCACGCTCGGACAGCTTCATCGAGGTGCTGAAGGGCGCCAGACCGTCGTCATACCAAGACTGGGTCCAGGCAATCGTCTCGATAGCCGCCTCGGAATTCATGGCCGATTCGCTCAGGTCGTCCGTCAAAACCTGGCCGCCGTTGCCATAGAGGAAGAGCATCCAGCGCTTGCCGTTCCACAGCGCCGCATGACCGAAGTCCGCATCGCTATTGTCCATGGCATGACGGGACATTGCCGAGAATTCTTCCCAAGACCAGCATTCGTCCATCGAGGTCGGCACGGTGATGCCAGCCTGCTCGATATAGTCAACATTGTAAAAGAGCGCGTGTGTATCGGTCATGAAGGGGATGCCATAGGGTACGCCATCGACCGACGCGATCGTCCAGGCGGCCGGGAAGAAGTCGTCTTCGAAATCTCCATCCAGGAAGGGCGACAGATCAATCGTCCCGCCGGCATCGGCGTAAAAGGCGAAGTCGCCGCGGAAACCGGCGCGTACAACATCCGGCGCCGTGCCAGCCGCCATCTCGACGATGGTCTGATCGCGATAGCCTCGGCCCGGTCGTTCGAGCAGGGTAACTGTAACGTCAGGGTGCGATTCTTCAAAGGCGTCGACCATGTCGTTGAACATTTGCATTTCGGTGGCATTGCCCCAGGTGGCGAAGGTGATTTCGGTCGCGTCCTGCGCCAATGAAGCGGGCAGCAGCAAGGCAAACAAGGCGACAACCAGCATAAACTTACGTGGATTCCACATTCCTATCTCTCCCATATTGATTCGGCAAACGAGTTTACAATTGACACACCGTAAGGCTTGTCGAGCCAAACTGCTGTGAACGGCGGTCGCGCAAAAGCGCCACCATTTTTACACTATCGCCCGTGAGATGTCAATTTAGGCTTGCGTGGCGCTTGCCAATTCTTGCCGGCCCGCAACCCGATACCAGCGGATTGTCTCGCGCAAACCGGCGCGAAAATCTGTCCGCGAGACGAAGCCGAACTCCCGCTGCGCGCGAGAGACATCCAGCTTGCGCCGGGGCTGCCCGTTGGGTTTGCTCGTGTCCCAACGCAAATCGCCTGTAAAGCCAACTTCGTCGGCAATGATCTCGACAAGGTCACGAATGCTGATTTCGAAGGCGCTGCCCAGGTTGACCGGCTCAGCGCCGTCATAGCGCTCGGCAGCCAGCACGATGCCCTCAGCGGCGTCACGCACGAAGAGGAATTCGCGCGTGGGAGATCCATCGCCGAAAAGCGTCACATGGCGGGCGCCGCTCTCTTGCGCATCCACCATCTTGCGGATGACCGCCGGGATAACATGCGACGACTTCAAATCGAATTTATCGTGCGGACCATATAAGTTGACCGGCAGCAAGTGGATGGCGTTGTAGCCGTATTCCTGCCGATAGGCCTGGCTCTGCACCAGCAGCATCTTCTTCGCCAGGCCGTAGGGCGCGTTGGTCTCTTCCGGGTAACCTTCCCAGAGGTCGTCTTCCCGAAAAGGGACTGGCGCAAACTTGGGGTAACTGCAGACGGTGCCGATGCCGACGAATTTAGCGACGCCGGCCCGCCGCGCGCATTCAAGCAGTAGCGCGCCCATCATAAGGTTTTCGTAAAAGAACAGGCCCGGGTGCTCACGGTTGATGCCGATGCCGCCGACATTGGCCGCCAGATGAATCACCATCGTGGCGTCCGCATGATCGGCGTAAAGGCGCGCGACGGCTGATTGTTCCCGCAGATCGTATTCCGCGTGGCGCGGCACGATTATGCGCCCGGCCTCCTCAGCGCGCAATTTATCGACCACGTGCCGGCCCAGGAAGCCCGCGCCCCCGGTCACGATTACAGACTGATCCCGCCAGAAAGTCATGCTCGTTCCTGTCCTACTGCTGCCCATATCATAGCAGAATTCGGGCTATGCCATGATAGCTTTACACGCGACAGTCGCAGCTGTCTCAGCGCAGCGGCTGCGCATACACATCTGCGGCGCGCGGCGGTAAGATAGGCGCCGATTGACATGTGCGACAAACTGAGAAAGGCAATCTCTTGGAACGGACACTGATCATCGTCAAGCCTGATGCGGTTCAGCGCGGTTTGACCGGCGAAATCATCAAGCGATTTGAGCAGCGCGGCCTGAAGATCATCGGCATTAAGCTGCTGCAGGTAGACCGTGAATTGGCGGAGACGCACTACGATGTACACCGTGAACGCCCATTCTTTGCCGGGCTGGTCGAGTACATCATTTCGGCGCCGGTAGTGGTGATGGCGCTGGAAGGCAGCGATGCCATCGCGGCGGCCCGCACGACCATCGGCGCGACCAGTCCCTCGCTGGCGGCGGCCGGCACAATCCGCGGCGACTACGCACTGGAGATCGGGCGCAACCTGGTGCACGGCTCCGACAGCGTGGAGAACGGCGAGATCGAAATCGCGAACTTTTTCGCCGAGTCGGAATTGTGCGGCGGCTGGGCGCGGGCTGTGGATAGTTGGGTGTTTGAGTAGGGTTGCGTTTGACAGGCGCGCAGCAGCCTTATACAGTCTAAAATAAAGTGGACCGTGGGCAACAGTTATGGCAATCGAACGGATGCCGATAACGAAGGAAGTCTTAACCAGCGCACGGGAGCGACTAGGCTACACTCAAGAAGCCCTCGCAAGAAAACGTTCTGAATTCAAAAGTATCGCTGACTGGGAAAGCGGCGTATCTAAACCTACTTATCGACAACTCGAGCTACTGGCCAAGGACCTGTGGGTGCCAGTAGCGATATTCTTTTTCCCGGAACCGCCACAATTCCCAGAAATCGAAAAGTCGTTTCGCACGATTGGTTCTCAGCAATTCGCTGAGATTCCGCCTCGGATTCGGTTGCTGCTTCATAAGGCTCGGGCGTTCCAAATCGGTTTGTCAGAATTAAATGATGGTCAGAATCCAGCACGCCCGATGATCACGAGGAAACTGGCGTTCAGCCTCAGTGACAGCGCCGCCGATATGGCAGCTCAGGTCCGAGCGATGCTCGATGTAAGCCTAGATGAACAATTCGATTGGCCGGATGAAGACACCGCTCTAAAGGCATGGCGTAAGGCATTTTACAGAGTCGGCGTAACGGTTTTCAAAGATGCGTTCCGAGAGGAACGTTACTGTGGATTCAGTCTTTATGATGACGAGTTCCCGTTGATTTACGTTAACAATTCGAATACCAAGACGCGTCAGATATTTACGATATTCCACGAGTTAGCGCATCTGCTTTTCAAAACGAGCGGTATCGACACTGATTACGTCTTCCAACATCCCTTGCCAGACGACAAACAGCAGATTGAAGCGACATGCAATCGCTTGGCAGCGGAAATCTTGGTTCCGTTCGATGCGTTAACTGCGGAAGTTCACCAGCAACACGCAACTAAAGCTCTGGCGGAAACACTAGCGCGGAAGTTTAGTGTGAGCAGAGAAGTAGTTTTCCGGAAATTCCTGGACAGAGGATTAGTCTCAGCCGCAACTTATGAAGCGGCAAAGAACGAGTGGGACAGCCAAGACAAAGCGAGGCGCGGAAACGGCGGCGGGAACTTCTATCGCACCAGAATCGCTTACCTTGGTGAGGAGTATATTGGACTAGCGTTGAAGCGCTACTACCAAGATCGAATAGACGAAGAGGAACTTGCGGATTATTTGGCGATAAAGCCAAAGCAGATTGAACAGTTGGAAGATACTCTATTAGAGGCATCGCGGTGAAATACATTGTAGATACAAGCAGCTTTCAGCAATTGTTCGGCTGTTACAAACGTGTGCGTTTTCCCTCACTGTGGAAGGAATTCGACGAATTGGTCAATTGTGGCGCTATAACTTCAATACAGCATGTCATGCGAGAGATCAGTCACAGAGACAAAGGAAATGGTGAACTTGAATGGGCAAAGAAAAACTCCGATTTGTTCCCGAGCATTACCGAGAATGAGACTGAATTTCTGCGCGAGATTTTCAAAGAACCACGCGTCCGCCATGTAGTCCCCACAGACATACGGGATACTCAAGCCGCTGCCGATCCTTATCTGGTTGCAAGAGCCAGGAGCATAAAGGGCATGGTCATCACCCAAGAACGAGAGCGCGGCAACAGAGTTCGCATACCGACTATCTGCAATCAGTTCGGTATCAAGTGTGGAACGCTCGACGATCTAATGGCGTTAGAAGGCTGGTCGTTCTGAGCGTGTGTGCTTAATTGAAAACTCATGGACTCTTTCGCAGACGATCATGGTAATGACGCCAATTCCGAACTAAAAGAAAACGGCGGCCCCTCCCCCACTCTGCTAATCCTGCTCATCCTCCCGCTCTTCGGCATCTTCGTCGCTTTGATGACGCTCGCCCTGGACACCCGCGCGCCGCAGCCAGCCACGTCCACCTTCGTCCCGGCGCCGCCGCGCAGCGTGGTCAACTTCGCCGCGCCCGACTTCGAGCTGCCGCTGCTAGACGGCCTTACCCTCGTCTCGCCGGCGGATTTCACCGGGCGGCCGCTATTCCTCAACTTCTGGGCGACTTGGTGCGCGCCCTGTGTGCGTGAATTGCCGGCCTTCGCGGAATTCGCCGCGCAGCACGCCGCCGACGACCGCGGGCCCGCCCTGCTTACCATTAATCTGGGCGAGCCCGCCGCAGTGATCAGCAGCTTCCTCGACGAAATCGGCATTACCAACCTGCCGGTCGCTATGGACATCAACGAGGTGGTCAAGCGCGATTACGGTGTGCAAAATCTGCCGACCACGTTCGTCATTGATGGCGCGGGCGAGATTCGTTATATGAAGCTGGGCGAGATGACAAGCGAGGACATGGAAGCCTATCTTACTGCGCTGGAGTATCCCGATTCGTAAGCTCGAGGAGCGCTTGTATGCAAGTTGATCTGAAAGACAAAGTCGCCCTGGTGACCGGATCAGCCCGCCGGGTGGGCAAAGCCATCGCGCTGGAATTAGCCAAGCAGGGCGCGCGCATACTTGTGCATTACCACCGCGCCGAAGCGGCGGAAGTGCGCGACACCCTGCAGGAGATTAAGTCTTTGGGCGCTGACGCCTGCGGAGTCGCCGCGGACATCAGCCGGGCTGAGGGCGTAGAAACACTGTTTGAAGCGCTGGAGGAAAGCTTTGGGCGACTGGATATCGTCGTGAATAGCGCGTCGGTCTTCCAGCGCCGCGACCTGCTCGACGTGTCCCTCGAAGACTGGGATCTCACCATGGCGGTGAATTTGCGCGCGCCTTTTTTGATCACGCAGCGGGCTGCGCGACTCATGGCCGGAAACCCGATCCCCGGCGGCGTCATCGTCAATATCTGCGATCAAGGCGCCGACGGCCCCTGGAAGGCGCGCCCGCATCACGGCATCAGCAAGTCCGCGCTGTGGATGCTGACGCAGGTCAGCGCCCTGTCGCTGGGTCCGGCAGTGCGTGTCAATGCCGTTGTCCCGGGCCCCGTCCTGAAACCTGCCGGACGCGAAACCACCGACGAAGCCTGGGCGCAGAAAGGCGAGCGAAGCCCTCTCGTCCGTACCGGCCAGCCGGAGGATGTCGCGCGAGCCGTTGCCTTCCTGTGCCGCGAAGATTACATCACCGGCGAGCTGCTGCACGTCAATGCCGGCGAGCATCTGCCTTAGCTCACATCCGCATCCCTCGCACCCGGCGGAAGCCAGCGCCGTAAGCCGCGTGACCCATGCCGATAACCACAAAGGCATCGGGGTCGACATGCGATATTACTTCTTTGAGATCCCGCACCTGCGACCGAGCGATGGTCACGTAAAGCATCGTCCGGTCGATGCCCGTGTATTCGCCTTTAATGGTCCAGCTGGTGGCCCCGCGCTGCAAATTGGCGAAAATGCGTTGAGAAATCTCATTCGGCTTGTCGGTGATAATCATAGCTGTTCGTATTACGCTGGGGCCTTCCAGAACATAGTCGGTAGCCAGGCCGGCCATGAACAGCGCCACAGCGGAGTAGAGCGCGCCCTCCCAGCCATAGACCAGACCGGCGGCGATGATGATGAGCGTATCGGTGCAGAGGAAAGTCGTGCTCATCGGGAATCCGAAGCGCCGCTGCAGAATCAGCGCCAGGGTGGATGTGCCGCCGAAGGTCGCGCCGGCACGGTAAACCAAGCCCACGCCGATGCCGCCGGTGATGCCGCCGAAAAGCGCGTTCAGCATGCGCTCGTCGCTGATGCCGCCGGCCGGCACCAGCGGTCCCAGATTGTCGACGACGACCGAGAATATCAGTATGATCACGACGCTGCGCAGAATGACGCGGCCGCCTTTGGGCAGCAATTTGTAGCCCAGCAGCTGAATTGGTATATTGAGCGCGAATATCATCAGACCGACAGGCGTATCGAATAGTTCATTCAGCAGCGTTGAGGCCCCGGCCACGCCGGCCGGCGCGATATCAAGCGGCTGCAAGAAGACGATCAGCGACATTGCGCCGATGACGATGCCCAAGGCGATAAGACTGTAGCGAACGATAGTGTCACGGATTTGCTCCATCATTTTCCAGCTCCCGTCTTAACCCATTGTCTGCCAGATTGCGTCCCTCTTCTCATTATAGGCGAGGGCGCCACCCACTCGCGCAATCGAGCAAAAGCATTGCCCGCGCGGCACAGAATGATATACTGATGTGCCTGATTCAATCCCGTTCATCCAAAAGCGACGGAGCCAACTGGCTATGCCTTTAGTTGCCCATACGCCCCTGCCGAGCTTCGACCGTCTGCGCCAGCGCGGGCAGGAAGTGCTGACGCTATCGCGCGCGCTATCGCAGGACATCCGCGAATTGCATATCGGCTTGCTCAATATGATGCCGGATTCCGCGCTGGAAATTACCGAGCGGCAGTTCATGCGCTTGGTCGGCAACAGCAATCAGATCGCCCAATTCTACGTTCACGTGTTTTCCGTGCCCGGTCTGGAGCGCAGCCCGCAGACGCAAGCCTATATTGACCAGTACTACACGACATTCGAGCAGGTCAAAGCTGACGGGCTGGACGCGCTGATCATCACCGGCGCCAACGTCGCCAATCCCAGCCTGGATCAGGAGGACTTCTGGCAGCCGTTGACCGAGGTCATCGAATGGTCGCGCCAACACGTCACCTCGACTATATGCTCCTGCCTTTCGACTCACGCGCTGATGAAATACTTCTATCAGATCAATCGAGTCAAGCGCGAAACGAAGAAATGGGGCGTTTTTGAACATCGTGTTACCCAGCCCAACCACCCTCTGCTACGCGAAATCAATACGCGCTTTGATGTGCCGCACTCGCGCTGGAACGCCATTACGCGCGAGCAGATCGAAGCTGCCGGCTTGACCGTACTCATCCAGAGTTTCGACGGCGAAGTCCATATGGCGGTTAGCCCGGATCAGCTGCGCATGGTCTACTTCCAGGGGCACCCGGAATACGATATCAACAGCCTGCTGAAAGAATACAAGCGCGACCTGCTGGGTTATTTCCATGGCCAAAACGCCCAGCCGCCCTACCCCGACAACTACTTTCCGATTGACGCGCGGGACATCGCCGAGCGGTACATCCGCCAGGCGCAATCGGCACTGGAAAACGGCCGCGACTTGCCCGAGTTTCCCGAGGCGGAATTCCTGCCCTGGCTGGACAACACCTGGGGCGACACCGCCAAAGCCATCTTTAACAATTGGCTCGGCTCGGTCTACCAGGTGACCAACGTCATCCGCCACATTCCCTTCGCCGATCCAGTCGATCCCGATAATCCGCTGGGGCTACTCTAGCGCGCGTCAAATATTCGCAGTCAGGACGAAACGAGCAAACATGTCGCCACTACTTACCGCCCAAGATTACCTGCAATTCCCCACCGTCGAAGCCGACTTTCGCTACACCTACGGCGGTGATTCGCAGCAATTTGGAGAACTGACCCTGCCACGAAGCGCGCCGCCGCATCCGGTCGTCGTCCTGGTGCACGGCGGCGGCTACCGCGAGCTATACGACTTGAACCCGCTGGGCAGCCTGGTTGCATCGCTGGCCGAAGACGGATTTGCCATTTGGAATATCGAATACCGCCGGTATGGCAACGGCGGCGAATTTCCGCGGATGTTCCTCGATGCGGCCGTGGCAACCGACCACCTGCGGCAAATCAAGGACGAACACAGCCTGAACCTGGACCAAGTCATCAGCATGGGTCACTCGGCGGGCGGCCATCTGGCTTTGTGGCTGGCCGCCCGCC
>WTGO01000122.1 GCA_011523515.1 Chloroflexota bacterium
CGGACATTTAATCATAAACCCAGTCTACTCATATCCGCAATATTCACCACTCCCTATACAGAATGGGAGTGGTGAATATCGCAGATATTTTCCTCTTGGCGAACACTGCGCAGGTTTTTTCACCACCGAGGACACCGATGACACAGAGTTTTCTTGTTTGTTTGGCGAAGTTTTGTGTCGGCTGAATTCACCACTCCCTACAGAATACTCTACACGACAGGACTCAGAATTACGTTAGACGCCTCTTTAATTCTCGAAAGAAACTAATTCGTAGTGGACGCTTGGCGAAAGTCACCGAGGCAGTCTAACGGCTGCCCGCAGCAAGTCTGACGCGCATTATGCTTTCTGAAATGGCGTATTGCAACATTGCCTCGACGGAACCCTTAACTGATGCTTTTCTCTGTACCCTCACATTTACTCGGTGTACTCGGTGGTAAAGAAAGTAGTTCCAACAAAGTAATGAGAATCGCAGCAGTAAGAAAGAAACTGCCAAAATAATCGTATGATTGTAGGGGCGAGCCTTGGCTCGCCCACTCTTGAATAGACTTCCATTAAATTTTCGCACGATTAACTTGGTTCTACTAAGATGCCTCTGTGGTGAATAATCTTTGTGTCTTTGCGCCCTTTGTGGTAAAAATCCCCCACTCCTAAACCCGCCACAAAAAGGAATCCCCCATGACCGACCGCTCCCCCATGCACCAGCAGATCGACACCTTGCCTGACCTCATTCGCGCCATCGTCCAGCCTTTCGACGCCGCCGCCCGCAGCGCCTTCGACTTCCAGACCTGCGCGTCCGTCAAGCGCATCTACCTGGTCGGCTGCGGCGACAGCCACCACGCCCCGGTCGGCGCCGAGCTGGCTTTCAACCAGCTCACCGGCGTGCCCACGCAAGCGCTGAGCTCCCTGCCTTTCAGCCGCTACACCGCCGGCTTCCTGCCCGCCACCGGTCCCAAAACCAATCTCGTCATCGGCGTCTCGGTCTCGGGCAAAGTCAGCCGCACCATCGAGGCGCTGGAGATGGCGAATCAAGCCGGCGCCACTACGGTCGCGCTGACCGGCAACCCGGGCGGGCCCTTCGGCCAAGCCGCCGCGCAAGTCTTCGAGACCGCGGTGCCACCCTTGCCCGATGAACTGGCCGGCATGACCGTGCCCGGCATCCGCAGCTACCTGGCGTCGCAGATCGCCCTGCTGCTGGCGGCCCTGCGCATCGCCGAGGCGCGCGGCGCGCTGACCACGCGGGCGGCCGATGCCGAGCGCGACCAGCTGGCGGAACTGGCCGATGTCATGGAAGAGACGATTCAAGTCTGCGAGCCGATCGCTGATGAGCTGGCGCAGCGTTGGCGCGAGGCGACCATGTTCGAGTTTGTCGGCGCGGGCCCGCTTTACGGCGTGGCCATGTTCAGCGCGGCCAAAGTGCTGGAGGCCAGCGGCGACCCGGCGCTGGCGCAGGAGACCGAAGAATGGTCGCACCTGCAGTATTTCACCGCCCAGACCAATATCCCGACCATCTTGCTATCCGCAAACGAATTCGATGCCGACCGCATGGCGGAGGTGGCCCGCGCCGCGCAGTGCATCGGCCGGCCGCTGGCGCTGGTTTCCACGGCGGACGCCGGCGAGATTCGGCAGTACGTCGACGAGCTGCTGCCCATCCCGCGCCAAGCGCCCGAGCGTTACGCCTCCATTGTCTACAGCATCCCGGGCGAGCTGCTGGCGGCCGCGCGCGCAGCTTCGCTCGGCTCGGCCTACTTCTGCAATTTCGAGGGCGGCCGCAGCGTGGACTGGGCCGATGGCGCCAGCGCGATTTATCAGAGCCACCGTATTACAGAACTCAAGCGTTAAGCCAGGATATACGAAGTCGCGCTCATGAGGAAAGCGATAGTTAAGGTCGGGTTCGGATTTCTGGTGGTCTGTCTGGTCATTAGCATTTTGGCTTACCTGTCGGAGCCGGAAAGTGTGAGCCGCGCGCCTTCGAGAAGCGTTCAGCGGTCTACAGCGACAACACGCGCGCCTTCGAGAAGCGTTCAGCGGTCTACAGCGACGACATGGGCGCCTAACAAGTGCTACAATCAGGAGTGGGCCAGGGTCGCCAGCGCCATGAATATTCGTGAGTATCCGTCAGTCGATGCGAAAATAGTTGGCGCGGCTCATGCCGGTGATTCATTCGCCGTGCGGGATTCTCGAAAAGGAGAGGACTACTGCTGGCTAAGGATTGACTCAGGCTGGATAGCCAAGACAGCTAACGTGAGCGCCTCAAAGCCGCAGCCGACTCAGCCAAGACCAGCGGAGAATGTCTTGCCAAACGATGTGCAGCAGATCTTGGCCGCTTTGAATGGGCTTGTCGTCGCGTCTGAAAGTCGATGTTCACCCTACAATTCCGACGACTACGCTTATCCGCAGTCGGTTGAAACCGAAATCGTGAGAAGAATGGGCGGGCGCATTTACAGTCCGTACACGGGGACAACCTTTAGCAGCACACGTGAAACGGACATTGAACACATCGTGGCGAAGTCCGAAGCGCATGACAGCGGCCTCTGCGGCGCCAGCGCGCAAAGGCGTAGAAACTTCGCCAGAGACTTATTGAACCTCACGTTGGCTTCGCCGAGCGTGAACCGTCATCAGAAGAGCGGCAAGGACTTTGCGGAATGGAGGCCTGCGTTGAATCAGTGCTGGTTTGCCGACCAGGTTATCAAAGTAAAAGCGAAATACCGCCTTACGGTTGACAGCCGCGAAAAAGCAGAGCTGCAACTAACGCTGCAGTCCTGCTCGTCAGTGGCCATGCGCTGATGCGCGGCTGCGGTCGGCGGCGCGCGCAGGCGGTCGGCTGGGCCGATGGCGCCAGCGCGATTTACCAGAGCAACAGGATCACTGAACTCAAGCGCTAACGTGTCTACAAACAAGTTGATCAACCGCAGGTGCGCAGCGAACACAATTTGACTGTAAGGGCGACTAATCTGGTCGCCCGAAATAGCGCCCAATGGAACCGACGGGCGATATGATATATCGTCCCTACATACCTTCTTTGTGCCCTTTGTGCTTAAATTCCTCTGTGCCCTCAGTGTCTCTGTGGTTAAATTAATTCCATGTCCGCCTCTCAATTCATCGCCGTCGGCAGCGTGATAATCGACGACATCGTCTATCCCGATGGGCGCACCAGCATGGGCGTGCTGGGCGGCGGCGGCGCCCACGCGGCTTACGGCATGGCGCTGGCCGGCGAGACACCGGCGCTGGTCGGCCTGGTCGGCCAGGATCTGCCGGCCGAGATCCGCGCCCGCCTCGAGCGCGACTTCGATACCAGCGGCCTGGTCTGGGTTGAGCATCCGCAAGTGCGCGGCTGGCAGATTTTCGAGTGGAACGGACTGCGCAACGAAATCTTCCGCGTCCAGGTCATCGAGCCCTTCATGTACGGGCCGGACGCCGACGATCGCGGCATCCCCTTCTCTGATGCCCGCGGCCTCACGCTGCTGCGCGCGCCTGAACATGTCGCCGGCTGGCGGGCGCGTTTCCCGAACGCGGCGCTGCTCTGGGAGCCGGTGCGCATCTTCATGCTCAGCGCCGACCACGACGCCTTCCTGCGCGGCATCCCCCACGCCGATATCGTCTCGCCCAACTTGCACGAGGCGCAGACGATGTACGGCATCGAGGATGAGATCGAGCTGGTGCGGCGGCTGCTGGCGGATGGCGTACAAGTGGCGGCCCTGCGCATGGGCGAGCGTGGCTCGCTGGTGGCGCGGCAGGGCGCGGGCGAAGCCCACTATATTCCGGCTGTCGAAGTCACCGAACTGATTGACCAGACCGGCGCCGGCAATGCCTATTGCGGCGGTTTCCTGGTCGGCTGGTGTCAAACTGGCGATGCGGCATTGGCGGGCAGTTATGGCGCGGCGGCGGCTTCGTTCACGCTGGAGTACGTCGGCTGCGCCTCGATTCCGGCGGATCGCGAGGCCGAGTGGGCGCGGCGCCTGGACGAAGCGCGGCGGGGTGTGCGGGCGGTTCGGCTGTAAAGCCTTACGTGAAAGAAAATAAACTCTGCAGTCTGACTAGCTTCTTCGATGAGTGTCGGAGAGCCTATTCACATCGCTTTCAGCTGATTCATTAAACGATTCTGACTGGGATGTGCCTTGAGAACGTTCTCGTATCGTTTCGCCGCTAGAAGCATCAAGCAATTTTTCGTAGAGTTCTGCACGCAATTCGGCAGAAAGCTCGCGACGGAGTTGCTGGTAGATTTGCTCACGGGCTATACGCAGATCATCCTTGTTTTCCTGACGTGCCGCATCAACCTGTTGTCGAACCCAAATCAGGAATGCCAGAACGCCACTTGCAATACCCACCAATGCCGCAATTGACGTGAGTATTACGAGATCCACGTATGTCCGCTCAAGAGGAGTACGCTCAGGGCGGCGAAGAAAACCGCCACGTAAAACGACAAAATGATTACTAGGGCGAAGACAATAGTGGGAATCTGTCTGCGACGTCTTGCAGTGTGATTCTCAATTTCATTCATGGACAGCCCCTCTACCTAATCATTCCAATCTTACCATATTCAGCTAATTGTCCACAACAGACCGCCAAGCCCGTGTGAAGACTGTGTCAAATCGAGGGCGAGCCAAGGCTAGCCCTTACAGGAAATCGCTCATTAACCATCCACAAACTGCCGCTGCCATTCCTCCAGCGTCAGCAGCGCCCAGAGCTGGCGATTGTGGTCGCGCCGGCCGGTTTCATGCTCGCTGATCAGCCGCTCGACGGCCGCCATCCGCAGCAGGCCTCGCGCGCGCGCGCGCCGGCTGAGCAGCATGTCCCGCACTAGCCCCATATCGCGCCGCAGCCAGGCGCCCAGCGGCACGCCGAAACCGTGCTTCTTGCGCTCGATGATATCGTCCGGCAGCAGGCCGCGCGCCGACTGCTTGAGGATGTGTTTGGTCGTCGCGCCCCTCAGCTTGAGGTTGAAAGGGAGGGTCGCGGCGTATTCGGCCAGCACGTGATCGAGGAAAGGCGCGCGCGCTTCCAGCGAGGCTTGCATGGAGCAGCGGTCGGCTTTGATCAGCAGGTCATCGGGCAGGTAGGAGCGCATATTGGCTGCGACCAGCCCCACGATCGGATGCGGCGGATGCGACGGTTGCAGCTGTGAGGCGCCAAGGTAGCGTTCGAGGTTCGGCCGATGGGTCGCGGCAGCCGGACTGATCTGCGCCAGCTGCTCGGCGCCGAAGACGCCAACCAGGTCGAAGTAGGCGTCCGCCAGCGGCTGGCTGGCCGCCCGCGCGAAACGCCGGGCGCGCTTTAGGGGGTCGTAGTAGCCCGTGCCTTCGGGCAAGCGCCGCAGCAGACTGGCCGCCCCGCGCAGCATCGGCGCCGGCGCGATTGCGAGTTTGCGCATCAACGCGGCGGCATAGAAGCGCTCGTAGCCGGCGAAGAGCTCGTCGCCGCCATCGCCCGTCAAGGCTACGGTCACTTGCTCGCGCGTCAGCTTGCTCACCAGGCAGGTCGGGATGGCGCTGCTGTCGGCGAAGGGCTGGTCGTGATGCCATACCAGCTCGGGCAACAATTCCAGCGCATCGGCCTTGACGCGGAAAGCGGTGTGCTCCGTGCCCAGATGGCGCGCCACCTGCTCGGCGTAAGGCGTCTCGTCGAAGCTGTCATCGCCCTCAAAGCCGATGCTGAACGTCTTGACTGCCGCGTTGCTTTGCTCGACCATCAACGCCGCTATCAAGCTACTGTCCAGGCCGCCGCTCAAGAACGCGCCCAGCGGCACATCGCTGACCAAGCGCAGCTTGACCGCCTCTTCCAACTGTTGGCGCAGCTCGCCGATGCAGGTCTCTGCCTTTGCCGACGGATCGGGCGGCGCCAGATCGGGCATGTGCCAATAGCGCCCGGATTCGACCTTTCCGTCCAGGTCGATTTGCTGCCAAGCGGCCGGCTCCAGCATGTGAATACCCGCGTAAGCCGTGTCCGGCGCCGGCACATAGCCGAAGCTCAGATAATCCGCCAGCGCGCGACCGTCGTCCGCCCCGAAGCGCGAGGCGCCGGGCACGTCAGGATGCGCCAGCAGCGCCTTGATTTCGCTGGCGAAGACGAAAACCCGGCGATCATGATAATAATAGAGCGGCTTTTGCCCGAAGCGGTCACGCGCCAGCAGCAGCCGGCCCCGGCGCTTATCCCAAAGCGCCAGCGCAAACATGCCGCGCAGATGTCTCAGCGCATCGGCGCCGTAGTCTTCGTAGAGATGGACGATGGTCTCGCCATCGCCCTCGGTCTGGAGGCGGTGCCCGCGCCCTTCAAGCGTCTGGCGCAGCTCCCGGAAATTGTAGATTTCGCCATTGAAGACCAGCTTGACCGAATCGTCTTCGTTGGCGAGCGGCTGATCGCTGCCGGCGATGTCGATGATCTTGAGGCGGCGCATGGCCAGGCCGACCGCGCCGTCGCTGTGGTAGCCCTCGCCGTCGGGCCCGCGGTGCGTCAGCGTGTCGTTCATGGCGCGCAGCAATTCACGCGTCACTGGCTTCTCGTTGAAATGTATGACGCCGCAGATTCCGCACATTTAGACTGATTTTATCAGGGTAACATTCAACAGTGACTGGCGGGAAACATTAGTACGAGGGTGAAGGAGGCGGCGCGGCGCGTTTGTCCGTCTCAATACCAAAAAGTGATTCCGCCATATTTTCTGGCGCGGCTTACAACTTGACCATCAGTTTCAGAAACGTTCAACTGGCAGCTTCTTTCCGCCATTGATTTCATTCTTGTATGTCATAGGCCTTCAGTTTTTCTTCTGTCTTCCGGCGCCGATAAAATCAACAGTCGCCCCTGCCGCTTCTTCTTTCTTGATCCGATGCGGATAAGCTCCGCCGATAGTGTAATAAGAAACTACCTTATCCGGCACAGGTTGGCCGATAGCTTCGCCGTGTTCATCCACCGGCCTGCTTGCAAATCGTTCAAAGCTTTCAATTAGTTCATGTCCGGCGTATTCTAGGTTATTCGCTTCAAGAGAATAGATTAGGCTCTCTAGCCAGCAACTGGGTAGAGAGAAATTCATTACGAAGCTGCCTTTTGCGTCGCAGGTGACGCCGATGACATTTTCCACATCCGACACGCAGAAGCGCACTTCGTCAATGTGTCCGCCAAATTGCAGCCCGACACCTACCACCGAATGTGGTGGTTCTATCTCCAAACTAATCAGATGCATTGCGGCCAGCCTCCACGTTTACGCTTTGTAGTAATGACTTATCTTAGCCATCGATCATTTCAGAATAGCCACCAATACAGCTACAATGCTCACAATAAATGGCGCGACTACCTTTAGCGTGTCGCCTACGCCTCTCATACGGCTGTCTTTTTCTCGCAAATCGCGTATTTCTCCACTCTGTTCCTTAAGCGCCTCTTTGAGTTCTGTGGTCTGCGCGTTTATTGTGTTTTGAACGGACTGTGTGATCCGAGTCTCAAGGTGCGCGAGGTCGGCTTTCGTAGCTACGGACTTCATTTCACCTTCAATTGTTGCAATCCGTCTTTCGTGATCGTTCCTAGATTCTGCCATTTTACAGTCCTGTATATCGTTCAGTAGATGAATGCTATGATACCCTTATTGTACCATATCTTGTTACCTCATCATCTTGAGGGCAATCTCGGGAAAAGTTGAGCATCGAGAATATAGCGCATTGACCCGCCTTTTCGAATTGCCTCATGTCCTCTGCGGTGAAAAAGACCTACCCCGCAAACTCCGGCGCGCGAAGATGCCAGTCGGTCGCGCTTTGATACGCCTGCCCCAGACGCAGCAGCCGCTCCTCGGTGAAGGGCGCGCCCAGCAGCTGCAAGCCGATGGGCAAGCCGGCCGCGTCAAAGCCGCAAGGCAGGCTCAAGCCGCAGATGCCGGCCAGATTGGCCGAAATCGTCAGCACATCGGCCAGGATCATGCGCATGGGATCTTGCGTCACCTCGCCAAATTTGAAGGCAGTGGCGGGCGCGACCGGCGCCAGCAGCGCGTCCACCTGCGCGAACATGGCGTCGAATTCCTGCCGGATCAGCGTGCGTGCCGCCTGCGCCTTGCCGTAGTAGGCATCGTAGTAGCCCGCCGACAGGGTGTAGGTGCCCAGCATGATGCGCCGCTTGACCTCGTCGCCGAAGCCGATCCCGCGCGTCTTCTTGTAAGTGTCGATCAAGTCCGCGCCTTCGACGCGCGCGCCGAAGCGAACGCCGTCATAGCGCGCCAGATTGGCGCTGGCTTCGGCCATGGCGATGATGTAATAAGCCGGCAGGCAATAATCGGCGTGCTCAAAGCTGAGCTCGCGCAGCTCCGCGCCCAGGCTTTCGAATTGCGCCGCCGCCGCGCGCGCCGCCGCCGCCACATCCGGTTGCAGTCCCTCGGCGAAATACTCGCGCGGCAGGCCGATTCGCAGCCCGCGGATTTCGCCGCGCAGCCCGGCCACATAATCGGGCACGGCAGTCGGCATACTGGTCGAATCCAGCGGATCGTGCCCGGCGATGACGCCCAGCACCCGCGCCACATCTTCGGCAGTGCGCGCGAAGGGGCCGGCCTGGTCGAAGGACGAGCCGTAGGCGATCAAGCCATAACGCGAGACGCGGCCGTAGCTCGGTTTGATGGCGCTGAGGCCGCAGAAGGAGGCCGGCTGGCGGATGCTGCCGCCGGTATCGCTGCCCAGCGTGGCCAGCGCCATCTCAGCCGCTACCGCCGCCGCGCTGCCGCCGCTGCTGCCGCCGGGCACGCGCTCGAGGTTCCAGGGATTGCGCGCCGGGAAATAGGCGCTGTTTTCGGTGGACGAGCCCATGGCGAATTCGTCCATATTCAGCTTGCCCAGCATCACCGCGCCCGCCTCGTAGAGCCGCGCCACGGCCGTAGCGTCAAAGATCGGCCGATAGCCCTCGAGGATCTTGGAGCCGCAGGTGGTCTCGATGCCCTGCGTAGACAGCACATCCTTGATCGCGATGGGGATGCCCAGAAGTGGTTTGTCTTGGCCGGCCGCGCGCGCCTCATCGGCGGCCTCCGCCTGCTGCCGCGCTAAATCAGCAGTGACCGTCAGATAAGCGCCGATGGAGGGGTCGATCGCTTCAATGCGCTGCAGATGCGCCTCGGTTAAGTCGCGCGCGCTGATGTCGCCGGCGCGCATTAGCGCCAGCGCTTGGCTGATGGTCAGACTCGTTAGTGAGGTCATTCGATGGTCGCCTGGTGTTGTCTTTGGCACGGTTGAATCTGGTAGGGCTTTGATTTTAATCGGTGGCTTTAACTCGCCTTTGGCAAGCGCTCTCACCTTATTCCATCGCTAGAAGCCCTTACAACCGTAATCCACTAGCTGCTTAGTGAACCCGTTAGCTGATACAAAATCACAGCTACGTTAACGAACGTGGCGCCGGTCAATAGGCAAGCCGCTTGAAACGCGCTGGACTTGGTCGCAATGACGTCTTCGTGCTGTTTCCAAAGCTTTACGTATTGCGCAAGTAAGTGCGCCCTGTATTCCACGGGTGGCAGCTTCCGCCATTTTTCTAGCGCGGGAGTCTTTGGTTGTACGATTGCTATTGGCTGATAACGTGGCCACATAACCGCTAATGTACAAACTACGGCAAGCAGGTCAAGGAGCACAAACAGTCGAATGGCATCAGCAGAAACTTTAGCGGCTAAACCAGAGACATTGGCATAAGCAAACAGCACTAGAGCCATGGCGGAACTAAGTATGGTAAACTCAAATTTCGCTTTTGACTCCAAAATCTCGTGTGTCTTTATCGTAGACTCGATCACAACATCAAGGCGTCTGATGATATCTTCTTCCGCTTCCGGCGAAATATGGGTTACAATGAGATTGTCTGAATCCATATTCCCTCAGGTAGTACAGACATGGTCAATGATAAACCGCAGAATAATAACAACCAACAGCATGAATTGGTAGAATCGATACCCTTGGCGCCATTGGTAGATAATCCGGACCCCGACTTTGACGTGGTCGTAGAAAGGCGCGGCAGAGGCATACCCGCTTGGGTTGCGCGAGCCGCTGACGCAATCCGCCCGGCGCCCCAAAATCCCGAAAACAAGCAATCCTAGGGAATTCCTGTCGTAGTCCATCCACGCGCTGCGGTCACACAATTCTTCAGCCGCGGACGAGCCCGGGTTCGCCCCTGCGCACACTTGACAATTTACCTGCCGACCCGCCCGCTTCGGCAATCGCCGCCAGCATCGCGCTCATATCGGTATCGCCGCGGCTGATTCGGCCGCGAAAGACGACGTCGCCGTCCAGGCTTTCGAAGGCGGACGCCATCGCGCTCGCCAGACCTCGAGTGTAGGGATCGCCGTCATCGATTGTCGCCACGGATCTTAGGCCCAGCGCCTCGGCAGCGAAGCGCGCCATCGTCGCCAGTTGAAATGCGCTGATGGTGTCATCGGGCCCGATATCGACGCAGCCCAATTCATCGGCGCAGGCATCGTCAGCGAGCGCTAAAGCGGCCAATGCAAGCGCCAGGATTAGTGTGATGAGGAATTTTATCATTCTGCTGGACCTTTGCTTTAGGCGGGCATACTCGCAGCGCATTCAATGCGGCTACATAATGCGCGAGGTCCGCCGCAGTGACTAGACGTATTCAGGTCGCGTGGGCGACACACAGTGTAGCCCCTGCATTTATGTCCAGGCGCGGACCGCAGGTATTCGCGGGCGAGCCAAGGCTCGCTCCTATCAATGGTTTCTCTTTCGGGAAGAGACTTGCTGCCAGGCCCGCTCCACCTGCGCGCGCGTATCGTCAGCGCTGCCGTCATTGGCGATGATCACATCCGCCTGCTGGAGCTTGTCGGCCTGGCTGTTCTGCAGGTCGATACGCCGTTGCGCTTCGGCGTAAGACAGGCCGCGCGCGTCCATGAGCCGCTCCAGCTGGCTAGCCGGCGCGGCGTCCACCACCCAGACGGCGTCCACCGCGTTTCTCAGCTCGCCTTCCAGCAGTTTAATCGCTTCGATGACCACCACATCGGCGCTTGCGTCGCGGATTCGTCGGTCGATTTCCTGGCGGATGGCCGGGTGCGTGATGGCTTCCAGCCGCCGCAACTGCGCCCCATCGGCGAAGACGATGTCACCCAGGGCGCTCCGCTGAATCTCCCCGTCCGCGCCCAGGATACCGCCTCCGAAGGCTTCCAGCACGCGCTCAAAAGCCGCGCCGCCGCGCAGCAAGACCTGATGCGCCACCCGGTCGGCATCTATCGCCGCCGCGCCCAACCCGGCCAGCTGCGCCAGCACCAGGCTCTTGCCCACGGCGATATTGCCGGTCAAGCCGATAATCGTTTTGTCAGGATAGGGCTCGCTCAAGCCGCGTCTCCTGCTTCGTCGTTCCGCCGCCATTATAGCATCGGACGCAGGGATTCTGATCGAGACAACACGTTGGCCGGGCTTGTCAGAATCCTGTTCACCACAGAGACACAGAAGTAGAATCAAGTTAATCGTGCGAAAGAAGCGAGCCTCGCAGGGGCGATCAATCTGGTCGCCCGCTGCCGCTGCGACTTGTGATTTTGGGCGACACGCGACCATATAGTCACCATCTATAAGAACATTCGTGCTAGTCTGTGGTCAGATCGGAAGAGATGCCCAGACGCGGACGGGCCCACGGTCCGGGACCGCCATCAGCCGGACGGCGAGCGATGAGCATCTCTTTTCGATTTCACTGACGGCGACAAGCGAGGAGGTGCGGATGGACTGTCGTAACGTCCTGGACAAGAAGATCGACGCGCTCGACCAGATTGACCGGATGGATGGCGATATCGCGGCGATCAGCGATGCGCTGCGCATTCCCGAGAACGATCTGCGCGACTGGCTGCGGGACGAGGAGGAGCTGCGGCGACAGCACGGCCTGCGCCGGCAGCGGCAAGTCGACCGCCTTGCGGTTGACCTGCAGCACGACATGCTCACGCGCGCGCAGGCAATCCTGAAGCAGCTGGAGGGCGACAAAGTGACGAAAGCGCCCTTGAACCAGCTGGCATCGGCCGCCGGCAGCCTGGTCAGTTACGCCCTGAAACTAGCGGATGCGATCGAGGAGATTGATGAGACGCAAGAAAAAGATCGAGTCGTCCAATTCGTCTACGGCAGCCCAGGTGCCGTTCATGACGCTCCACCATGGGCAGACAGCCGCGAGGCAGCATCTCGCGCGATTCAAAGTGGTGGCTTGCGGCCGGCGCTGGGGCAAGACCGAGCTGGGCAAAATGGTCATTCTGGAGCACGCGATCTGGCAAGGGCAGCGGACCTGGTGGCTGGCGCCGACGCGGCTGATGGCGAGCCAGGTCTGGCGTGATCTGAAAGCCGCCGTCCGCCACATCAAGGGCATCAGGATCAGCGAGATCGAGCGGCGCATCGACGATAGCGCGGGCGGCATGATCGCCGTGCGCAGCAGCCACGATCCCGATTTCCTGCGCGGCGACGGCCTGGACCTGGCCGTGCTGGACGAAGCCGCCTTCATGGAGGCGCGCGTCTGGCCGGAGATCGTCCGCCCCATGCTGGCGACCACACAGGGCCGCGCCCTCTTTCTCAGCACGCCCTTCGGCCGCAACTGGTTCTGGGATCTGTATCGCCTGGGCCTGGACGATAAAGAGCCTGATTGGAAGTCGTTTCAATTCCCCAGCGGCAGCAACAAACTCATCGCGCGGGAAGAACTGGAGAGCATCCGCCGGCAATCTTCCGAGCAGGTCTGGCGCGCGGAGTATCTGGCGCAATTCGACGATGACCAGGGGCAGGTCTTCCGCGGTATCCGCGCCGCCGTTCGCCCCGCCCCCACGCAAACGCCGCTCGAAGGGCATCGCTATGTGGCCGGCATCGACTGGGGCCGCAGCATCGACTACACCGCCATCGCCATCATCGACGCCACGGCGCGCCAGCTGGTGGCGCTGGATCGCTTCAACCAGGTCGGCTGGAGCTTGCAGCGCGGTCGCTTGCAGGCGCTGACCGAGCATTGGGGCGCGCATATCATCTGGGCCGAAGCCAACAGCATGGGCGAGCCCAATATCGAAGCGCTGCAGCGCGCAGGCTTGCCCGTGCGCAGCTTCGTCACCACCGCCGCCAGCAAATTGCCCTTGATCGAAACGCTGGCGCTGGCCATCGAACGCGGCTACCTGGGCTTGCTGGATGACCCGGTGCTGCTAGGGGAGCTGGCCGGCTTCTCGCTGGAGCGGCTGTCGGGCGGCGGCTATCGCTATGGCGCGCGGCCCGGCCACCATGACGATACCGTGATGGCGCTGGCGCTGGCCTGGTACGCCGTTGAGCACAGCGGCGCGCTGATCGAGTTTGTGTGATGGGCGCGGCACAACAATGACCGAACCCGAGGACATGGGTCGCAACACGCCTGAAGCAGCCCAGCCCAGTGATGAGGACTCGCCCAGCGCCCTGGACGAGTTCTTCGCCGAGTACTACAAGTCTCGCTTTGTTTATTTGCTCAACGAGCGCATCAAACGAGCGCGGAAATTCATATCCGAAGGCGCCTACATCGACGAAGCGCTGCAAAAGTACAATCTGTCTGACGATTACCTCCACGCTTTCCTGACGCGTCACCCCGACTCTGTGCGCCCCGCTCCCTACAAAGATGACGAGTTCTCCACCTACAACGAAGTAATGCGCTACCTGAAGATGCCCAGTCCGGATTAGTCCGGGCCTGGGCGCTGACTTCCACGCGTCCGCAGACATTTCTCATCGATCGCTGCATTTCATAGATTACAAGCGTGAGCAAGGCGGGCATCTGGTTGTGGCCACGCCTTGCCCGCGAGCCCGAAAGTCAGCCCGGCGTAAGGCATATCAGCTTTTGTCTAACGAGAACATTTGGTCGCCAATTGGCGCAAATAGGTAGTAAAATCGCTAACGATAGTGACGAGCGATTTTACTAGTACTCGCGTTGCAAAAGGTGGCCTCGGCGGCGGGCGCGGGCGACCCAATGGGGCAGCCCCTGCAATTCGTCGGGTGTGGCCGGCTAGCGGTCTCGCAGGGCGTCGCGGGCGGCCGGGCTGTCGATGCGGGTCAGCGCCTCGCGCGCGAACTTGCGCACGCCGGCGTTGCGGTCATTCAGCGAGAAGATCAGCGCCGGCACGGCGCGCTCGCTGCCGATCTTGCCCAGGGCTTTGCAGGCGGCGCGTTTGACGGCGCTGCTGGGGTCGAAGAGGGCGCGCGTCAAGCCCGGGACGGCCGGGTAGCCGATCTGGATCAGCGCGCCGGTGATGCCCGCGCGCAGGAACATGTCGTCGTCGCGCAGCGCTTGCAGCAGCACGGGCACAGCCGCTTCGGCTTCGTCGCCGATCTGGCCCAGGGCTTTGGCCGCCAGATAGCGTGTGCCGGGGTCGGATTGACGCACCAGTTCGGTCAAGCGCGGCACAGAGGGCGCATAGCGGTATTCGCCCAGGTGCGCGATGGCTGCGGCGCGGCGCTGATCGTCGCTGCCGTTCCGCAATTCCAGCCAAGCTTCTTCTACCGTCTTGAAGGCGGTCATCGCCTGTCCTCGTTGGGTTGTCGCTGCTGATAATGGGCTGTGTGGAACGCTGCGCCATTCTAGCAAATCGACGGCCATTGTCGCCAGCGGAGATCATTTACGCCGTATCATCTAGCGAAACCATGTAGGGGCGGCATATCATGCCACCCGCGTTCGCACAAATAGTCTCTGTTCGGGCGCGCGGGCGAGCCAAGGCTCGCCCCTACAAGGCTTGTCCGGTACTGCAAATCTTACACAAAGTAAACTAGAATAATGCGAAAACAATACATAAGGTAGCGCGTTCGCAAGGCAATGCAACCTGAAATTACCGGATTTGGCCAGGTTTGCTCCCCCTCTCCGATGATTCGGAGAGGGGGTCGGGGGGTGAGGTAGAGATAAGCGCCTCAAAATAGTCCAGTACCGGACAAGCCCTACAGATAGTTGGGCGGCTCACCAGCCGATGCCGGGCGTGGACGAGGGATTGCGCGGTTGATTCAGGTAGCGCAGCTCGAAGTGCAAATGCGGTCCTGAGGAGTTGCCGGTGCTGCCGACATAGCCGATGACTTGCCCGGGATTCACATATTGCCCGCAGCGCACGGCGATGCTGCTCATATGCCCGTAAAGCGTGGAAAAGGGGCCATGCGCGATAACGACCGTGTTGCCGTAACCCCAGTTGTTCCAGCCGGAGTACAGAATGGGCCCGGCGTTGGCGGCGTAGATTGGCGCGCCCACATTGGCGGCAATATCAATGCCGCTGTGCCCGGCGTAGAAGCCGCGCACCCAGGCGCCGTTGGGCAGGGGGTTGGTCCACCAGGCGCCGCCGCCGCTGCGCGCGCCGCAACTGTAGAGACTGCCCGGATCAAAGGCGATAACATTGCCGAACGAGTCCTGCTCCACCGGCGCGTTCCAGGTGATGTAGGGACCTTCGCCGCCGGGGATGAAGAGGTGGGTATTGCTGGGCAGCAGGGTTTCGGGCGCTACATCGGGCAGATTGTTGGCCGGCGCTTCGATCACGATATAGGGGTCGTCCACGCCATATTGCGCGGCGATCTCGCGCAGATCTTTGCCCTGCGCGCGCAGCACCGTGTGGCAGGCGCCGTCTTCGGGCGGGATGTTGACGATATCGCCCGGGCGCACGATCTGCGCCAGCTCATGATTATTGCACCAGGCGATCGACTCCGCCTGCAGCCCGTAGCGCGCGGCGATGGCGTTAACGCTGTCGCCACGCTTGGCCAGGTAGGTGGTCATCTTGGTGCGGACGCGGTTGGGGATGATGGTGAAGGGGTCGTAGCGGGGCCCGCCCGGCTCGGCTTCCAGCGCCAGAGGAGGCGTCGCCAGCAGCTGCGCGATCCGGGTCGCGCTGAGGGTCGGCTGGGCGATGGGGCCGCCGGCCTCGGTTTGCGCATCCACGACGGGCGCTTCGACGATGCGCGTGGCCGGCAACAGGGTCGCGGTCGACTGCGCCTGCGCTTGGGTGACGGCGACTTCGCCAGCTTGGCTGATCGTGGGCGCCGTCACCACCAGCAGGACGGCTGCAAACGTAAAGCAGATTGCGCCCAGCAGGCAGAGCCAGCCAGTTAGCCGACGCCAGCGCGGCGCGCGCCTCGGCGCGCCATGGGGCAAGAGGCGGGTGGGTTGGCTGCTATGGAAGGCGGGCAAGCGGCTCATCGTTCTCGGCGATTTGGTCAGCCCTAGGCTAGCGGAATCGCGCCAGCGGGTCAAGCGGGCGGGGGGCAGTCGGCGGATAATGGCGTAGAAGATACAGGGGTTTCACCACAGAGACACAGAAGTAAGTCCAAGTAAGTAATGAGAATTCGTGCCATAG
>WTGO01000103.1:0-57198 GCA_011523515.1 Chloroflexota bacterium
GCTGTGGTGGAATTTCCAGTAAAGCGGGCGAAAATCCCAGAATCCAAATCGCAAATCAAATATGGTATACTTGCCGACTTAAACGGGGCGGCAACGATCAGGCGGCAACGAAAGGAACTGCATGGCATCACCAAGCAAAGACATGCTCCTGGACTGGTATCGTCAAATGGTGCTGATACGGGAGTTTGAAGAGACCTGCCATCGGCTCTACGAAGAGAAGCGCATCACCGGCGTCTACCTGCACCTCTACAGCGGGCACGAAGCCAGCGGCGTCGGCTCGATGGCGGCGCTGCGCAAAAGCGACCACGTCATCACCGCTTATCGCGACCACGGCATCGCGCTCATCCTGGGCATGGACCCCAAGGCGGTCATGGCGGAGATGATGGGCAAGAAAACCGGCAGCAGCGGCGGCAAGGGCGGCTCCATGCATTTGGCCTCCAAAGACCACAACTTCTGGGGCGGCTACGCCATTGTCGGCGGGCATTTACCCCTGGCGGCCGGCATCGCGCTGCAAGCCCGCTACAACGGCAATGACGATGTCACCATGACCTATGTCGGCGATGGCGCCACCAACAACGGCTACTTCCACGAATCGCTCAATATGAGCGCGATTTGGGATCTGCCGGTGGTCTGGATCATCGAGAACAACGGCTATGGCATGGGCACCGAGGTCGATCGCGCCAGCGGCCAGATTGAGCTGCATCGCAAAGCCGAGGCCTACGGCATCAAGAGCTTCGGGCGCGTTGACGCCCAGAATGCGCTGGAGGTGTACGCGGTCGCTTCGAAGGCCGTGGAGTACGCGCGCAATAACGGTCCGGCCGTCATTGAGCATGTGACCTATCGCTATCGCGGGCATGGCGTCTCGGACAAACAATACGACGCCCGCGAAGATATGTCGGCGGAGCTTAAGGAGTGGATGGCCGTTCGCGAGCCGATCAAGATTCTGCGCGACTGCATCAAACAGAAATATGGCGATGTTGGCGATATATTGGCGGGCCATGAGGCCGATGCCGCGCGCATCGTTGCGGAATCCGTGACCTTCGCCGAAGCCAGCGAATTGCCCAGCACCTATGACGACTTGCTGAGCAACACTTACATCAATTCAGATTTGGTACACAAGACGGCGCACAGCATCGGCGCCGGCATTGATTGAGCGAATCAAGGAAAGAACATGGCAGCCAGAAATGTCGCCATGCGGGAAGCTATCCGCCGGGCGCTGAGAGAAGAAATGCACCGCGACGAAAATGTCTTCGTCATGGGCGAAGAGGTGGCCTATTGGCAGGGCACGCACCGCGTCACGCGCGGCTTCCTGGAAGAGTTCGGCGAGCGCCGCGTGCGCGATACGCCTATCAGCGAGATGGCGATCGGCGGCGTGGCAGTCGGCGCGGCCATGGCCGGCTTGAGGCCCGTGGCAGAATTCATGACCATCAACTTCGCCTTTCTGGCGCTGGACGCCATCGCCAATCACGCCGCCAAAGTGCGTTACTTCTTCGATGGCATGTTCAAGGTCCCGCTGGTGTATCGCGCCGCCAGCGGCTGGGGCAACCAGGCCACCGCCTCGCACTCGCATGCGCCGGAACCGATTTTCGCCCATTTCCCCGGCCTCTACGTCGGCTGTCCCTCGAATTCGATGGATGCCTACGGCATGCTCAAAGCCTCGATCCGCGATGACAACCCGGTCCTCTTCACCGAGAGCATCGCGCTCTACCCCAAACCCAGCCCCATGCCCGAAGACCTCGACGAGGACTACCTGATCCCCATCGGCAAGGGCGACATCAAGCGCGCCGGCGGCGATGTCACGCTGGTTGCTTACGCTCGCGGCGTGGATTGGGCGCTGCAGGCGGCGCGCGAGCTGGAGCGCGAGGGCGTGGAAGCGGAAGTGGTCGATCTGCGCTGGCTGCGCCCGCTGGATATGGACCTGGTGTATAAGAGCTTTAAGAAGACCAATCGCTGCGTGATCGTGGAAGAGTCCCTGCCCATGTACAGCTTCGGCAGCGAGATTGCCGCGCTCCTGCAAGAGCATATGTTTGACTACATGGATGCGCCTATCAAGCGGGTGGCGGCCGAAGATGTGCCCCTGCCCTATTCCAAAGACATTGAGCTGCTGGCGCTGCCGGATGCGCAAAAGGTCGTGAATGCGGTGAAGGAGATTGTCTAAATGGCGCATGAAGTCAAGCTCACCATGGACGGCCTGCTGATCAATTGGCTGAAAGATGTCGGCGACGCCGTCAGCGCGAGCGATATCATCGCCGAATTTGAAGCCGATAAAGCCACGGTGGAGATTGAGGCGGGCAGCGCCGGCCAACTGCTGGAATTGCGCGCCGAACCGGGCGATGAGCTGGGCGAGGGTACGGTAATTGCCCTGATCGGCGCTGAGGGCGAGTCGACCGCGCCGCAGGAAAGCGCGACGCCGGAAGCGGCGACATCAGCGACCGAAGCCGAGGCGGCGGCCCTAACAAACGGCCAAAGCATGACCGGCGACGGACGCATCAAGGCATCGCCGGTGGCGCGCCGCATCGCAGCCGACAAGGGCATTGACCTCAGCCGCATTGCGGGCTCGGGCCCCGGCGGCCGCATCGTCAAATCAGACGTCGAGAATCTCAGCGCGCTGCCGCCGCTGCCGCCGCTGCCGACTGCTCCATCGGCCGCAGTCACCGGCCAAGCCACCTGGGGCAAACTGCCCGAAGACGATGTCGAAGTCATTCCGCTGTCGCGGATGCGGCGCGCGATCGCCGACGGCACCGTGCGCAGCATGAGCAATACGCCCCACTTCTACGTCACGGTCGAGGCAAACGTGGAGCCGCTGCTGGCGCTGCGAGCCGAGATCAACAGCGCCCTGGCCGCGCGCGGCATCAAGGTCAGCGTCAACGATATGCTGATTAAGGCGCTGGCGCTAACCCTGCGAGCCTACCCCAACTTGAACACGCATTATTACGGCGACCGCTTCGTGCGGCGCCAGCGCGTCAACATCGGCATCGCTGTCGCCCTGCCCGAAAATGGTTTGGTTAATGTGGTCTGTCACGATGCCGACACGGTTGCGCTGAGCGCAATGGCGGAGAGCAACAAAGCCAGGTACGAACGCGCCCGCAGCGGCCGCATCAAGCCGGACGACATCCGCGGCGCTACCTTCACCATCAGCAATATGGGCCCCTTCGGCATCAAGGACTTCACAGCCATCATCAGCGCGCCGGAAGCGGGCATCCTGGCGGTGTCGTCGTCTCAGCGCGTGCCGATTGTGCAGGCCGACGGCAGCCTGGGCGTTGGCGCGCGCATGAACATGACGCTCAGCGTCGATCATCGCGTCAGCAACGGCGCCGAGGGCGCGCAATTCATGAATCACCTGCGCGAGCTGATCGAGAATCCGCTGCGCTTGCTGGATTTGTCTTCAGTTTAGCCGGGCCATCACCAGGGTACTTCTTGCCGCGAAAGTCAGCGTAATTTATGAAACACGGTGAGCGACAGTCCGCGCCAAAGCGGGAAAACACTCGCCGCCTGCTGTTCATCGCCTCGCTGCACCATCCCAGGGAACTGGCGGATGACATACAAGCCGCCGCCGATACCGACACGATGCCCCTCTTTCCCCGCAGCATGGAACTCTACGCCTGGGGGCGGGCCTTCCGCAAAGCCGGTTACGAAATCGACGTCTTCTGGCGCAACCTGCCCGGCTTCGGCCGGCGCGACATCGCCCGCCTGAACAACGAAGTCTTTCGCGCCGGGCTGACCCCCGGCAAGCTCCTCGCCGGCCTGCTGCGCCGCATCCCGCCGCGGCTGCAACCCGACTTGCAGCGCCGCAATCACCTGCTGCTGGAACAGGCGCGGCGCACCCAGCCGGATCTGATTTGGCTCTCAGGCGGCAATCGCGAAATCCTCCCCGCCACCCTGGAACGGCTCAAGCGCGAGCACAACTGCAAACTCCTGTTCGTACACGGTGACTCGCCCATCGTATTCTCCAGCCACAACGAGCGCGCGGCCGCCCCGCTGTATGATCTGGTGCTGGTCAACGATTTGTACCACGGCGCGCAATGGCGGGAACTGGGCGCGAAGCAGGTGGCCCACCTGCCCTATTCGTCGATCGACCCCGATTTTCACAAGCCGCCGGAGGGCGATAAGCCGCGCGACTACCTCTGCGACATCGGCTTTGTCGGTACGCTCGTGCCCGACCACTTGTACAGCGAGCGCGCTGCGGCGCTGGCCAGCCTGCGCGACTTCGACCTCGGCATCTGGAGCGTACATGATCTGCCCGCCGCGCTGCAGCCCTTTCATCGCGGTTACGCCCTGGGCGAGAGCATGCTGCGCGTCCTGTCCGCGGCCAAAATCTGCCTCAATACTCACGGCGACACCATGCGCTACGGCGTCAACCTGCGCCTGTTTGAATGCGCCGCGCTGGGCGTCTTCCAAATCGTCGATGACCGGCCGGGCGTGGCCGAGCAATTTGCCGTCGGCGAGCACCTGGTCACGTTTAGCGATTTCGCCGACTTGCGAGAGAAGGCGCGCTACTATCTGGCGCATGACGAGGAGCGCGAGCGCATGGCGGCGGCGGCGCGGCAGCATGCCCTGGCGCATCACCGCGTCGAGCAGCGCCTCGCGCGCGTGCTGGAGATGCTGGGGGAGGGGTAAAACCCCTAATTGTTGGGGGCTGGGTTTGATGCCAATTGCGATAGTCTCTGTAGAGGTTTATACTGTGAGCAACGGTAAAGGAGACTTAAAGTGATCGTAATTCCAGCAATTCTTGTCGCAATTGCCGAAGCCGCGTTTATCGGCGGAATAGCCGGAGCTGTGATCTGCGGAATGGAAGACAAGCGCACGCTTCCCCCTGATGCGCCGAAGTCCGAACGCACAGCTCACAAGTGTATGGCGGAGGGCGCATTGATCTCAGCCACATTTACCGCGGTCGTCCCGGCTTTTGGTATTTTTGACGACATTGGAAGAGCGGGCATGGGCGCTGCAGATGACATTGCGAGAACGGCTGTAACTCAGGTGGACGACATTGCCAGAACGGGAACAGGCTCGCTAGACGACGTGGCGAGAGGCGCTACCAGCGGCGGTAGCAACGTCAGAAGTCTTGTAACTAGGAATTTGCACGCTCCACTAAGAAGAGAATTCAATTTATCGCGGGCCAGAAACTACAAAGGACTACCTAAACTAAAAGGAAGGGCGGGTTACGTATATGTCATTGACGACATCGCTGACGGAACCCGCAAGATCGGCATGACCAAGAGTCCGGCACAGCGTCTTTCAGCTTTGCAGGGTCAGGTCGGAAGAAAATTGAACTATATCTGTATAATTCGTACTGACCATATGCGTGTGCTGGAGAGAGCCCTACACACTGCATTTGCTAGCCAGCGTCAATACGGCTTGGACAAGGCAACTACCGAATGGTTCAAGCTGAGCCCAGCACAAGTGGCGGCTGCTTGCAGTCTTTAGAATAGCTCGTTCGGGCCGCTTGCAGCTGCCTAAACCAAGATTAGGTAAATACATGCCCAACATCACCACCACACTCGACAGCCACATCCTGCGCCTCCAACTCACCCGGCCGCAGAAAAAGAACGCCCTCACCCCGGCCATGTACGATACCCTCCGCGAAGCCATCGAGCGCGCGAACAGCGACCCGGACATCCGCGTCATCACCCTAACCGGCAGCGGCGACAGCTTCTGCGCCGGCAACGACCTGAACAGCTTCCTCAGCGACCCCGGCTCGGACTCCGCCGCTCGCTTTATCCAGGCCATCGCGGCGGCCGAGGCGCCCATCGTGGCCGCGGTCAATGGCGTGGCGGTCGGCGTGGGACTGACCATGCTGCTGCACTGCGACCTGGTCTATGCCGCTGCGGACGCCAGGTTCAACTTCGCTTTCATTGACCTGGGCCTGCTGCCGGAAGCCGGCTCGACCTACCTGCTGCCGCGTATGCTGGGTTACGGGCGGGCGAGCGAGCTGCTGATGCTGGGCGAAGCGTTCAGCGCGGAAACAGCGCGTGAATGCGGCATCGTGAATGCAGTCGTCCCGGCTGAAGAACTGGAACAACTGGCGCGGTCAAAAGCCGAGCAGCTGGCGGCCAAACCACCGCAAGCCGTTAGGCAGACCAAGATGCTGCTGCGGCGCGGCAGCGCGCGAGCGGTACAGGAGACGATGGAGCTGGAACTGAGTATGATCGGCGAGCGGCTGGTCTCGGATGAGGTGCGCGGCATCATGCAAGCTTTCTTTGAGCGGCGCGCGAAACCCCGCTGACGCGACACCGGGCGCGGCGCCAGCGTATACTTGGCTGAGAGGCTTTGTAGTGGAAAGCGGCTGCTAGAGTCAGCGAGGTCGCACTTATGGATATCTTAATGGGATTTGGAATCAGCTTCGGTACTGTTATCGCCATTGCGCTGGGCGTCGTTTGCGGTCTGGGGATTTCACTGCTGCTCGGCAAGAGCAGACTAGCCGGAGCGCTGGCGGGGCTTGGCTTGGGGCTGCTGCTTGCTGTGGCGATGGCGTGGCTGGGAATCGGTCGGAGCCTGCGCTGCGAATTTGGCGACCCGGTTGATCTGCCGGCCCTGCCACATCCAGCGGGCTACGTCTATGTCATCCAAGAGGTTGAATTTAGCAGACTTTACAAGATCGGTAGAACGAACAACCCGGCCCGACGCTTGCCCGAAATTCGCAACCTGCTTCCGGGCGCATCCGAGATTGTCGCCATCGTCGACGCGCAGGACGCCCCCGCTCTGGAATGGCAGTTGCATCAGCGCTATACCGAGAGTCGAAAGCGCGGCGAATGGTTCTCGCTCAGCGGCGCGCAAGTCCGCGAAATTTGCGACATATAAAGGCGGCTGAAAATGCGCCGCCTCTTGGCTGGTATCTCCAAATCTATGCTGGGCGGCGCTGCCATCGGCGCGATTGCCGGCGCGATCATCAGCGGCTTTGAGCTGCGTTCCTTCCTGGATGGCGCAGTCATCGGCGGAGCGATCGGCGCCTTCTTCGGGCTGCGCGCTCAGCTGATTCGCCGGTCAGCCTCCGCAGCCGGCCTGGCGATGCGGGCGGACCAGCTTGATATCTAGTGAGGAGCTTGGAGCAAGCCTTGACCCGACTCATCGTGTACGCCTTAGTCGGCGCAAGTTTAGGCGCGCTGGTAATTTTCCTGGCAGCCGAAGGCCTGACGGAAGGCGCGGTAGCCGGCGCGCTCCTGGGCGGCAGTCTGGGCGTGCTGGTGGCGATGCGCCGCGGCGCGGGCGCTTCCACAGCCGCCTTTGAGTACGAAACTGCCGGCATCCATGACGACAATCTGGTCACAACGGCGCGCCGCAATTTAGTCCGCGAGGCTTATCGGCATACTTATGAACGCTCCCCCGGCGCTGAACTGGAGCGCCGGCTGGGCAGCGCGCGCGGTCGTCTGCTGGCGGATGCCGAGCCACAATCTGAATTGGCTGAACAGATTCAGCGACTGGAATATGGACACAACACCAGCGGCGAACGAGGTTGGCTGGCGCCGCAGGACCGGGCGCAAGCCCATGACCTGCAGGCGCCTGGGGCATTCGCGAAGCGCAAGCGCAAACCCAAACGCAAGCGCCTCGGCTAATGGTCTACTTGCCGTACACCAAGGTGTCCGGGTAGAAGCCGAACCAGCCGAACCAGTAGGCCAGGTGCCCGCCGATGCGTTCGCGGCGCTCGCCGTCGTCCGCGATCAGCGCGCCTTCACTGACTTTCCAGTTGCGGCCATCGTCGCTGACCAGCGTCAACCTGTCAGCGCCGGCGCTGAAGGCTAGCCCTCCGCTGTCGTATGCGCGGACCGCTGCGCCGCCCGGTTCAAAGAAGTCGCGCTCCGGCGTCGCCTCGGCGATGATCACCACATCCGTCTGCCCCACCCGGTCGTTGACGATCCGCTCGGGAATGATTGTCGCCAGCGGGTAGGCCTTTGGCTGTCCCTGCAGGCGCAGCGCGAATACCATGTCTTTATTCTGCATCGCCGCGGTATCTTGCTGCCAGGACGGGAACATCAGCTCGGTGCTGTTGAAGTAATCGCTGTAGGCGGCGCCGTTGGTGTAGTTGCGCAGGAAGCCGGTATCCAGGCTGAGCACGCTGGTTTCCGGATGCGCCTCCAGCCAGCTCGCCCAATCGGTGACGACCACCGGCAGCACATCCAGTACGACGCCGCTCGTGGCCAGCGGGCCGAACGCCGGTTCGCCGGTGATGGCGTTCCAGACTGTATCGGTATTGCGATCGTACATTAGTTTGTTGGACCGCATCAACATACCGGTCGAGCCGAATTCCAGCACTGTGTCGCCCATTTCGACGCGGTCTCCGGATACATCGGTAAACGCCAGATCAGGAATACTCACATCGTAGAGCACGCCGGCGCCGCAAAGCGTGCAGTAGGCCAGCATGACCGGCTTGCCCTCCACGCGGCCGCGAGGCCCGACGCTAAGCGCCTCGTCCCCGTTGGGGAGATCAGGCAGCTCGGGGGCGTCATCGTCCAGCCATACGACATCCGCGCTGCGCAGCCAACCCGAGCGTGGGCAATCGGCAGAGCGACCGTAGATCAGCAGCCAATCGTCGCCGGAGCGCGCGCGAGCTTCAAAGGGCGTGGGCGCGCGGAAGTTGCAGACCGGCGCGCCATCGGGTTCTTCAAACAGCGGCGCATGGCCGATGACATCGTTGAACATCTCGTGCCAATTCAGCAGGCGCAAGGGATAAGCGCGGCTGTCGCCATTGAAGCTGAGCCCGAAGATCAATTCATCGGCGGCCGGATAGCTGCAATCGTCGTCTCGGCAGAAATCCGAGTGCTGGTAGCCTTCGTCGCTGGCGTCTTTCGGGTTGATTTGCCGGGCGTTGACCAGCGAGGGAATACCATCGACGGTGACGCCGCCCCAAACTGGCTCCACCAGGTTGATCGCCGCGGTCTCGGCCACGCCGGGCGCGAAGAAACGCGTGAATTCGGGATCAACGAAACTCGCCAGCAGCTGCCCTTTGAAATCGTCATAGGCTGGCGGCAGCGCGATATCGTTGGCGCCTGCCCACTCGAAGTAGCCTTTCCAGCCCATATTCTCGCCGGTCAAGCTATTGAGCGTTGATATGACCGCCCGGTTTATCTCCGCGCTGCGACCGAAATAGGCGATGTCGATCAGCGGCGCCAGATAGAGCGGGTCGCCGGACGCCGCCACCGCGTCGTAAACCGCCACATCAATCAGGCGTCCGCGAGTGGCGTCAAATGCGGCGCCCAGCATCTGTATCATAGTCTTGCGATAATTCTTGGTGTCGTAATCGAGCGCGCCGGCCGACTGCACGAGCAGCAGGCAGAGCGCCAGGACAAATCCCATGACGCCTTTCATGGCAGAGCCTCCAGTTGTGTCAGATCTGTAACCTGCAGAATAAAGAATAAATCTTGCGAAAGTATTGTCTTTCTTGGGTTGTAGAGGGCAGCTGCCCGAGTGCGTCCGCCTCAATTGCGCACGCGGATTTGACCTAACACGATGGTGTCATTTTCCGCGCCCTCAACATTGGTCAAGACATCATAGCGGATGGCGAAGGGCAATTTGTACCAACCTGTCAGTATGCTGTACTCGCCATCATCCATTTGGCTCGTGTCCAATATCAGCGTCTCCGTGACCTCGCTGCCGCCGGAAATGTCTCCGAAGGAATGATCATCGGGGCGGTCGCGCACGGGCAGACCGTCCTCGTCCAGAATGTGTACAAAGCGCACATCGTTGCGGTTGCGATCCGATTCAAAGCGCCACCAAAGCCGTATCGAGACTTCGTCTTCGATTTGCTTGGGCAGGTAGTATCCCGCCAGCATGATGCCGTCAGAGACGCGTATGGGGTCGTAAATGGCGCCGTTGGTCAAAATACGAGTGTCCACGCCGTCTACCTGGACCGACTGACAATAGAGCAGCTCGGTATCAATGCGTTCGGGGCATGGCGGGTCGAGCGCGATGCGAAAGCTGTGATAACCGCTGCGCGCCATCGGCAGCGGGATGGACACGGGAATGCGGCCCTTGACCTCAAGCGTTTCCAGCGGCGTGCCATTCAGAGACAGGTGCACGCGGCGGTTTACCGCTTCCAGGTTGGCGCTGAATTCCATCCAGCCCGGTTGCTGCTTGTAGATATAGGTGACATGCGTCTGCCCATCCCACCGCGTCGAATGCAGTTTGGTCGTCTGTTCAGGTGTGAAAGGCGTATCAAAGACGGCAAGACGCTGATCCTCGAAGATCGGCTCGCCTAACCACTGCCGCGCCCGCTGCAAGAGCCCTAACTGCGCGCTCCTGGCGGCCTGCGCCTTATTGAAGATGACCACATCGGCGTGGGCGTTGCTCAGAAGCGACGGTCGGAAGCTGGCCAGCAGCTCCAGACGGGCCGAGTCCCCGCCCTGGCGATCGTCGTGGCTGGCGATCAAGGGCTTGCCATGCGCCGTCTGCATGAACATCGCTTCTTTCGCCGCCAGCGAATTGTCGTAGGGCGCATTATAAATGGCGCGGATATCCCGCCGCTCCCTCAGTGCGTAGATCGCCTGCGGGATCTCGGCCGGAACCGTCGGGATCGCCGAAAAGAGCCGGTAGTCTTCGATAAGCGCCAGCGCCAGCGCGATGGCCAGCGCCGTTTGCACATACCGCTGCCGACGCTGGACGAAGCGACCTGACCAGAGGGCTGCCGCGCCGTAACCGGCCAGCATGGCGAACATAAGGGCGAACAGCAGCATGAATCGCTCCGGCGTCCGCGCCAAATCAAAGAGCGGCAGGTTCATCAAGAGAGCATAGGGCAAGGGCACAACCGCCTCGTAACCGGCGATAAACGCCGAAACCGCCTGGTTCCCGATCTTCAGCACCGGGCCCAGCGCCAGCACCCAAGCCACCAGCGCGACCAGCAGCCACCAGCGCGCCTCCCGCCGCCAGAGAATGCCGATGAGCGCCAGCAGCCCGCCAACGACGCCGATATAGCCGACGCCGCCGCCTGTCTCTGCGGCAGCTGAATCCGGCGCTGCTGCAAGCCGGCGCCAAAAGGGATTGCCATCAGCGGGCGACAGCGCGCTGGACACGTCTATGCTGTCACGCACGTGCCCGGCCCCGATTACCGGAGTAGAGCGCTGGAGCGCCTCCGCCATGACCGGCGACAGGAAGACCAGCAGCACAGCGCAGCCGGCCAAGGCGATTCCAACCAGACGAGCCGCGCCGACGTGATCCCGCTTGTACAGGCGCGCCAGCAGAAACAGCGCCGTAAGCGGCGCCAGCAGATAAAGCGCCTGCAGGCTGTGGCCCAGCGCCGCGAAAACGAAGCAAATTACAGCGCCGAGAAAGCGCCGCTTGCCACCCGAGTCGGCATAGTCGAAGAGCAGGATAATGAAAATCGGCGCCGGCCATTGCACCAGCAGCCCGACGTGCCCAGCGGCGAGATGGCCTTGCAGTGCCGGGAAGCTCAGAAAGACAATGCCGGCCAGTATCGCTGGAAACTCATGGTGTGGCGGCAGCCAGCGCCGCGCCAGCAGCAGCATGGCCAAGCCATTGAGCACCAGGGTAAGCACAATGCCGAGGTTATACGCGGCGGCCAGTGGCATAAAAAAGGCGAAAAGCCACATGGGGAAGAATTGCAGCGGATTCGCCCAGAGCCGGAAGAGCGTGTAGCCCTCCGGATGGCCGAGCAGCGACTGCCCTAAGATGTCCTCGCCATTTTGCAGCGCTGTCTTATACCACCAGACTTGACGCGCCATCTTGTAGGCATCGCCGGATTCGTGGCCCAGGTAACTGCTGGAAAATGAATTGAGCACGGGCGACGTCAAGTAGAGCGCGACCAGCAGGAAGATGAGAACTGGCAGCAAAAGCCGCGACAGACTTTGCTTATTCAATGCGCTCCCTCAGCGGTCCCATCTTCACTCAACTTACGCCGCCAACGGTCGAATCCCTCAGCAGGCGAGCCGCTGCCGCGGCGCTTAGTCAAGCGGCTCCGCAGACAGCAGCAAACCCGAATGGGCGGCGCGATAGACACGATAAGACGCTTGGTGCCGAAAGCCCAGAAAGACCTCCCTGGTCACGTACAGGCTGGCGCCGTCAATGCGAATCAGATAACTGTCTCGCTGCCGGCCGCGACGCAGCACGCGCTCAACCTCGCCCGCCAGCGCCTCGACACTGCCAGGTCTCAAGTCGCCACCGACGCGCATGTATCCGCGCCCCATCATACCGACAATCACAGCGTTTATCAGAATTAGCCCGGCGCCGGCCAAACCGAGAATTGAACTGCGGTTGTGCTGGCCAGCGTAAATCAAGATAGTCGCGCCGATGACCAGGCTGACGAAAACGAATAGCGCGACCGCCAGTTGGCGCTGACGCGACGACTGCAAGCGCGCCGCCTGCGCCGGACTTAGCGCGCCGCGCCGGTTCGCATCCAGATCGGCCTCGCTGAAACCCAGCGCCGCCATCAACGCGCTGGTCATGTCTGGTCGGGTGCGGGGTCATCCGCGTCTTCTTCGTCCGCTTGCGCTTGATCGGCCGCGCTCTCCGGCGTCGACTCGATATAGAGCGAGCGGCTGGGGAAGGCGAATTCAAGGCCGAGTGACTCCACAATCTCCATAATGTCCAGAAAGACGGCTTCCTTGATGGCGATAAACTCGCGGAAGTCCGACAGCAGCACTTGAGCAATCACGCGTACATTCAGCGAGCTGGCGTCGAAGTCGACGAAGTGAACGATGACCGATTCGGGGTCGACATCATCCGTGCTCTGAAGCAGTTCGCGAATCTTGGCGACAACCTGGCGCATTTGGTCCGCGCTGGTGCTGTAGGTGAACGTTAGCGTGACATCGAGCCGGCGTTTCGCCATACGCGAAAGGTTCACGACCACGGCGTCAGTCAAAGCATTGTTGGGCACTGTAATCAGCGCTTGGTCCAGCTGACGCACGCGGGTTGAGCGGACGCCGACATTTTCCACTATGCCGGTGATATCGGGCGTTCTTATGAAATCGCCCACCTTAAAGGGATTGTCAGAGACGATGGCGGCGAAGCCAAACATGTTGCTGACGGTGTTCTGCGATGCGAGCGAGATGCCGATGCCGACCACGCCGAGCGAGGCGATCAAGGCCGCGACATCAAAGTTGAGTTCTTGCAGGACGAAAATTACGCCAAGCGCGATAATGAGAAACTTGACCACAGTATTGAGAAAAGGCAGCAATCGCTCGGGAATGGACCAGCCAGTAATGCGCGCGAAAGCATCCGGGCGCAGCGTCAGCACTTCAAACCAGCGCACTACGCCGAAGAATAAAGCGCTGATCAGCAGGGCGCGGCCGATTGTCACGGCGATATTCTTGACCTGTATATCGAATGCGAATACGAAGGTGACGAGTATCAGCGAGAAACCGATAACCGCCAGCCGCAGAGGCGAAACGCTGGCTTCCAACAGGCGGTCGTCAATATCGCTGCTGGATCGGCCGACCAACGCGCGCAAGGGACGCAGCAGGATCCCGGTCAGCAGCCAGCGCAATATGACGATTAGCAAGAGCGCGGCCAGAAATGGGAAGATGTCCTTGGCGAGTGTCTGAATATACGCCGGCTGATCTCGCAAGAATGGCAAAAAATCAAGTAGATCCATGGCGGGCGCAGGTCTCAAGTCTGTTTTTGCGGACTATTTCATTTTACGTTTGCTGCGGCCAATTGCAAGCGAGAGGGCGCGGCGCTGGTCTGTTCCTGTGCGGCTTTTGCCAGAATGCGTCGCGGCCCTTCACACCTGAAAGCCGTTGCGGTAATCGACGACTTTGCGTTCATAATCATCGACATAGCGCCTCAGCTTGTTTTCAAGTTCGTCCCATTCATCACTAAGAAAGAGCCGGCGCAGAATATCGGCGCTCTCGGTGACAAACTCGATCTTGCGCCGCGGGTGATCGCCATAGGCAATATGCCAGACCATATGCATGTACACGCCCAACTTCTGTATCGCCGGGACGAAACTGCTAAGCATGTAGCGATAGTATTGGTCTTGTTTATCGGGTTTGATATTATAGAATAAGATCAGTTTATATCTGGGTCTGATATGCTGAAACGATGCCATAATTGGTTGACCGCAGTCGCAATTTGATCTCGCCCAACTCTATCACAGAATCCCTCGTCTTGGTATGGCGCTTGTCCTCGCAGACGATCGCCGCAAGCGCCCCTGCAGCCTGCGATGAGCAGGCGGCGCTTTTATAGGATGTCCCGTTATGCAGGACTTACAGAGGGCTATCGAGGACCTCAGACAGCGCGCCCGCGCTACCGTTGACTCGCGAACGTTGAGCGAATTGGAGCACGAAGCCCGCGACCTGCTGATGGAGGCGAAGAATACGCCCTTGGAGCAAGTGGCGCAAGACTTATTCGCCGAGATCGCCGGCAGCCGGACAACCCAGGTACGCCCCAACACAGCGGCGCTGCGCGGGCTGGTGCGGCGCGCGCGCATCCGCATTGAGATCGCCGGCGATGACGACGACATCGACGAAGCCATCGATATCTTGGCCGATGCCTTGCGCATGGACGCGGGAAATCAGGACGCCATCAGCCTGCTGCAGCAAGCGGGCGCGCATAGCGCCCAAGCCAAACAGCGCGTGCAAGAAATCTTCGCGCGCCATGATGTGCGCTCTGCGCCCTCCAGCGACGCCGGTGAACGCGCCGCGCCACCCGCACGGCCCACCTCGGCGACCGAGCAGCAGCTTGACGTCTCGTCCGCCTTTAGCCGTTCCAGTGATTACGCGCCACGTGAAGATCCCCTGCGCGAGCGGGCGGCGCCCGCCGGGTCAGAGCGCGCGGTGCCGGCATCCACGGCCATTGATGAGCTGCTGAAGTCTCTGACAGAGAGCTATTACTCGGGTGAATATCAGCAGACGATTGATGTCGCCAATCGCATATTGGCGATCCAGGCGAATAATCCCACCGCGCTCGAATACCGCGAGAAATCCGAAGACAATTTGATCCGCGGCATCGTGCCCGACCATCGCATTCCCTTTGAGGCGCGCGTCGCCTACAACCGCGCCAATTCGCTGGTGCGCGCCGGCAACTACGAGCAGGCCTCCGGCTTGTACCGCGAAGCGCGCGAGCTGGCGGAGCGCGATGGCATCCTCACCTGGAAAGATGTCGAGCAGGCGCTGCTGGACATCCAGGATTTGGCGTTGGCGCGCGAGCTACTGGCCGATGGCGACCGGCTGATGGCGAACGACAACTGGACCGAGGCGCTGCGCAAGTATGAGGGCGCCCTGCGCGTCGTGCCCAATGATCCGCAAGCCGAAGAACGGCTGGAGATGCTGCGGCGCATCCAGCGCGATTATGACCAAATCGCCGTCAACATGAATACCATCGGCGGCACGCTGGAAGAACAGGTGGCGCAAGTCGCCAGCGTAACCTCCTTGCTGTCGCACGCGCGGCAGCTGTTGCCCAACAGCCAACGCCTGGCGCAGATGCAGCAGGAGATGGATAACAAACTGGCCGGCATCCGCAGCCAGGTCAACGACCAGGCGCAAATGTCGCTAAACCACGCCAGCAGCTCGACGACGCTGGACGAACGCATTCTGCTGATGAACTCGGCGATCAAGCTGATGGAATTAGGCCTGGAGCTGGACCCGACGGACGGCAACTTCTCTGAATTGCTGCTGCGCTCGCGCAATCAGCAGGCCGATATCACGCGCGCGCAGCAGTCGATCCGCCGCGCGCAGGCCCTGGTATCGCAGAACTTCGACGCCGAGCTGGCGCAGGCGCGGCAGATGCTGTCGGAAATGGTGGGCGACTACGCCCAGGACGAGCGCTATCGCGGCACGGTAAACGACCTGTTTACGCGCTACCTGGAGCGCGCCGAAGAGGCGCTGCAAGAGGGCAACAATCGCGAAGCGCAGACTTGGCTCGATGCCATGCGCGAAGATCCCTTCCGCATTCTGGGGCGCCGCGCCGATATCTCCCGCATTGACGGGGTCATCCGCAGCCGCCGCAATCGCGGGCGACTTGTCGCCCTATTCATTTTATTCATAATCATCGCCGTCGGCGGCACGGTCGCCGCTATGAACCGTCAGCAATTGGAGGCGATATTCTTCCCCACTGCTACTTTCACGCCGACATCGACAGCCACGCCGACCGTCACCCATACGCCGACGGCCACCTTTACGCCCTCTCACACGCCGACTGATACCTTGACGCCCACCGATACCGAAACACCGACCGATACGCTGACGCCGACCGCGACTTTCACGGCCACCGAGACGGCCACGCTCACGCGGACCGCCACCATCACGCCGACCGCCAGCGATACACCGACCGCCACCAACACACCCACAGAGACGCCCACGCCGCAAGAGCTTTGCCGCGCGGTTGTGCTCAACCTCAATTCGATCAACGTGCGCGCCCGGCCGACAACCCGCACCGGCACGCCGATTGTAGGCTATTTGCCAACCGGAACAGTCGTGTCCATATTGAGGCAAGAGCGCGAAGAGCGGAATCCTGTGGGTGAAATCTGGTACTTCGTCAATGTCGCGGTGGACGACGGCGCGATATCGGGTTGGATTCGCAACGATACGGTTGTCCCGGACCGCGCCAAGCCCTGCCCCGCGTTTCAATAGCCTGCTCTGTTGCCGATCGAGTCCCTGGCCAGAGCCCGCCCCGCGCCTACCAGGATGTGTAGCCGCCGTCCACGACCAAGTTTGTGCCGGTGGTGAACTTGGCCGCCGGCGAGGCCAGATAATAGATGGCCGCGGCCACATCTTCCGGCGCGCCGACGCGTTTCTGCGGCGTCATGTCAAGCCAGGTCGGATACCAGTCCATATTGGCCATGCCTTCGGCGGTCATGTCCGTGCCGATATAGCCCGGCGAGACGCAATTGACACGCACACCGCGGTCGGCCCATTCGCCGGCCAAGGACTTGGTGAGCAGTATGACGCCGGCTTTGGCCGCATTGTAGTGCGCTTGCGGCTGCGGCGTGTTGGAGATCATGCCGGACATGGACGCCAAATTAACGATAGCGCCGTTTCCCCGCTCTAACATGTGCCGGCCGATGGCTCGGCAGCAATAGAAAACGCCATTGAGGTTGACCGCCATCATGTTGAGCCAGTCCTCATCGCTGCAGTCTTCGGCGGGCACGGCCTGGGCGATGCCGGCGTTGCAGACCAGGATGTCGATCTGCGGGAATGCGCTCAGCGCGTCCTTCGCCATGCGGTTCACACTCTCGGAGCGGCGGACATCGACCTCGATGTATAGCGACTTGCGCCCCATGTTCTCGATTTCAGCAGCGGCTTTCCGGCCGTTCTCAGCGATGAATTCGGCGATGATCACATCAGCGCCTGCCGCCGCCAGGCGACGCGCCGTCGCCAAGCCGATGCCGCGTCCCGCCCCCGTAATCAGCGCGGTTTTGCCCGTGAGTTCAAAGTCAGAATTGGTCATCACCATCCTCGTCATTAGCAAGTCTGCTAGTCCAGTCAACGTCAATTCCAGCATTTAACCACAGAAGTAAGCGCAAGTAAGTCATGTAACTCCTCTATCAGCGAGCTTGAATGCTCCTTTGCCACCGAGGACACAGAGTGGTTTTGAGGACACAGAGGAATCGATTTTGCTTTGACGCTCGCAAATTAAATGCCTCTGCATTTCTTTTCGGATTTCGCTGCCAAATTAATTCCTGAAAGTTTTACTCAGTGTCCTCTTTTTTTCTCTGTGTACTCGGTGGCAAATCCTTTTTTGTTACGTACTTGCAGTTACTGAGAATAGCCTTTTGGGACCTAATCTTTGTGCACTCGGCGCTTTTGTGCTCTTGCGCTACAGCACGGCTTCTAACCGCCGATGTGATACATCTCGACTTTTTTGCGGCGATCGCGCACGTCTTCGGTGAGCGAGCTGCGTATCTCCGAATAGCGGTCGATACGCGCGCCCCAGTCGCCGCGAATGATCGCCTCAAGCTCAGCATCGCTGGCGCCGGCGCGCATGGGATCGCGCAGGCTGAGACCTTCAGTAGCGAAGAGGCAAGTGAAGATCTCGCCTTCGGGTGACAGCCGCATGCGTGTGCATGAGCCGCAGAAGGGCTGTGTCACCGAGCTGATCAAACCGATTTCGCCTTTGCCATCAGCATAGCGATAACGCCGCGCCACTTCGCCGAAATAATTGCCCGCGGCCGGCTCCAGCGGCATGGCGGCGTGAATGCGCTCGACAATTTCAGCCGATGGCGCCACTTCGTCCATCTTCCAACCGTTTTTGTTGCCCACATCCATGTATTCGATGAAGCGCAGAATATGACCCCGCTCCTTAAAGTAGCGCGCCAGGTCAACCAGGGTATGATCGTTCAGCCCGCGCTGCACGACGGCGTTGATTTTCAGCGGTGTATAACCGGCTGCTTCGGCGGCGGCGATGCCCTCCAGCACCTTGTCAACGCCGGAGCGCCCGCCATTCATGGCGCGGAAAATCTCATCATCCAGCGTATCCAGACTGATGGTCAAACGCTTCAGTCCGGCGGCTTTGAGCGCGTCCAGCTTTTGCGGCAGCAGATAGGCGTTGGTGGTCATCGCCAGGTCGTCGACGCCGGTCACAGCATCAAGCATGGCCACCAGCTCCTCGATGTCCTGGCGCAGCAGCGGTTCGCCCCCGGTCAGACGGATCTTTACCGCGCCCAGACGCGCGATGATGCGCGTCAGACGTGTGATCTCTTCAAATGTCAGCAGTTGCGGTTTGGGCAAGAATTGATAGCGCTCGCCAAAAACAGCGGCCGGCATGCAATAGGGACAGCGAAAATTGCAACGGTCGGTGACCGATATTCGCAAATCGCGCAAAGGTCTGTCAAATTGGTCGGTGACGCTCATCGGCAGATATCATTCTTCTGGTAGACGAATCAATGTCGCAAGCCGGTTCTCAGATCCCGGGCTGCCTGTTTAGCCATCGACATGCTTACTCAAAGTATAGCTGATCTGTCTTAGAATTCGATATGCGGCTTCGCGGGGACGCAAAGTCGGTTGACGCGCCATTGTCGCGCGGCGCCAGGCTTGTTAGGCTAGCCGGGACAGAAACGCTCCGCGAGGAAACGCCATGGCCAGCGCCCGCTGCAATTTATGTGGATCAACCGCGGCTGCTCTGGATTGGCGCTGCCGAGCTTGCGAGGGTTCGCTCAATCTCGTCGACCTGCCGCCCTTCGACGCCGACGCGATAATGGACGCCGACTTTTCGCTTTGGCGTTATGGCGCGATGCTGCCGGTCGCGCGCTGTTTTAGCCTGGGCGAAGGCATGACCCCACTGGCGCCCGCCCGGATCGACGGCCTGCGTTTCCACGCCAAGCTGGAATATCTCAACCCCAGCGGTTCATTCAAAGATCGCGGTACAGCGGTCATGCTAAATCACCTGGCCGCCAACGGCGCGGCGGACGTGATCGACAACTCGTCGGGCAATGCCGGCGCGTCACTGGCCGCCTATGCCGGCGCGGGCGGTCTCTCCGCTACTGTTTATGTGCCGGCGGCAACCGCAGTGGCCAGCAAGAAGCGCCTGATCCGCGCCTTTGGAGGCGCGATCGTCGAGTCGCATGATTATTTGGCCGATGTCTACGCGGCGGCGGAATCAGCCACCTACGCCAGCCACGCCTGGAACCCCTGGTTTGTGCTGGGCCAGCAGACGGCCGCCTGGGAAACCTGGGAGCAGCTGGGCCGGCGCGCGCCGGATGCAGTAGCGACGCCGGTCGGGCATGGCGGCTTGTTCCTGGGCTTCTACCGCGGCTTCCAGGCGCTGCTCGCTGCCGGATTGATTGAAAAGACGCCACGCATGATCGCGGTGCAATCCGCCGGCGTCGACCCGGTCATCCGCGGCTGGGAAGCGCAAGCGAAGCAGCCGGCACAGGCAACTCCTTCCCAGAGCGTAGCCGATGGCATCCTGGTCGACCAGCCGGTGCGCGGCGAAGAGATCCTGGCTGCGCTCTACGCTACCGACGGCTTCGCATTGCGCGTCAACAACGTGGCCATCCGGCGCGCGCAGCGAGCCATGCACGCCGCCGGCTTCATGATTGAGACGACCAGCGCGGTGACAACAGCCGCTCTGCCGCAAATCCGCGCTCGTATCGGCGAATCCGCCGAGCTGGTGCTGGCTTTCACCGGCAGTGGCCTCAAAGCTATTAGCAATTCTCACTAATGGTCAAGTTATCCTCTTGATTCTTTCTGTCGTATAATGTTGTGGCATTCATCTGCAGGATGACGATGAGGTTGACGCCCGATGTCGATGGATTTGTTCCGCCAATTGCTGGAAGCGCAGCGCATCGCGCAGGCGGACTTGTTGCGGCGGCGCGGCGTTGTCGGCGTCGCCATCGGCTATCGAAACTACAAGGAGCAGGTCACCGACCAGTTGGCGATGTCGGTGCTGGTCGAGCAAAAGAAGCCGGTCGAAGCCTTGAACGCCGAGGATCTTATCCCGCCCGATGTCAATGGCGCGCGCACCGATGTGGTGGAGATCGGCCGCCTGGAGGCCTTCACCAACCCGCGTGATCGCTACCGGCCCAATATCCCCGCCGGCGTCAGCATCGGGCATTATATGGTCACGGCCGGTACGCTTGGCGCGATCGTCATGGATCGCAATACCGGCGAGCCGCTTATCCTGTCCAATAATCACGTCCTAGCCAACAGCAACGATGCCGAAATCGGTGACGCGATTTTGCAGCCGGGCCCCACCGATCACGGCGCGCGGCCTGATGATGTGGTGGCCAAGCTGCACCGCTTCGAGATGCTGCGCTTTTACTCCGACTCGGGGGCGGGGCCGACGCCACCCACCGGGACGCCGCCGCTCTTCCCGCCCGGCGGCTGCGATGTGGCCGAGCTCTTCGTCTCGGTGGGCAATGCGCTGAGCAAAATCAGCGGCTCGTCCAAGCGGTTGACCACCGTGCAAGCGCCGAAAGCCCAGACCAGCGGCGCCCCGATTTACGCCAATCGCGTAGACGCGGCGCTGGCTCGCCCGCTCAACCCCATGCTCTTTCAGCAGAGCATCGTCAATATCGGCCGGCCCAACGGCATCAGGCTGGCGCAGCTCGGCATGAATATCCGCAAACAGGGACGCACAACCGGCTACACCGAAGGCAATGTGACGCTGATGAATGCCACGGTGGATGTCTCCTACGGCGAAGACTTGCAGGCGCGTTTTGCCGGCCAAGTCATCGCCACGCCCATGAGCCAAGGTGGTGATTCGGGCGCGCTGATCGTGGAAAGGGACAGCCTGAAGGCCGTCGGGCTGCTATTCGCCGGTTCACGCCGCGCTACGATTTTCACGCCGATTCAGACTGTGCTCGATGTGATGGAAGTCGATCTGTAGGCCGCCGCCCTCAGCTGGCGTAGCTCTCGTTAATCGCCTGATAGACTAAATTGGGCACGATTGAGCGCGGGCGGTGCGGCTCTTCCGTCCACATCTGCGTCATTAGCAAGATGAGCAAGTCTTCCGCCGGGTCAATTACGAAATAAGTGCTGGCCGCTCCGGCCCAGCCGAATTCGCCCGGTGAACTGTAACCGTTGGCGCGTCCATAATCGACCATGACGCGAAAACCCAAACCAAAGCCGTAGCCATAGCGTTCCACGCCAAGGCGCAAAGGCAGCCATTCGCGCGGCACGGCGTTGGTGGCCATGCGCTTGATGGTCAGCGGGCTGACCAGGCGCGCGCCGTCCAGCTCGCCGCCGTTGAGCAGCATGGAGGCGAAGCGCAGGTAGTCGGCAGTTGTCGATGCCAGCCCGCCCCCGCCGGAGGGGCAGGCAGTCGGCGCGCGCGCATCTCCCAGCCCGACAGTCGGCGAATCCAACAGTGACGGCGCGCCGTCCGCGCCGACGCCGTATTCGGCCGCCAACCGATGCACATCATGCGGCGGGACGTAGAAGTCCGTATCGACCATGCCCAGCGGCGCGAAGATGCGCTCCTGCAGAAAATCGGCCAGCGGCATTTCAGCGATCAGCTGCACCAGATAGCCAACGACATCGGTAGCGACGCCGTAATTCCAGTCGCTGCCCGGCTGGAATCTGAGCGGCAAGCCAGCCAAATGCTCGACCAGATCGGCCAAGTTCATATCGCGGCGAAAGAATTCGTTCTTCGCAGCGGCTTCTTGAAACAACACGTCGACTGGGTGCCAGGTATCATTGCCGTAGGTCAGCCCTGCAGTATGCGTCAGCAGGTGGAAGACCGTCATCGGCGGATCTTGCTCGACGCAGCGCAGCCGCCGGTCGCTGATGTGGCTGTAGACCTTGGTCTTGCCGAAGCTGGGGATGTAGCGGCTGACCGGATCGTGCAGCATGAGCCGCCCTTCGTCGTGCAGCATCATGAGCGCGAGGCTGACAACCGGCTTGGTCATACTGTAGATGCGGAAGATGGCGTCGGCTTGCATTTGGCGGCCCGCCTCGATATCCATCTTGCCGTGCAGGCTGTGATGCACCACTTTTCCGCGCCGCGCCGCCAGCGCGATAACGCCGGGCAAGCGGTCGTTCTCGACCGCCCGATCCAGATAGGCGCCGACCTGCGCCAGGCGCTCGCTTGACATGCCGACTTTTTCCGCTTCAATTACATGGTTCATCAGGCCGCTCCTTCAGCTTCGGCTTCTACTCGCTCTTGGGCAGCCAGACGCGCAGCCGCCCATCAGCCGTGCCGGCTGCCAGCGCCAGGCGATCTCCCAGCAGTTCGACCGGCGCAAAATTGCTGACAATTTCACCACCCGCGTCCAGTCGCCAGAGCTCGCGCGCGCCCTCTTCGTCCCGCCCCACCGCCACCACAGCCCGGCGCTCCAGGTCCATCGCCAGGACTTCGGACCGGCCGTCGCCATTGAAGTCGCCGGCCGCCGTCTGGTCGAGATTGCGCGAGCCAAGCGAGTGCGTCGTCACGCCCGGGAATGTCGCCACCCGCTTGAGCGAGCCGCCGCTCAAGCGAAAGAACTCCAGCGCGCCACCAATATGGGGAGTCAGAGTAGCCGCTATCTCGAACTGCCCGGCAGGACCAAATGGCGCGGCGCTCAGCTGATGGCGCCAGCGATTGCCACGGCCGATAGCCGGGCCGTCGAGCTCCTGGCGGATAGCGCCGCCATCCCAGAGGTACGCGCGTAAGCGAGCGCCCAGCGTACCATTCGATACGGTTGTCACCAGATCTTCCACGCCATCGCCATCAACATCAGCCCAGAAGGGCGCGATGCCTTCATAGACATCTTCTCCGGGCAGGTCGACACGCGCCAGCAGACGAATCTCGCTGTCGCGGACCTCGAGCACGAGCAGGGTCGCCGCCTCGATCGGGTCGCCCATGATGCCATGCACATAGCGCTGGTCACTGGCGTTGGCGTAAAGCGCCACCTGCCCCATGCGGTTCATCACCAGGCGCGCGTCGGCCTGGGCATCAATCGGCAGGCTGGCCAGCGCGCCGTCTTCGCGCCCCAGCACCATGCCGCCCGCGCGATTGATGTAGAGCACTTCAAAGTCGTTGACCGGGATCGGGTGGCTGAGCGGGGATACGCTCTCATCGCTGCGCAGGACGTAGGTGCCCTCGATCATGGAGACGCCCACGACCGGCGGCTGCGCGACCTCGAACCAGCTTGGCTGATAGGCCAGCGACCGCGCGGCGCCATTGAGCGCGACTTCGATGACTTGCAGATCGCCGTTTTCCAGCACGACATGCCACACGGCCGTCTCCATAGCGTAGCCCACCGCCCATGCCGGCGCGCCGCGCAAAGGCACATCAATCGTGTGGACATCGGGGAAGCTGCCGCTCCCGCGTACGAAGTGATTCCCGGCCGGATTGTGAAAGGTGTAGAAATAACGATCGAGCAAGGCATCATCCTCCTGTGCGGAGCAGAGTGTAGCAGAGAGGAGACACAGGGATAAGAGGACGATGCGCTTTGACCAGTGCAAGCGAGCCGGGATCAAAGAAAAGGCGCCCTGCGAGCAGAGCGCCATTGTCCTGCGAATTGACCTTGGCCGAGCTGGCTAGCCCTCAGTCGAGATATTCACTTCCGGCGCCACAAAGTCCGCGCCCAGGTCGGCAAAGTCATCAACGTTGAAGATGAAGGGGGAATCCGATGGCAGCAAGGCGAAGGACACATTGTCCGACAGGTTGGCCACGTAGAGATACTGGATCAGGTTGGGGTTGGCGGCGATCTGGTCGCTGATGACGCGCAGCGCTTCCGCTTCGGCTGCCGCTTCGATCAAGCGAGCGTTAGCACGACCGCGAGCTGCCTGCTCGGCGGCGTCGGCTTGACCGCTGGCCTCGGTCTGCACACGCTCGGCTTCGGTGCGGGCGCGCAGCAGGCGCTGTTCCTCGATCTGTTTTTCTTCAATGGATTGCGAGAAGGCAGCGGTGAAGTCGATCTGGCGAACCAGCAGCGATGTCAGCGTCAAGCCTTCCGCTTTCATTTGGGTGCTGACGACATCTTCGATCTGATTGCCGAGCTCCTCGCGTTTTTCGCCATAAATCGCTTCCGCCTCGAACTGCGAAACCACATCGCGGGCGACAGCGCGTACGGTGGGACGGATGAAATCAAGTTCGTAGCGATTCTGCCAATTCAGGTGAATCTGATTGACATCCTCCCGCTCGATGCGATAGAGCACAGTGATATCGAGCCGCACTTCTTGTCCGTCCGCGCTCAGCGCTTCTACCGCGTCATTGCCCTGCAGGCGACCCTCGGTGCTGATGCCCGACATGGTGTATTCGCGCTGATCGGTCTGGTAGATGATGTATTCTTGCAAACCCGGGATGATGATCGATGTGCCCGGCGCGCGCGCCGGCGTTTCCAGCTCGCCGGACAAGACGTTGACGATGACCGCCGCCCGCGCCGGCTGCACGATCAAGATGCCGGAGCTGACGACAAAGAGCACCACGCCGCCGGCGAAGCCCACAATTGCCAGCATTAATCCGCCACGAGCCGAACGCCCCTGCGACGCCAGCGTGAAAGCAAAGGCGACGCCCAGGATACCCACTCCGAACGCGAGAACCGCGACAATACCCAATAGACCACTAAAGTTCATGACCGCTCCTTTACAGCGATTCGCTTGTTTTGCCGATTGTACGCCCTGATTATATCACACACAGCTTACGCGCCGGACGCCCCAATTGCTAGGGGTTGCTGAGCGCGTGCCCGACAATTCTGATACGCGCAGGCCGCCCGCCGGTTGCGCTACGCGGGGCGCCAGCCGGGCCCGCGTACGACTCGACCGGGCATGTCGCCCGTGTGCTCGCCATCCTGCAGTACCTGCCGCCCGTTGACGAAAACGTGAACCATGCCCGCGCTGTAATGGTGCGGATCTCCCGGGACGGAGAAGTCTTGAACCTCAGCCGGGGCGAATACGGCGATATCAGCGAAGTATCCCGGCTTTAGGTAGCCGCGGTCGCTGAGCTTGAGGTTGTCGGCGGCGAATCCCGACAGGCGGCGCAGGGCGTCTTCCAGGCTCAGCAATCCTTCATCGCGAACGTACTTGCCGAGCACCCGCGCGAAGCTGCCGTAGGCGCGCGGATGCGGATGATAGCTGAGGAAAGCGCCTTCGGTGGCGATTGAGCCGGCATCCGAGCAAAAGCTGACCCAGGGCAGCCTTACCTGCTTGCGCAGATTGTCCTCGGACATGCCGAAGTAGAGCGAGAAGATGCGGCTCTTGTCCTCGATCAGCAGATCCATGGCGGTGTCTTCGGGGGAGGCGCCGCGCTCGGCCACGACTTCACTGAGCCGCAACCCTTGATAGCGGCGCATCTCCGGCTTGGCGAAACCGGCCAGCATGATGCCGTCGGCGCCCTGTTCGTGATACAGATTCTCCCAACGCGCGGACGGATCGCGCATATCGGCTTTGACTCGCTCGCGCGTTTGCGGATCTTTCAGCCGCGCGATCATAGCGTCAAAGCCGCCATCGTGCGCCCAGGCGGGAATGCAGGAGGCCAAGCCCGTGCCGCTGTAGGGATAAGTGTACATGTCGGCGGTCAGCGGCAGCCCCTCGGCCCGCGCCGCTTCGACCACGGCGATAACCTCGTCCATCTTGTGCCAATTGGCTTTGCCGGCCGCCTTGAGATGATATATCTCGCCACTTACGCCGGTCGCGCGCATGATCGTCAGCAGCTCGTCCAGCGCTTCCAGGAAAGCCGCGCCCTCGCTGCGCAAATGCGTGATGTACATGCCATCGTATTCGGCCACCACGCGGCACAGCGCGATCAGTTCCTCAGTGCTCTGATAAGTCGCGGGCGGGTAAATCAGCGCGGCCGACAGGCCCATGGCGCCCTCGCGCATGGCTTGGTGCAGCAGGCGTAGCATCTCCGCCATTTCGCCCTCGGTCACGGGCCGGTCATCGTAGCCGGCGGCGTGAATGCGCAGCGTGGACGAGCCGACGAACGACGCGACATTGGTCGCCACGCCCTTGCGCTCGAGGTATTCGAGGTATTCGCCCAGGGTCGTCCATTCGATGTCGTAAGTGATGTCGGCGGTGGACAAGATGGTATCGCGCGCCTGCTTCATCTCGTCGGTGAGCGGGCCCATCGAGGTGCCCTCGCCCATGACTTCGAGCGTGACGCCCTGCTTGATATCGCTCATGCTGCGGCCGTCTTCAATCAGCGATTCGGTGGCCCAGCTGAGCATGTTGATGAAGCCCGGCGCCACCGCGAGGCCGTCCAGGTCGATGACGCGCGCGGCGGTTTCGGCGCTCAAGTCGCCGACAGCGGCGATGCGGTCGCCGCGGATGAGCAGGTCGCCGCGGACAGGCGGCCCGCCCGCGCCGTCGTAGAGCGTGCCGTTTCGGAGGAGGGTTGTGCTGGTGGTCATGGATTATGAGCCCTTACTAAAATGTTGTCAGGTAATCGCCGGTCAATCCTCTGCGATGCGCTTCTCTGTGTCCTCAGTAGTCGCAACTAAGTCGTGAAACTATTTTCTCAAACAACATTTCCTTTACCACAGAGGAAAATGAGGGTACACAGAGGGCACTAAGGAATCCGTATTGTTTAGATTCTGCCGCCATTTAGACAATCATCCAACAGATGAAAATTTTTGCTGGCATACAATCAATTCATTCCTTTACTCGGCGCCCTCTGTGTCCTCTGTGGTGAAATAATCTGTCGAACATACGCCAAGTTCGAACTCGACAGTCAATAAGACTTTGCACCGCACCCTACCCCAAATTCTCACTCAGAATCCGGCCCAGCTCCCGCCGCACCAGGCCCGGCCGCTCGTCTCGCAGCAGCGGCAGACGCGCCCGCGTCCGATGCAGCTGATTCATATCGATCGCCTGCGTGATCAGCGCCTCGTCGAAGTACAAGCCGTGCGTCATGAACTCGCCGTCGGGGTCAACCACTGACGACCCGCCCCAGAAATTCTTGCCGTCCTCATAGCCCACGCGATTGCAGTGCAGGATGTACGAAGTGAACATGCTCCCGTAAGCCTGGTTGACCAGCTCGACCCAGCGCGTGCCCATCAGCCGGTCGCTGTCATTCAGCCCGCGCGAAGGGCTGGCGCTGTTGAGAATCAGAATATCGGCGCCGTCCAGCCAGAGCAGATAAGGCGGCGACACATGCCAGAAGTCTTCGCAGATCAACATGCCGACCCGCCCGAAGCGCGTGTCAAAAGCGCGTACGCTGTTGCCCTGGGCGAAATAGCGCGATTCGTCGAACATGGCGTAAGTGGGCAGGTATAGCTTGTGATGCAGGTGCCGGGTTTCGCCGTTGGACAAGTAGGCGTTCGCGATATAGAAGCGATTGCGAAAGTCCTCATGCACGAAGCTGACGACGATGTCCAGGTCGCGGCTGGCGTCGAGCAGCTCGGCGAAGACGAGGTCGTCCGCGTCCGCCCGCAGCGCCACCTCCGGCGCCAGGTCCAGCACTTGATAACCGGTCAGCGACAGCTCGGGGAAGACCAGCAAGTCGACGCCCTGCTCGCGCGCCTTGGCTGCGTAGTCCAGGTGCAGGGCAAGGTTATGCCGCACATCGCCGAGTTTTGGGTAAATCTGCGCCAGGCCTACGTTTATGCGCATGGTCGCCGCTCCTGAATTCAGTGCCAGCGCACATCATAATGCAGCCGGCAGGATGCGGCAATTCTGTAGATAGGCGGACAGCTAAGCGTCTGTGCCGTCCGGCGGCTGATCGTCCAGCCAGCGCTGCAGTTGCGCCCGCCAATCGGCGCGCGAACCATCGACGCCGCTGACGTGCAGCAGGATTCGCCGGGCGATGGTCGCGTCGATATCAAAGGCGCCGGCGTCGTTATCAAGTACATCCAGAAGGAATGGCGCGTACTCACGGCGCCCGGCCGCCACCAGCAGCGCCGAGCCTAAGGCGATGCCGGTCTCGGCTTCGGCTTTGTCATTCGCCAGTTCGAGGAATTCCGCAGTCGTGCGCCAGGGTCCGATAGCGGCCATGTCGGCGCCGAGAGACGCCGCGAAATTGATCTGCCAGCGCGATTGCAGCCCAGCCAGATAGGCATCGACCATATCGGCGATAGTCCGCAAGACCGCTTCCGTTTTGATGTGCCGCTGCCCGGCGGCGATAGCCTCCGCCAATTCGCGCGCTTCGCCTGCCCCCGGGCTCAATCCGGCTTCCACCAGGGCGTCGTGAAAATGCTGCAGCAATATGAAGATGATTTCGCCAAGGGACGCTCGGATCAGTTCCTCAGCCGGACTGTCGGGCACGGCATTTAGCTTTCATCGTCGGGCCAACTCGTTGGACGTATGGTAAACCGGTAACCGACGCCGCGCTCGGTGCGAATATAGCGCGGATGATGGGAGTCCGCTTCCAGCTTGCGCCGCAGGCGGTGCATATGCACACGCAGAGTGTCTTCATAGACTTCTTCGGCGGGCCAAACGCGCGCCAGCAAGGCGTGGTTCTGCACAACGCGTGGCGCATGCCGCAGCAGCACATGCAAGAGCACGGCTTCGGTCGGCGTCAGTCGTATGGTGCGGCCGGATACGAAGGCGCGGTTTTGGGCCAAGTCAATGCTAAGTTGCGCATCAATCCGAATTACCGGTTCGCCGCCGTAATCAAGCGTCGGCAGGCGCCCCAGTACAATCTGTATGCGTGTTTCCAATTCGCGCATTTCGACCGGCTTAATCACGAAATCTTCAGCGTATTTCTTCAAGCCCTCGACCAGGTACTGCCGATCCGAACGGGGCATCAAAAAGATAATCGGCAAATCCGCTGTCATCTTCAGGTGCTTGGCAGCCACAAATCCGCTCATGCTGGGCAGATTCATACCCAGCAGCACAATACTGGGCAGGGTTTTCTCCTGTACGTATTCAAGCGCCTCAGGCGCGTCAGAAAAGATGGTTACGCGGTAAGCATGAGAATCAAGAAACTCGGCAATGGATTTGCTAAGCGTTGTATCAGCTTCGACAATTAGTACAGTGGATCGTTTCATGATCAATCACGCTTTGGGATACTATGTAACTGCGATTCAGCCGTGCGGAACGTTAAGAAATATACACCGCACTCGGCATCCGGTCAAACCAAATTAGAATGTATTGGCGCTTACTGAGGTCTTATTCACGGAATACTTATGTACACACCCCTGCGCCCACTCTAAGATTCAGCGCATCTGACCATAGTCGCGAGGTGTTTGAGTTCACGCTCAGATTCACAAACAATTATTCATACAATTAGCCAACTCTAACGTTTGAAGACCGGCAGCGGCCGCCAACACGGATGACACGCGCCAGGCCCAGGTCCGCTTGTCCAGACAATCAAGCTCTATGGGTAGTGGAGTAAAAAGGGGGAGACGCAGCTTACCAAATAGGGGCGGCAGCGCCTTGCAGCCCGCGCAAGTAATCCAGCTTGCGGATCATCCAATCGCGAAGTTCGGGCGTCTTGAGGTTGATTCGGCACAATTCGAACGGGTCAAGCGCGACTTCTTCCGGAATGTACTCCCCGCGCGCCGGATCGCTGAATTCCGGCCCATAACGTTTGCTGAGATCGTAGTCATGCAGGCGGCAAACAAAGAAGTGTTCCTCCAATTGCTTGCCGGCTTTCTGATGTTCGAGAACGAAGGCGGTATCCAGCACCGTGGCGATGGCGCCCAGTTCTTCATGCAGCTCGCGCTCCAGGGTCGCAATCAGGTCGACATCCTGATGTTCAACGCCGCCGCCCGGCGCCACCCAATAAGAAGCCGAAGTATTGGGTTTTACGCGCTTGATCAACAATACTGAATCATTCCCGGTTAAGAGAATCGCGCGCACACGCTGATTCACGCGGCTATGAGGTCTGATTTCCGCTAACATTGTACGCTACCGCTTGCCTGTACACGTAACCGGGCTCGCGCCCGAGCAGCATATAGCGCTGCCAGCCGAGCCCGCGCATGCCGCCCGCCGACCACATCCGTCAGCAACCGCCACCTAAACGACGCCCCCTTGGTTTTTCAATTGCGAAAAAGGGCTTTGAATTCTAACACATAGGTTAAAGAAATTCAACAAGGATGAATGACGCCATTTTGAAGCCAATAGTCTGGGCGTTGTGCGGCTTTACGACCACCTTGATGGGGCCGTCAAATTGATCGCGCGCTACCACCTCCAGCGTTCGGCCGATCTCCAGGCCGCGCTCTTGCGTGTTGTGCAGCATAGCGGGGTCGTCCATCACCAGACGGCGGATGCGCGCCGGCGTGTGTATATCCAGCTCCGACAAAGGGTGCAGGTGCCGCACGGGCATGACGCCCTCCAGATCGGGGATGGGATCGCCATGCGGGTCGAAACTGGGGTTGTCCAATTTGAGCGAAATCGCCTCTACGAAGCGGTCCGACACGGTATGCTCCAGCGCCTCGGCCTCTTCGTGAACTTCGTGCAATTGGTAACCCAGGTCTTGCACCAGATAAGCCTCAATCAAGCGATGCCGGCGCAGCATCTTCAACGCCACCTGTTCGCCTGTTTCCGTCAGGCGCACGCCGCGATACTTCAAATAGTCCACTGTCCCGTCTTCCACCAGGCGCTGCGCCATATCGGTCACGGCCGGCGCGCTGATGTTCAAGGCCTCCGCCAGCTCGCTGGTCGAAACGCGATCGGTCTCACGTTGCAAGCGGTAAATCGCCTTAAGAAAGTCTTCCACCGACTGTGAGGAGCCGGCCGGTATGCTCGGCTTGGTCATACCCCTGCCTCAACTCGCATGGCATCCCGCCCTAATTCATCGCTGGCGCACGCTGCGGCGGCCGGCGCGCCAAAACTGCAAGCCTATCATATCACAGTAAAGCGACCTGCTTCCTGCAGCGCGACGCCAACGCCATTCTAACGGACTCGGCGTATACTTCTAAATGGAAGCGCCGAAGACTCGCCGCTGGCATGGGCCCGGCGCGGCATCAATTGACCGCCGCAGTGGCTAGCCTTACAATAAGCGCGAAAGGCGCTCGCAATCTATCCTGACGGACCAATGCCATGAGCAGAAATTACTACGACGTGCTCGGCGTATCGCGTACCGCCGACGATGACGAGATCAAACGCGCCTTTCGGCAGAAGGCGAAGCAGTATCATCCGGACGCCAATCCCGATAGCCCAACTGCCGAGGCGCGCTTCAAGGAAGTCAATGAAGCCTATGAAGTGCTAAGCGACGATGAAAAGCGGTCGGCCTATGATCGCTTCGGCGACAATTGGCAGCAGTACCAAGGCTTCAATGGTCAGAGCCCTTACGGTGGAGCAGGCGAAGCGCCCTTTACCGATGTGTCGGATATCTTCGAGAGTTTCTTTGGCGGCGCCGGCGGACGGCACGGCGGTTTCCATCGCAGTGGCGATTTTCCCCGCGCCGGACAAGACATCGAGCAGGCCGTCACGATCAGCCTGCGCGAAGCCTACGAGGGCGCGCAGCGTATCGTCAGCAAGGGCGGGCGCGATATCACGGTTCAGATCCCCCGCGGCGCTGCGACCGGCACCAAAGTGCGCCTGGCCGGCGAAGGGAAACCCGGCGTCAACGGTGGATCTGCGGGGCATCTCTACCTGGTCGTGACCGTCGGCCGCGATGCGCAATTTGAACGGCTCGGCGATGACCTCCAGGTGGATGTCAAAGTGGACGCATTCACCGCCATGCTGGGCGGCAAGGTCGAAGTGCCGACCTTGAATCGTCGCCTGCGTCTGAAAATCCGTCCCGGCACACAGTCGGGGCAAAAGCTGCGCCTCAGCGGCAAAGGCATGCCCAAACTCCGTCAAGACGGGGTCTACGGCGATCTATTCGCTCGGGTCGTCATCACCGTGCCGGCCAAGCTGGACCCAGCGCAACGCGATTTGGCCGAATCGCTACGCGCCAGCCTCGACAAGTCATAAGCCCATCATTTAACTCGCAGCCTGCTCAATATGAATGTCATGCAAAGCGCAGTAGGGGCGGGCCGTGGCTCTCCCACCCGCAAGCAGCGTACGGCGTCAATTCTTGAATTTCAGTCTAGCCATGCCCGGCGCAGGGAAACCGTCTGCTGCGTCCCCACTGCAAATGCTGTTAGAATGGATACGGAATCGGAAATCTGAGAGTCGGCGATGCGTTTCCCAATCCTGCTCATTCTGTGCGCTCAATTGCTGATCGCTTGCAACTTCACCGATCTGCAGCCCAACACCGGCGCAAGCGGCGCGATCAATCTTGACGGCGCGGTCGCCGGCGCACCCGTTCCGACCGCCCTGCCCGACGAGATCGTCAGCGCGGCCGACGCCGAATATCAGCTGCTGAGCAATATCTACGAGCGCGCCAGCCCCTCGGTGGTCAACGTCGAAGCGGTGATCCTGGCTGAGGACGGCTCAACCAGCGATACCCGCCGCGGCTCCGGCTTTGTCTACGATCAACAGGGCCATATCATCACCAACGCGCACCTGGTCAACGCGGTCGATTCGATCACCGTGACGCTTCAGAGCGCTCAGGTCTACGCGGCGCAACTGCTGGCGCTGGACAGCTTCAGCGATCTGGCCGTACTCCAGGTGTCGGTCGAGCCCGAGCGTCTGGCCCCGCTGCGGATTGGCGAGTCGGCCACGGTCATGGTGGGGCAGCGCGGCATCGTCATCGGCAATCCCTTTGGTCTGAGCAGCTCCATGACCACCGGCGTCATAAGCGGGCTCGGCCGCACCCTGCCTTCAGTCGAGCCAGCCGACAGCGGCATCGCGCCCGGTTTCGACAACCCGTCCATCATCCAGATCGACGCCATCATCAACCCGGGCAATTCCGGCGGGCCTCTGCTCGATTCGCGCGGGCTGGTGATCGGCATTACCACCGCCATTCGTTCGGACAACGGGCTGTTCCAGGGCATCGGTTTCGCGGTGCCCGCCGATACCATGCGCCGCGTGATACCCGAATTGATCGAGCGCCGACGAGTCGACTATTCCTGGATGGGCATCTCGGTTATGCGCGAGGACGGCGGCTATGGCGTGGCCGGTCTCAGCGACGCGCTGGGTCTGCCTGTTGAGCGCGGCGTGCTGCTGCGCGGCGTCAGCGAGGGCTCGCCGGCTTATCGCGCTGGCCTGCGCGGCGGCGATACCATCTTGGAGATTCGCGGAGAAGAGGTTTGCGCCGGCGGCGATCTGATCGTCGCCATCAATGGCTATCACTTTCAAAACCTTGATGACCTGGTGACTTATCTGGTGCAGCAAACACGACCGGACGACGAAGTCGAGCTCTTAGTCATTCGCGAGCGGCGGACGCTGGAGATCACGCTGACTTTGGCGAGCCGCGCCTTGGAAAGCGGCCGCATGCTCAATTGCCACCAGGCGCAGCAGGAGCGCGCGCATTGAATCACCTCAAGCTGGAGAACGAGGCGCTGATTATGCGTCCGCTGGAAGCGCGCGATTGCAGCGCCATTCTTGACCTTGTGGTCGCGCCAGAGATTGCCGCCAATACCTTTGTGCCGCAGCCCTATCCGCCGGAAGCGGCCGACGAGTTCGTGCGGCTGGGGCGAGAACGCTGGCGAGACGACGAAGCTTATGTATTCGGCATCGTTGAGAAGTCGTCCCAATGTTTCGCCGGCTGCATGGGCCTTCATCCAGCGGCGGAGCACAACCGCGCCGAGGTCGGTTACTGGATCGGTAAGCCATTTTGGGGGCGCGGCCTGGCGACCTCCGCCTTGCGCTTGCTGCTGCAATTTGGCTTTGAAACGCTCGAGCTCAACCGCGTCGAAGCCGGCCATTTTGAACACAATCCGTCGTCGGGCCGCGTCATGGAAAAGGCGGGCATGCGTTTTGAAGGCCGGCGGCGTCAGTACGTCATGCACCACGAACAACCCAAGGATTTACTTTGGTACGCCATATTGCGCGTAGATTACCTGGCGCGATCAACCGCGAAAAGAAAAGAGACCGCAGAGGATTAGTCTGCGGTCCCTCGACTGTCAAATTCACAGTCTTGCGGTTTTCGGGTTCACCCTCTAACGAGATCCACGTCAGTGGAGTGAACTAGAGGTGTGAATCGGTTAGAGGGTAGCCCCCTTAGAACCTATCATGATTTAATCACCTCCTTTACTCGGCCGACGATAGGCACAGCATAACATCGGCGGCCGGATTTTGCAAACTGCGTTACGCCCCGCTCAATAGCGTCGTACACGGCAACTGTCGCCTGGCGCGCCGGCGCCGAACGGCTAATAGGGCCGGCATATGCTATAATCGGCAGCCGTAAACGGGCGGGAAACTCTTGCATTGACCAGGCATTTCCACCCGGCGCACCGCCGGCAAGCCATACAGTGGGCGCAGAATCTGACGCGGCGTCAATACTTCGTGCTGGATACCGAAACCACTGGCTTGAGCGCGACCGACGAGGTCGTACAGATCGGCATTGTCGACAGCGCCGGCGCAACCGTTTTCAACCAGCTTATCAAGCCCACGATACCCATACCGGCGGGCGCCTCGGCCATACACGGTGTGTACGACTGCGATGTGGCGGATGCGCCCGGCTTCAATCAAATCTATATCAGACTGTCGACGCTGCTGGCCGGCCAGGTGGTCGTGGCCTACAACATGGACTTCGACTGGCGCATGCTGCAGCAGACGGCCGCGCGCTATCGCCTGCCCGACTTGCGCCTGGCCAAGCTCGACTGCGCCATGAAGCAATACGCCCGCTTCAAGGGTTTGCGGCAGAATAACGGTCGCAACTACATCTGGCACAAACTCGGCAGTGCCGCGCGACAGGAAGGCCTGAACCTGACGAAAGCCCATGACGCGCTCGATGACGCGCGCACGACTCTCGCGCTGATTCGCAGAATGGCGGAGAGCGGCTAGCGGGATTTCCGCCCCAACGCGCCCTCCCTTCCCCGCCGCTTCAACCAAATAAGTGAGCCATTAACACCGCAAATAAGTGGCTCAAACGTTTGTGCGTTAGACAGAATCGTACTTTAATGAATTTGGTTAAAGGCGACTAACCGCAAGCGCTACCCGCTATTCTGTTGCTTGTCGTCGCCAAAAGTGAACGCTGAATCCTTTATCAAGCGCGAATTCATCAGAAACCGCGTTTGCATCTGCCGGACTTGAGGATAGGAACGAGCCGTGAATACTCCAAGACGTATCGCCATCAAGAGCATCGGTCTAGCTTTGACTCTTTTGCTGGTTTCGGTCGGGCAGGCCTGGGCCGGCGACATCTATGTTGACGAAGATTGCAGCCTGCAGAACGCCATGCTCGCCGCCAACGAAGAAGCAATGGTCGCGCCGCTGGACAATTGCGAAGCCGGCATCGCCGCTGACGGCGTTTCCCAGGTCGATGAATACGGCGAAGAGCTGCCGCCGGGTTCGGACAAGATCACGATTCGAATCGACGGCACAGATGAGGGCGTCATCACGCTGGATGCGGCGCTTTCCGTCACGACGCATATAGTGATTGACGGCGGCGGCTATGTCATTGAAGGCGCCGGCAACCAAATCTTCAATGTAACGTCGGCGTCGTTGACGGTTTCAAATCTCACGATGAACGGCGGCTGGTCGGAAGACAACGGCGGAGCGATCACCGTGAGCGATGCCTCGGTCAAGCTGGTCAACAGCGTCGTCAGCGGCAGCGGCGCGCGAGAATTGGGCGGCGGCATTTACGCCGTTGACAGTGATCTCTCGCTGGTCGAGAGCGTCGTCACCGGCAACGCCACCGGCATATTGACCAAGCCGGAAGCAATCGAGGAACGCGAGACTGAAGACATCAACACCGAAGAAGCGCAAACGGTCGAAAGCGAAGTCATTGAAGCATCGGCGCAGAACGAAAACGCCGACGAGCCGATTAGCTGGGACACTTCAGGCGGCGGCATCTTCTTCAACGGCGCGGACAACAGCCTGATAATCGATCGCAGCGGCCTGGATACCAACGTATCACAGCTCCACGGTGGTGGGCTGTATTTCGGCGCAGGCAGCGCGACCATCACCAATTCGACCTTCAGCAGCAACACGGCCGGCGGCCAGGGCGGCGCGCTCTACAATGCGGGCGACAGCAAACTGACGCACGCTACGGTCGTCTTCAACTCCGCCGCGCAATCCGGCGGCATCATCGATTTGGCGTCCCTGCAGCTCTACAACAGTATCCTGGCTGATAACGCGGGCGGCGACTGCGCCGGTACGCTGAACGCGCTAATCGGCAGTTTGATTCGCGATCTCTCTTGCGGCCACGACGGTCTGAGCGATGATCCCATGCTGCTGCTATTGGAAGGCTCGCCCGCTTATTATGTCCCGCCGAGCGGCAGCCCGGTGATTGACGCCGCCTCAGCCGATCACTGCCTAGCCAATGACCAGCGCGGTATCAGCCGCGACGCCGCTACCTGCGACATGGGCGCTGCCGAATTCGAGCAAGGCGCTTTCAGCTTCCAGATCCAAAGCGCCTTGGCTGTGCTGACGCCCGGTTCCGGCGCCGGTGGCGATGGCAGCCGCGACGATGAGCCGAACAAAGAGGTCGAGATCGCGCCCACCGCGATTCCGTCGAATTGTACGGCATTGCCCGGCCACTTCCGGGTGACCGGCTACGGCAATGGCAGCAACGTAAACTGCAGCCACCTGGACTACAGCGGCTTGCACAACCAGACCCTGGTGAACGGCGGGGCCTTGCAAGCTGTGGATGTCTTCGGCTGGATTTCAACGCCGATCACCGTTTGCTTCCAGCGCGATTCCGGCGGGATTGTCTTGCTGGACGCCGCGAACTCGCCGCGAAATATCGTGCCGCTGCGCACCTGGAGCGAAGAGGACTGGCAGTGCGCAAACGTTGATCGGGTCGGAACCGTGGTGCTGATGCCCGTGAGCTTCTTCACATCCGGCGCGATCACGGAGCCGACTTGGCTCCTGTCCGAGTGCACCGTAACCACCACTGAAATCCTGAATCTGCGCGCGCAGCCAAACGCCGACAGCGCAGTCCTCGCCAACGTGCTCAACGATGTCTCCTTGCCCGCTGACCAACGCGCGACTCACTTCTATCGCGTGACTTACTACGGCATCGTCGGCTGGCTCAGCCAGGGATATCTCTCATTTGCGGGCAACTGCATCTAGCGCCAACGCTAATTTGCGGAAGCGCCCTTCCCAAAGACTTGGGCGGGGCGCTTTCTCTTGTATGGCCCGTTGCGCTGAGCGCTGTCGACATATAAACCCGCTGCCAATCACCGGGAAACAGGGGCTACGCTATGCGTTTTGATGACAAGGTCGTCCTGGTCACGGGCGGATCGCGCGGGATAGGCCGCGAGATCGCCCGCGCATTCGCCGCGCGCGGCGCCATAGTCGCCCTGCACTACCACCGCAATCTGGATGCCGCCCAAGCCACAGAGACGCTGCTGGCTGGCGCCGGGCATATGCTCGTACAAGCGGACATCGGCGATCCGGCCGCGATCAAACGTATGGTGGATGCGGTCGTGGGGCGCTTGGGTCGGCTTGACATTCTAATCAACAACGCCGGCATCTACGAAGAGCGGCCGCTCACGGAGTCCAGCTACGACGAATGGGTTGACTACTTCCCGCGGATCGCGCGCGTAAACCTTTACGGCGCGGCCAACGCCATCTATTGCGCCGCGCAGGCGATGATGCGACAAGGCGGCGGACGCATCGTGAACATATCGTCGCGCGGCGCTTTTCGCGGCGAGCCCAAGGCCCCGGCCTACGGCGCTAGCAAGGCAGGGCTGAACAGCCTGGGGCAGTCCCTGGCGCAGCTGTTGGCGCCGCATAATATCTTCATCGGCGCCGTAGCGCCCGGCTTCGTCGAGACCGATATGGCCGCCGATCTCCTGGCGCAGCCGGCGGGCGACGACATCCGCCGGCAGTCGCCGCTAAACCGCGTGGCCAAGCCCGAAGAAGTGGCGCATGTCGCGCTATTCCTGGCCTCGGAGGGCGCGGAATTCACCACCGGCGCCATCGTCGATGTCAACGGCGCCTCATATCTGCGCAGCTGACCGTATGAAACTCGAAGCGCTAGCAACGGCGCGCTTGCGCATCCGGCAATTTACGCCTGACGACATAGACGACTGTCGCCGCTTTCGCCGCGAGGTATTCGGCGTCGATGAAGCGCGCGCGCCGGCGCTGAATTGGCTGACCTGGACCGTCGACAACTACCGCGAACTCGCCGACTTGGGCCAGCCGCCCTACGCTGACTACGCCGTCGAGCTGCGCGGCGATCGCAGCTTCGTCGGCTCGGTAGGTATCGTGCCGACCGTAATTCCCTGGGGCGCGCTCAAGGGTGAGCGGTCCGACGCGCTGCTCAGCCCCGAGATCGGCATGTTCTGGGGCATCATGCCCGAGTATCGACGCCGCGGCTACGCCGGGGAAGCCGCCTGCGCGCTGCTCGACTACCTGTTCACCGATCTGAAAGCGCGTCAAGTCGTGGCGACCACCGAGCGCGACAACATCGCCTCGCAGCGCACCATGGCAAAGCTGGGCATGAAGCTGCTCCACAACCCGACAGACGAACCACACTGGTGCCAGGTCGTCGGTCTCATCGTCAACCCGCGCGCCAGCTGATCCGGCATTCCTCAGTTCGCGGGTGAATCTAGCCAAAGGATACGATATAATTTGCGACAACATTGGGCGCGGCGCGCTTCTTGGCCGAAATCAGCCCGCCCTCAGCCCACAATTTTGGAAGTCCAAACCAGGGAGAATCTCATGTACCGCAAGCTACCGTTTATTCTTGTGCTGCTCACATTGCTAATCGGCGTCGCGGCAGCGCAAGACAGCTATGAATTGACGATCATGCACACCAACGATGTGCACGGTCACCACGAGCCGCAGCGCAACGGCGATGGCGGCGCCGCCCGTCTCGCGGCTGTCGTCAGCCAGATCCGCGCCGAAGGCGGCAACAGCCTGCTGCTGGATGCCGGCGACCGCTTCACCGGCACACTCTTCCATGTCCAGCATCGCGGGAAAGACAGCGTGCAGATCATGAATGCCATCGGCTACGATGCTTTCGTGCTGGGCAATCATGAGTTTAATGAAGGCAGCGAAACGCTGGCGGAATTCGTCCAGGCGCTGGACATGCCGACGGTGAGCGCCAATATTGACTTCAGCGCAGACCCCTATCTGGCGGGTTTGGTCCCGCCGTCGGTCGTCTTGGATGCGGGTGGCGAGTCGATTGGCATCATCGGCCTGACCACGCCGGAAACCGTGATCTTGAACCTGCCCAGCAAAGATCTCGTCTTCCACGACAACCTGGCTGAAATCACTCAAGCGCAGGTCGACAGCTTGAGCGCCCAAGGCGTCAACAAGATCATCGTGCTTTCGCATCTCGGCTATGGGCCGGATCTTGAGGTCGCGCAGGCTGTCAGCGGCGTTGATGTGGTGGTCGGCGGGCACACCAACACCTTCCTCAGCAATCAGTATGCCGGCGCGCTGGGCGAATATCCCACCGTGCTGGAAAGCGCCAGCGGCGAGCCAGTGCTGGTCGTCCAGGCGAACACGAAAACAATCCATCTGGGCCGGCTCGATCTCGAGTTTGACGCCGATGGCCTGCTGACCGACTGGGACGGCGACGCCATTCTGCTCAGCCGCTACATTACACCCGACCCCGACCTTAGCGAATTGATCGCGGTCTTGGCGGAGCCAATCGCCGAGCTGACCTCGCAGCCGGTGGGCGAAACCAGCGTCGAGTTGACCGGCACCAGCCCGCGTCTCTGCCGTATTGAAGAATGCCTGCTGGGCAATGTCATCACCAACGCCATGTTGGAAAACACCGGCGCCGATATCGTGATCCAAAACGGTGGCGGCATCCGCGCTGACATCGACGTCGGCGAAGTGACCTTGGGCGAGGTGCTGAATGTGCTGCCTTTTGGCAACCTGATAAGCACGCTCGATTTGACGGGCGCAGATGTGTTGGCGGCGCTGGAAAATGGCGTCAGCCAAGTGGCTGTCGATGACGACGGCAACCCGCTGGTCGATGGCGCGGCGGGTCGCTTCCCACAGGTGGCGGGCATGCGCTATACCTTTGACGCCACGCAAGAAGCCGGCAGCCGCATCGTCAGCGTCGAAGTGATGAGCGATGGCGAATTCAGCGCGCTGGATCCAGAGGCTGTGTACCGCGTCGCCACCAACGACTACATGCGCGGCGGCGGCGATGGCTATGCGATCCTGGTGACGAATGCCATGAATCCTTATGATCAGGGCAGCCCGCTGGATCAAGTGGTGGCCGATTACATCGCCGCCAACAGCCCGCTCAGCGTAGCGCTTGACGGGCGCATCACCCATCAAGCCGCCGAATAATCCGCCGGGACGCCTCAGGCGATCCCCGCAAAGCAAAAAGAAACCGCTGGCCCGCGCCGGCGGTTTTCTGTTTGCCCGCTGACCACCGATCACGCCGTGCCGCTAAAGCTTCTATGCTATATTCACTGTAGCAACGAGTAATAGCAGCAACCTGGCCTTGGCGTGGTCGAATCCGAACAGTATTTCGACATCTTTTTCATTTATCATCCCGACGATATCGCAGTCGTTCGGCGCATCGCCGCCCAGCTGAAGGCGCTCGGCAGCAGCTGCCGCTTCAATGACGACGAATTCAACGGCGGCACGCTCGATATCGGCCTGCTCAAAGCCGATGTCTTGCGCTCCCACGCCGTCGGCTTTGTGCTTTCGCCCCAGTCGGCGGCCAGTCAACTCTGCAACGAGCTGATCCAGCACGCCGTCACCAACAGCAAGCGCATTGTCAGTCTGATCCTCGATGACGACATAGACGTCGAGGTGCATCCCGCCGTCGCCGACCATCCCTACGTCTTCTTCCGCCAGCAAGACCATCTGGCCGACCGCGTTGAGGAAGCGCGCCATTATATGGCGGTCGATTACGAAGTCAGGCTGCACACGGAATTGCTGGTCGCCGCCGATCGTTGGCAGCGCCGTGGCCGCCGGCCGAGCCAGCTGCTGGCGCCCGAACGCGTCGGCGAAGCGCGCCAATGGCTGGCCAATGATGCGCTGCGCACGGTAAAGCCTTCGCCGCTGTTGGTGGAGTACATTCACAACAGTCGCCGCCAACGCGCCCCGACCGGTCCCACAATTCCTTTCGCGCGGCTCAGCCTGGCCCTGCTGATCGTCATACTGCTGATCGCGGGATTCTTCGCGCTGCGCGCGGCGCTCGAGGCCAATGCCGCGGCGCAGGCGGCGGCTGAGCAAACCAGCATCGCCCGGACGCAAGTAGCGCTGACCTCCGCAGCAGCCACGTCCGCCAGCGACAGCGCCGTCGGCTTGGTCGATCTGCTGGCGGCCACCAGCGAAAGCATAGCGCTTGACGTCCAGCAGACTGTACAGGCCGAAGCGGCCGCCGCCACCCAAGCCGCATACGCCACGGGTACTGCGCACGCCATCGCTACCCGGGTACGCGCCACCGAGCTCTCCCAGTTGGCGCGCGATGCCGACGCCCTGCGCCTCGTGCGCGCCGCGGAGTCCGCGCTGGATGCCGGCGATCGCGATCTGGCGCTGGCCTTGGCCTGGACCGCCAAAGACGCGCTGGAAGAGCCCAGGTCGGCCTACCGCGTCATGCGGCGCGCGGTCGCAACCGGCGCGAGCCTCAACCTGGCTGATGTGGCGCTGCTGGCCTTTCAGCCGGGCGGCGGCAGCTTCGCCCTGGTCCAGCATTCGTCAGACAAAGCACAAATCTTCGATGACGCGACCTGGACGCTGAAACACCAGGTAGGCGAGAGCGATGCGCCGATAACAGCTCTGGTCTACAGCCGCGACGGCCGCCTGCTGGCCACCGGCTCAGCCGACGGCGAGGTCGTCATTCGCGCTGCGGATAGCGGCGCCACGATCCAGCGACTGACGCGCCATCAGGCAGCGATTACGGCGCTCGCCTTCGACCCTGCCGGCAACCTGCTCTATAGCGCTGGGGGCGCACCCCTGCTGGTCGCCTGGGATAGCGAAAGCGGCGAGACTCTGGCAGCCCTTGCGGCCGACGAAGACGACGCGCTGCCGATCAGCGACCTGCTGGTTACGGCCGACGGCGGCCGTGTAATCGCATGGGGCGGGGACGGCGCCATCACGCAAATGCGCCAGTTTACCGCTGACACGCTTTCATTTGTCACCGATGCCGACGGAGAGCGCGTATACGGCGGCAGCGACCCTGGCGGCAATATCGGCTACAGCGGCGGGCGCAGCTTGCCCGCATACCCGGGCGATCCGCACGCGGGCGATCTGACGCTTTGGGACCTGCGGACGGGCGAGCAGATCGCGACCGTGACCGACGGCTTCAGCTGGTCCCTGCTTGCCGGCGGCGATCTGACAGACACGACCGACGAACTGCTCTTCATCGCCTTCCATGAGGACAAGGCGCTAATTGGCGTCCGCGCCAGCGACGGGGCTCAGCGCGCCGCTCTGATAAACGCCGCCGACGGCAGCTTGATCCGCAGCTTCGAGGACGAGCTGGCCGCGGGCCTGGCCTCCGCCAACTTTCTTGACGACACGACCTTGCTGTCAACGACCAGCGACAATCGTATTATTCTGTGGTCCGCCGACGATGGCGCGCTCATCCGCGATATTGTCTCTGCGCCGCAAGCATTTGAACTTGTCGCTATGAGTACAGACGGCAATACGGTCGTCGGGCGCGTTGCCGACGGCGACGCCATACTGTGGCGCCTGGACGAACGCTGGGCCGAGCCAACCGCGACTTTTCAGGGTGCGCAGCCGGGCACGGCGCTCGGCCCCAGCGGCGAATCCCTGCTGCTGGCCAATCAGAGCGGCGCGACGCTGCGAAAAATCGGCCCGGACGAGATTGGCAGCCAGCATGAGGCGCGCCTGGTCAGCAGCGCCGGCGCCGTCTTCGCGCTCTACGCGGGAGATCACATTTCCGTAAATGATATCGACACAGGCGAAGAGTTGCGCCGCTGGCCCGTCGACTGGAACGATGCGCAGCAGATGCGCCTGTCGCCTGAGGGCCGCTCGCTGCTGGTCCAGGCTGACGGCGCGCTCTGGCTGCTGCGCGCTGAAACAGAGACGCCTGCTCTCTTGAACGCCGGCAACGCAGCCGCGCCCTCACAAGTTGTTTTCGCAGCTGGCGGCGCGCGCTTCGCCACCCTCCATGCCGAGCGCGCTTTGCTTTGGGACGCCGCGAGCGGTAGCGCGCTGGGCGCTTATCCGCTGGGCGATGTCTCGTCCGCAAACGTCGACCTGGCCTTCAGCCCGGATGGCGAAACGCTTTACTTCTTCGTGCGTCTCGAGAACGGCCTGGCGGGTTTGACCGCCGTCGCCATCGCCGACAACGCCGTGCGCCGCCACACCTTCCTGGACGTGGCGCATGGCGAGCTGTCGCCCGAAGGCGAGTTCCTGCTGCTGGCGCTGCGCGCAGGCGAATTCCAGATCGTCGGCACAGCGAGCGGCGAGATTCTGCATGCGCTGCCGGCGGATTCCGCCGCTGTTGAATCGCTGCGCTTGCTGCCCCAGCATGGCCAGTTGCTGGCATCTTCAGGAACCGTTCTGACGGTCTGGGATACCGCAGCCGCCGCCATCGACCAGCAATTCCTCCATCCCCGCGGCCTCAGCGCCTACAGCCACAGCGACGATGGGCAACGATTTTTGACCATCGACGAGACCGGCAGCGCCCGCCTCTGGCAAGTGGAAAGTCCGGCCGATTTGCTGCGGCGCATCGAAGCGGATCATCCGCCTCGCGACTTGACCTGCGCCGAGCGCGAGCAGCATCTCGTGCGGCCACTCTGCGAGTAATCGGCATGAAGCGCATTCTCTTCACATCCTGGTACAGCGGGCTGGGCGGCGGCGAAACCGACCTGCTAACGCTGGCCGATGCCTTGCCCGCTACCGAATACGAGTGCCAACTGCTGCTGCCGCGCGATGGTCAGCTGGGACAGCGCTGGCGGGGCGCCGGCCGGCGGACGCACTTCATCGGCTATCGCGGCGCCTCGACCTGGTTTGTACCTGCGCTCTGGGCCCGCTTCCGCGTCGTCAAGCGCTTCGCCGACTTGCTAAAGCGCGAGCGAATCGACCTGGTGCACGCCGACTACCACACGCTCCCCTTGATCGCTCCGGCCGCGCGCCGCGCCCGCGTCCCGCTCTGCTGGACAGTTTGGGGCTGGTGGTTCCGGCCCAAGCCCTGGCAGCGCGCTTTCTTCCGTGGCCTGCCGGCCGTCGCGCGCTCCAGAGCCATCCGCGCCGGCTTCCTGGGCGACCCGCCCTTTATGCCCGCCGCGGAGCTGCCCGTGATCTACTCCGGCGTCGACACCAAACGCTTTCACCCACAGGTCGACGGCGCCGGGCTGCGCCGCGAGCTCGGCCTGCGCCAGGATGCGCTCGTGGTGGCGATGGCAGCGCGTTTCCAGCGGGTCAAGGGTCACCATACCTTTCAAACGATGGCGGAACGCGTCTTGGCCGAAGCGCCGCAGACCCAATTCATCATCGCCGGCGACGATGTCTTCGGCGTGGCCGCCGACCAACGGTACCGCGACCAAATCCTGGAGCGGGCCCACTCCAGTCTGCTGCTGCGCGACCGCCTGCACTACATCGGCTTCCGGGATGATGTCGAGTCTGTCTACGCGACGGCGGATGTCTTCGTCTGCCCTTCGGATTTCGAAAGCTATGGCAAAGCCAACCTGGAAGCTATGGCCTGTGGACGGCCGGTGGTCAGCAGCCGCCGCGGCGGACCCTCGGAGACGATTCTGGATACCGTTACCGGCTTCCTGGTCGACAGCGGCGACGCCGAGGCGCTGGCGGCGCAGGTGCTGCGCTTGCTGCGCGAAGGCGACTTGCGCCACCAAATGGGCCGGGCCGCGCACGAGCACGCCTCCGTCCGCTTCTCCGCCGGCGCGGCAGCCGCAGCCCAGAAGCGCTATTTCGATGACCTGCTGCGCCTCAGTTGATGGTCGCGTTGCACAAAAACTTGGCGACGGTATCGCCCAATGTATTGTCGTTCAAATACTGGATATGCTCGCCAGCGAATGGTATCGGCTTCATGCCGAAGCGGCTGACGAGGGCGTTGTCGGGCACGGTGTTGGCGACGGCCAGCAGATCGAGCAGGCTGGTGCTGACCGGCGACCCGGGCAGCAGCGCCTGCATCGCCACCACCGCCGGACGCAGCAGCCCCACCGGCACGGGCACGAGCAGCCGCCACGTATTCATCGCGCCTATGATGCGTCTCTCGATCTCGCCCAGCGTCAGCGCCTCCGGCCCGCCCAGCGCCAGCTCCGCGCCGACTGTGCTCTCATCGTCCAGGCAGCGCAGCACCGCTTCCACCACATCATAAACGGACACGGGCTGGAATTCCGCCTTACCGCCGCCTATTAGTGGGAAGACCAGCGGCGTGACCTTGAGCAGGCGCGCGAAAGTGTTGAAGAACTCGTCCTGCGGGCCGAAAATGGCCGAGGGCCGCAGCGCCGTCCACTGCATGTTTGAAGCAGCGACATACTCCTGGGCGCGGCCTTTGCTGGCCAGAAATCGATAAGGCAAATCGCTGCTGGCGCCATTCTGGCTCATATTGATAAAGCGCTTGACACCGGCCGCTTCCGCCGCATTCAGCACATTCACCGTACCCTGGTAATTGACCGATTCGTAAGTCTGCCCGCCCTTTTCCATGGCGATGGCGACGTAATGTATCACAGCGCTGACGTCCCGCATGGCCGGCGCCAGGCTCTCCGGGACTGTGACATCGCCTTCGAGGATGTCGATCCGCTCGGCGACATCAGCCAGGCGCAGCGCCGCCTTTGACCGTTTGCGCGCCAGCGCCCGCACCGGGCGTCCCCGCGCGACCAGTTGCTTGACCGTTTGGTTGCCCAAGTAACCGGCGGCGCCCGTCACCAGGATTGTCATGACTGCTGCCCTCCATCGTCTCGTCTACCTAGATTATAGACCGCAAAGATGATGAGAAGCTAAACGAAGTTCCGCGCGCGTCCACGTCGAATTCCGCCGAGGCGACTGATGCGAATCTGCGCCCGATTGAGTCCACCCCCTCTTTATCCCATACGCGACCATACAGTCGCCCCCAGAAAGCGCTCTTCCGCTAGACTTCCTTTGCCGGGCGCAACCACAAACCACGCGCCGCGCCCACCGCTGCGCCGCGAATTCACCGGAAAACGGTTTCTGTCCGAAAAAACTTTTTCGTCGGACAGAAAACGGCCAGAAAACGAGCGAACTGCCGTCCTTCGCGGCCGGCCACGTGGTAGAATGCAGCAGCAAAAGAATCGCGGGAGGTAGTCTCTTGGCGCGAGGTTCTATAGGCGCGTCCGACAAGTTGCGACATTTTCGCGTCAGCGCCGAGCGGCCGGCGGCGACTGCGATCGACATCGCCGCCCGCGCGATCAAATCCGGCGGCCTGGTCGCCTTCCCCACGGAAACGGTATATGGCTTGGGCGCTGACGCCTGGAGTGAATCTGCAGTCGACAAGATCTTTCGCGCCAAAGGACGCCCGGCCACCGACCCGCTGATCGCCCATCTCGCCGATGTCGCCCAACTGGCCGATCTGGCCCGCGATGTGCCCGATAGCGCGCTTGAACTCTGCCGCCGATTCTGGCCCGGCGCGCTGACGCTGGTGCTGCTTAAGTCAGCCAGAGTGCCGGCCAACCTGACCGCCGGGCTGGACACCGTGGCTCTGAGGATGCCCGATCACGCCGTCGCCGCCGCTTTGATTGAAGCCGCCGGCATCCCCATCGCCGCGCCCAGCGCCAACCGCTTCTCCCGCCCCAGCCCAACAACAGCGCAGCATGTCCTGGACGACCTCGCTGACGACATAGACGTGCTGCTGGATGCGGGCCCGACGACCATCGGCCTGGAATCGACCATCATCAGTCTGGTCGACGATCCGCCGCAGCTGCTGCGGCCGGGCGGCGTGCCCCTGGAAGCACTGCGCCGGCTCATCCCCGACCTGCGCTTTGAGCCGCGCTTCCTGCACGACGCCGAAGCCGCGCCGGCGCCCGGCACGCTACTCAAACATTACTCGCCGCGCGCCAAACTCCTGCTATTCCAGGGCGCCGACGATGCCGCCGTCTTCGCCGCCATGCGCGCCGAAATAGGCGGGGATCGGCGCGTCGGCCTCATGCTCAGCGATGCCGACGCCGCCGCCTTCGCCGACCTGGATGTCGAGATTGAGCGGCTAGGCGCGAATGCCGAGCAAGCGGCGCTGCGTCTGTTCGCGGCCATGCGCGCCCTGGACCGCGCCGGCGTGGATTTAATCCTTGCGCTCGCGCCGGAAGAGCGGGGCCTGGGTCTGGCGATCCGCGATCGGCTGCTGCGCGCGGCAGAAGGGTCTGTCATCGACGTATGACCGCACTCGAGCTACCGCCGCTCTGCATTCCGCCTATGCTATAATCGCGCTTGACTAGCCATTTTGACCACTAAGGATTAGCCCGTGACCAAGGTCATACAAATCAAGGACATCGCGAATTACGACGGCGAAGCGGTCACCGTTCGCGGTTGGGTCTATAACCGGACGGGCAAGGGACGCCTGCAATTCATCCTGCTGCGCGATGGCAGCGGGCAAGCGCAGTGCGTGGCATTCAAAAAGGAGATGGCGCCGGACGAATTCGACATCGCCCGGGGGCTATCGCAAGAGTCCTCGGTAATCATCACCGGCACGGTGCGCGCTGACGATCGCGCGCCCGGCTACCCCGGCGGCTATGAAATCGGCATCCAGCGGCTGGAGCTGGTGCAGCAAGCCGATGATTATCCCATTACGCCCAAAGATCACGGCACCGAATTCCTGATGAACCACCGCCACCTCTGGGTGCGCAGCAACCGACAGTGGGCCATCCTGCGCATCCGCGCCACCATCATCAAAGCCATGCGCGATTGGCTGGATGACCAGGGTTTTCTGCTGGTCGATACGCCCATCATCACGCCCGCCGCCGGCGAAGAGACCACTACCCTCTTTGATGTCGATTATTTCGGCGAAACCGCCTACCTGGCGCAAACCGGCCAGCTCTACAACGAAGCCAATATCATGGCTTTCGGAAAGGTCTACTGCTTCGGGCCAACCTTCCGCGCCGAAAAGTCCAAGACGCGCCGCCACTTAATCGAATTCTGGATGCTCGAGCCGGAGATCGCCTTCTGCACGCTCGAAGAACTGATGGATCTCGAAGAGGGCCTCGTCACCGCCGTTGTCGAGCGCGTGCTGGCGAAACACGCGCAGGAACTGGCCATCATCGAACGTGATATCGACAAACTGGAGGCGATTTGCGCGCCCTTCGCCCGCATCAGCTATGATGACGCCGTGGCGCGTTTGCAGGCGCTGCACGCCGAGCTGGACGACCCGCAGCAGCAAGCCGAGTTGGCGCTTGAATGGGGCGAAGACTTCGGCAGCCCGCACGAAACGGCGCTGGCGGAGATGTTCGACAAACCCGTATTCGTCTACCACTACCCCACGGCCGTCAAGGCCTTTTATATGACGCCGGTGGCGGGACGGCCGGAAGTCTGCCGCAGCGTCGATCTACTGGCGCCGGAGGGCTATGGCGAAATCATCGGCGGCAGCGAGCGCATCCACGATCTGGACTTGCTGGCGCAGAATATCGACCAAATGGGATTGGGCCGCGCAGCTTACGAGTGGTACCTGGAGTTGCGGCGCTTCGGCACTGTGCCGCACGCCGGTTTCGGCATCGGCATCGAGCGCACGGTCGCCTGGATCTGCGGCCTGAATCACGTCCGCGAGACGATTCCCTACGCGCGCCTGCTCAATCGCAAGTACCCCTAGTAATTGCAATTGAGCAATGCAAAGCCTTACCACAGAGTACACAGAGGATACACAGAGGACACCGAGTAAAGCAGTGAAGTGAATGGTCGCCAGCGACTGTCGCCATACGTTAGTCGGTTGCTCCTATCGCGGAAGTATCGAATCAATAGAATACCCTCTGCGGCCTCTGTGTACCCTCATTTTCCTCTGTGGTGAGAGAAAATGTCGTTGCTACAGGATTTACATTACTTTCTTATTACTGACTGATTTCCCGCGCCCGACAGCACGGCGCGCAGCGCCTCGGTCACGCTGCGGACTTCGATGAGCTGTATCCCCGCCGGCAAGTCTTGGGGGCGACGCCGCAGCTTGGGCACGAGCGCGCGCTTGAAACCGATCTTCAGCGCTTCGTTCAGCCGCGCCGTAAGCTGCCCTACCCGGCGCACTTCGCCGCTGAGCCCGACTTCGCCTACGATAGCCAGGTCAGCCGGCAGCGCGCGGTCGTGATAGCTGGACGCGATCGCCAGCGCCATCGCCAGGTCGGATGCCGGCTCTGAAATGCGCAGCCCGCCAATCACGTTGACGAAGATATCCTGCTCCCACAGCTTCAAACCAACGCGCTTGCTCAGCACGGCGCTGATGAGCAGCAGCCGATTGAGGTCGATGCCATTGGGCGTGCGCCGCGGATTGCCAAAAGCCGAGGGGCTGGTCAGCGCCTGCAATTCGACCAGCAGCGGGCGCGTGCCTTCCATGGTGATGGCGATCGACGAGCCGGAGGCGTTAATCATGCGCTCTTCCAGAAAGGCTTCCGACGGGTTGGGCACTTGCGTCAGCCCGGCCCCGCTCATCTCAAAGACGCCGACTTCGCTGGTCGCGCCGAAGCGATTCTTAACGCCACGCAGCAGCCGATACTGCTGGAAGGGATCGCCTTCGAGGTAGAGGACGGCGTCAACGATATGCTCCAATACGCGCGGCCCGGCGATATTGCCATCTTTGGTCACATGGCCAATTATCAAGATGCTGAGGCCGCTGCCCTTCGCCAAATTCTGCAATGCGATCGCGCATTGGCGCACCTGCGCCACCAGCCCGGGCGATGAGTCCGAGTCCGGATCGTTGGTCGTCTGAATCGAATCGATCACGAGCAGCGTTGGATCGAGCTTGCGCGCCTGGTTGACGATCTCGTTGAGATCGGTTTCCGTCAGCATATACAGATCGGGAGCGTTGAGTCCCAGTCGATCGGCGCGCAGCTTGATTTGCTGCGCGCTCTCCTCACCGCTGACGTAGAGGACGGGACCGCTGGTCGCCGCCAGCTTGGCCGAAAGCTCCAGCACCAGCGTCGACTTGCCAATGCCCGGTTCGCCGCCCAGCAGCACCAAGGAACCCGGCACCAGGCCACCGCCAAGCACCCGGCTGAACTCCTCGATCGGCACGGCGATGCGCGGCTCCTGACTTATGTCTATATCGGCCAGCAGCAGCGGCTTTCGCTCGCCGCCAATCCTGGGGGCGCGTACTCTGCCGGCGCCTCGGCTAAGCTGCTCGACATGCTGCTCCATCGTCGCGAATTCGCCGCATTGCGGACAGCGCCCGAGGTATGCCGCGCTGCGCTTGCCGCAGTTGGAGCAAATGTAGGCGCTGCGAGCCTTTGCCATCAGGATGTGGTCGATCCCTTCAAAAGGAATATGTTCAAGGCAGGTTTATGTGAGCGCACTCGGCGAAATCCTCGCTGGCGAGGAAACGCTCGATGCAGTCGCTGAGCAGCTGGCCGATCTTCTGATGGCCAGCGTTATTCCAGTGATTGTCCGGCAGGGCATAATCGGCGACAGGATGAAGAATGCTGATCGGATTCAAGTAAGGGATTTCCAGCTCGCGCATCAATTCCTGGGCTATCCGGAAACGAGGACGCAAGCCTTCTACATCTACAACATCTTCCGTATAGGGAATCAGCATAATCAAGAGCTCCGAACCACTACTAGCAATCGCACGGTTAAGTTCAAGCAAATGCTGCTTCGTTACTTGCCGCCGTCGGTCGAAACTTTGCGCGTTGGGCGCCGGTGTCGGGTACATATCTCTTGATCTTAACAGAAGCGTACCCAAGCGCGTCGACCCCAGTAGCCTTTCCAACTCGCTGGAGGGGGGCTGCTTGCCATGCGCCCGAATAAATCCCAGGGTGTCAAGATCAAACTCAATAAGGTTCTCCTCTTCGTCAAACCAGTACCTGCGAGTTAGCATAAAGTCGCCATTGATATCAAGCGCGTTCAACCAGGAATCGACCGGCAGCAAGTTGTCGCCAAAGTCATTTGGGACGAAACTCAGGACTGTGAGCTGGGGTAACAGAATGGGCGCATAGACGTCAAATACCATGCGCGCCTGGTTGGTGCCCGTGCCCGGGATACCCGTATTCCAGATGATGGCGTCCGGTAACGCGGCTTCCAGCGTCTCTCCAAAGGACTTGCCTAAGTCGGCGCTCAGGCCCCAGGTGAAGGAATCGCCAAGCAGCAGAATTCTGTTTCTGTCCGCCCAGTCAGCCGGCAGCTCGAAGTCTTCCGAGTCGGAGTAACCTTGCTTGTTGATATTACACACGCGATCCCTAAGCACACCGGTTTCACAGGCGACTTGCACATATTCGTAGACATAGTGACATCCGGCGGCGTCGCAAGTCCACCAGGGCGCCGCCGTAAGCGTGGTATCGGTTGAAAAGTCCCGGTAATAGGTGGGTATGTCCGCGACCGCCAGTGCGATTTCAAGCGCAATGACCGTGGCGATCGTAATAAGCAGCGCGGCCATTAAGCTGTTTCTGTACCGTCCTTTCATTGCGTGCCAGAAGCGTCTGTTTCGCAGAAGCGCCGCTACAACCAATACAGCCAGCCCAATCGCAATGACCAGCAGCTGCGGCAGATTGACGCCGGGACTTGCCTCGGGTAGCAAATGATCGGCGCCAATGCCAAACAGCGTAATAAGCACGCCAATGACAAGAAGACTCGCGTGGAAAATTTGTCGCATGACGCGGGATCCCCGGGGAAGACGCAGTAAACGCGGCGGCATCTCAGAATTACGGCGAGACCCTCCACGCCGCTACGCCGGCATTATATCATAGACTTGTTCCGCCGCGCACACCCTTGCGTCCGACGGAACGCAAACAAACGCGGCTCGCCAGCTCGCGTTCCTGACATCGTCCATTGCCTGCATATTTCGCGTAACTTTATCGTAATGAGCGCATCTTAGCCTATCCTATAATGACTGCCAACAAGGACCAGACGGCATGAAAGCGATCAATTTACTGACGCGCGCTACCCATCGACCACAGCTCATCACGCTCGTCGTGGGCGTAGTTCTGCTCAGCGCGGCGCTAGTCGGGGGCGCGGACGATAACGACTGCAGCCCATCCAATCTGCGCACGGTCAACTGGTCGACCGATTTTTGCCAAAGCCGGGTCGACTTCGGTGAAATCATGGTCGGCAATCCGGTCAAAGATGGCATTCCGTCGGTCACCGACCCGCGTATGGAATCCATCGCTAGCGCAAGCGAGTGGCTCAGCCAGCGCTCGCCGGTGATCGCCGTTGAGATCAACGAGCAGGCGCGCGCCTACCCGCTGGCGATCCTTATGTGGCATGAAATCGCCAATGACGAAATCGCCGGCCTGCCCATCGCCGTGACCTTCTGCCCGCTTTGCAACAGCTCCGTTACATTCGAGCGCCAGATCGACGATGCAGCGCTCGATTTCGGCGTCAGCGGTCTGCTTCGCAACAGCGACCTGATCATGTTCGACAGGCAAAGCGAGTCCTGGTGGCAGCAGCTGACCGGAGAAGCCCTGGTCGGCGCCTACGCCGGCGCACTGCTGGAAATCGTGCCCTCGCAAGTGATCAGTTTCGGCATATTCGCCGAGCGGCATCCCGATGGTCAGGTGATGTCGCGCGATACAGGGTACGGCCGCCAATATGGTGTCAATCCCTATCGCGACTATGATACGCGGCCCGGGCGCCCCTTCCTGTTTCGGGGCGAGATCGACCCGCGCCTCGCTTCGCCCGTTGACCATGTGCTGGCCGCGACCATCGACAATGTCGCCATCGCCTATCCCTTTGACATCCTGCGGGCCGAACGCGTCATTAACGATATCGTCGCTGATACGCCCGTGGCCATCTTCTATCAAGGCGGCGTCGCCAGCGCGCTGGGCGATGCGCAAATCGACAACGCCCGCGATATTGGCACAGCTGGCATGTACGAAGCGACTCTGGAAGACGGCAGCGTGCTGCGATTTGTCGCGGATGATGATGGCGGGTTTCGCGACGAGGCGACGCAATCGACCTGGAACGCGTTCGGCGAAGCCACTGCCGGCGAACTCGCAGGGAGTCAACTGCGCTGGATAAATGCCTTTCCGCATTTCTGGTTCGCGTGGGCGGCCTTCCATCCTGAGACGGAAGTCTACAGACTTTAAGGCGGCGATCAGCCTAAGGCGAGGTATCCGCCCGCATACATTGCCGCCTTAACGCCGCCAGGCAGGAGTCCTGATGTCACAATTATTGAGGAAGCGAGCAATTAGACTGTTGCTGGCAGGGGCAATCGCGCTGGCGGCATTTTGGTGGTTCGGAAACTCCATGATGGCTGGACCCACTTCCGGCTGGAAGACCGATTTCAGCAAGTCAATCATTGACCTGGACGATGTCGTCTCAGGCGGCGTGCCGCGCGATGGCATTCCGCCAATTGACAATCCGCGCTTTCAGCCGGTTGACAGCGTGTATAATTTGTCGGCCGTATCGCCAGTGGTCGCGCTCAACATCGCCGGCGATGCGCGCGCCTATCCTCTGGAAGTGCTGACGCGGCATGAAATCGTAAACGATATCGTGGCCGGCGTACCGGTCGCGGTGACCTTCTGCCCACTCTGCAACAGCGCGCTGGTCTATGATCGGCGCGTCGATGGCGAAACGCTGCGCTTCGGCGTCTCCGGCAACCTGCTCAACAGCGACCTGGTTATGTGGGATGATGTGACCGAATCATGGTGGCAGCAGCTCACGGGCTATGCCATTGTCGGCGAATACACGGGGCGGCGGCTGAAATTCGTGACTTCGCAGATGATCAGTTTCGCCGTCTTCCGCGAGCGTTATCCCTTGGGCAAGGTCTTGCAAGGTCCCTTCGGCGGATACGGTCGCAATCCTTACGCCAGTTACGACAGCAGCGCCGAGCCCTTCCTGTTCCGCGGCAGGCCTGATGATCGGCTACACGCTACCGAACGCGTCCTGGGCGCGGAGGTCGCTGAAAAGCCGGTGGCCTACAGTTTCTCCCTGCTGCGGCAGGTTCGCGTCGTCAATGATATGGTCGGCGATGTCGACATTGTCATCTTCTGGCAGGCGGGCGCCGCCAGCGCGCTGGACCAGACGGACATCGATTCTTCGCGCGATGTGGGCATGGCGCTGATGTTTGAGCGACAACTGGCTGACGGTCGGACGCTGAGTTTCTACCACGATGGCGACGGCTTCGTTGACAACCGGACCGGCAGCCGCTGGAATATCCTGGGCGAAGCTTACGCGGGCCCCCTGGCCGGAACGACCTTGCGGCAAAGGCATGCGGCCACCCACTTCTGGTTCGCTTGGGCGGCGTTCCATCCGGCGACGCTGCTGGACGGCGACGCGCCGAACCGGGACGATGGTTGACGCGCGTCGCGCCATCCCGAGCTCAGCAAGTATTCATGTAGAGCAGCACTCAAACGTAACGCATTCGTAAGGCGCGCGCGCTACTATCGGCGCAAAGCAATGGAATCGTCCACACGGAATAATCGGTTCCACAGACTAGTTCAAAGGAATGAATATGTATCAAGGACTCCGAATCTTCGCCCTGGCGCTGCTCGTCGCTCTGCTGCCCGCCGTCTCCCTTGCGCAACTCAGCTGCGATGAGCCGCCCGCCCCTTTCAATGACGAAGCGCTGCTGGCCAATTGGCAGCAGGTCTGGAATCTGACCGATGTCTGCAAAAGCGCCGACGGCGTCTTCTACGAGATCATGTCGGGCGGCGTCGGGCGCGATGGCATCCCGCCCATCGACAATCCGCAATTTGACAATTTGGCCGCGGCCGACTTGTGGCTGCAACCGAGCTCGCCGGTGATCGCGCTGGAAATCGACGGTATCGCGCGCGCCTATCCGCTGGCGATTCTGACGCGCCATGAGATCGCCAACGACATCATCGGCGATACGCCGGTGGCCGTGACCTTTTGCCCGCTCTGCAATAGCGCCATCGTCTTCGACCGCCGTGTCGGTGACTTTACATTGCGCTTCGGCGTCAGCGGCCTGCTGCGCAACAGCGACCTGATCATGTGGGACGATTTAACGCAGTCGCTGTGGCAGCAGCTGACAGGCGAGGGCATCGTCGGGACGTATACCGGAACGCTGCTGGATATCGTGCCTTCGCAGCTTGTCGGCTACGCGGCCTTCAAAGCGCAGTATCCGGCGGGCGAGGTGCTGTCCACGCAGGGGCGCTTCTACGGCAGCAATCCCTACGTCAACTATGACAGCAGCCCGCGGCCCTTCCTGTTCATGGGCACGCCGGACGGGCGGCTGATGGCGACCGAGCGCGTTTTGGGCGCAGCCATCGGCGATATCAGCGTGGCTTATCCCTTCTCGGCCCTGTCGGAAGCTGGCGTAATCAATGACAGGCTGGCAGAGCGCGATGTGGTGGCCATCTGGCAGCCGGGCGCCTTCAGCGCGCTGGACGCCGCCAGCATCGACCAGTCGCGCGATGTCGGCATGGCGGCGCTATTCGACCGCGAGGTGGATGGACGGGCGCTCAGTTTCCAGGTCGCAGACGGCAATATCGTCGATTCCGAGACCGGCAGTAATTGGAATATCTTCGGCAGCGCCACTAGCGGTGAGCTGGCCGGGACGCAACTGGAATCGATCAACGCCTTCCCGCACTTCTGGTTCGCCTGGGCGGCCTTTTATCCGGATACGCTGCTCTATGGCCATCAGCCGCCGAGCGCGGAAACGATGGCGCGCCTGGAGCTGGACCCGATCCTGGGCGACCCGGACGCGCCCGTCACGCTGATCGAGTATGGCGCCTATGGCTGCCACGCCTGCAAATACTGGCACGAGGAGGGCATCGTCGAGGCGCTGTTGGAAGAATTCGGCGGGCAGGTAAACTTCGTCTACCGCGACATTCCCATCATTGTGCCGCCCTACAGCCAGCGCGCGGCCGAAGTGGCGCAATGCGCGCTTGACCAAGGCAACGAGCAATTCTGGACCATGCATGATGCGATTTTCACGCAGGCCGATCAAGGCAAAGCAAGTGCCGAGGATTTGATTCAGCTCGGCGGCGCGGCTGGCCTGGATGAAGCGGCGCTGCGCAGTTGCTACGAAGCCGGCGCGCATGTTGCGACCGTTCGCTTCGATCACGACCGCGGCGCCGCGCTAGGCATCCGCAGCACGCCGACCTTTGTGATCGGCGGGCGGGCGGTCGACGGCGCCAATCCAGAATCGCTGCGTACAGCGCTGCAAGCAGAATTGGACAAACTAACCAATTAAGGCAAGTCCACTCTGTCCCTCCCGGGTTTTCCACGCGGGAGGGGCGCGGTTTCGCTACAGGATCTGATCGAGAAATTCTTGCGTGCGCGGATGATGCACGATATCGGGGCTGAAGAAGTTCTCCGGCGGCCCCTCCTCCACGATGCGGCCCATATCCATAAATATGACGCGGTCGGCCACTTCGCGGGCGAAACCCATCTCATGCGTGACCACCAGCATGGTCATGCCGGTGCGCGCCAACTCCTTCATCACATCGAGCACCTCTTTGATCATCTCCGGATCAAGCGCTGAGGTCGGCTCGTCGAAGAGCATGATCTTGGGCTCCATCGCCAGCGCCCGCGCGATTGCCACGCGCTGCTGCTGCCCGCCCGATAGCTGGCCGGGATACTTGAAGGCCTGCTCGGGGATTTCCACGCGCTCCAGCAACTCCATCGCGCGCTGCTCGGCTTTGTCGCGCGCCCAGTGGCGCACTTTCATTGGCGCCAGCGTGATATTGTCCATAACAGTCAGATGCGGGAAGAGGTTAAATTGCTGGAAGACCATGCCGGTCTCGCGGCGGATCTCGGCGATATTCTGCACATCGTGGCTCAGTTCAATGCCGTTGACCACGATTTGGCCGTCCTGATGCTCTTCCAGGCGATTGATGCAGCGGATCAAGGTGGACTTGCCCGAGCCAGACGGCCCGATAATGACGAGCACTTCTTGGGGCATCACTTCCAGCGAGATATTGCGCAAGACATGGAAGTCGCCAAACCACTTGTTCATTTCGCGGCAGATGATGATCGGCTCGTCACCCGCCATGACTTGCTGGTTGTGCTCTTCCATTGGGACCTCCGATGTATCCTGCAGGCGGCCGCATCAAATCGCGTGACGCGC
>WTGO01000103.1:57298-64566 GCA_011523515.1 Chloroflexota bacterium
CGACATGATGTAGCTGAAGATGAAGAACAGGATCGCGACATAAAGAAAGGTTTCTTGCCGCCGCCCCAGGAATTCCGCCTGGGCGACTACGCGATTGGCGATGCCCACAATTTCGGCCAGGCCGACGATAAAGACCAGCGATGTGTCTTTGAACAGTGAGATAAATTGCCCGACCAGAGCCGGAATGACCGCGCGCAAGGCCTGCGGCAGCAGAATATGCAGCGTCGTCTGCCAAGCAGACAGGCCCACGGCCTGTGCCGCTTCCGTCTGGCCACGGTCGATCGACTGCAGGCCGCCGCGCACATTTTCCGCCAGGTAGGCGGCGCTAAACATGGTAATCCCCACCCAGGCGCGGACTGCGTTCTCGATGGAGGCCAGGGTCGGGTCAACCAGCGGCACCATGAGCACGGCCAGGAAGAGCACGGTGATCAGCGGAACACCGCGTACTACCTCGATATAGAGGATGCAGGCGTACTTCACCACGGGCAGATTGCTGCGCCGCCCCAGGGCCAGCGCGAGGCCGATGGGGAAGGATGCGCCGACGCCAAGGATCGTCAACTGCATGGTCAGCATCAAGCCGCCCCAGATGCGCTTGTCCGAGAGCGGCAGCAGTTCCTGCGGCGAGGTCTGCAGAATGCCCTGGGCGTCCAAGCCGGCGACCAGGCTCGGCAGGAAGAGCAAAGCCGCCAGCCAAGCAGCGGCCGCCGCCAACATGCCCTCGACCGGGTAGCGCTGGAACATGGGGCCGCGTTTGATGTCGCCCAGCTTTTGCGGTTCGGCTTGCGCATTTTCGCCGCGCTTGAATGTCAGCGCGCCCGCCGTCAGCCAGATCAGGAAATACAGGGTCGACCAGCGATCAACCATGGTCCAGGACTGCATCCACAAAAATGTGAGCAGGAGTAAACCAATAATGATGCGATTAGAGCTCCAGCGCGTCGCCCCGCTGAAGAACATCCAGGCCAGCCAGAAAATAACAGCCAGCCCAGCCAGCAGCGCCGCGGAACCGTCCGCGCCTGCGGCGATCGCGTTGGTATCAAGGAACAAGAAAAGAAATACCAGGCAAGAAATCAGGTAACCGTAGCGTTTCATGCCGAATGTCAAGCTGCGCTTTAGCGCGGCGGCGCGCTGGCCCGCGATAACGCCGACCACAGCAATGACCAGCCAGATCGCCACCGTGCCGACCGGTTCGTTGTTCCAGCCGTCCCATACCAGATTGACGACAAATGACTGCAGGATCTGGGCGAGGAATCCACCGATCAACAGGGCGTAACCCAGCGAATTGCGATAATTCAGGCCGATAAAATACATCAGCAGCAGCCAGACCAGGCCGCCGATTATGCTGCCCAGCGCGCCGCCGGATAGCCCGCTGACACCCGAAACCATCAGGTACATCAAGAAGGGGAACGCGCCCCAGGCGTACATCAGCAGGCGGCTGAGCGAGCCTTCGGCGTCTTCTCCCGGGTTGGCGCGTTGCAGCCAGTTTTCAATGTGGCGCACCAGCATGACAACGCCGGCCGCAGCCGCCAGTTGCAGGACCACTGCCAGCGCGCCTTGTACCAGGCCCTCGCCATCCAGCAGCCAAAAATAAGCCAGCAGGACCAGCAGGGGCGTGGTCGACCATGCCAGCACGGTCAGGCGACTGTTTGTGCTGTTGAAAATGGAGTGCTCGCCCAGCATGTGCGCCAGCGCGCGCCCCAGGATGAATCCCCAGGCCAGCGTTATGAAGAAAGGCAGCAGCAGGCGTTCGACTTGATCGAAAAACGGCGGGATGAAGTGCACAAGATAGGTATTGAAGTCGCGCAGACCGCGGAATTGATTGTCGATCAAGACGACGAAGGGCGCGCTCTTGCCGTCGATTTGCGGCCGGCTCTCGGTGATTACCAATTCGTTGTCGGTCAAGCGCACAAAGCGCGATGCAGTCGCGCTGAGCGTACGTTCGACGATGGGGTGAATGCCGCTCGCCGCCAGGATTGCCGTGCCGGTTTCGCCTGCCATCGCGTCTTTTGACAAGATGTACCAGCCATCCGCCGGGATCTCATAGCTGATGCTATCGTCAGATGCGCCGAGGACTGCTTCCGCCAATACAGCGTGGGTTTGCGCGTCGCGGATCGCCACCGCCATCGGCGTTTGCCCCAGCTGATACAGATCAAGCACGGATTGCGGCGTTAAGAGGCGCACCCACATATCGCGCAAGAAGGCAGCTTCACGCGCCAGCGGCTTGATCAATTCTTCATCGTCGTCGCTTTGGTCGCGTTCGCCAATCAAGTCTTCCGATAGCTGTACCACCAGCATTTCGCCCAGGTCTTCCAGCTGTTCGCTCGCCAGTGTCACGGCGGTCAGTTCAGCGATGGCATCGTGCAAGTCGGCGGGCACACGATCGTTCATGGACAAGTTGGTGGCGCCGTCCTCGACCGTTTCCAATGCCGTGAGGATCGTCTCTTCGCGCGGGTCCAGCCCGCGGGCGGCGCCGGCCAGCCGGGCCAGCCACAGGCGCAACTCAGCCACGCTGCTGTCGCTCGCAGTCACGCGGCCGCTGATAGCTTCGACGTATTGCCTGGTCGAGGCCAGCATGTCGTTGGTGCGCGTGAAGGTGCGGATGTTGAGACGCGTGCGCTCTTCCAGCCCCTCGGTCATTTCGCCGCTCAGCATGCGGTCGAAGACCTGGCCGGTCCTGGCCTGCTGCGCCAGGCGATTGTGGGCGGCATTGGCCAGAGCATTGGTGACGCGATCGGAAAAGCCGGCCAGAGTGCTCAAAGTCTCAATATCGGCCACTTGGTCCAGCGCGAGACGCAGCGACACGGTTTCGCCCTCCTGGGCGATGAAAGCCAGATTACTTTGCGGCGTCAAGGTAGAGGCGCGGTCGACGATTTCGACATTGCCGGCGGTGAAATACGAGACGGGCTGCGGAATCAGGGCGTCGATGATTGGCGGCAGCACTGACATCACCGCCACCAAAGTCAAGACGACGCCCGCCAGCATGGGCCAGGAGCGGCGCGCCCAGGCCGCCAGGCTGATGCCGGTCAGCAAAGCCGACAGCAGCACAGTCAAGGCGAGGCGCCACTCGAATTCCGGTTCAAAGGACTCCATCATAAAGAGGCGCTGGTTGTTGATGATGGTGAACCAGTTGGCGGTGCGAATGGACCAGTCAAAGAAGCCGTAGACCAGCACCAGAATCAGCAGAGACGCCAGCACAGTGACCACGACATCGGCCGGCGAGCCCAAGAGATTCTGCCGCAGCCAGCCCACCAGTCCGACTTCCAGCTTCGGCGGCGGCATCGACCCTTCGTCGTGCCGATTGATGATCGTGCGGTTGGCGTCCGCGCTGCGCTGTTCCGACATCGAGCGCCTACCTCGTCACCAGCTGGAAGCGTTGATTGACCATGTTCATTCCCAGAGAGATAAGCAGGCTGATCAGCAGGTAAGCCAGCAAGACCATCAAGATGCCAGTCACCGACTGCCCCGACTGATTGATGATCGTATTGGTCACCTGATAGATATCGGTATACGATACCGCAATCGCCAGGCTCGAATTTTTGGACAAATTGAGAAACTGATTGCCCAGCGGCGGTATGATCACGCGCAGGGCTTGCGGCAGGATGATCAAGCGCAGCATGTCCCCCTGTGAGAGACCCAGCGCGCGCGATGCTTCCAGCTGGCCCTTGGGCACGGCCTGGATGCCGGCGCGTACGATCTCGGCGATGAAGGCGGAGGTGTAGATCACCAGACCCAGGAAGACCGCCAGATACGACGGCGAGATTTCGATGCCGGTCTCAATGTTGCGGCCGCGGCGATCGAGCGTCGGCGGACGGTACAGCAGCGGCTGCCGCGTATATTCCAGTTCCTGCTCAATGGTCAGCAGGCCGGACTCAAAGGCATCATCGTAGGGCATGTCGACGATTTCGCCCTTATCCTCGTCAAAGACGGGAATCACGGAAGGTGTGGGACGCATGCCCATGATCAGCCAGCCCAGCAGCGTAAAGCCGGCAAAGGCGAGCAGCGCATAGCGCGTCTTGGGGATGGGCTTGCCGGTCGTCTCGGTGATGAAGCCGAAGTAGCGCGACAATGCCAGCGCGACCACGGCGCCGATTACAACGAAGACCATCCAAACAGCGAAGAGCGATGAGGGGATCAGCTCAAATATCGCCACACCCTTTATGCTGACATAGATGCCGGGCAGAAATTCGACTGGCGTGCCGGCGCCGACCACGACGATGCCGAGCAAGTTGGCCAGGACAACGACGGCGATGCTGGCTTGCCGCAGTCCGTTGCGCCAGGCGGGGCGCCGCATAGAGCTGCTGGCCTGCCAGATCACCAGAATCACGAATAGCGACAGCGCGTATTGCATCAGCGGCAGGCCGCGGATGCCCTCTTGCGGGAAGGCGAGCGATTCCTGCTGCTGCGGCAGGGCAAAAATGACGATGAAAAACCAGGCGAATATCTGAAGCAGAATAGGCGTGTTGCGAAGGACTTCCACATAGGCGCGAGAGATCGTCCGCAAGAGGAAGTTCCGACTCAGCAAGAAGATGCCGACCATGATGCCCAGCACAGTGGTCGCTATCAAGCCGAACAAGACGACGCGTATCGTATTTATGAAGCCGACGCGAAAGGCATCAATATAGCGATCGTTGGAGCTGTAACTGCCGGAGTCGGCGATGTCGAAGCCGGCGCGATTTTGTAAAAACTCGAAGTTCGGAGACTGATTGGTGGATTCCAGCGCCGTGTTGATGCGGGTCTGCAGATTGTTGAGGACGAGGACGACAATCGCGACAAAGATAATCTGCGCGATTCCCTGTAGAATGCGGCCGTCGCGGAAAATCGCCAGCAAAAGGTTCTCCAGCGGCAAACCGTCAGCGGATTTTTCCAAAGGCTGGCTTTCGAGCATTACAAATATCCTGAAGTGAAGCCAAGGCTTCTACAGTCTATATTGTATTCAATCCGCCATAAACTGACAAATATCTCAACAGATTGCTTCTATCGGGCGTGGCAACTCGCGGTATAAAAAAGGCCGTGCCATCAAGCTGATGGCACACCCCGAAATTACGCTGCTTGGCGCTTAGCTTCGGCTTAACGAAAGGGGGCCGCGTACATCAGGCCGCCGTCCGTCCAGAGCGCGTTAAAACCGCGTTCCAGGCCGAAAATCGTATCCTGACCCAGGTTGCGATTTAAGATTTCGGCATAGTTGCCCACGCGGTTAGCAGACCCCAGACAACCCCGCGGATGATATCCGCGAAGTTGGCGGCATTCTGGCGACTAACGGGTCCGAGTGCTTTCGATGGGACGTCACCACCTAAAATAGAAAGCAGGGGTGTGGCAAAGCTCCACACCCCTGCTTGAAAATACTAGGCTATAAGCCGTTTTCGGTTTAACGGAAGGGGGCCGCGTACATCAGGCCGCCGTCCGTCCAGAGCGCGTTAAAACCGCGTTCCAGGCCGAAAATCGTATCCGGGCCCAGGTTGCGATTAAAGATCTCGGCGTAGTTGCCCATCTGTGTGATCACATCCACCATGAACTGGTCGTTGATGCCGAGGTAATCACCGGCCACGTTGTCGCCCAAGCCGAGCAGACGGCCGATACCCGCATCGTCGCTGTCCATGAAATCGCCAATGTTCATGCTGTCGATGCCAAACTCTTCCGCGGACAGCAAGCCCCAGACGACCCAGCGGATAATATCCGCGAAGTTGGCGTCATTCTGCGGGCTGACCGGGCCGAGCGGCTCCTTGCTGATGGCGCCGGGCAGAATCACATGCGCGGCGGGATCAGCCGAGGTGGCTTTGCGCGAGACCAAGCTGCTGATATCGCTGGTGAAGGCATCGCAGGCGCCCGCTTCGTAGGCGTCCATGATGGCATCGAAGTCCGGGAATGTATTCAATTCCCAATCGGCGCCCAGCGCGTTGGCCTTGTCCGTGATATTCAGCTCGGTGGTGGTGCCGGCGGTAGCGCACATGGTGATGCTCTCTTCGCCGAGTTCGTCAATTGTACTCACGCCGAAGTCGATCTTGACCATGATGCCCTGGCCGTCATAGAAGGTCGTGGGCCCGAAGGTGGCGCCCCATTCGGTATCACGGCTGAGCGTCCAGGTCGTGTTACGGCTGAGCATGTCAATCTCGCCACTGGCCAGCGCAGTCGGGCGCTCGGCAGCGGCAAGCGGACGGAATGCGATCGCATTGGAGTCGCCCAAAATAGCGGCTGCGACAGCGCGACAAATGTCAACGTCAAAGCCTTCGAAATCACCGGCATCATTCTGGGTGCCGAAGCCTGGCAGTACCGAGTTCACGCCGCAAATCAACTCACCGCGATCACGGATACGCTCGACAATGTGGCCATCCTGCGCGGCTGTGAGGCCGGTACCCATTGCGAGTACGGCAACTACAAGCAGTGCAACAAATACAAGACGCTTCATCTCTACAATCCTCCATGCTAATTAAGGCGAATCAACACTGACGCTGAAGCCGCGTGTTTCGACGCAAACTCCACCGCATGTCATACAGACAGTCTACATTGCCGGGGCATTTGCGCCAAGCGGCAAGGCCAACCTTTTGGCAAAAGGCAACCGCTCGCTAATGAATACATTAACGGAGCGGCAGTCTCGCTGTCAAGCTAAAACGGGCAAACGCTTCTTCGCGAGCGTCGTCTTACTTGGCAACCAATTGAAAATCGGCAGGCCGCACCGTCTCCAGCGCCTTCAAGATGCCGGCCCGAACTTCACCGGGTTCGGCATGACGGCCCGCTTCCTTCTTGGAAAATATCAACTCGCCGTTGACAGTCACATCAAAGACGCCGCCGGTGCTCGGAATCAACTTCCAACTGCTGATAAAGTATTCGATTTCACGCTCGTTCAAGATTTCGTCCGTCAAACTGACGGCATTGGGTTGGTGTCCTCAAGTCGCGCAATACTTGACGACGATGTCCATTCCACCCTCTTGCATGAGAGTTGTCCTTTCATGTTCAAACCTACGATACGGCAATTGTATCCGATGCGGCGAAAAACGCAACATCGCCTTTGATATTGGGGCTGTCTCATTTCCTGGATTTTGCCCCAGCCCCAATTCCTCGCATATTTGTTTTTGTGGCGGAATGCGCTATACTGAACAATAATGGAATCCTATTTTATGAATGCGGAGCAATCCCATGACCATTAATTTCCTACCCCCCCCCCCCCCTAAAAAAATAAACCTTTCCTTCTTTTTTTTCCTGCCCCCCCTCTTTTTCCCCCCCCTGGTCCGGGCGTGCCACCCCCCCACCTCCTCCATAAGCACCACCCCCCCCCT
>WTGO01000102.1 GCA_011523515.1 Chloroflexota bacterium
ACCGCGATCCAGGAGATGGTCGCTTCCGTGGAGTTGACGATGCCGACGCTGAAAGCGATCGGCGGCAGTTGACTTGGCTCGGGCTCGACGGGCGGCGCGTCCGGCTGACGCGGCGCAGCGAAAGAAAGCGTCTGCGTGTCGTGGCTGGTGGTGGTCCTCGTGCCCCAATCGTAACGCTTCAGCGTAACTATCGCCTCGTGAGACCGCTGCTCTTCCAGGATCACCGGCACATCGTAGCTCTGTTCTGTTGTCCTTCCCTCATGGACCTTGGTCCTGCCGCCAGATAGCTTATAGATTTCCACGTGATAATACGAGAAGGTTTTCCGATCCCAGCCGGTGGGCGGTCCACTCCATCGCAGTCTGGTAATCTTCCGGTTCATATCGTCGGCGAAATTCGCGGTATGCAAGTGCAGCCTTCCCAGAAACGGGTAGAACACCGGCGCGGCTAGGGTCGTGAACGAAGTGGAATGAAGCGTGCTATAGGCGCCATTGCGGGGGCTGTGCCGAACCGTGACGTGGTATGTGGTGGCCGGCGTCAAGTCGCGATAGTGCAAGTGTACTGGGGCGCCTCCTCCTGCCCATACCGTCGAGTCAACGGACAAGTTGTTCGGATTGGTGTTTACGATGACCATGAAAAACCCGCCGTTGCCGCCGCCGGAGGTGTTGATAATAATCGAGGCTCGATTGTGGGTGATGTCTTTTGTCGTGACGGTGACGGAGGGCTGCGCCTGAACCAGCGGGGCGCAAAGCAGGGCGGCCAGCAGAAGAATGAAGAGAAGGCTTAATTTGCGCGTGGGGGGGGGGGTGAAATTAATGATCATAAGATTGCTCCAAACAATACACTATCTTAAGCTAGTATACACAGTCTAGCGCATTCCGCCACAATGTCAAAATATGCGAGAATTGGGGCAGAAGGGCAATCGTAGCGAAATCATTTTAGGCCGCTCGCCACGAAAATTGTGAAAATGCAGGGGGACCTTTGGGACGCCCGTCGAAAATGGCCTGCAAATTACGGGCGATTGTCCCGTAGTGTCGGCGGTCAGTGTCTACGCGACCTGTGCGCAACATTTGGCCGCCCTTCTGAATGCAATCAAAGACCCTAACCCACAAGCCTCTCGCGCAGCAGTTTCAGCAGCCAGGACAGCTCTTGAATCTTGAGCATGCGAGCGGCAAGCAAGAATACGGCGCCATAAAGCAGCGCGCAGACCCCCACCAGCAGCGCCTCCCGCGCGATACTTGCCGCGCCAATCCACTGCGTGAGCGACGGCAGCGAGACCAGCGCGAAGCCCGCCATAAGCAGCGAAGCAATCGCCGCTTTCAAGCCGGTGCGCGCCAGCCACTGCGAACCTAAGCCGTCCAGCCGCCGCCAAAGCAATATGCCACTGATTGAAGCGTGCGTGAAGTGCTTGACACTGTCGGCGATCATCAGGCTGAACAAGCCGAAACGCTCGAAGAGAAGAAGCGCGGCCGCCAGATAACAGACCAGACTGACGATACCGACAAGCGCCGGCGTCAGCGTGTCTTTGCGCGCGTAGAAGGCGTAAACCAGCAGCAAGTCGATAGCGGCGAAGGGCAAGCCGATCAGATAGAGACGCAGCGCCATCGCGGTGATTTCGGTGTCGGCGGCGAGGAAGGCGCCATTTTCGAATAAGAGCGCAATGATGGGACCCGCCAGCACAAATAAACCGGCCACTGCCGGCAGAATCAACGCGGAGGTGAGGCGCAGGCCCAGCCCGAGCGTGTCTTTGAAGGCGCGCTGGGCTTGGGCCGACATTTCCGCGCTCTGCCGCGCGAGGGTGGGCAGGATGGCAATACTGATCGCTGTCGCTACCAGGCCTTGCGGAAATTGCACCAGCGTGGTCGCCCAATTCATAATGGCGATGCCGCCTTCGCCGGTATGGCTGGCCAGTCGATAACTGAAGGGACGTATGATCAGCGTGTCCATGCTCAGCGAGAACATGACGGGCAGATAAAGCAGGGCGACGCTCTTCAGGGCCGGATGCCGCCAATTGAGGCTGAGGCGCAAGCGGCGCAGATTTAGGCCGGGCGCTTGCAGCAGCATCTGGGCGACGGCGCCGACCAGCCAGCCGATGGCCACGACGATGATGCCGTCGGCTGGCCGCGCGACTAGAAAGGGGAAGACCTCGGGTACGGGAGCGAGCCGCGGCAGCCAGGCGACGGACGGCGCCAGCGCCAGCGTCACCAGAACGATGCAGCCGTTGAAGACGACGCCGGCGAAGGCGGGCAGGGTGAAAGAGCGGAGCGCAAATAGCGTTCCGCTGAAAACGGCGAAGAGGCTTAAGAAAATCAGGGCTGGCGCGGTCAAGCGGAGCAAGTCAATGGCGAGGCGCCGCGTTTCGGCGTCAGCGCCTTGCGCGACCAGCGGTACGATTTGGGGCGCGAAAACCTCAATCAGCAACACCAAAACGGCGAGGAGCGCCAAGACGAGACTGATCAGCGCTGATACAACCCGCCATAATTCGCGCCTGCCGCGCAAGGTAATGACGTCACTGAGCACAGGCACGATGGCGCCGTTTATGTGCCCGCCGATCAGCAGGTCGTAGATCGCCTTGGGTACGATGATGGCGACCTGGAGCGCGTCGGCCGCGCCGGTCGCGCCGAAGAGGTAGGTGATTACCGTTTCGCGCGCCAGACCGAGAATGCGGCTGCAGATATTGCCCAGCGCGAGGATGCCGCTGGCGCCGGCGACGCGGGCGTTGGTGCGCTCTTGATCAGCGGCAGGCTGCTCGCTGCCGATTGCAGGTCGCGCCTGGTCAGCCTTCATGCGCTTGCTTTCGACGGAAGTACGACATAAAAAGATTTACCAACGAGTACACAGAAGTAAGTGCAAGTAAGTAATGAAAAAGATTCGCCACAGAGTACACAGAGTTGCAAAGAGGACACCGAGTAAAGCTATTACGAAATATTCTGGCAGCAAGAGTCAGTCCAAATGGCAACGACATCCGCTGCGTGAGCATCGACGCAATATCAAGCCCTCTGTGTCCCCGGTGGTAAAAGAGCATTGATTTGCATTGCTACATTGGACTTCTGAGACAGCGGACGGCATCATGAATATACACGCCGGGAGCGGCTTTGCTCAACTGCCTAGCCTGGGTCAACGAATCCAGGCGCTGCCTAGCCAAGTACGGGACCGATGTAGCGCGCGCGCAAAAACGGGCTGCCGTCCCCGCCCGCCCGTTCCAGCGCCGGCTCGATATAGCAGGACATCACGATGGCCGCGCCCACCCAGACCAATCCCGCTACTATATGCAGCAGACGCAGCACAGTAATGATCAGCGCGCCGGGGGCGGTACTCATATCCATGTCTATCTCCCTAATTAAACGGTGCTGCCAGTTGACGCCTCTGCGCCCTCGACTTGCGCGGTATCCACTAGAGCGTCAGCAGATAGGCAATCAGATCCGCCAAGTCGGCCGCTTCGAGACTGTTTTCGTAATCAGCGTACATCAGGTTGGAGTAACCCGCGACCAAGTGCTGTCCCGGGCGCAAGATGCTCCAGTAGAGGTATTCGGTCGCGGACTGTCCGGCGATGCGATCAGCCGCTAGCTCCGGCAAACCGGCCAGCGAATTGCCGATGCCGCTGCTCGCCCCGGAAATCGAATGGCAGGCTGAACAGGCGGGCGCCTCGTTGTTGGACTGATTGTACAGTTTTTCACCGCTGCCGGCGTCGGCCAGGGCGAAATCCAAATCCGCCAAGGCGATGCGCGGCGGGTCGGCGCTGCAAGCCGTCATCAGCAGCAGACACAGGCTGATCAACGAGAGCGAGAAGCTATGATAGGGCGAACCGGGTTTCATGTCGACGCGCGAACGTTTTGACAGGATTGCAGCCGCCGCCTATTATCACATTAGCCGGGCAAGGACTCAATCCATACTCACGAAGAGATGAGAAATCTAGAATGCGCCATCACATCACCGCCGCCCAACTGCGCCGGATCCGCTTGCGCCGCCAACTGCTGAGTAGCGAGCGCCGCGCCGCGTCGGCCGCCGATACGGTGTCAGCGCTGTTCGCCTTGCAAGCGCAGGAGTGGCCGTCGGCGCAGCTGGCGATCCACGCTCGCTGCCCGGCTATATCGCAAGCCGATGTCGCGTACGCGCGCGAAGTCGAGCGGGCCTTCGTCTTGACCTGGACGCTGCGGGGGACGCTGCATCTCGTGCCCGCGGCGGACCTCCGCTGGCTGCTCGAGCTGTGCGCGCCGGCGGCTATCCGCGGCAGCAGCAGCCGCTACCGGCAGTTGGGCCTGACAGAAGACGCGCGCGAACGCGGGCTGGAGGCGATCGAGGCGGTATTGAGCCGCGAAGGCGCGCTGATCCGCTCGCAGTTGGCGCAGGCGCTGGCGAGCCGGGGCATCCCGGTCGCGGGACAGGCGATCCATCATCTCGTTCGCTACGCCGCGCTGCGCGGATTGGTCTGCTTCGGTCCGGAAGTCGAGGGCAACTTGAGCTACGCGCTGCTCGACGACTGGCTGCCCGCCGGGACCGAGGCGCGGCCTCCGGCCGACCCGCTGGGCGAGCTGGCGCGGCGCTACCTCGAGGCTTACGCGCCCACGACTGCGTCCGACTTCGCGCGCTGGTCGGGTTTAAGCAAAGCGCAGGCGCGGCAGGCCTGGGAAGCGGTCGCCGCAGATTGCGCGACGATCGGCATTCCGGGCGGCGAGGCGCTGCTGCTCAAAGGGCAGCTGGAAGTACTTGAGGCCGCGTCGGACGAGCCGGTCGTCCGCTTGCTGCCGCGCTACGACAACTACCTGCTGGGCTACGAGAGCCGCCGCTTCATGGTCGACGACGCCTTCACCAAGCGCGTGCATCCTGGCGGTGGCCTAATCCGCGCCTGCCTGCTCGTCGATGGCGAAGCGACGGCGAACTGGAAGCTGGAGAAGCGGCGGTTGAGCCTTCGTGTTGTCGTCCAGCCATTCGAGGCGCTGGAGCGAATCGTCTCGCTCTATCTGGAAGCGGAAGTGGAGCGCCTGGGTCGATTCCTGAACAGCAAAGCCGAACTGCGCGTCGAAAGCAGCTAGCGCCCCCTCGCCACTGAGCTGCCTCGCGCCGACCGCGAATTGCTTGACAGTAAACCCAAAAACTCAATATGATGAATATAGACCGCTTGTCACCATAGCTATAAGGAGCCTCCCCATGAAACGCCATTCGGTCGTCACAATCGCCGGTTTGGCGATTGCCCTGCTCTTCGCATTTTCCGCGCTGCCCTATCTGGCTAGTTCCCAGCAAATCAATAACTTCACGTATGATGGAGTCTGGGTTGATCAGGACGAGACGTATCAACGTGATGTATTCAGTTGGGATACCGTAGTCGGCGGCGGCGAAATAAAGATGCAGGTCAAAGGTGGCGGCATCACCAGCGTGTGGCTACGCATACAGATATTTGTCACCAATCATTTGGATAACGGCAAAACCGAGGTGCACGTCACGCCCTTGCAAAATGAGACGGGGACAGAGCTAGAGTACCGCGTGAAAGTGGGGAATACACCTTGGAGCAATACCATAAAGCTATCCTTCGACTAAGTTCGGGGTCACGTCTCCCGCAGCCTCCGCCCATGAAGACCGGCGGGGGCGGCATTTACACGACACAGCAATTAAATTGTAGATTGATCGCAGAAGAAGAATAGTTGTGAAACGCAAGTCAACCCTTTCCATCGCTATGCTGGCGCTGTCCCTGATGATCCTGTTCGCGCTCCCGGCGCAAGCGCATCATCGTGTAAACCTAACCGGCTTTCAATACGATAAAAAAGTCGATGTAGTAACGGAGCGTTCCGAACACAGCGTTAGTGTTACCACATACTGGCAGTTCAGTTGGAACACCATATCCAGCGAATGGGATTTTGACCTGCAAGCCAAGGGCGGCGGCATATTTGGAACTTGGACTACCTTGTCGACTTACAATGTAGAGCGTAAAGACGGCAAAACGAAAGTGTATATTAAGCCAATGTTTTGGCTTAATGAGTTTGATGGATCGATGAACTTCCGCGTGAAAGCGTACGCTCCCAATCAGGTAACTTCCTATTGGACGGAGATTTCGCTGAGTTCTCCACCCAATGCCTAAACGGCGCTGCCAATTCGTGATTTTGCCGCGTTCGATGACGCTCGGCTTAGCAATTCGATTGTAGATTGATCGCAAAAGGAGGATATAATGAAACGCAGGGCAACACTTTCAATCACTATGTTCCTGATGCTCTTGACTGCCGCCGCGGCCGTCCAGGCTGGCGATGCGCAAGCGAACCTAAGCCAAACCATAAACTTAACCGGCTTTCAGTTTGACGGCGTTGAGATTCCGAGCGGTCGCTGGATTTTTAGCTGGAATACCCTGTCCGGGGAGAGCCAGCCCAAGCTCCAGGTCAAGGGCGGCGGCATATTCAACACTTGGCACACGGTGACGCTACCGCCACTCCTCCAGCACAGCAACAACAGAACGATCGTAACCATCGCGTCAATTCCCGCGCAGACGGGACAGGATCTACAATTTCGCCTCAAAGTGAAAAGTCCTTATGGGACAGTGCCTTGGGCTTATGTGACCGTTTCCCGGCCTAAGTGACGCGCGGCGGGACTGCAATAGCAAGGGGTCAGCCAAAGTTGACCCCGGCAAAGACCAGCGAAGTTTGACAATGATGGGGCGGCTCTGTAAGTCGCCCGCATCAGATTCTTCGGTCGGGCGGGTTATATCTTCGTACTTCGCCACTCCCCGCCGGCGAAGTGTTTGACAAGCGCGGCAAAATTCAATTATGCTGAAAGTAGGCTGGATCACAAAAGGAGGAAAACATGAAAATCCGTTCACTTGTCTCGGTCATCGGCATATCGCTCGCGCTGATCTGCCTGATTGCCCTCCTGCCCTTGCAGGCGCAAACGAACAACTCGGTGACCATCACCGGCTTGCAATATAACGGCGTCAACTCCGATAATAATACGATGAACTTGAGTTGGAATACCGTCGACAACACGAATTCCGCCAAGCTGCAAGTCAAGGGCGGCGGCGTGGTGGATTCTTGGATGTCCGCAGACATAAAATCTTTAAGCGTCCAAGGGTCGAAGACCTACCTTAGCTTGTCAGACTTGTCTTCTTATCGGCTTCCCGGAAAAAAGTATAACTTCCGCGTGAAAGTGACGCTGAATGATGGCAGCAGCACACCCTGGGCTTACGTGGAAGAAGAGTTTGGTTCTTGACCCTAGGGTGGTAGAATGCGCGAACGCTTCTCCCCCGGCCGCGGAATGGTTGCCATGGGCGGCTCAAACAGTCGGGGCGAAGAAGCGCGCATTCACTGCGACAGGCGCGCCAGCAAGCGGGAATGGGAGTTTCGCTTGAAACCGAATGCTGCGCAAGGCGCCGTGCCTTGCGCTTATCCATTACGAGTGTGTAAAAGTAAGGAGTCTAACATGCGCAAAGTCTTGCTGGCGTTTCTCATTTTGGCGCTGCTGCTGCCGCTGGCGGTCCTGCGAGCGGATGACGCGCCGACGATCGCCATACTCAGCTTCGGCTCGCTGCCCACCAACGATGTTACGGAAGGCGCGATCCTCGATGTGCTGGAATCCTACGGCTTAATCAACACTGAGGAAAGCGCGACCCTGCGCGGGCGGGCGGACCTGGTGGGTGAGCAGCTGCGCATCCATTGGGGCAGCGCTAACTTCGACCTGCCCACCGCCAACCTGATGCTGGAACAGGCTTTGGACCAGGAGCCGGATGTGCTGGTAACGCTCAGCGCCACCGTCACCCAGCTGGCGGTCCAAGCCACCAGCGCCATGGAAGAGCCGCCCGTGATCCTGTTCACCTCGGTCTTCAATCCCTTCGAGGCCGGCATCGCGCAGTCTCCCTGCATCAAGCCGGCGCACGTATCCGGCACGCTTTCTACAACGCCCTACGAAGACCTGCTGGATTTGATGCTGACGCATTATCCCGATATCCAGACTATCGGCACGGTCTATAATTCTTCGCAAGCCTCCGGCGTCGTGGGCGCGCAGGAGATCGAGCACATCGCCAAATACTGGGGTCTGACTGTCGAAACGGCCGCTGTGACTGGCATCGACGGGCTGCTCGTGGCGGCTGAGAGTCTCATCGACGGCGGCGTTCAAGCCTTTGTGATGCCGATTGACCTGCGCATGGACGCGGCGGGCTTGCCTGTCCTGGTCAACCTGGGCAATGAATATGGCATCCCCGTTTTCCATCCCGCGCTCTTCGCGGTGGAATCGGGCGCGGCTCTCAGCGCCGGCTTCTACAGCTTCTACGCGCAGGGCGAGAATCTCGGGCGGATTTTGGTGGCTTATCTCAATGGCGATCTTGACATCGCGCTAACGCCGATCCTCGAGCAAAGCAGCGAAGCGATCGGGGTGAACTTGGACGCGGCCCTCAGCCAGGGCATCGAGATTGCGCAAGACGTCCTGGACCAAGCCGATGTCGTGATTGCCGATGGCGAAACGACGCTCAGCGAGGAAGTCAGCACCGAGCTGCGGGCGGCGGATGTGGTTCCGCTGGAAGAACGGCAGCCGGGCGACCGCGGCTTCATCGCCTTCCTGGAGAGCCAATCCTGCACGCCGGAGCGCGTCGCGCAAGAACAGACCGCTCTCGACGCGCAAGCGGGCTAGCCACCTCAGCAAGAGCCAAAACAGACAAGCCTCTCCAATGCTGGGGAGGCTTTTTGGTACCGCCTTGCCTGCGAGTTTAGATGGGTTTGGCCTCAACCGTCAGCTCTTCCAACTGCGGGATGGCCTGGCGGGCTTCATGTTGAATCGCGCGCGCGATGACGGCGCTTGTCTCCACTGAGGCGCCAGCGGGCACAGTCACTTTCATCACCCCGTACATGCGATGGCCGACCCAGCGCAGCCGTAGCGTCTCAATCGCCAGCACGCCATCGACGCCGCGCGCATGCGCTTCTACATGCTCGACCAGATGCGGGTCGACCGCGTCCATCATGCGATACCAGACGGCTTTGATGGCGTTCCAGGTGATGCCAATGATGGCGAAGCCGATGACCACGCCGACGATGGGATCCAGGATGGGCGCGCCGATGAGCGTTCCGAAAACGGCGATCAGCACCGCCAGCGAGGTCAGGCCGTCGATGAGGGCGTGCTGGCCGTCGGCGATCATGGCGTCGGAGCCGATGCGGCGGCCCACGCGGATCTGCATCAGCGCCACCAGTTCGTTGCCGACGAAGCCGACCAGCGCGGCCAGGGCGATCCATTCCAGGTTCTCGAGCGGCAACGGGTTGAGCAAGCGTTGGACGGACTCGTAGAGGATATAGGCGGCGCTGAAGCCGATGGATATGACGATGAAGACGCCGGCGATATCTTCGAGGCGGCCGTAGCCATAGGTGTAGCGCTTGTTGGCGGCGCGGCGGGCGATGTAAAAAGCGAAGAGCAGCGGGATGGAATTGAGGGCGTCGCCAAGGTTATGCACGGTATCGGCCAGCAGGGCGACGCTGTTGCTGGCGATGTAGATGACGATTTGCAGGGCGGTGGTCAAGCCGAGGACGGCCAGCGCGATCCAGACGGTGCGGACGGCGAGCTGGTTATCGAGGAAAGCGCGATCGGCGGCGAGGTCGTGATGGCTGTGGTCGTGGGTGAAGCCGGGCAGGTGCAGGGCCATGGCGATTTTGACAAGCGGGTTTCTGCTGTGGTGGTGGTGGGAGTCGTCGTGGTGGTGGTGTCCGTGTGGGTGGGACATGGGGCACGTTTCGCTGAATTGCAGTTAGTCTAAGTTAACCACAAAGGCACAAAGGACACAAAGATTTTTGGCCTCGCCCCCGGCCCCATAACGAGGGAGAGAGAATTGCAGGCCGCAGCCGATGCAGTGCAAGGGCGTCGGCCAGTACTAGCCTGTATTGCCTCAGCGTGACTCGGGCAGTTTGGCGCTGATCAGCAGCCAGCGCAGTCGCCGCCTTCGTTGTCGCTGAAGGTGTTGCCGCTCTGTTCCACCGTGCCGGCGAAGACGGTGATCGCCCCGCCGCCGTCTTCAGCCGCCGAATTGCCGCTGAACTGCGAATCAGTGACATGGGCCGTGCCGTTGAACACCTGCAGCGCACCGCCGCCATTCTCCGCTGCGTTGCCGTCGAAGCTGCTGTTGCTGATGGTGACTGCGCTGAAGGCCGAACCGATCGCGCCGCCATCGGCCGCCGTATTGCCGCTGAATTCGCTGTCGTTGATGATTATTTCGCTATCCCAGCTATCGAGTACGCCACCATAGGCCTCGGCCACATTGTCGGTGAAACGGCTGTTGATCAGTTCCAGCCGACTGCCGCGGTTGGCTATTATGGCGCCGCCGCTCTTGCTGCGGCCGGTCACGCCATCGACGAAGGTGAAGATGACATCATTGTGGGCCAGCCCCGCTGTCAGATGGATGTTTTGCAGGGTCAGCGCACCGCCCATATCGACATAGAAGATGCGAAACTGCGCGTCTCCGCTGATGGTATGGTCCGCGCCGTCAATAGTGATGTCGGAGAGGACACGCGGCAATTCGCCTTCCAGGGTGATGTCGGCGCTGAGCGTGATGGTGTCGGCGCCGTCGCCAGCCGGGCATTCGCCGCGCGCTTCGTCGGCGTTGGCGGCTCGGATGGCGTCGGCGAGGGTGCAGGTTTCATCCAGGGCGTAGTCGGTGGCTAGGGTCGGGGCGAGGCAAAGGAACAGAATTAGGGTTAGCAAAATGTAGCGCATGAGATTACCTCCAAAATTGTATTTGTCGGAGATTATAGCACATGATTGCGGGTCTTTCGGGCACGGGCAACTGCGGCGGAGAAAGCAAAAACCCCGCGCTATGGCGGGGTCGCGAGTGAAGGTGAATTAGCCGCTTAATCGGCGCAGGGCTGACTGTTTGTATCGTTTTGCGAAGGCTCGTCTGCTTGAGATGGCTGAGCATTGGCTTCGCTACTGTCATTCTGACTTACACGACGAGATTTGACAACCTCTTTCGCCGACCGCAATGCACTCCACAACTTTCTAAGTAATTCCGCAATTAGGGTAAGGAACGTAAGTAACGCTGTAGGTCCTGCAAGTATTTCTTCCATTAACCTCTTTCTCCGATTACTGTATTTTGAACAAATCCTTTTCCCGCTTCGGATAGTTCGAACATATCCCTTCCTGTTTTTGTCAGATAGCCTCGCAAATTTTTGGCATTGTGCAGCGTACCTGACACCCGCTTCGGCATTTCGCGCCCAACTAACCGGCTCAGCTCGATATAATGTTCCGTCCCAATTACATTTACGCGTTTATCAATTGGAGCAATCTCTGTATAGAAATACGCTACAAACGCGCTAAACTCCATATCATTCAGCTGTAACAGAATATTGTTTCTGTTGTATTGTAGTATTGTACTTTCAAATGCATCTGGAACCTGATCTCCATCTTCGGAGGTAAGGGTTGCTTGTTGTAATTCGTCTCCCTGTCTCATTTGATTCAGGTCCGCACTTTCACCAATAAGCGCTTCCATTAAGTCCTTGTATACTATGGATTGCAGGTCACCAGAAAAGAGCTTGACCTTTTCGGCAATCATATCTATTTCGGACAAAATCATTTTGTATTTCGCTGTCTTTTGCATATCGTCTCCTCGGAGCTTGGTCATTCACGAGGGAAGATACTACAGCGAAATAATAGTGTCAATAGTCAATATGTGAATCGCGCATATTCAATTGTCTAGCGCCTGTACCGCAAAACGATGTGTCCCAGGGGCACCCCTACATTTGACAGGTGGGCGGCTGCCCTACCCCGCCCGCGCGTGAGCATCCATCGCAGCCACCGCAGCGATGGCGACAATGTCTTCGACGTCGTCGCCGGCTTGCAGGACGTGCACGGGCGCGCCCATGCCCAGCAGGATGGGACCGATGGCCTCGGCATTGGTCAGGCGCGAGAGCAGCTTGTAGGAGATGTTAGCCGCGTCCAGATTGGGGAAGACCAGCACGTTGGCATCGCGGACGCTGCTGAAGGGGTAGCGCGCCTCGATGATGTCGACCACGACGGCGGTATCGGCTTGCATCTCGCCATCGACAGTGATATCGGGGCGGCGCGAGCGCACGATCTCGACTGCGCGGCGGACTTTGTTGCTGAGCGGGTGCGGCGTGGCGCCGAAGTTGGAGAATGAGAGCATGGCGACGCGCGGTTCCAGGCCCAGGGTCAGGGCGAAGTCATTGGCCAGGATGGCGATTTCGGACAGGGTGTCGGCATCGGGGTCAATATTGACGGTGGCGTCGGTGAAGAGGTAGCTGCGGCCTTCGATGACCATCAGGTAGACGCCGGCGGCGCGGGTGGCGCCCGCTCTCGTGCCGAAGACTTGCAGGGCCGGTCGGATGACATCGGGGTATTCGTAAGTCAGGCCGCTGACCATAGCGTCGGCGTCGCCGGTTTTGACCATGAGCGAGGCGTAGTAGTTGCGTTGGCGCACGAGCGAGCGGGCTTTGCCGAGGGTGACGCCTTTGCGCCGGCGCAATTCGTAGAGGTAATCGCGGTAGTCGTATTGATTGTCCGCGGCGTAATGGTCGAAGCAATTGGGCGCGTAGTTCAGGCCCAGGTTGTCGATGGTTTGGCGGATGCGCTCGGGGCGGCCCAGCAGGATCGGCTCGCCGATGCCTTCGTCGCGGACTTGCATGGCGGCGCGGATGATCTTGGGTTCTTCGCCTTCGGGGAAGACGATGCGCTGGGAGGCGCCGGCGCGGGCGCGGTTGACGATGTTTTGGCGCACTTGGCGGCCGATGCCCTGGCGGCTGATGAGTTCCTGCCGATATTCCTCGAGGTCGATCTGACGGCGGGCGACGCCGGATTGCATGGCGGCTTCGGCAACGGCGGGCGCCACCCAGAGCAGCACGCGCGGGTCGAGCGGTTTGGGAATCAGATAATCTTTGCCGAATTTGATCGACTCCTGCCCGTAAGCCAGCAAGACGCTGTCGGGCACGTCTTCATGCGCCAAGGCGGCCAGAGCGCGGGCGGCCGCCATTTTCATCTCTTCGTTGATGCCTGCCGCGTAAACATCCAGCGCGCCGCGGAAGATGAAGGGGAAGCCCAGCACGTTGTTGACCTGATTGACGTAGTCGCTGCGGCCGGTGCCGATGATGGCGTCGGGGCGGACTTCCAGCGCCAGCTCGGGCATGATTTCCGGCGTGGGATTGGCCAGCACGAAGAGCATGGGGTTGGGCGCCATGCCCATGATCATCTCTTGCGTGACCGAGCCGGCGATGGACAAGCCGACCAGCACATCAGCGCCTTGCAGGGCGTCGTGCAGGGTGCGCGCGTGGGTGGGGATGGCGAATTCGGTTTTGTGGATATTCATGCCGTCTTCGCGCTGGTGGTGGATGACGCCGCGCGAATCGAGCATGAGGATGTTGTCAGCAGCGACGCCCAGCGACTTGAAGAATTTGCCGGTGGCGATGGCGCTGGCGCCGGCGCCGTTGATGACGACCTTGACTTCTTCCATGCGCTTGCCGGTGACTTCCAGGGCGTTGAGCAGGGCCGCCCCGGAGATGATGGCGGTGCCGTGCTGGTCGTCGTGGAAGACGGGGATGTCGAGCTCGTCGATGAGCCGCTCTTCAATTTCGAAGCATTCGGGCGCCTTGATGTCTTCCAGGTTGATGCCGCCGAAGGTGGGCGCCAGGGCCTTGCAGACCTCGATGATCTCTTCAGCGCTCTGCGAGGTGATCTCGATATCGAAGACATCGACATCGGCGAACTTTTTGAAGAGCACGCCCTTGCCTTCCATGACCGGTTTGGAGGCCAGCGGTCCGCGGTCGCCCAGGCCGAGGATGGCGCTGCCGTTGGAGATGACGGCGACCAGGTTGGCGCGCGCGGTCATCTCGTAGGCGGCCAGCGGGTCTTTGTCGATCTCCAGCACGGCTTCGGCGACGCCGGGCGAGTAAGCGAGCGAGAGGTGCAGCTGGCTGTCGAGCGGCTTGGTGGGGGCGATTTGGATTTTGCCGGGTCGGCCGCGGCGGTGGTAGTCAAGCGCTTCCTGGCGTGTGAAAGAGGTCATGGCGACGGTCTCCCTGTGTCTGCTTGACCACCATATTTTACCACAGACAGCAGCGAGAAAGCGTTTGACAATGTCGTCCGTTTTTTGCTATATTGAATGCGAATATGTGAGAAAGTCCGACTTGCAAGCGTCTTAGGCCTAAAGGCAAATGCACGCCACCGCGAAGAAAAAGACATTGTGGCGACAGAAGCGATGAACAGCCGGCTCGACCGTATAGAGAGCAAAGTGGACGCGAACGTCGCGGACACCGCCGAACTAAAAGGCGCGTATGAGCATCTCGCGACAAAAGCTGATGTTAAACGAGTGGAAAAACGCTTGCAGAGATTTATCCTCGCGGTGGTGACAGGCATAGTTGTCATATTGACCTACCTGGAGAACTTGAAGCTGGACGAAATTCTGTCACGGCTGCCCTGAGAGACTAAGGGGGATTGAGGCTGGAATCATCAACGCGCTTGCTGAAAATGAAATGGTTTTCGATGGACGCAAGTCGCAATCTCTATAGCTACCCCTCCTTCTCGTAATAAAACCGCATTACTTGATTTCCGCTTCATCCTTCCAATCCGATCCATTCTCATCGCCCCGGTCTTCCCGCTGCTATCCGCCGCCATCATCGTAAACGACAGCTGCAGTTTGGTCGGGGCGATTTGGATTTTGCCCGGTCGGCCGCGTCGATGGTAGTCAAGTGCTTCCTGTCGTGTGAAAGAAGTCAAGGAATGCGGCTCCTCAATGTAAACTGGAATCGGTCGATTTTAACGCATCGGCGCAAGGGGCTGAAAGCAAAGGGCAGCGTTGGCGGGCTGTCGAGATGGGCGGCTTCACTTTTGATCGTCGCAACGGCAATCACCGCCGCGCCGTGATTTCTCCACTTCACATTGTCTCTTCGCTGCTTCCCGTGTCTGAGCTTTATTGTAGACATAGCCGACTTGCTCTTCCCCCTCACAGACTAAACACCAAACTCCATAACCAATATCCGTCCTACCACTCGACAGGTTGTCGTCATCGACGCTGTCAACATCGGCTCCGTCACTTGTATCCGTACTTCTCCTCCGATTTTCGTCATCGTCGCTGTAGACATTGGCCCCGACTCTTAACATGGAAACCGTTGTCGCAGCGGAACTGATCAGCGGGTAAGCCTGCAAGTAGGATGGCTTGTCATCAAATGTCAAACAGACATAGTGCAGGATCGGCAACTGCGTATTCTCCGTGCTCACCGGCAAGTTTAGCGCGGAGGCCGAGTATTCTTCCGCTGTGATCCATTGCCCGGACGCATAGGGACCGCAACCGGGAGGCGTGACTTCAACCGCCGGGGGCGCGCAAACGGCGCGGGCCGCGTCTCCGTTTTTGTTATAGATGGTTGTTGTCAGCGCGGCGATCTCAAAAGTCTCGGGATGGAAGAGCGCGAGAGATACGCGAGCGAGAGGCATTTCGTACACGCCGGGAACGCAGATGACATCCTCGCCCTTTTCGCTTAACTTCTCAGTATCGCAGGCGCCATCGAAGCCACCTTCACCGGTTGCCAGCGCGCTTTCGGCGGCCCCTTCGTATTGAGAGAGCTGTTCGGCGAGC